>NZ_BAABWQ010000007.1:0-1881 GCF_040370365.1 Shimia sp. NS0008-38b | reverse complement strand
CCAAATACGACGCTCTTTATAGGGCATCGGTTTCTGATCCTGAGGGATTTTGGGCTGAGCACGGCCAGCGGGTGGATTGGATCAAACCGTTCACCAAGGTGAAGAACACGTCGTTTGCGCCGGGCAATGTGGAAATCAAATGGTTTGAGGACGGCACGCTCAATGTGGCCGCCAACTGTATTGACCGCCATCTGGAAACCCGGGGCGATCAGACGGCGATCATCTTTGAGCCGGACAATCCAGAAGAGCCGGCCCAACACATCACCTACGCTGAGTTGCACCGCCGTGTGTGCCGCATGGCCAATGTGCTGGAAACCATGGGGGTGCGCAAAGGGGATCGCGTGGTGATCTATATGCCGATGATCCCGGAGGCGGCTTATGCCATGTTGGCCTGTGCCCGCATCGGCGCGATCCACTCGATTGTGTTTGCCGGCTTCAGCCCGGATGCGCTGGCGGCGCGGGTGAATGGCTGTGACGCCAAAGTGGTCATCACCGCGGACAGCGCGCCACGTGGCGGCCGCAAAACGGCGCTCAAATCCAACGCCGATGCCGCGCTGCTGCACACCAAAGACACCGTCAAATGTCTGGTGGTCAAACGCACAGGCGATCAGACCACATGGATCGACGGGCGCGATTATGATTACAACGAAATGGCCATGGAGGCGAATGACTACTGCAAACCGGCAGAGATGAATGCGGAGGATCCGCTGTTCATCCTCTACACCTCCGGCTCCACCGGGCAGCCCAAAGGCGTGGTGCACACCACCGGCGGCTATCTGGTCTATGCCTCCATGACCCATGAATACACCTTTGACTACAAAGACGGTGACATCTTCTGGTGTACGGCGGATGTGGGCTGGGTCACGGGCCACAGCTATATTGTCTACGGCCCGCTGGCCAATGGTGCCACCACGCTGATGTTTGAAGGTGTGCCCACCTATCCAGATGCCTCCCGCTTCTGGCAGGTCTGTGAGAAGCACAAGGTCAATCAATTCTACACCGCACCGACCGCGCTGCGCGCACTGATGGGTCAGGGCAATGACTATGTGGAGAAATGTGACCTCTCCTCGTTGCGCATCCTTGGCACTGTGGGCGAGCCGATCAACCCCGAGGCCTGGAACTGGTACAATGATGTGATTGGCGGCGGGCGTTGTCCAATTGTCGACACATGGTGGCAGACCGAAACCGGTGGCCATATGATGACCCCCCTGCCCGGCGCCCATGCCACCAAACCCGGCGCGGCCATGAAGCCCTTCTTTGGCGTGCATCCGGTGGTGCTGGACCCGCAATCGGGGGAAGAGATCAGCGGCAACGACGTTGAAGGTGTTCTGGCGATCAAGGACAGCTGGCCCAGCCAGATGCGCACGGTCTGGGGCGACCATGAGCGCTTTGAGAAGACCTACTTCTCAGATTACAAAAACTACTACTTTGCTGGCGATGGCTGCCGTCGGGATGCGGATGGTGACTACTGGATCACCGGGCGTGTGGACGATGTGATCAACGTCTCTGGCCACCGCATGGGCACGGCGGAAGTCGAAAGCGCGCTGGTGGCCCATGCCGCTGTGGCTGAGGCCGCCGTGGTGGGCTACCCGCATGACATCAAGGGTCAGGGCATCTACTGCTACGTCACATTGATGAACGATCAGGAGCCCTCTGAGGAGCTGCGCAAAGAGCTGCGCACCTGGGTGCGGACCGAAATTGGTCCAATTGCCAGCCCGGATCTGATCCAATGGGCCCCCGGCCTGCCCAAAACCCGCTCCGGCAAAATCATGCGCCGCATCCTGCGCAAAATCGCCGAAAACGACTACGGCGCCCTCGGAGACATCTCAACACTCGCAGATCCCTCCGTCGTAGATGACCTCATACAAAATAGAATGAATC
>NZ_BAABWQ010000006.1:2500-6159 GCF_040370365.1 Shimia sp. NS0008-38b | reverse complement strand
TGGTTGCGGGAGTAGGATTTGAACCTACGACCTTCAGGTTATGAGCCTGACGAGCTACCGGGCTGCTCCATCCCGCGACGCTTTTATGGGTTGAGCGTGTTTTGCTCATTTCCCCCGTTGATCTCTTACCGGTTTGGATTGAGATCTGTCGCCCTTCAGGACGTTTTTTTGTTCTGAAGGTATTCTGTTGATCGTTTTGAGAGATACGTATCGTGAGGTCGTTTACTAGGTCTGGCGATGACCTACTCTCCCACACCTTAAGATGCAGTACCATCGGCGCTACGGTGCTTAACGGCCGGGTTCGGGATGGGACCGGGTGTTTCACTCGCGCTATGATCACCAAACCGAGTAAACGGCCTCATGATAGTGTTGTTGTCCAAGTCAGTACGCTGATTGTGTTGTGTGTATGCTTTTGATTTATCTAGTATAAGTCTGTCTTTTACTGGATCAAATCAAGCCTATCGGACCATTAGTACCAGTCAACTGAATGCGTTACCGCACTTACATCTCTGGCCTATCGACGAGGTGGTCTACCTCGGTCCTCAGGGATACCTTGTTTTGAGGGGGGCTTCCCGCTTAGATGCCTTCAGCGGTTATCCTGTCCGATCATAGCTACCCAGCACTGCTCCTGGCGGAACAACTGGTACACCAGTGGATCGTTCACCCCGGTCCTCTCGTACTAGGGGCAACTCCTCTCAAGTATCCTACACCCACGGCAGATAGGGACCGAACTGTCTCACGACGTTCTAAACCCAGCTCACGTACCTCTTTAAACGGCGAACAGCCGTACCCTTGGGACCTGCTCCAGCCCCAGGATGAGATGAGCCGACATCGAGGTGCCAAACACTGCCGTCGATATGGACTCTTGGGCAGTATCAGCCTGTTATCCCCGGCGTACCTTTTATCCGTTGAGCGATGGCCCTTCCACTCGGGACCACCGGATCACTATGGCCGTCTTTCGACTCTGCTCGACTTGTCAGTCTCGCAGTCAGGCTGGCTTCTGCCATTGCACTCAACGAGCGATTTCCGACCGCTCTGAGCCAACCTTCGCGCGCCTCCGTTACGCTTTAGGAGGCGACCGCCCCAGTCAAACTACCCGCCACACAGGGTCCCGGATCCGGATAACGGACCGCGGTTAGACATCAAGCAGAGCAAGGGTGGTATCTCAAGGGAGGCTCCACCAAAACTGGCGTTTTGGTTTCAAAGCCCACCACCTATCCTGCACATGCTCGGCCTAATGCCAATGTGAAGCTGTAGTAAAGGTGCACGGGGTCTTTCCGTCTAACCGCGGGAAGCCTGCATCTTGACAGGCAATTCAATTTCGCTGAGTCTATCTTGGAGACAGCGGGGAAGTCGTTACGCCATTCGTGCAGGTCGGAACTTACCCGACAAGGAATTTCGCTACCTTAGGACCGTTATAGTTACGGCCGCCGTTTACCTGGGCTTCAATTCGGAGCTCTCACCCCTCCTTTTAACCTTCAGGCACCGGGCAGGCGTCAGACCCTATACGTCGTCTTGCGACTTCGCAGAGCCCTGTGTTTTTAGTAAACAGTCGCCACCCCCTGGTTTGTGCCCCCAGTCAATACTTGCGTAGAAACTGGGCCTCCTTCTCGCGAACTTACGGAGGTATTTTGCCGAGTTCCTTCAAGATAGTTCTCTCAAGCGCCTTGGTATTCTCTACCAGTCCACCTGTGTTGGTTTAGGGTACGGTCTCATGGAGGGCTATTTCCAGGAACCTCTAAGCAGCCTGTTCAATCCAATAAGGACAAACTACCTTCGAGATCCGTCACATCCTCCTGGCCTAGGAATATTAACCTAGTTCCCATCGCCTACGGCTTTCGCCCTCGGCTTAGGGGCCGGCTTACCCTGCTCAGATTAGCTTTAAGCAGGAACCCTTGGACTTTCGGCGAGAGTGTCTCTCACACTCTTTGTCGCTACTCATGTCATCATTCTCACTAGTGATCTCTCCACCGGATGGCTCACGCCCCGGCTTCATCGAAAGCTCCATATCCTCCAGGACTTTCCAGAGGAAAGCTAAAGAGGATTGGAACTATGTCACACTACGCTCTGCTACCATGCAATAAATGCATCCTAGACTTCGGCTCATGGCTTGAGCCCCGTTACATCTTCGCCGCAGGACAACTTAATTAGACCAGTGAGCTGTTACGCTATCTTTAAAGGATGGCTGCTTCTAAGCCAACCTCCTGGTTGTTTTGGTCGTCCCACCTGCTTTCCCACTTAGCCATGAATTAGGGGCCTTAGTCGTAGGTCAGGGTTGTTTCCCTCTCCACTACGGACGTTAGCATCCGCAGTGTGTCTGCCGTATAGTACTCCCGGGTATTCGGAGTTTGGTTAGGATCAGTAAGCCTGTGGGGCCCCATTACCCATCCAGTGCTCTACCCCCCGGGGTATTCGTACGACGCTCTACCTAAATAGATTTCGCAGAGAACCAGCTATCTCCGAGTTTGATTGGCCTTTCACCCCTAGGCACAGCTCATCCCGATCTTTTTCAACAGATGTGGGTTCGGTCCTCCAGTGCATGTTACTGCACCTTCAACCTGGCCATGCCTAGATCACTCGGTTTCGGGTCTGATCCACCTAACTCATGCGCCCTATTAAGACTCGCTTTCGCTGCGCCTACACCTAACGGCTTAAGCTTGCTAGATAGACCAAGTCGATGACCCATTATACAAAAGGTACGCTGTCAGCCCTCAAGGGGCCTCCAACTGATTGTAGGCGTTCGGTTTCAGGAGCTGTTTCACTCCCCTCGTCGGGGTGCTTTTCACCTTTCCCTCACGGTACTGGTTCACTATCGGTCAGTAAGGAGTACTTAGCCTTCGAAGGTGGTCCTCCGATCTTCAGACAGAATTTCACGTGTTCCGCCCTACTTAATACGTCCCATCATGCTTCTCATACGGGGCTATCACCCACTATGGCTGTGCTTCCCAACACATTCTGATCACATTCAAGGCTCGGCTGGTCCCCGTTCGCTCGCCGCTACTAGGGGAGTATCAATTGATGTCCTTTCCTCCGGGTACTTAGATGTTTCAGTTCCCCGGGTTTGCTCTTTTAAACCTATGTATTCAGTCTAAAAGTACCTGGTTCAGTAAGTTATAAGCAGCTCAAGAGCTATTATAACAAACTGTCAGGTGGGTTGCCCCATTCAGAAATCCATGGATCAAAGCTTATTCTCAGCTCCTCATGGCTTATCGCAGAGTATCACGTCTTTCATCGCCTCTTACTGCCAAGGCATTCACCAAACGCCCTTCTCGCGCTTGATTTGATCCAGAAAGAGAAAGACTTGCGTCATTCGCGACCACACAAGCTGGTAAGCAATGTGATCTCTGTTTCTGAACCAAAAGCATACATAATTTTCCCGCTCTTTATCTTGGACCCAGGCTTCTGATGTCGTCAGACCCGCCTGGAAGATAAAGAACAATGAACAACGCAGATAGTCTGCCGTCCGTGCAGGAGGCAAACGTCGTTGTTCGGGTTAGTGTACTTGACTTGGACAACGCTGTTCGTTTCAGCTGGCAGACACATGCGAGGTCGAGGAAACAACCTATAACATATGCTCGCTTTATAACGCCGTTCACCCTTGCGGATTACTATGACGACACAAAGCACCAAACTGAGATCAGCCTCTTACTTAAGGCGAT
>NZ_BAABWQ010000005.1:0-117261 GCF_040370365.1 Shimia sp. NS0008-38b | reverse complement strand
GGGGATAAGCGCATGTTGGAAAAGGTAAAAACATCCACGCCTGTTTTGATCTTGCTCGGCCCGCCCGGGGCCGGGAAAGGCACTCAGGCCCGTATATTGCAAACGCAATTTGGCCTAGTGCAACTGTCCACCGGAGACCTGTTACGCGCAGCCGTGACCGCCGGCACAGAAGCTGGATTGGCTGCGAAGGCCGTGATGGACGCAGGAGATCTGGTGTCTGATGAAATTGTAATCTCCATCTTAAAGGACCGTCTAAAAGACACCGATTGTGCCAAGGGTGTGATCTTGGACGGCTTCCCCCGCACAGGGGCTCAGGCCGAAGCGCTGGATGAGTTGCTGGCAGGCAGTGGGCAGCGCATCAATGCCGCGATCAGCCTTGAAGTTGAGGACACCAACATGGTGGCTCGAATTTCGGGCCGTTTCACATGTGGCAGTTGTGGCGAAGGTTACCACGACAGTTTCAAGCCCCCCAAAAAAGACGGCGTGTGTGACAACTGTGGCGGGACAGATTTCAAACGCCGTGCAGATGACAACGCCGAAACCGTTGCCAGCCGACTAAACGCCTACCACGCGCAAACGGCACCATTGATTGCCCACTATGAGGGGCAAGGCACACTAAAACGCATCGATGCGATGGGAAAAATTGACTTCATCGCACAAGAACTCGCTGCGGTGGTCTCTGAAGCGACCACCTAAAGGGGAACATAGGTCCGCACGCGCGACCATATGTTGAGGAACACAAACAGAGGGAGGAGACATTCTATGTCCGACAACTCATCCAACGCCGCATATTGGTCAGCCAATGTGCGCATCATCCTGATCAGCCTCGTGATATGGGCGCTGGTTTCATTCGGGTTCGGCATTCTGCTGCGCCCAATGCTGAGCGGCATCGCCGTCGGCGGCACCGACCTTGGATTCTGGTTTGCACAGCAAGGATCCATCCTCGTCTTCTTGGCGCTTATCTTTTTCTACGCCTGGAAGATGAACAAACTCGACTCCGAACATGGCGTTGATGAATAACAAAGGATCTGAGGGACAATGAGCCAATTTGCCATCAACCTGCTGTTTGTGGGCGCGTCATTTGCGCTTTACATCGGCATCGCGATTTGGGCCCGTGCGGGATCCACATCTGAATTTTACGCCGCCGGACGCGGCGTCCACCCAGTCACCAATGGTATGGCGACTGCCGCGGACTGGATGTCCGCAGCGTCATTCATTTCCATGGCTGGGCTTATCGCCTTTACCGGCTATGACAACTCTTCCTTCCTGATGGGGTGGACTGGTGGCTACGTGCTGCTGGCGCTTTTGCTTGCGCCTTACCTGCGTAAGTTTGGTAAATTCACCGTATCAGAGTTCATCGGTGACCGTTTTTACAGTCAGACCGCACGCATTGTTGCAGTGATCTGCCTGATTGTTGCCTCCACCACTTATGTCATCGGTCAGATGACCGGGGTTGGGGTGGCTTTCGGTCGCTTCCTGGAGATTTCCAACACCGCCGGTCTCTTAATTGGTGCTTGTGTGGTGTTTGCCTACGCTGTGTTCGGCGGCATGAAAGGTGTGACTTACACGCAAGTGGCGCAATATTGCGTTCTGATCACCGCCTACACCATTCCGGCAATCTTTATCTCTCTCCAACTGACAGGCAATCCAATCCCTGCCTTGGGTCTGTTTGGTGATCACGTTGCTTCGGGCGAGCCACTGTTGGCCAAACTGGATGCAGTGGTGACCGAGCTTGGTTTCAAGGAATACACAGCACACCACGCAGATACGCTGAACATGGTGCTCTTCACCTTGTCTCTCATGATCGGTACTGCGGGTTTGCCGCATGTCATTATGCGCTTTTTCACCGTGCCCAAAGTATCGGACGCACGTTGGTCCGCGGGTTGGACACTGGTGTTCATCGCACTGTTGTATCTGACCGCACCTGCGGTGGGTGCGATGGCACGCCTGAACATATCCGAGCTGATGTGGCCAAATGGCGGCATCTCAGGTGACGCAGTCACCACCCAGCAGATAGAGAACGAACCAGAATACGACTGGATGGCCACATGGCAGAAAACCGGTCTTTTGGATTGGGAAGATAAGAACGGCGACGGCCAAATCCAGTACTACAACGACAAGGATGCTGATCTTCAGGCAATGGCGGCGGAAAAGGGTTGGCAAGGCAACGAGCTGACCAAGTTTAACCGCGACATCCTCGTTCTGGCCAACCCGGAAATCGCCAACCTTCCGTCTTGGGTGATTGGTCTGGTTGCTGCTGGCGGTCTCGCAGCCGCACTTTCCACCGCAGCGGGTCTGTTGCTGGCAATCTCTTCGGCAGTTTCTCACGATCTGATCAAAGGGGCGATCAACCCACAGATTTCTGAGAAAAACGAGTTGCTTTCAGCACGTATCGCTATGGGTGTTGCAATTGCGGTAGCCACTTGGTTGGGTCTCAACCCGCCGGGTTTTGCCGCACAGACCGTAGCGCTGGCCTTTGGTTTGGCAGCCGCCTCGATTTTCCCGGCGTTGATGATGGGAATCTTTTCCACCAGAATTAACAACGCAGGTGCAGTCGCGGGTATGCTGGCCGGTCTCAGTGTAACATTGGTATATATCTTCTTACACAAAGGCTGGCTGTTCATTCCGGGCACCAATTCCTTCACCGATGCTGACCCGCTTTTGGGCACGGTGAAATCCACAAGCTTCGGTGCGATCGGCGCAGCAGTGAACTTTACCGTAGCTTACATCGTGTCAGGCATGACCAAAGAGACACCTTCGGAGATCAAAGCACTTGTCGAAAGCGTGCGCGTTCCCCGCGGCGCAGGTGCCGCTCAGGATCACTGAGCAGCAGCGCCCAAAGGCATCACGCATTACTCAAGCCCTTTCCGGTCATTCCGGGAAGGGCATTCACTAACCCAACCTATTCGTTCAAGCGGCGACATGTGTCCTCAGCGCCACTTGTGACCTCACAACCAGACATGACAAGGTGGTGCTATGACGCTTACGGCAGATCAGATCACTCGATTTCTGCGCTCAGTGCACCCATACGACTGCCTTTCAGATGAAACTCTAGAAAGTCTGGGCGCAAGGTTTGAGCTCCTCACGCTGTCGCAAAACTCAACGGTCTATAACTTCGGTGATCCACTGAAGGGACTCTTTCTTATCCATAACGGAACTGTAGAGGTGCGAGATGACAACGGTACCGTGATCTCCCACCTAGGCTTGCGCAATTCATTTGGCGAGCGAGGGCTACTCAATAATGGCCGGGCGGCAACAAGCGCGCGCTGTGAAACTGAGACGACGCTGCTTATGTTGCCAACCGACAGTTTCCATTCGCTGCTACAATCACAAGCCTCCGTGCGCCGTTTTTTTGATCGTACGCGAACCTCCGAAAGGAGGGCTTCGATCGGCGACCTCGCGACGACCGAATTATCCGCCATCATGGCGAGTGTGCCACAAACGATTGGCCTCCATGAAACAGTGGACGCCGCCGCCCAAAAAATGCGGTCTACAGGAATTTCATCCCTCTGCGTGGTTGATGGTGACAATCTCTTGGGCATTGTCACTACCGGCGACCTGGTGAACCGAATTTTGGCGGAAAATCGAAAGCCAGACACAGCCATCGCCGAAATCATGACCCCTTCCCCACACACCTTGCCTTCAAGCGCGATTGGTTCGGACGTCCTTCACATGATGATGGAGCACGGATTTGGACATATCCCCATTGTTGACAAGAATACACTCGTTGGCATTGTCACTCAAACCGATCTGACGCGTTTTCAGGCTGTTACCAGTGCCGAAATGGTCCGCGACATTGCCATGGCCAATACCGCTCAAGAAATGGCTCGGACCACAGCTCGCATTCCTCAACTCCTCGCGCAATTGGTTGGAGCAGGTCACCGCCACGACGTCGTCACGCGCCTGATCACAGATGTCGCCGATACTGTGACCCGCCGCCTGCTTGCATTGGCCGAAGCCAATTTTGGCCCGCCACCAGTGCCCTATCTTTGGTTGGCCTGCGGCTCTCAGGGGCGACAGGAACAGACAGGGGTCAGTGATCAAGACAATTGCCTGATTTTAGATGACGCGACCACGGAAGACATGCGCAATGGCTACTTTGCAGAACTGGCCAAATTCGTTTGCGACGGGCTCAACACATGCGGTTACGTGTATTGCCCCGGCGATATGATGGCGACCACGGATCTTTGGCGGCAACCGCTGCAGGTCTGGCGAGACTATTTTGCTGGATGGATAAGCACGCCGAACCCAGAAGCGCAAATGTTGGCAAGCGTCATGTTCGACCTGCGCCCAATTGGCGGCCCTTTAGATTGTTTTGCAGACCTACAGAATGAAACGCTCAACGCCGCGTCGCAAAACTCCATTTTTGTCGCCCACATGGCATCAAATGCACTCAAACATCATCCGCCACTAGGAATGCTGCGCGGACTCGCCACCATTCGGTCCGGTGAACACAAGCATCAGATCGACATGAAACACAACGGGGTGGTGCCCGTAGTTGATCTTGCTCGGCTTGCAGCTTTGCAAGGGCGATTGCCACCAGCAAACACCCGTGCTCGGCTTAAGGCCGCACGTGACGGGCAATCGGGTATGTCCGCCTCAGGGGTTGCCGACTTACTCAACGCCTATGACCTTATCGCCGAAACGCGACTGGAACATCAACGCCATCAAATTCAATCAGGCACAGCCCCTGACAACTTCCTTGCTCCGGCCAATCTTTCAGACTTTGAGCGCAGCCATTTGCGCGATGCTTTTGTCGTTGTGAAATCCCTACAAGCTGCCATTGGTCACGGACGCAGCGCGCCGCATTAGACAAAAGGATTCTGCTCATGTTTCTCGAATTGTTAGGTGTTATTTTTGCCGGAGTCGCCGGCGCGGGCCTGATGATGGTTGCCGTGCGCTTTTCCAGAGGGCGTCTGCCCAATTGGCTGACACCGGTGGCTGCGGGCGCTGCGATGATAGCAGCAACCATCAGTTCAGAATACAGCTGGTACTCACGCACGTCCTCTACTCTACCCGATGGTTTGAACGTGGTTGAAACCGTTCAGACAACAGCTGTTTGGCGGCCCTGGACCTATGTGGCGCCAATGACCGAACGATTTGTCGCATTAGACACGACCTCGATACAAATCAACGAAAGCCACCCTGGGTTGAAGCTTGCCCAAGTCTATTTTTATGGCCGTTGGGCACCTCTGAACCGTCTTAACGTGGCCGCAGACTGCATCAAAGGAAAGCGCGCCGCACTGATCGATGCGATCTCGTTTGACGATGCAGGGCAAATCCAAGGCGCGCAATGGGTGTCCGCCTCTTCTGAAGATCCATTGCTGAAAGCAATGTGCGAGGCGATGTGATGCTATCGGATGTTTCCCTACGTTTGCGCATCTTTTTGTTTTTTGTGCTCCTTGCATGCGGCGGGTTTACAATTGTCTCGGTCGCACTTGCTTTTGGGTATCGCAGCGCCCTGACCGAGGGCGTCGCAAACGGTTTTATTTTGGCTGGAATCATCTCCGGCTTTGGCCTTCTTGGATTGGCGATCGGTATCTGGTTGTTGTTTGACGAAAACGTCGCAAAACCGATCCAGTCCTTGTCCACAACACTTCGCGCCCGTGCCCATGCAGGCGTTGATGTGAAAGTCGACACACATTCGGCTCGCTTTCTTGGCGATCTTGCGCACGCCGCCGAAGCCGTAAGTCTAAAGCTGAGCAGCACAACAACGGATGTTGCCGGGATGGTTGCACTTGAAACCGATGCTCTTGTGGCACAACGAGAACAGCTGGCAGCTATTTTGACCGAAGTGCCGGTGGCCATCCTACTCATCAGTCCAGAACACAGAATTGTTCTCTACGACGGTCAAGCTGCAGGAACGCTTGCGCAAATCGCCCCCCCCCGGTTGAATGCCGTGATCTTTGACTATGTAGCGCGCGAACAACTTATCGCAGCCTACAATCGCCTCGTGAAAACCGGGATTGAAACCAAGTTCAAAGCGACGTGTCCAGACAGACGCGTATCATTTGATGCACGTCTAAAACCACTTCAAGGCGCACACAGCTACTTGCTTTTGATTGACGAAGCGCATGCAATGATTGCGCCAGACGACACCCGCCCGCTGACATTTGATTTTGAGTTGCTCGCGGACCAACCAACGTCAGATCTTTCACAACGCAAACTCGATCAAATTTCATTTGTAATATTTGATTGTGAAACGACCGGACTTCTACCACACAAAGACGAGTTGGTGCAGGTCGGCGCCGTGCGTGTTCATAGAAACAAGATCATTGAAGGGGAACATATCAATCGTTTGATCAATCCCGGGCGGCCGATCCCATCTTCTTCTTCCCGTGTGCATCACATAACCGATGCAATGGTCTTGGATGCACCAACACCAAAATCCGTGGTAAACGAGTTCCACCACTTTGCACGTGACTCCGTTATTGTCGCGCACAATGCTCCGTTCGACATGGCCTTCATGCACCGACATGGCAATCAGATGAATATCACTTGGTCAAACCCTATTTTGGACACAGTACTGCTGTCCGCGATCCTGTTTGGAACGACTGAGCGCCACACTCTTGATGCATTGTGCGACAGACTGGGCGTAACGATTGAGCCAGCGCTGCGCCATACAGCATTGGGTGACGCCACTGCAACAGCTGAGGCTCTTTGTCGAATGTTGCCCATGCTTGCAGCCCGCGGATATACCACCTTGGGCGACGTCCTCGCACAGAGCCGCAAACATGGGCGATTGCTTGACGATCTAAACTAGGAGCGACTTCGGCATCGATCCACTTTCCCTGAGTTTGCCCGCAGTGCGTGCCTCAGTGCAATTGCATTCGATAGTTTTGAGCGCAAACGCCGCTGCCGACGCCGCGAGGTAGGCCGCGCCATCGGGGATTTTACCGGTCAAGGCGGACCTCTGGTCGAGAGGTGCAGGTACCCTCTGAACCCTGCCTTTTAGCCGATGCTTAGAACATCCATCACAGGTGTTTCCCAGTTGCACTAGTTGTCAATGGCATGTTCGAGCCCCTGTTCACTTGAAATGTTAAAACGCTTCACTGCCGCCGTCTTGCTGGCCGCCTGACACAGCCAGCAGGCCTCGGACTTTAGGGCTTCGCCAATTGGCGTGTCGATGGAACAGTGGGCTCGCTGTTTATACGCTTTGATCGCGCCCATTGGGAATTTGTCAGGGCGCAGCACCAATATGTTGACGTAGTCATCAATCTCTTCAGCTAAATACTCTTTGCACGTGACATGATGATGTCTTTGATGATCTTCTCGCCGGGGCTCAGAATTCTTGTTCTCGTCATCCATTCTTGGGTGGCTAGGAGGAGCAACAAACCCCTTCCCAGCACATACCGCTTTTTGGTCTCAAAAGCGCTGAGGTCGGACCGGTTAAGTCTAGTAACTCAAAGCGCGGATGACCCCGCGCAATTCTGACAAACCTCTCAAACGTCCTATCAACGGATATCCAGGGATCAAATCGCGCGCTAGATCAGATAACATATGATGGCCGTGATCTGGGCGAAACGGAATCTCATGGTCGCTGCGCCCAATGTCACGGCGCCGAGCTTCTTCTTGCAAAATCACTCGGACCAACGCCACCATGTCAGTATCTCCACCCAGGTGGTCTGCTTCTTCAAACGATCCATTTGGGTCTTTCCGAACGTTGCGCAGGTGCACAAAGTGGATACGCTCGGCAACTTTCGCTGCAATCGCAGGCACATCATTATCTGGATTTGCCCCTAACGACCCGGCGCACAGTGTAACGCCATTGGCCGGGCTGTCATACGCATCCAATACCCAATCAAGATCGGCCCCATTTGAAACGATCCGCGGCAGCCCAAGGATATCGCGCGGCGGGTCGTCCTGATGCACACATAGACGCATCCCAAGTTCCTCAGCCGTCGGGACAACCTCTTGCAGGAAGCGGCGGTAATTCGCGCGCAGCGCTTCGCGGTCAATGTGTTTATAGCTTTCCAGAACGTTGCGCAAACCAGCGACATCAAATCGCTCAAATGCCCCCGGCAACCCTGCCATGATTGCCGCCAGTAAGTTGTCGCGTTCAGTTGCCGTTGATTTTTGAAACCACGCAACAGCGCGCTGACGGACATCTTCCGGATAGTCGTCCTCGGCAGCGCGACGACCCAGAATGTTGATCTCAAACGCAGCCATTTTTACAGCGTCAAAGCGCAGGCACGTCGCTCCAGTAGAAACCGGCGCGGCTAAATCAGTGCGGGTCCAATCCAGCAAAGGCATGAAATTATAGCAGATCGTCTTGATGCCTTCAGCCGCTAGGTTGGCCATAGACTGGCGGTAGTTGGCAAACAGCTGTGCCAAATCACCTTCTCCACGCTTAATCCGTTCGTGGACAGGTAGGCTTTCAACAACGTTCCATTCAAAACCAGCGTTTTGTATTTGCGCCTTGCGCGCGGCAATCGCGTCGATCTGCCAGACTTCACCATAAGGGATATCATGCAGCGCAGTCACGATCTCACGCGCGCCTGTCTGGGCGACCTCACTCAATGCAATGGTGTCATATTCGCCGTACCATCGCCAGCTTTCGATCATGCCGTTACCTCTTGTGATGCATATCGTGCGCCTTGGTTCCATAAAAGGTCTGCCGCTTGAGTTACGGGAGCAGCAAGCTTGCCAGCAAGGTCTTCGTCAAAGATTTCGCGCACTGACAGCATAGCCGATACGATATCAGCAGTGGTCTTTTGAGCTGTCGCAATCCCGCGCAGTTGCATTGCCAAAGGGTCGCGAACATCAATAAGTTCGCCACTCTCATCTGTGCCGCTGACGTAACGCATCCATGCAGCCACAGCGAGGCACAAACATGGCGATGCACGCCCATCCGCGAGGTTCTCACGCAGGGTTCCTAGCAATCTCTGCGGTAACTTCTGGCTGCCGTCCATGGCGATCTGCCAAGTACTGTGTCTAATGGCAGGGTTGGCATAGCGCGCGAGCAACTCACCAGCATAGGTCTCAAGACTGACGCCCACAGGCGGTATCACAGCAGGAATTATCTCTTTCCATAAAGCGCGGGCATAGGCGGTAAAAACCGGATCAGCAATTGTCTGATCAATCGTCTCATACCCTGCCAAATAGCCTGTATAGGCCAACGCGGAATGTGTCCCGTTCAGCATTCTTAGCTTCATGTGCTCATGAGCGGTGACATCCGCCAACAATTCTGCACCAGCTGCCGCAAAATCGGGGCGCTCCCCTCCTACGAAATCATCTTCTATCGCCCACTGAGAGAACGGTTCATGCATTACAGGAGCGGCGTCAGCCGTTCCTGTAAGTGCCGCAACATGGCTGATATCATCTTGGGTCGTGGCTGGCGTGATACGATCTACCATTGTGCAGGGGAAACGACCTTCGGCTGCAATCCAATCCGCCAAACCGGGATCAATCTGACGCGCCATCTCTAGGACCACACCGCGAACAACACGCCCGTTTTCGGGCAGGTTGTCGCAGCTCAGTACTGTGAAGGGCGCGGTTCCAGCTGCGCGGCGAATTTGCAGCGCCCGCATCAGAAATCCGATAGCAGATACCGGCACATCATGGGTCAAATCATGCTGCACATCGGGATGGTCTGGATTTAACATCCCGGTTGCCGGATTGTGGCAATAGCCCTTCTCTGTGACCGTCAGCGACACAATTTTGACTGCTGGATCAACCATAGCATCCAGGACAGCCTTTGGGTCCTCCGTTGCCACCAATACATCGTTGAGAACATCTATCTTGCGCGGCACTGCGCTGTCCTCTGCCAGTGTAACGGCTGTATAAGTCCAGTTCTGTGGGCGCAGTGCATCACGCGTATTTGGACTGCGCAATGAGACGCCAACAATACCCCAATCGCCACCTGACTCTTTCATTGCGTCAGCAACGTAAACGCATCCAAAGGCCCGAAAAAATGCACCTAAACCCAAATGCACAATTCCCGTAGCTGGGCCAGATTTCACAGCTCTATCTGGCAAGCCATCCTCCATCTACGTTTAGCACTGCTCCATGCACATAAGACGCGGCTGGCGTACAAAGGTAGACTGCCGCACCAGCAATATCCGATGGGCTTCCCCAACGCCCAGCGGGAATTCGGTCAAGAATTGACTGATTGCGGGCTGGATCATCGCGTAGGGCTTGGGTGTTGTTGGTTTCGATGTAGCCAGGGGCCACAGCGTTGACGTTGATGCCTTTTGCAGCCCATTCATTGGCCAACAGTTTGGTCAACCCTGCCACGCCATGTTTGGATGCGGTGTATGACGGAACACGGATTCCCCCCTGAAACGACAACAGGGACGCGACATTCACAACCGCTCCCTTGCCGTCGCGAGCCAAAATTTCATTGGCGAAAGCTTGCGTGGTGAAAAACAAAGACTTCAGGTTCACATCCATCACTGCGTCCCAGTCGTCTTCGGTAAAATCGACCGAGTCATTGCGTCGGATAACTCCGGCGTTGTTGATCAGAATGTCGATCTCTTGGTCTGCGAACAAGGTTTGCCCAATCATAGGGTCCCCGAAGTCCACGCTAAGGTTTTCGGCGCCACCACCCAAATTTTCGATTTCGCGCAATGTATCATCAGATGGTCTGCGGCCTGCGCAGATAACGTAGGCACCTGCTTGCGCGAGACCAATGGCAATCGCCTGCCCAATACCTGTGTTTGCCCCAGTCACGAGCGCGCGACGTCCTGAAAGAGAGAATGGGTTGTTCACCGTAAATCCCCCATGGCAACCATATCCATGTCTGTAAAATCAACGTTGTCGCCTGCCATCGCCCAGCAAAACGTATAAGATCCGGTGCCAGCCCCGCAATGCACCGACCAAGGCGGTGAGATTACCGCCTCTTCGTTTGCCATTACAATGTGTCGGGTTTGATCAGGCTCGCCCATTATGTGGAAAACCCGTTGATCTGTGCCAACATCAAAATACAGGTACGCTTCCATCCGGCGATCATGCAGATGGGCCGGCATCGTGTTCCAGACTGACCCCTCGGCAAACTGTGTACATCCCATTACAAGCTGACAGGTGTCGGCAATTTCGGGATGCAAGAACTGCAAAATAACGCGCTCGTTCGCTGTTTCGCGAGCACCAAGTTCGACCCGTTTCGCATCGGCCAACTTGATCAACCTGGTGGGACATTTGCGATGGGCCGGTGCAGACAACAAGTAGAAACGTCCGGCCCCCGAAAACGTCACCGGACCGGCACCCATACCGATGTAAAGCACTTCTCCACGCTCAATCGTATGGTCTTCACCGCCCACGCTGATGGTGCCTGTTTCACCGATATTGAGGACACCAAGTTCGCGCCGCTCTAAGAAAGAGGCGGTACCAGTTTCTGGCATGTGATCCAGCGTCAAAGCGCCGTTTTTCGGCACAGCTGATCCCAGAATCAACCTGTCATAATGACTGTAAACAAGGTTGATCTCTCCCTCAGCGAACAATCCGCCGACATGGAAATGATCCCGAAGCTGATCCGTGTCTAGAGTCTTGGCGGTGGCAGGGTCGATGGCGTATCGAGTTTGGCTCTTAAGCATATTTGTGTCTTTCGAGTTAGAGAAAATCAGCGCGGCGCGGCGTGAATGTGTCAATCAAAGTGCCGGCCTCAAGACAGACGCAGCTATGGTTGGCTTGGGACGGGATTATCAAACTGTCCCCAGTTCCCAAATCGTGCTCAGTGCCTTCAACAAAGAAAGCAAAGCGCCCAGATTCAACATAGGTTGCCTGCACGTGTGGGTGGTTATGCAGGTCACCTTTGGCACCTGTCTCAAATCTAAATGCGACCAGCATGAGATCTGAATTTTCCGCCAGAACTTGACGCGTCACGCCTGGCCCTGTGGACTTGATTGGATATTCCATTGGTTCCCTCAGTGAAACAACGACGGCAGCCAAAGCGACAGCGCCGGAATGTAAGTAACAAGCATCAGAGTGCCGAAAGCCGCTCCATAGAATGGCCAGATCGAACGCACCGCGTCCCAGACCGGAATTCGACCCACGGCACAGCCAACAAACAGCACCGCGCCAACGGGCGGCGTGCAAAGGCCAATGCCAAGATTGAGGATCAAAATGACCCCGAAATGCACAGGGTCGACGCCAAAGGCCGTTGCCACTGGCAAGAAAATCGGTGTGGTGATGACGATCAGCGGCGACATATCCATAAAGGTGCCCAGCAACAAAAGAACCACGTTGAGGAGCAACAGGATGATGATCGGGTTGTCAGAGACGCCTTTCAACATTGCAACCATTGAAGCTGGGACCTTCGTATAGGCCAACAACCACCCAAATGCCGCAGCACATCCAATGACCAGCAATACCATCGCGGTGGTTCGCACGGCCGCCAGCGTGGCCTCTACAAAATCGTTCCAGCTCAGGCTCCGGTATACAAAAAAAGTCACCAGGAGGGCATAAACGACCGCGATATTGGACGATTCCGAGGCGGTAAAGATGCCCGACCGCACGCCACCAAAAATAATAGCGACAAGCACCAAACCCGGAGCCGCAGACACGAAAAGCGTTCCGATCATGCGAAATCCCTGAAACTTTTGGATGGGGTAGCCTTTGCGCTTTGCCACCCACCATGCCGCGACCATCAACGCCAGCGCCAAAAGGAAACCGGGCACGATACCTGCAGTAAACAGGTCAGCAATTGAGATGCGTCCTCCTGCAGCAATAGAATAGATGATCATGTTGTGCGACGGGGGCAGCATCAGCGCGATAATCGAGCTGACGACGGTGATGTTAACAGCGTAGTCAACGTCGTAGCCGCGCTCTTTCATTTGTGGCACCATTAGGCCACCCACCGCGCTCGCATCGGCTGCGGCCGACCCAGACACGCCACCAAACATCACTGATGACAACACATTTACTTGACCGAGGCCGCCCCGCAAGTGGCCCACAAACGCGCCTGCCAAGGCGACCAGCCGGCGGGCGATATCACCCCGGACCATCAAGTCACCGGCGAAAATAAAGAAGGGAATTGCCATTAAGGCAAAAACCGAGACGCCAGAATT
This sequence comes from Shimia sp. NS0008-38b, assembly GCF_040370365.1. Lineage (NCBI taxonomy): Bacteria > Pseudomonadati > Pseudomonadota > Alphaproteobacteria > Rhodobacterales > Roseobacteraceae > Shimia > Shimia sp. NS0008-38b. The sequence continues at coordinate 104,257 of NZ_BAABWQ010000005.1, read as the reverse complement.
CAACCGCTGGAAAACCACCACTGGCGGCAGGCCCAAATATGCAATTGTTGCAAAGCTGGAGACGCCCAGGCAAAAGGCTACCGGGGTGCCGATCAGGAGCAGAAATACGAAAGTTCCGAATAAGACATACAGTTCCATCATTGAGGCTCCGCTACGTCTTCGCCGAACCGGGCGGTTGGCAATCCCGCAGCTCTACGGGCCACGCGTTCCACCGAAAACAGAACCACTAGAATCCCTCCGGCAACCAGAGGGGCAAAGTCAAAGGCACCAGAGATGCCAAGGCTTGGCAGCATATTTCCGGCGGTTTTAACTGCCAATTTCCAACCAAACCAAACCATGCCAATCCCAAATCCAGTGACGGCCAGATCAGAGATCGAATAAAGGACCAGTTTGGCCTTTTCGGGTACAAGATAAAGCATCACATCAAAGGACAGATGATATCCTTCGCGGATACCGACAGCGGCACCCAAAAAGATGAACCAGCCCATAATCATCACCGAGGCAGGCTCGGTCCAGACGATGCTGTCATTCAAAATATAGCGCCAGAAGACCTGAGCCGCGATCAGAGCTGTCATTGCGACCAACCCCACACCTGCCACCCAAAGTGCCACCCGGGCCAGCAGACCGGTGGTAAGGGCCACTGATTTCATTGTGTCTTTCACGCGCACATCCTTGATCGAGCAAAAAGTGGCCTGCACCTAAAAGTGCAGGCCCCAACGTGTTATTTGGTGGCTTGGATATCCGCGACCATCTGTTGAAGAACCGGTGAGGTGACGTACTTTTCATAGACAGGCACCATGGCCTCGATGAACGGCGTCTTGTCGATGTCGGTGATGATTTCTACACCAGCCTCACGCACACGAGCTTCGGAAGTCTGTTCACGTGCTATCCAAAGTTCACGCATAACCGGAACAGAGTCACGTGCAGCTTGGCGAACCAATGCCTGATCTTCGGCACTGAGTTTATCAAACGATGCCTTCGCCATTACCAGCACTTCTGGTACAATCAAATGCTGATCTAGGGTGTAATATTTGGCGACTTCAAAGTGTCCCGAACTGTCATAGGACGGCCAGTTGTTTTCAGCGCCATCAATAACACCTGTTTGGATGGACGAATACACTTCTCCGTATGGCATTGGCGTGGCGTTAGCACCTAGCGCGCTAACCATGTCCACAAACATATCCGACTGCATCACGCGGAATTTCATGCCAGCCAGATCTTCAATGGAAGTGATTGGCTTTTCAGAGTTGTAGAAGCTGCGCGAGCCACCGTCATAAAACGCCAAACCCACCAGATCATGGTCGCTGAATGCGTCCAGAATTTGCTGACCTACTGGGCCGTCCATGACTTTGTTCATGTGCTCAACTGAACGGAAGATATAGGGCAAAGACGGAACTTGGGTTTCTTCGATGATGTTGTTGAATGGCCCCAAAGAGACCCGGTTCATATCGATCACACCAAACTGCGTCTGCTCGATGGTATCTTTCTCTTCACCCAATTGAGCCGAGTGGAACACTTCGATACACAACCGACCTTCCGAACGCTCTTTCAACATGTCGCCCATTGCGTTCACTGCCGCAACAGTCGGGTATCCATCTGGATGGGTGTCAGACGAGCGCAGCGTGATCTCGCAAGATGCAACGGCAGCTGACGCCATCGCAACACTGGCCAATAGAGCCGCACCTATAGTTTTAACGTAAGTCATTGTTTTCCTCCCTGGAAATGGCTCTCAGAGCCGATAGGCTTGTTTAGCAAGCCGATATGCAAGGTCTTGTGCGACCTCGAATGCCTCATCCTCACGCAGCCGCCCTGTGGCGACCAGCGTTGCAAGAAATGTGCTATCCACACGGCGGGCCACATCATGGCGCGCCGGAATTGAACAAAAGGCGCGTGTGTCGTCATTGAAGCCGACGGTGTTGTAAAAACCCGCGGTTTCCGTCGCCATTTCGCGAAACCTCAGCATGCCTTCATAGCTGTCATGGAACCACCAAGGGGGTCCGAGTTTCAGTGCGGGGTAAACGCCAGCTAGCGGCGCCAGTTCACGCGAATAACTGGTCTCATCCAGCGTGAAGACAATAATTGTCAAATCGGATCTTCGACCAACCGCGTTCAAAAGGGGACGCAAAGCAGTGACATAGTCAGTGCGCGTCGGGATATCACACCCCTTGTCACGCCCAAACTGTGCTGCGATCTCTGCTGAGTGGTTGCGAAACGAACCGGGATGGATTTGGAGAACTAGCCCATCATCCAAGCTCATCTTCGCCATTTCGGTCAGCATATGAGCGCGAAAACGGTCTGCCTCTTCGGCGCTGCACTGCCCCTGCAAAGCCTTCGAAAACAATGCAGCGGCTTCTGTTTGTGATAGATTTTCTGTGCGTGCAGTTGGGTGTCCGTGATCACTAGATGTCGCACCAAAGGTCTTGAAAAACGCGCGCCTCTTACGATGTGCCGCAATATATCCCGCCCAGGTAGTGGTATCCTCGCCGGTCATTTCACCCATGATTTGAACGTTGTCGGCAAAACCCTCAAACTCAGGGTCAACAACTGCATCAGGACGATAGGCGGTTACAACTTTCCCGTCCCAGCCACTATCACGGATCATTTTATGCCAGCGCAGGTCATCAATCGCGCTTTCAGTCGTCGAAATTGCTTCAATATTGAACCGGCTAAACAAGGCGCGCGGACGAAAGGCATCTTCGCTTAGGCTGGAGGCTATCTGATCGTAGATTTCATCGGCCGTTTCTGCCGACAAATGTTTGGTTATCCCGAACACCTCTTGAAACGCGTGATTGACCCAAAGGCTAGAGGGCGTTCCCCGAAAGAGATAAAAGTTCTCGGCGAACAGCTGCCAAGTTTTTCTTTTGTCTTGCTCGACAGCAACCCCATCGACTCGCGGCACACCCAGCGCATTTAAGTCGATACCTTGCGAATGCAGCATTCGGAAAACATAGTGATCCGGCGTTACAAACAAATCAGTTGGATTATCGAAGTTTTCATTCTCGGCAAACCAGCGCGGATCTGTATGTCCATGAGGGCTGACAATGGGCAGCTGCGCGACACTCTTGTAGAGCGCCTTTGCCAAATTCCTTACCGTCGGGTCGGTCGGAAATAGGCGGTTTTCGTCCAGCAAAGCCATTGCTTCTCCTGCATTCACACATCCATCCAGCACCACAGCGGGTGTCTGATCTCAACTGATATCCTAGGATTACAGAATCGCCTTGTCAACTAATAACCCAGTTGCGACTTTCCTAGAAAAATGTATTGTCCTTTAAGTAAAGCGACACTGAGGACGAAAAATTCTGTGGCAAACGCACCTGAGAAAAACGACAACCATTTGCCACTGCCGGTCATTCGGCAGGCCACAACGCCAAGCGTTGCCGACCAGATTTTTGATGCGCTTAGTCAGCGAATTCTCTCGCTAAAACTCCCCCCCGGCACCAAAATTTCGGAGGCTGAAGTCGCCAAACAAATGGGTGTCTCGCGGCAGCCTGTTCGCGAAGCATTCAAACGTCTTGCAAAGCTTGGATTTTTGTTCATTCGCCCGCAAAGTAGCACAACTGTAAGCCTAATTTCGGAGAGCGCGGTGTTGCGAGCACGGTTCATTCGCACCGCGCTAGAGGTGAAAACCTCCAGAACAGCCGCTGAAACATTAGGTCCAGAGGGACTTGCGGAACTCGCCGCACTTATCGAAGAACAAAAAGACGCGATCTCCGCCAAAGACAGGGACAGATTCCACGCCTTGGATGATGCTTTTCATCGAGAAATCTGCGAGCAATCTGGTGTCGGCTATGTGTGGAATCTGATCCATGAGAACAAGGCACACATGGACCGCGTACGCATGCTCACCTTGGACTCCGCCTCACAAAAATTAGCATTGGATGACCATATCAAGATTTTCAATGCCATCAGGTCGAACGATACAGATGCGGTCGAGCGGGAAATGACAGAACACTTAGCGCGCATTCTAATCCAAATAGAGGCAATAAAAGCTGACAAGCACAATTGGTTCACTGAAAACACCCCATGACCGGAATCGCCACACTTGATTGCGGAGTGTACTGCGAAAATGTCGTGAGTAGTTCGGACCACCCATCACGGTTGGATTCACAATTCAGACGTTGATCGCATTGGAAAATTTTAGCCCACCCCTGTGCGCGCCCAACCGCCAAGTGGATTTGTATCAACTGTAAAGCGGAACACTTTTCGATCAGCTACAGAGAGCTTTGACTCTGGTATGAACGTCTGTGGCCCCCAACATCAGCCGTGTCGGCCTGAAGGTCGGGCTGAGGCCAATTCCCCCATCAGTCACCGAGCGCAGCTTCCCCCGCTGCTTTAGATCTAGTACGATATTTCATCGCCTACGAAGTCTACCCAAACCCTTGCGCGTCCAGCGCACAACGCTCGGTCTTTGAGAGAGCTGTTTGCACTCCACTACCTCCGCATCGGTCCACTAGTTTGCGCTTCGCTGCGACAGCGCTCCAATGACGACGGCCTGAAATTGGGTGAAATACTCGAAGGATGCCATCTCCGCTGCTTGCCTCGTTTTCGGTACTTAGGTGAGAGAAAACAGCGGATTTGTGCTGAACTCTTTCTTTGCCATCTCATTAGCCATCTTGAGCTTCACGACTTGAAATGTAATAACATAGCGAAAACAACAACGATCCACACCTTTTTATATCGGAGAAACAGTCATGAAACTCAAAGCCACGCTTCTTTGCAGCTCGCTCATTTGCGTTGCTTTGCCACTCACAGCTGAAGAAAAGCGCGAGCTGCAGTCGCATGAGCATGGCCACGGTGCACTCAACATTGCAGTTGATGACAACGTTCTTCTAATTGAACTTGAGGTGCCCGGGTTTGACATTGTCGGTTTTGAGCATGTCGCGCAAACTGATGCAGATAAGGCAGCGGTCGACGCCAAGCTTACGCAGCTTAAAGACCCTACTGCGCTCTTTGCGCTGCCCAAAGCAGCTGGATGTTTGGTGAGCAGCGCCGCGGCGGAGCTACATGGTGATGAGCAGCATCACGACACGCATGATGAACACGATGAGGCGCATGACGATCACAAAGACGAACATGACCATGATGACCATGATCACGAAGACCATGCCGATCACGACGACAACGAGACCCACTCCGAGTTTCACGCGGAATACGCTTTCGTGTGTGAAGATGCCTCAAAACTGACAAAGATCGATCTCAGCTATTTTAATGTCTTTGAAAATGCGGAAGAGTTGGACGTGCAGGTTGTAACCGATGATGGCGCCAAGAAAGTTGAAGCATCGCGGACAGAAACAACCATTGAATTGAACTGATCCGAAAGGCCTAGTACCCTAATGAGTGCCGCAATTGACATCAAAGATGCGGCATTCACCTGGCGGGGAAAAGCCAATTTTTCGCTTTCCATTTCCCGCCTAGAAATACCCGCGGGCGAGCGGGTTTTTCTTCTTGGAGAGAGCGGCAGTGGAAAATCCACGCTGCTGAGCCTAATTTGCGGTATTAACTGTCCGGACAGGGGATCGGTCTCTGTCGATGGTGTGGATCTTGGGCAATTGCCTGCCTCACAACGAGACCGATTTCGGGCCGAGAACATTGGTGTCATATTTCAGATGTTCAATCTTTTGCCCTATGTGTCACCGCTTGAAAACATCCTGCTGCCGCTTGCCTTTTCGCCACCCCGCCGAAGGCGGCTAAGCGATCCACGTAAAGAAGCGTTAAGGCTCACCGCTGCGCTCGGCCTTTCGGAAGCGCTGGTGGTGCAAGCCGACACAACCGAACTCAGCATCGGGCAGCAGCAAAGGGTCGCTGCGGCGCGCGCCCTGATCGGTAAGCCGCGGTTGATCGTTGCAGATGAACCCACCTCCTCACTGGACGCTTCCGCGCAGAAGGACTTTATTTCGCTACTGATGACACAAACCGAGCAAGTCGGTGCAACTCTGGTCATGGTTTCACATGATAGTCGATTGGCCTCTCAGTTTGACCGCAGTCTAGAATTGACCGACGTTGCCGAAATCACTCGAGGCGCAGCATGATCCTACTCAGCCTTGCCTACAAGTCTTTGCTGAGCCGGGTCGTAACATTCAGCCTCACGGTTTTTGCAATCGCCTTGTCAGTCGCTCTGTTTCTGGGGGTGGAAAAGGTGCGGACGGGAGCAAAGGCCAGCTTCGCAAACACAATTTCTGGCACCGATCTGATTGTTGGTGCACGCTCCGGCAGTGTGCAGCTTTTGCTCTATTCGGTGTTCCATGTTGGCAGCGCCACCAACAATGTCACGTGGCAAAGTTATCAGGATATCGCGGCGCGAGATGACGTCGAGTGGAGTGTTCCGCTCTCATTGGGCGACAGCCACCGCGGCTTTCGTGTTTTGGGTACCACAACCGCATTCTTTGATCGCTATAGATATCGTGAAGGGCGCGGTGTTGAGTTCGCTGAGGGACAACCCTTCACCGATCTGTTTGATGCGGTTGTCGGAGCTGATGTCGCGGTGGAACTGAGCTACCAGCCCGGCTCAGAGATTGTCGTCGCACATGGGATTGCCTCTTTTACCGAACATGATGACAAACCTTTCACGGTTACCGGCGTGCTGGAAAAAACAGGCACCCCACTAGATCGCACAGTGTTTGTCAGCCTTGAGGCCATCGAAGCCATTCACATTGACTGGCAAGGTGGTGGCCGATCCCAGAATACCATCAGCGCCCAAGAAGTGCGCGAAATGGAATTGACCCCAAAGGCAATCACTGCTGCGCTGGTGGGAGTGACCTCCCGCCTGAGGATTTTTGGACTTCAGAGATGGGTGAACGAATACCCCGAAGAGCCGCTCCTAGCGATCTTACCTGGTGTGGCCCTGAGCGAGTTGTGGAGTCTCATCGGCGTGGCAGAAACCGCGTTGATAGGCGTGTCGGCGATGGTTGTGATCACAGCACTCTTGGGCATGGTCGCGATGATCTTCTCCGGCCTGAATGAACGTCGACGGGAAATGGCGCTGCTGCGCGCGATTGGCGCGCGCCCGTGGAGCATTTTTCTTTTGCTGACGGCCGAAGCGGCTTTGATAAGCCTGCTGGCGGTTCTGTTGGGTGTGGCACTGCTCTACACGGGATTGTTTATTGCACGAGGCTACATTGATGCAACATTTGGTCTATACTTGGACATCACATGGCCGACGGCCCGCGAGTATCTGGTTTTGGTATCAGTGGTGATAGCCGGCACGACAGTGAGCCTGGTTCCTGCTATGCGGGGCTATTTCATCTCACTCGCAGACGGAATGCAGATGCGGTCTTAAATACATTGGAAACGGGCTCAAAATGATCACACGTCGCAGGTTTCTAGCAAACGTAGGTTCCACAAGTTTGGCGTCTCTGTCGACACCGCTCTTTGCAAGCAACTTGGTAGAGTTGGATTGGTCCGACCTGATCCCAGCAGGCGATACTGGCAAACTAATGGAGCAACTGCGTGGAATCGGCGTGGTCCAACATGGCCAGCTTTCAACGGGGTTCGAGCAAGCCGCTGCGGGCGGAGTCACCGAGGAGTTTAATGGCCAGACCGTTCGTCTACCCGGCTTCGTCGTCCCTCTGGATTTTAGGCCATCCGGTGTCACCGAATTTATCCTAGCCCCCTTTGTTGGCGCCTGTATTCATGTCCCACCGCCCCCGGCCAATCAGTTGATTCTTGTGACGGCAAAGAGCCCGTATGCGATGACCGATCTCTTTGATCCGGTGGAAGTGACCGGAACGTTTGGCACCGCCGCAACGACCACCGATCTTGCCGAAATCGGATATACATTGAGCGATGCGAAGGTACACCGTTACCGGATTTAAGAGCCCCACGCCGACCCAGAGGCATGTCAGCTACACCAACTCCCGCGGGCCATAGAGCATCCCGCATATGAGCCAGCAAAGCGACGCTGTGTGACCGTAGAGAATGCGGAACCATCTCACTCAGGCTCCCAAGCCGAAGGTGCACTAGCGCCGTATACAAACACGAACTGGTCCGACACACCTTGAAGCGTGCCGTAACACTTGAGGATCAAATGCCCATAGTTGGGCCAACTTTACTTCAAGTCCCGGCCTTCATAGCCATCATATGTCGCGCCATCTCAAAAATATGCGCGGCCTTTCGGCAAAGCGGCCGGCCTTCTCAATCAGAATTTCCTCGCCACTTAGAACCAGATCAAAGCCCGCCTTTTTGTAGAATTGGATCGCAGGATTTTCCGAGTGTGTGCCGAACACATGCAACATAGTTCGAACCAAGATGCTCTCATGGTTGCCTTTTGTCTCCGCCAATAGCGCGTTGATAAGTTTCGTTCCAACGCCTCGTTTCCTGACGCGTTCATCCACTCCGAACTCCGACAAATAAAGGCAACTATTCGGTTGGACACCGTATTCCGACGCAGAACTCAAAAACCCTTCATAAGACTGATAGGGCTGACCGAAGCAGTAACCCAGAACCTCTGATCCCTCCATCGCCAAAAGAATGAGACTGGAGTCGTCAAGCGCCTTTGGAGCCCAATCTGCGGCCGACATTGAACCGTCTGTGTCATTGTAGGGAACTCCACGCTGTACACGATCTATGAGATCGAAAAGAGCATTTCGATCCGCAATATTCTCGTCCGTGAAGCGGCGTATCTCGATCATGATTTAGAACCTTTGCTTTTACACCGTTTTGGCAACGACTTCGATTGAAGGCAGTGGCGGCTCCAGCGTCTTGAAACTCCGCTAGGCACACTTTAGCAAGTGTAATACTATAACACACTTCAAACGCCAGTCCTTAGTGTCCGCGTTTTGTCAAAAGCGAGCGCTACAAATGGCCCATTTGCATCAAGATCACGTTGGAATTCTGCTGCGCGTATTGTCTGGCTTTTTCTTTGCAACCATGATTGTCACAGTGAAACTCGTCAGTGTCGCCGTTCCATTGGGTGAAATCGTTTTCTTTAGGTCGGCTATTGCATTGGTCCCGCTGGTTGCGTTTTTGTGGTTAAGACAGGACTTTCCATCTGGTCTGCGCTCGCAACGGCCATGGTTGCATGTGGCACGATCAGTGTTTGGCGCAATGGCCACCTTTACATCTTTTGCTGCGATCACACGGCTCTCCGCTGCGGAGGCCACTTTGCTTTCCTACATCGCGCCGGTGTTGCTAGCTGTAATTGCTGTCGCGCTGCTCGGTGAAAGATTGACAATCTATAGGGCCGGTGGACTCTTGTTGGGTCTCGCCGGTGTTTTTGTGTTAGTTTGGCCAGAGCTGTCATCCATCTACCTGCAAGATCAAATCGGTGAAGAGCAAAGGCTCATCGGTATGGCGCTTGGCGTCACAACCGCAATCCTGACAGCTCTCTCTTTGATCGTGACACGAATTTTGACACGCACAGATAGCGTCGGTGGAATCGCATTTTGGTTTGCGGTTGCCACTGCCGGCGCCGGTTTGGGGACGCTGCATTTTGGGTGGGTGATACCCGATCCGAAAACCTTTGCTTTGCTGGCCGCTGCTGGGATTTTGGGCGGGTGTGCTCATATCGCAATGACATTGGCCTTCCGTTTTGCGCAAGCGACGCGCCTTGCGCCCTTTGAGTACATTGCCCTGATATGGCTTGTCCTCGCAGACCTCATGATTTTTGGGCAGTCCTTATCAACTGCATTTTTCGTCGCATTGCCCTTGGTACTTGGTGGCGCAGTGATTGCGGCAGTGGAGCGGACACGGAAACTGCCGGGGTGACCCGAATTTCATCTTGTCAATATGATACGTTATAACATATCGTATATATTCAAATAGCAAGCGACTGCCATACGGCTTGAACCTCAAACGACAGGGTGACTTTGGTACTATGAATAGATTCTCTTTTGGCCTGGCGCTTTCTGCGCTTTCCGCAGGTGCTGCAATGGCACAGGATTTCCCACTGACCATTGAAAACTGCGGTCACGAAATCACCTTCGAGGCGCCACCGGCAAGTGTGGTCAGCATTGGGCAAGCCACCTCTGAGGCGCTGTATTTTTTGGGTTTAGGAGACAAGCTGGCCGGGACCGCTGTCTGGTTCACGGATGTTCTGCCCCAGTTCGCGGAAGTGAACGCAAAGGTCGAGCGGCTCGCGGACAACACGCCGAGCTTTGAAGCCGTTGTTAACAAACATCCGGGCCTCGTGACCAGCCAATACGAATGGTATGTGGGGCCAAAAGGCTCTGTCGGTACCCGCGAGCAATTCCATGATCTGTCTGTGCCGACTTACATCTGGCCCGCAGATTGTGTTGGCAAAGACAACAGTGTTGGAGTGGACGGCACCCGCGAAGAGCTCATCTCTACCGAAGTGATCTACCGTGGCCTTATTGAGCTGTCGCAAATCTTTGGTGTGCCCGAAAAAGGTCAGACAGCAGTGGCTGAGCTGAAGACGCGCGAGGTGGCAGCAATCGACCGCGCCAAAGCACTGGGCCTTCAAGACACCTCCGCGCTTTTCTGGTTTTCCAGCGCCAAGATGGACGCCGATCCCTATGTGGCTGGCGAAAAAGGCGCACCGGGCTTTATGATGAAACAACTGGGCATCGAAAACGTGGTGCAGTCCAGTGAAGAATGGCCAACCGTTGGCTGGGAAACGATTGCCAAAGCCGACCCGACCTACATCGTTCTTGCTGATCTGCAGCGTCGCAAGTTTCCCGCCGATGCCATTGAGGTCAAACAAGAGTTTCTGCAAACAGATCCAGTGGCCAGCCACATGGACGCTGTGAAAGCAGGCCGTGTGATTGTACTGGACGCCCACGCCATGGACTCAACAATCCGTACGATCTCTGGTCTCGAACTTCTGGCCAACATCATGGAACAGCAGGCAGCGACTCAGTGACGACAAAAACACTCGGCGGGCTCAGCCCCGTCGTCTCACTCACAATTGGGGTGGCAACCATGGTTGCCGCCCTTGGCTTTGCTCTGGTGGTCGGGGAAACTCGAATTCCCCTAGACGTCATTTGGAATGTCTTGAGATTTGAGTTTGGATTTATGGCCCCGAAGGTCAATCCAATCGATCATGGTATCCTGTGGAGCTACCGTCTCCCACGTGCCATCGTTGCCATGGCCTGCGGAATGTCTTTGGCACTGAGCGGCGTTGTGTTGCAGGCGCTCCTGCGCAACCCGCTCTCAGATCCCTATATTCTTGGCCTTTCTGCCGGGGCCTCCACCGGTGCCGTCGCTGTGGCCATCCTTGGGTTCGGCGCAGGTGCACTGACGCTCTCCGGTGGGGCTTTTATTGGCGCAATGCTGGCCTTTGGCTTTGTCGCTTGGCTGGCCCGCCTAGCGCGCGGGAACTCTGGGACAGCGACATCCAGCCTTGCCCTGTTGCTCGCTGGCGTGGCCGGTGCTCAACTCTTTCACGCCCTTACCGCACTTATCATTGCCAAATCTGCTGATGCAAATCAGGCGCGCGGGATCATGTTCTGGATGATGGGGAACCTTTCCGGAAGTCGCTGGCCCGATGTCTACTTGGCGGTCCCGATTGCTTTGGCCGGCGCCGGAGTGATCTTTGCCCATTTTCGCGCGTTGGACGCCATGACCTTTGGTCGTGAGGCCGCGCAAACAATGGGCATCCGCACCGGCTTGGTGATGGCCGTCTTGCTCAGTGTCACCGCTTTGCTCACCGCCGTGATGGTCTCACTCACAGGTGCCATCGGGTTTGTTGGTCTTGTTGTGCCGCATGCTATGCGCTTTTTGGTGGGAGTACGTCATGTACGGTTGATACCTGCCACGGCGCTGGCTGGCGGCATATTCTTGATCCTTGCCGACATTGGCGCGCGGGTTCTCATTCCCGGGCAGACGCTCCCAATTGGGGTGGTGACCGCCTTAGTTGGCGCGCCCACCTTTGCTGTCATTCTGGTCAGGAGCTCCCGTGCACATTCAGGTTGATAATGTCTCCAAAACCATTCAGGGCAAACCCATCCTGCGAGATGTTTCATTCACCATCGAGTCAGGGCAATCATTGGCACTGATCGGACCAAACGGGTCCGGCAAATCGACACTCTTGCGGGCAATAGCCGGGCTGCTTCCTATCGAGCGAGGCGCGGTCACCATAGACGGTGAAAGGGTCGACAAACTCTCACCGCGCAAACTTGCGCAACGCCTAGGATTTGTCACGCAAGAAGCCGGCACCACTGATGCGATACAGGTGATGGAGGCCGTCAAATTAGGCCGCACGCCTTGGCTGTCTTTTGCGGCACCGTTTGGTCATCGTGACCAACAGATTGTCGAAAAAGCCATGCGCGAAATGGCGATAAGCGATGACGGACACAAATTCTTCAACGCGCTTTCAGGAGGAGAAAAACAACGGGTACACATCGCACGTGTGTTGTCACAGACGCCTGAAGTCTTCCTACTGGATGAACCCACCAACCATTTGGACATCCGCCACCAAATTGCGATCATTGATTGGATCAAACATCAAGACGCTACAGTGGTGCTTGCGCTGCACGATCTTAACCATGCTTTCGCCTGCGACCGTGTGGCGGTTTTAGATGGCGGCACGTTGGCCGCATTTGGATCGCCAGAGGAAGTCTTGGTAGCCAGCGTCATTGAGCCAATTTTTCAGGTGGCTTTGCATCGAAATAGCGCTGAGCACATCGGTCATCCGGTCCTGACCTTCGCCAAGTCAAAGGTTGCATAACGTGTGACCGAAACACAGTGCGCGTTACAACCCAATAATGCGCGGCACCACAGTCAGATCTTGTTACAGCCAACGGCGCACATCAGCTATCTTCTCACGCCAACCTGTGCTCGACGTGACAGTGTATCATGTTGCCGATCGTCCGAACCTTGGTATCGAGGGCATTGAATATCTCGTCAAAGATATGGATTTTCGATTCTGGAATGCGCCAAATTTAATGCGCCAAGACAGTCCTCACACAATGGTAGCCTCCAGGTATCCCCACAAGGCCAAAGGCAGCTGCAAAGGAAAGGCGCCGATCACGCCTTTACTTTGTTTTGGCGTTTTTCTCTATCGTCCCATCCATCCACCGTCGACGACGAGCACTTCGCCGTTGACGTAATTGGCGGCATCTGACGCCAGAAAGACGGCAGGTCCAGCAAAATCTTGTGGCGTGCCCCATCGGCCTTGAGGAATGCGCTCGAGAATGGACTTAGAGCGGTCAGCGTCGTCCTGCAGCGCCTGCGTGTTATCGGTAGCAATATAGCCCGGCGCAATGGCGTTCACGTTGAGCCCCTTGCCCGCCCATTCGTTGGCCAACGCTTTGGTCAACTGGCCAATGCCCCCTTTGGACGCCGCGTACCCGGGCACCGTGATGCCACCTTGGAACGTCAACAAGGACGCGGTGAAGATGATCTTGCCGCTGCCGCGCGCCACCATTTGGCGGCCGATCTCACGGCTTAACACAAACTGCGCCGACAGATTCACCTCAATGACCTCATCCCAAAGCTCGTCGTCATGCTCTGCTGCAGGTTTGCGTTTGATCGTACCAGCATTGTTGATCAGGATATCGGGTGTGATGCCATCCGTTTCCAACTGGGCGCAGAAGGCCCTGACCGCCGCACGATCAGAGAAGTCACATTGATAGGCTTTAAAGCGCCGACCCAAAGCCTGTACAGCCTGCCCCACTGCGCTGCCCTCATGCTCCAACGAGGCACTCACGCCGATGATGTCAGCCCCTGCTTGCGCAAGCGCCTCAGCCATGCCCCGCCCAATGCCACGTTTACAGCCGGTCACCAGCGCAGTTTTGCCAGATAGGTCAAATGTGTTCAGCACGCTCATGCGTCTGCCCCTACTTTGATAAGGCTTTTCATGGCGGTCGGGCTGCTATCCAGCGCTTCAAACGCCGATTGGATGTCAGACAGCGGGCTGACATCTGTGATGACCGTCGCCGCATCCACGCCACCAGAAGCCACCACTTGGATCGCTTTCTCGTAGTCTTCCGGCTCATAAACGCGCGCGCCGATGAGCTGGAGCTCACGCCAGAAGAACTGAAACAGATCAATAGCCGGTTTCGTGGCGTGAATGGCGACCATCACAATCCGCCCACGGGTTGCGGCCACTTGCGTCATGGCATCCACGCCCGGCTGTGTGCCGGAGACCTCAAAGACCACATCCGCCCCTTTGTTGCCCGTCCGCGCGTCGATCTCTGCTTTGAGATCCTGTTCCAGCGGATTAACGGTGTCAAAGCCGAGCTTCTGCGCAATACCCAACCGGTGCGGATTGACCTCCGAAATCACCACCTTGCCACCTGCATCCCGTGCCACCATGGCCACCAGAATGCCAATGGGGCCTCCGCCAATCACGACCACATCCTCGCCCGGCTCAAGCCCAGAGAGCCGCACGTCGTGGCAAGCCACCGCCACAGGTTCGATCAGTGCAGCATGATCCAGACGCAGGGTTTCAGGCAACGCATGCAAGGTGAAGGCAGGCACATTCCAAAGCTCCTGAAAGGCGCCGTCGCTGTCCAGACCGATGAATTTGAGGTTATGGCTGATGTGGTGATGTCCCCGCTCAGTCGCCGGATTGGGCGCACCGGGATCAAGCGGGCGCACCACAACTGGCTGGCCGTTTGCCCAGCCCTCCACGCCCTCGCCCACCGCGGCAACCGTGCCTGACATTTCATGGCCCAGAATACGCGCAAACCCAACGCGCCCATCCATGTTGCCATGATAGGCATGCAGGTCCGTGCCGCAAATTCCGCAATAGGCAACCTTTATCTGAACCTCACCGGGCCCCGGCGGAGATGCCTCTATCTGCTTCACCTCAAAGGTCTTGTTGCCACGGTAAAAAGCGGCGGTGATCTCAACACTCATGGGTGCATTTCCTTATGTGCTTGATGTAGTTTATCCCAGTCAAAAGTCACGCCAATGCCGGGTTCGCTAGAGGCCACAGCCTTGTGGTCTTCGACCACAAGCGGGCGGGTGGTGTATTGATCGATCGGGAAAGAATGCACCTCGATCCAACCAGCGTTGCTTTGCGCGCTCACCAAACTGACATGCAATTCCTGCATCCCATGTGAGCAGACCGGCAGACCATGCGCCGCAGCTAGTTTTGCAACCTGCAACCAACCGGTGATCCCACCACAGTTGGAAGCGTCAGGTTGCAAAAAACCAAGTTTAGCTTCCGCAACTGCGTATTCAAACTCATGGATCGTGTGTAGATTTTCCCCCATTGCCAGAGGGATGTTGGTTGCATCCGCAATGACACCAAAACCTTTATAGTTGTCTGGGATAGTAGGTTCTTCAAACCAAGTCAAATCATAGGGCTCAAAGGCTTTGGAGGCTATAATCGCCTCCTCCACTGTCATCGAATAATTGGCATCCACCATAAAAGTGATGTCCGGCCCAATCAGCTCACGCACGGCCTTCACGCGCGCCACATCTTCTTCCAGAGTCGGTTGGCCAATCTTGATTTTCACCCCGTTAAAACCTTCATCCAGATACCCTTGAATCGACCGCAGCAATTTCGGAAGTGGGAAGTTCAGATCAATGCCACCCGCATAGGCCCGGCACCGGTCACTGCAGCCACCTGCCAGCTTCCAAAGCGGCTGATCGGATGCCTTGCAGCGCAGATCCCACAGCGCGATATCCACGGCGGAGATCGCAAACGACGCAATCCCTCCGCGCGCCACATAGTGCACATGCCACTGCATAGCATCATACAGTGCCTCGACATCCGTGGCCTCTTGCCCAATCAAAAACGGCGCCAAGTCATGTTCGATCATCGCCGCAATGGCGCGTCCGCCTTTGCCACCCGTGTAAGTGTAACCGGTTCCCTCCCGACCGTCCGCCAGCACAACAGCCACCGTGATCAACTCAAAATGCGTGTGATCCCCGTGTTTGGCGTCCGTCAGCACTTCTTCCAAAGGCACATCAAAAAGACGCACCCGGACTTTGGAAACTCTAGACATATCACACAACTCCCTTTTTGCCGCTGGCGGCAACGCGGCTTTGGAAGACAATCACCACAAACAAAAACGCGCCGCGGATCACCATCTGCCAATAAGCACTGAGACTAATCACCCCACGGCCGTTTTCAAAGTTAAGAATATTGAACACAAGGCCAAGCAAAAGTGCGCCCGCCACAGTGGCCGGTACAGACCCCAAGCCGCCGGTCAAAAGCGTGCCACCTACCACAACGGAGGCGATCGCAGAAAGCTCCCACCCCACGCCTTCAAGCGGCTGCCCCGCGCCAAAACCGGATGCCAAAAATAGCCCAGCCATTCCGGCACAGCCTCCGCTGAGCACATAGACAAACACTTTGGCTTTGATCACGCTCAGGCCCATCATTGTGCTGGCGTCTTCGCCGCCTCCCACAGCCAAAACCGTGCGCCCCAGCGACGTTTTTTCCAAAACAATCCAAAGCCCTACCACCATAATCGCCGTAATCACTATGGTCCACGGCAAGACCCCAAAGGCTTTCTCCATCCCCAGCTTGGTGAAATTGGACCCCCAGTCGATTGAGATGGTTTGCGCGCCAGAGATCACCAATGCGCCGCCCTTGGCACCCAACATCGTCGCCAGCGTGGCGATGAAGGGTGGAATGCGCATGGCGACCACAAAAAAGGCATTGATCGCACCAATGGCGAGCCCAGCCGCCACCGCCCCGGGCAAGGCAACCTGAATGCCATAAGGCGACAGATAGGCGGCCACAACCGATGTAAATGCTGCGACCGAGCCAACCGATAAATCAATGCCGCCCGTCAGAATGACAAAACACATTCCAACAGCGATCACGATGAACATGGCATTGTAGTTCAGAAATGAAGAAATATTGTAGGCGCCGCCAAAGTTATCATAGCGCATCAGGCCAAATAAAATGAGCACGATCAACGTGATCCAGACCCCAATTGTGTGAGTGTTGCCCTGCAGATACCGGCGCAGGTCAAAAGCAGTTGTGTCTAGCATCGCGATTACTCCTTGCGTGCCTGTTGCACGTAGACGGCCATAATGATGATGCCGGCCTTCGCGATCAGCGCGACCTCATCTGCCACGCCATTGGCCAATAGTGTGTATTTCACCAGTTGGATGATCACGGCACCAAGAATGGCGCCAAAGATTGGGGCCTTTCCACCCTGCAACAGCGTGCCACCAACCACCGCAGCAGCAATTGCATCAAGCTCCATGAGGTTGCCGATCCGTGCCGCATCAGAGGCAGAGTTGATCGCCACCACAATCAGGCCCGCTATGCCAGACAACCCGGCACAAATCACATAGGCCCCGATTTTGACGCGCTTGACGGGAACGCCAGAAAGCTTCGCGGCTTTCTCATTGCCGCCCACTGCCAACAATTGACGGCCAAACACGGAATGGTTGACTAGCCACCACACAATGATGGCGATAACCACAACCAGATAGCCCTGAAATGGGAACCCAAGAACCTTGCCGGTGCCCAAGTAACTGAACCCCGGATGGGTGAAGGTTTGAAGATTGCCATTGGTAAGTACCAGCGCAATGCCGCGCCCGGAAATAAAGAAAATCAGCGTTGCCACAATTGGTTGCACATTGAGGTAACTCACCATGAAGCCATTGAACACACCGCAGACCAGTGCGACCAACACCGGCACGACAATCGCCAACGCAAGACCCAGTTCTGGGTTTGCTTGGGCAAACGGCGAGGTGAAGATCAAGGGCGCTAAGGCTCCAGCCAACGCCATGACTGCGCCAACACTGAGATCAATACCACCGGTGGCAATCACGAGAGTCATTCCAACCGCCACAATGGCAATGGTGGCGACCTGGGATATGTTCACAAACAGGGTTTGCGGATGTAAAAAGTTCGGTGTCACCAAAATATTGAACGCCAAAATCACGAGTAGCGCCAAGGCGCCGCCGTTCTTGCTAATCCGCTTCCAATCAAAGGAGAGCCGCCGCAGACCGTCGCCCTGCGTTGATGACATTGGTTTGTTTTCTGCACTCATGACGCGCCTTTCTCATGATGGTGCGCGATGGCTGCGATCAAGCTTTCTTCGGTCACGCCCGGGTTTTGCAACTCGGTGACCGAGTAGCCGTCTTGCAGCACCACAATGCGGTCAGCGCCTTCGACAAGTTCCTCGAACTCAGAGCTGATCAGCAACACACCGAGGCCTTTTTCGACATAGTCTCGAATGATCGATTGGATCTCGAACTTTGCGCCAACATCCACGCCGCGCGTTGGTTCGTCCAAAATCAAAATTTTGGGGTCTAACGCCAACCAGCGCGCCAACAGCACTTTTTGTTGATTGCCGCCGGACAACTCGCGAATGGGTTGTTCCATACCGGCGGTTTTGATCCCCAGAGAGGTGATGAAACGTTCCACCAGCTCGGTTTCCCGCTTGCGATCAACCCGGCCCATTTTTTTGAGACGCGGCAAAAGCGCAAGCGTCATGTTCTCGCGGACGGACATGTGCGGAATGATGCCTTCTCTTTTTCGGTCCTCCGTGAGAAACCCCACCCCGGCCTCGATGGCCTGCGCAGGTGTGTTGAGCCGATCCGGCCCAGTTTTGTAGCTGATCTTACCATTTGTGAGATCATCCAGCCCGAAAAGCACGCGCGCCGCCTCTGTGCGGCCCGAGCCAAGCAGGCCACCCAAACCAACAATTTCACCTTTGCGCACCGACATAGAGACATTTTTTAGGCCATGTTTCGTGGCGATGCCCTCGGCTTCGAGCAACACCTCACCCGGTTGTGCTTTCTGCCCCCCAAGAGCTGTCATACCTGCGGCTTCGATCTCTTCGGGGTCACGGCCCAACATTTCGGAGATCAGACCCAACTTAGTGGTCTCAGCGATCACGTGCTGTCCCACCGTTTGACCATCCCGCATAATTGTCACGCGGTCGCAAATCTGATACAACTCGTCTAGGAAGTGAGAGATATACAGGACGGCCACCCCTTCCTTTTTTAACTCGCGCACCACACCAAATAAGATGTCGATTTCCTGATCATCCAGCGAGGATGTGGCCTCATCCATAATCACCAACTGCGCTTTCATTGACACCGCCCTGGCAATGGCAACCAGCTGCTGAATGGCGGTTGAATAGGTGCCAAGCTGCGCACGCACATCGATATCAACGCCAAAACGCAACAGAATTTCCTGCGTTTTAAGATGAGCGGCACTCCAATCAATCATGCCAAAGCGGGTGCGTGGCTCATAGCCCATCATTACGTTCTCAGTGACGCTGCGCAGCGGCACCAGGCTGAGCTCTTGGTAAATGGTCGCGATACCAGCATCTTGCGCCTCGCGCGGGGTGCTGATTTTGGTCTGCTGACCGCCAATCATCACACGTCCACCGTCCTTGCGATAAACACCTGTGAGAATCTTGATCAGCGTAGATTTACCGGCGCCGTTCTGGCCGATGATGGCATGTACTTCGCCTGGCTGAACGTGAAGGCTCGCGTCTTGAAGAGCGATCACACCGGCAAATGCTTTGCAAATACCAGACATTTCGATCAAATGGGTCATGTGGACCTACCTTGATGCAGATGTCCAAAAAGGGCGGCGGACCGCCCCTTTTGGCACAGGGAGTGTTTAGTAGGCTTCGTCGATATGATCGACGGCATTGTCGATGGTGAAGACACGGTCCTCAACTTTGACCCAACCGGGGATCTCTTCGCCAGCCGCGTAGCGCTTCATCACGTCGCAAGCGAGCGGGCCAAAGAAGGGCGAGCTTTCCACGGTGACGCCCATCTTGCCGTCAATGATCGCCTGCAACGCATCCCGAGTTCCATCAATGGACACGATGGTCACATCAACGCCGGGCTTGCGACCAGCCAGCTCCAACGCTTGAATCGCGCCAATCGCCATCTCGTCGTTGTGTGCATAAACCACATTCACATCGGGGTGAGCCTGCAGCAGCGTTTCCATGACCTGACGGCCAAGATCCCGCGCAAAATCACCGGTTTGGGACGCCACAATTTCAAAGCGATCATCGGTCAAAATCTGATCATCAAAACCCTTTTTACGATCATTCGCAGGAGAAGAACCCGTGGTGCCTTCTAGCTCCACAATCACGCCCTTATCGCCATCAAAGTTCGCGATTAGCCAATCCGCTGCACGCTGGCCTTGCTCGATGAAATCAGACCCCAAGAAGGCCACGAAGTGTTCGCCGGCTTTGGCGACATTGGGATCAACAGACCGGTCCACCAAGAACGTTGGGATGCCAGCCGCGTGCGCTTTCATCACCGCAGGGATCAGCGGCTTTTCTTCGCGTGGCGGTAGGAACAGCACGTCGATGCCTTGGGCAATCATGCTGTCCACATCAGCGACCTGTTTGGCGGCAGAACCTGCGGCATCAGTTGCGATGAGCTCCCAGCCACAGCTTTCCGCAGTATCATGGAACGATTTGGTTTCCGCAATCCGCCAAGGGTTGTTGCTCTCCATTTGAGAGAAGCCAACCTTGTAGGTGTCTTTCACAGCCAACGGCGGTGTTTCGGCGGATGTCAGCGTGGCGCCGAAACCCAATCCAATGGCCATAGCAGAACCAAGCAAAATACGACGTTTCATAAGTTTTCCTCCAGTTGAACGGCGACCCTCTCCTCGTGGCCGCATGTGATCCGGGCTTTAAGCCCAGTTGACGTACAGGCTCTGCTTTCGCAGGTACCCGTCGAAACCATGTTTTCCATCTTCCCCCCCAAGGCCCGATTGGCCCCAGCCATTGTGGAACGCGTGCACCTGCTCGCCATTGGCCCGGTTAAGATAGATTTCGCCGAATTTCAGCGCATAGGGCGTCTGCATGATGCGGCGGTGATTTTGGGTGAATACATAGGCTGAGAGCCCGAATGACGTGTCGTTCGCAAGCGCGAGCGCATGATCAAAATCATCCACGCGCAAAGCTGGAACAACAGGCCCAAAGACCTCATTCCTCATGATAGGGGAGGCATTGTTGGGCACCTCCAAAACCGTTGGCGCATACCAAAATCCCTTGGCAAAGTCGCCGTCGCTTAAGGCCCCCCCCTGAAGAAGCACGTCCGCGCCCTGCGCCACAGCGTCATCGACCAGCCTCGCGACCTTTTGCACTTCTTCGCGGCTGACTTTTGGGCCCATGTCCGGCGATTGCGTGGGATCACCAATGGTGAGCGCGGCGGATTGCGTGACAAACTTTTCTAGGAATTCATCTGCAATATCGCGATGTAAATACATGCGCTCGTTGCAGGTACAGATTTGCCCGCAATTGGTGTATCGCGCTACAACCGCAGCCGCGACTGCCGCATCAATATCCGCGTCTTCCATCACGATGAACGGAGCTTTTCCGCCAAGCTCCAAACGAAGAACTTTTATTCCATCAGCAGCGGAGCGAAAGATTTCCTGACCAGCGCGGGTGCTACCGGTCATCGTGATCATCGCGGTGATTGGATCCTCTACCAAGGCACGGCCGATTTCTGGCCCCTTCCCGGTCACCACATTGAAGAGGCCGTTTGGAAGACCCGCCTCTTGAGAGAGCGCCGCCAAGAACAAACCTGACAGCGGTGTGATTTCGTGTCCCAAAAGCACAAAAGCGTTGCCCGCGACCAAAGCAGGCCCAAGTTTTCTGGCCGTCAGCGCGGCGGGGTAGTTCCAAGCGGTCAAACCCACCACAACGCCATATGGAAAGCGGCGGATGTGGACTTCTTCATTTGGATTGTCGGAGGCCAAAATGTCGCCTTCGATCCGCCGGGCATTTTCGGCGGCATAAAACAAAAACTCTGCCGTCGCCCCCACCTCACCCAGCGCCTGATCCAGAGGCTTGCCCTGCTCTGCAGTGATAAGTTGGGCAAAATCTGCACGCCGCGCGAGAACCAATTCGCCAAGCTTACGCACCACCCTGCCACGTTCAACCGGCGGCACCTTGCACCAAGAAATCTGAGCCCGTCGTGCCGCCTCAAGTGCGGCTCTTGCATCCTCCACAGTTCCGCGTGGCGTGATGGCAATGACACCTTCTGTGGCGGGATTGAGGACATGACTAACCTCTGATCCAAAACCGGCATGCCAGATGCCGTCAACAAACATGTGGGCGGAAATAGGGGATGTTCCAGCGAGATCGAAGTTAAACACAGCTTATCCATTTTGGTATGACCAAAGTTGATCTTAGGTTTGATCTGATTCCAATTTTCTGTCAACCAATATATTAAAAAATGGAACTTCACGCCCAAATGGCCACCTGACAGCCTTCTTTTATTCTACTTTCAAAAACATTTGGTATGATTATAATGAAGGCACCGACTCCTCACGAGCACACTCAACAGTGGACCACCGCCACCGAAAGTGAACGAAATGAACGAAACCTTTGATTATATTGTTGTGGGCGGAGGCGCTTCGGGCTGCGTTGTCGCTGGCCGGCTCGCCGCTGAACTGCGCGGCTCGCAAGGCAAGGTTCTGTTACTGGAGGCAGGATACTCTAATAAGCATCCGCTTTTGGACATGCCACCGGGCATCTTCAAGATGATCAAAGGCACAAAATTCATGCGCTACCATAAGACCACGCCGCAGGCGCATCTCGATGGGCGTGTGCACGATATACCGCAAGGCCACGTGCTTGGCGGCGGCTCGTCCGTGAATGCGCAGGTCTATATGCGGGGAAGACCCGCTGACTACGACAGCTGGCAGGACACATTGCGCGGCTGCAACGACACGGTGCATTGGGACTGGAATGCCGTACTGCCACATTTTCGCGCCATGGAAGACAACAACCGCTTGCACAACGAACACCACGGAGTTGGCGGCGCTTTGAAAGTCTCCGATCCCGGCCACATTGACTCGCTGTCACGTCTATTCGTTCAATCGGTTCAGGGACTGGGTGAGCCGTTTTCATCCGACTTCA
This sequence comes from Shimia sp. NS0008-38b, assembly GCF_040370365.1. Classification (NCBI taxonomy): domain Bacteria; kingdom Pseudomonadati; phylum Pseudomonadota; class Alphaproteobacteria; order Rhodobacterales; family Roseobacteraceae; genus Shimia; species Shimia sp. NS0008-38b. Next base: position 81,539 of record NZ_BAABWQ010000005.1, on the reverse strand, counting down.
ACAATGGCACCCAACGCGGCGTTGGCTTTTATCAATTCATGAACCGAAATGGACGGCGCTCTTCCAGCGCCTATGCCTACATTACCCCGCAACAAGACAATCCCAATCTTGTGGTGCGCTTGAAATCCGAAGTCGACAAATTGGTTTTGGAAGATAATCGCGTTGCAGCTGTGCGTTATCGCGACGCCAAGGGCGATGTACATGAGGTATCCGTCCAAAAAGAGGTCATCCTCTCCGCCGGCGCGCTCATCACACCTAAAATCCTGATGCTTTCCGGGATCGGACCAGCAGCGCATTTGGCCGAGCATGGCATCACCACCCACATCGATCTTCCTGGTGTTGGTGAAAACCTCGTGGATCATCCAGAAGTTCCAATCACGGCGCGCATCAAAGGTCGAGCAGGGTACTACAAACAAGGTGACGGGTGGCGCATGATCAAAAATGGCTTGCAATTCAAACTTTTCGGCAGCGGCCCCGTGACCTCCGCCGGGGTCGAAGCCGGCGCATTTGTCAATCCATCTGATCCAGACAGCCCGCCATCTGTTCAGGCGTTTTGTGTGCCGATTGTCTACGTGGATCGTGACACGCAACACTTGGTCGAAGACGGCTATGGGCTGACTGTGACCACAGTTGTTGTCAAACCAAAATCCCGAGGAACGGTCCGCCTGACCTCCGCGGACCCCACAGAGATGCCAGCCGTTTCGCCTAACTTACTCAAAGACGACGGCGATCTGGACACCATGGTTGCCGGACAAAAGTTCTTTTTGCAGGCGTTTGAAAACGCGCCGCTTGCCGCTCATGTCGACAAGGTGATGCTGCCCGCGCCAGATGCGCGATCCGACTCGGCATTGCGCGATCACTGCCGCCGCTTTGTCAAAACCAACTACCACCCAGCCGGAACCGCAAAAATGGGCCATGACCGCGATCCGATGGCCGTTTTGGATCCCCGCCTGCGCGTGCGCGGCGTGGACAACTTACGGGTCTCAGATCTCTCCGCGATGCCTGACATAAACGCAGGCAACACGCAGGCTCCTGCGATGATGCTTGGCGACCGCTGCGCAGACATGATAATGGGCCGCTTGTGAATCGGACCTGACACGCAGCCACTCCAGAAGAGAACAAGACAAAGGAGCACACCCCGTGCCCAGCACTGAAAAGAAGCAACGAGCGTCCGATTTGGTAGCCGACCAATTGGCGGCAAGAATTCAAAGCGGCGACCTTGTCGATGGACAACCATTGCCATCAGAACGCAGCCTGATCGAAGAGTTTGGCATCAGTCGCACCGTTGTTCGCGAGGCGGTTCTGGCGCTCTCCAATCGCGGCCTGGTCGAGGCACGGCCGCGCTATCGACCTGTTGTGCGCAAACCCGGCATCGATGCAGCCTTCACCGCTGTTGAAAGCATCGTTGAGCACCTCTTGCACGAACCAGGAGGCGTCAAAAATCTGTTTGATACCCGCATCATCATCGAAGCGGCGCTTGTACGCCAAGCCGCAGAGAGCGCCGACAAGGATGACATTGTTGCCCTGCGCACAGCATTGGCCATCAACAAAGAGGCGATTCACAACAGCGAAGAGTTTTATCAAACTGACATAGCGTTCCACAACGTGATCTATCAGATCTCAAACAATCCAGTGCTACCAGCGATCCACAAGGCCTACACCAGCTGGCTCGCCCCCCAATGGTCACAAATGCCTCGTTTGCCCGATCGCAATCAGGCCAACTTTGAAGCCCATCAAGCGATTTTTGACGCCATTTTAGCACGAGATGCCGACGCTGCTGAGGCTGCGTTGCGCAATCACCTGAACGCCGCATGGGAGCAAGTTGTCAAAACGTTCGTGGGCATCTGAACAAACGCACACGTTAGGGCACTTTGTTTAGGCTTTCGCACTGCGGCTGTGGTGCCAGATCAGGATGCCTGAGGCCGTGATCAAAACGGCCCCCAACAGCGTCGCGAAATCCGGCACATCATGAAAAACCAATACGCTGGCCAGCGCCATAAACACCAAATAGCTATACGAAAACGGCATCAAAAAACTGGCTTCAGCCCGTTTGTGTGCCCGTATTAGGAGCTCATGCCCTGCCCAAGCGCAGACGCCAATCGCGCCCATGAAGACCCAATCAAGCGGGCGGGACGGCGCGATCCAAACGGTCATCGCCAAGGGTGCCAACACAAGCGTGCCCAGCAAACCAAGGGCAAATTGCATGGTTGCCGCGTCCACGTCTTTGGCCAGCTTGCGGGTCAAAATTGAATACAGCGCCAGTCCAATGGCCGGGAGCAACATCATCACGGCCGCCCACTCTATGTCTTGGCCAAACGGCCGGATCACAACCAAAACGCCAACAAAACCCAAACCAACAAACGCCCAGCGCTTCGCGCCCACCTGTTCGCCCAACAAAGGTCCTGACAACAGGCACACAAAAATGGGCGAGGAAAACATGATCGCTGAGGTCATTGTCAGAGACAGGAATTTGAGCGCCACGAAATTCACAATTGTCGACCCCACCAACAGGCTCGCCCGTAAAAACAAAACCGCCCAAACTTTCGCTGGTAGACGCAAACGCTGTGGGCCGCGCCGCGCCACGTCGACACTGGTGATCGCGAATTGAACTGCATAGCGCAAGAACGCCAATTGCAACGCGGCATATCCCCCGGCAAGCAACCATTTGGTTGATGTGTCCGTCATGGAAAACAACACGTTGGCTGCCAACATCATAAACACCGCGACGGTGATCGTGCTCAGGTCGCCTGCGCGTTGTTTTGGGTCACCCATCCTTGAATTGGTCGATATAGTACTCAAGGATTTCCGGCACCAACTGCTCCCCCATGCCAGCGGCGTTCGCCCCTTCAAGCGCCGCCAAAGTGTTGTCCCCCATCAAGGTTTTGACGCCGGCGTCTTTGGTCATCTGAACGTAATAGCCAACATCTTTGGACGCGTTTTTTATGGAAAACTGCAGCTTAGAGGGGTCGCCTTCCAACGCATAGACCGACAAAAAATCCATCATGCCAGAGTGCAGCGGTCCTGCGGAGATCACGTTGTAGAGATCCTGACGGCTCAGACCCGCTTTATCGGCCATGGCAAAAGACTCCGACAGTGCATTGACGATGTTCTGAGCAAAAAAATTGTTGATCAGCTTGGTGGTGTGTCCTGCGCCCAATGCACCCAAATGAAAGACGTTTTCCCCCAGATCATCGAGCACGGGTTTCACCCGGTCAAATGCCTCTTTGTCACCCGCTGCCATGATATTGAGCAGCCCATCTATCGCCTGCTGAGGTGTGCGCCCCAGCGGCGCATCAAGGTACGTGCCACCCACGGCAGCAGTCTCCGCGCCCAGCGCCTTGGTCGACGCGGGCAGCGACGTGCCAAAATCAATCACAACCGCTCCAGCTGGAAGCCCCGCCAGTACGCCGTCATCGCCGCGCATGCGGGTTTCAACCTGATCGCTGGTGCTCATGCACATCATCACAATGTCGCTGCACGCGGCCAGCTCTTTTGCGCTGCCGACTTCAACGGCACCTGCGGCAACAGCTTTGTCCACCAATGGTCGAGAGCGATTGGCAACAATCGTCACCTCATAGCCCGTAGCGAGCAAGCGATGCACCATAGCACTGCCCATAAGCCCGATGCCAATAAATCCAATTTTGGGTTTGCTCATTTGTCTCTTCCTTCTCAACGGGCGAACACATCACATCCGATGCACGCCCAAAAGCTCCGGTTTTGTTACAACAAGACTGTCACGATATTTGGCCAAATCAACAGCACCGCCAGCGCCAGAATTTGCACCCCAATAAACGGCAAAAACCCCTTAAAGATATCGGTCAGCGAAATGTGTGGCGGCGCAACTGATTTCAAATAGAACGCCGCTGGCCCAAAGGGAGGCGATAGGAAACTGACCTGCATGTTCATACAGAACAACACCCCAAACCAAATCGACACGTGGTGCGGTGCAAGCTGTCCGATGAAGCCGATTTCCTCAATCGGCAAACGTTGCACAATTGGAAGGAACACTGGAATGATCAACAACACGATGCCAACCCAATCCATAAATGCGCCCATGAACAACAAGATCAGCATCATCGTCAAAAGCACCAACATGGTGGGCATTTCACTACCCACAATCAGGTTCGCGATATAGTTTGGCCCCCCCGCCAAGGTATACGCACCCGCCAGAGCAGCCGCGCCAACGGTCACCCAGATGATGGTTCCCGTCGAGCGTAGCGTGCGCAACAAACTGTCCCACACCAACGCAACCGAGGCTTCACCTCTCAGCACCGCAATGATGAACACCGCCAGCGCGCCCATACCGGCCGCTTCGGTGATGCCTGTGATACCGCCATAAATCGAGCCCAAGACCACGCCAATGACCGTAAACGGCGGCACCAAACCTTTGCCGTGTTCCCAGCCCAATCGACTGCGCTCTCGCCCAAATATGAAAAATGCCACAGCTGCGGCTCCCGCCGCAAAAATCGCCAGAGGCAGCATGTGATAGCTCATGCCAAGGCCAATCGGGTCCTCAACAAGGTCAGGATTTGCGTTAATGCCCGTCAGGGTGAAATACACCGCCCGCAGGAACAGCAATGTGCCAAACCCAGAGGCCAAAATGCACAAAAAGGCACCGAACATTCCAAGCTTTTGAACCCCGGTGGGGTCACCAGGTTGCGGCTCGGGAAGCGGCGCATCCTGAGGGCGCAACTGTGTGCGGATCACAATGTATAAAATGATGAAACTGGCCAGCATGAAACCCGGCACAAACGCGCCTGTGAATAGCGCTTTGATCGACGTCTCTGTGATGAGGCCATAGATAATCAAAACAATCGAAGGCGGGATCATTGTGCCCAGCGAGCCGGAGGCACAAATGGTGCCGATCGCAAGATTTTGATTGTACCCAAGTCGCAGCATTTGCGGCAACGCAATCAGACCCAACAGAACCACTTCGCCCCCGATAATCCCGGACATTGCCGCCATAATGACCGCCATAAGTGACGTCACAATCGCCACGCCGCCACGCACCCGGCTCAGCCAAAAATCAAGCGAGGTGTACATTTGTTTGGCGATGCCTGACCGCTCCAGCAATGCGGCCATAAATATGAACAGCGGCACGGAAATGAGCACATATTCGGTCAAAAGATCGAATATCTTCTGGGTCAAAAGGTAAAGCGGTCCGGTGCCCGGACGCCCCGTCAACAGCCCTTCCCCAAATGTCCAAGGCGCCAAAATAACATTGGGCTCAAATTTTAGCACCAAAACAACAAGCGCCAGCACCGCTGAAGCAAAGCCCAGCGGCATACCTATGGCCAATAGCGTGATCAATCCAAAGACCAGAATGAGAGAAATAGTGCCTACGTCCATCAGTTTGTTCCCACGCTCTTTTTCAGGGCTTCAAGTTCTTCTTTGTCGATGTCATCGGCGGCTGTGTGCACCTCTGGTTCCAGATTCCAATCCGAAATCACATTGATCACTGATTGTGCCGCAATCAGCGCCACGATGATTAGGATCATCGGCTGCACCGTTGCCGGGATCGGCGGATCAAAGGCGGTGCCAAACATTTCCCATTTGTAGAATTTCACCACAAACACCTGCTTGTAGCTGCCAAAAATCAGGAAAAACGCGAACACTACAATCAGGCTCGCGCTGATCACATCGAATGTGCGCTGAAGCCACCGTGGCACAGCATCATAAAGCAGGAAAATGCGGATGTGGCCGCGCTGTTGCATGCCGTAGAAACCGGAAAACAAAAACACATAGCCCGCAAACCAAAGCGTAAGCTCGTTGGCCCAAAGCGTTGGCGCCTCAATCGCGTAGCGCAAAAACACCTCATACAGCATCACCAACGTCATGGAGATGATCAGCATCATGGTGATCCGGCCGACAAACAGCGCGATGCGATCGATGCGGCGCCAATGCGGAAATTCGATTGCGTGGTGGCGCACCGTCCGGGTGCCGAGCACAAACACAACTGGCATCAAGATCAAAGCGAGCCAATCAAGCACATCAGCGCGACCGCCAAACAGTCCTTTCATATCGGGCGTCACATCTTTGCGATAGTGCAGCTGGCTCATCTGCTCAAAAAGGCTCTCGTTTGCGGGGGGGATGAAACTCAGGATGTAGGCTGGTGTGTGCCACACCGCCCAACCTGCGCAGATCAAAAAGGCGATCGGAAGCACCCACTCAATGAGCGCGCCCGTGGATATTGCTTTTGATGTCCCTACGGTCTTCGTCACGTCGCTCTCCCCGCTATGCAACTTTGTAGTGTTCGATAAAGGCGCGGTCTGGCGTCACACCTAACCCCACACCCGTCGGGATTGTCACCCGACCTTTGTTTTCTTTGACTTGCTGCTGAATATTCAACGGCTCTTGAAGCAAATCATCGCGGAACTTGTTGTCGGTGGTGTCAAATTCCAGCATCGGTTCCCACGGGTGCAACCCGCCGGGCAGCGGCGGCATCGCCGACAGCAGATGCAAATTGGTGGCGACCGCAATTGCGGACCCCCACACATGATTGATCACAGGCGTGAAATGCGCATGACACAACGCCAACACGCGCAAGTATTCGCTGATACCGCCCAGCGCACAGACTTCGGGCTGCGCAATGTCGAGTGCACGCGCCTCTAACAGACTGCGCCACCCCCATCGGTTAAACTCCGCTTCTCCACCGGAAATATTGATTTTCAACTGTGTACGCAGCTCGCGATAGCCATCCAAATCTTCCGGCGCTATCGGCTCTTCAAACCAATAAGCCTCAAGCTCCTCCAATCCACGCCCAACGTAGAGCGCGTCACTGGTGGTGTAACAATGATTGGCGTCGGCCATAAACTTGAACGTCGGCCCAACCCCCTCTCGCACAGCTGCGGCCAAGGCGATGTCTTCTTTGGGGCCGAGCCCCACTTTCATCTTTGTGGCAACAAAGCCAGCATCACGGATCGCGGCGGCCTCCTCAACAAATCGGCCACGAAGGCTTTTAAACGGTTCCGGTCGCAGCATCATACCGTAACCGTAGACTGTGACGTCCTTGCGATGCTGCCCGCCAATCATCTGGCTCAGCGGCAGCCCGGCAACTTTGCCAGCAATATCCCACAGCGCAATATCCACACCAGACAGCGCTTGCAGCGGCATGCCTTTTTGGCCGTGGTCGCGCAGCAGATTGTAAACCTTGTGCCAAATCACATCTCGATCCAACGGATCCATACCCAGCACCATTGGCTGGATCACACCTTCAACAATCGCCTTATTGGCAATCGCTACATTGCCCGGCCCAAAACACTCGCCCCAGCCGGTCACCCCTTCTGCGGTCACGACCTCAACAATGTGAGCGCTCCGCTTGTCATAATACTGCTGCGAATAGCCAAGCCGCTCGGGCATGTCATATTGCAAAATATGGCTGGTGATCTTGGTGATTTTCATATCGCGCCACATCCGGGTGGGTGAAAATTGGCGGCCACCGAAGCAGCCGCCAATCTAGGGGATGTTGCGTCAGATTAGTCGGCCGACATCGCACCCATACCCACCAAGAACTCAACGTGGCTCGCCAACAGTGCTTTGGCTTCCGGAGTGGTGGCAAACTCTTCCCAACCAGCTTTCACAGCAGCGCGGAATTTGCCCAACTCTTCCGGGGACCATTCGTACAGGTTAACACCTTTGTCACGCAGCACTTTAGCGTTCTGAGCGTTTTTAACCTCGTTGATGGTTGCATTGTGCAGTGCGAGGCTGTCCATGGCCACTTCCATGATCTTGCGGTGATGGGCCGGCATCGCGTCCCATGCGTCTTTGCGGCACGCAAGGTGGTCTGCTGGCATAGAGTGGAAGCCCGGATAGTTGGTGTGCTCCGCAATGTCATAAAGACCCAGACCAATGTTGTTGGTCAGGTTTGCAGCGTCAGCCCCATCGATGATGCCGGTTTCCAGTGCGGTAAATATCTCGTTGAAATCCATCACAATGGGTGAGGCACCGAGGTTCTTAAACACCAGCGTTGCCATGCCAGGAGGTGAGCGGAATTTCCAGTCTTTGAAGTCTTCCACACCACGAATAGGACGTGTTGATGCCAGCGACTCCGGACCTGGAATCCACCAACCGACAAACTCCATATTGTGCGCATTGTAGAGATCATTTACCGCCGCGCGACCGTCCCCATGCAAAAGCCAGGCCATTTGTTGGTAAGGGTTGGTATAACCACCCATCAAATCGCCGGTGAACTGAAACGCTGGGTTCTTGCCGGTTTGATACGCACCACCGGTCATGTCGCAATCCAGAATACCAGTAGCCGCCGCATCAAAAGTTTCCGCGGATTTCACAACCGAGGACGAATAGAACATCTCAATAGCAATCTCGCCATTGGACATCTCTGTCACGTCGTTGACGTATTTCTCAGCCAATTGGCCGGACAATGTTTCTGGTGAAAAATGGGTTTGAATACGCAAAGTTGTTGTCTGAGCAGATAGGGCACTTGCCCCGATGGTCAAAGCAGCTGCCGCCGCCATCAGTTTCGTCGCTTTCATAGATCTTTTCCTCCCTTAGATCTAAACACTTGACCCAACGTTAGCCGTTGTTGTTTTTGGTATGACGAAACTATGGCGAAGAGTCATTTCAGGCAACAAAATTGTTGAATTTCTTGAATTTTCGAGATTTGATTGTAATCACGAAATTTTTTTGTCGGACAACATCCGTAACTTTTGCGCTTGGAGACACCTTCTTGGATCATTTTGCCCTTCTGCGCGACCAACTTGTAAACGGACATTTTGAGCCGGGGCAAAGACTTAAGCCCTCGACACTGGCGTCCGAATTTGGCTGCTCCGCTAGCGCGATCCGCGAAGCGTTGTTCCGATTGCACACGTTGGGACTGGTGGATTTCCGAGATCAGAAGGGCTTTCGACTTCCCAAGAACTCCCCACAACTTCAACAGGAACTCACACAAATGCGCATCCTGCTTGAGTGTGAAGGAGCTTGCCTGTCGATTCGACTCGGTGACCTTGAGTGGGAGGCACGCCTGACTGCCGCGCATCACAAACTTGGCCACATTGAGCGACATGTTGATCTTGGAAAAAGTGACCGCAATACCCTAATTATGTGGACAACTGCTGAGCTGGAATTTCACAGAACGTTGATTGAGGCCTGCGGGTCGACGCTGCTGATCCAATCTCATGATCAGGTCTACCAGCGCATTCGGCAACAATTGATCACTGCGGATCGGCTGTTCCAATTTGTGCCGGAAAACGTCGCACAACATCAGGGCATCATTGATGCCGCACTCGCACGAGATGAGACGCTGGTGTGTGAACGTATCACACAACACCTCGCACGCAGCTTGATCGATCCAAGCAAAGCGCCGCCAAGTGTCAGCCAGAGCGCAAGGCGCAAGCTTTGGACTGAAGGCGTGTCATGACGATAGCCCATTGAGGTCTTTGAGTTCTTCGTAGAGGCCAGCATGATCGCGCTCTCCGCCGTCCATATCATCCACGTAACGTTTGAACCGCAATAGTATTTGCTCTGTCACTGGCAGTCTCAATGACAGACTTTCAGCCTCATCTGCCACATTTATCAAATCTTTGACCTGCAAGCGCGACAGACCGCCGGGCACAAAGTTGCCCTCACTCATACGGGTACCGTGTTGTTGCAAAATCACGCTGTCAGCAAAGCCCCCGCTAAGAGCGTCGCGCACCGCGGCCGCATCTGCACCACCTTGCGTGAGCAATAGCGTCGCCTCTGCGACCGCTCCGATGGTGCAGGCAACAATCGCTTGGTTCGCCAGTTTCGCCAACTGACCGGCGCCGACCGGGCCCACCAAAACCGGACGCCCCATGTGGCTAAGGATCGGTTTGACCTGCGCAAATGTATCCGCGTCACCGCCCGCCATAATCGCCAGCGTACCGGCTTCTGCGCCTTTGGTGCCGCCGGACACCGGCGCATCCAAAAAGGCGATGCCGCGTGTCGCCAAGAGCGCAGCGATGTCTCGCGCGTCACTTGGCTTGGTGCTGGACATATCGATCCAAACCGCACCAGGCGCGAGGGTTTCAAGGCATGTTTCTGCCAATGCCCTGCTCGCGACGCCATCCGCGACCATACTAATGACCACCGCAACGCCGCGCACGGCATCACACGCACTTTTTGCAACCTCCACGCCGATGTCCGGCAGCCCGTCACATTTACCGCTGCTGCGGTTCCACACCGTCAAAGGCACCTGCCCAGCAGCCAGATTTTCGGACATTGGCCGCCCCATGAGGCCGACCCCTAGCAACGCGGTTTTTGGATTTTTCTCCACCCGTTTTTTCTCCCCTGAAAGCGCTTGCGAACCCAACTAACATACTAACTTATTGACGCAGGCAAGAAATTTCGGTGTTTATAGGCGCTAACAGCGTCCTGCGAAATGGGCGCAAATGTGCTATTTTCCACCGTCGCATTACCACCGGAATACCGACGCGATACCGACACGGTCAGGAGGACCAAATGCCCAAGATTACCAAAGAGCAACTCCGGTCGCGCAAATGGTTCAACGACCCCGAAGATCAAGAAATGACCGCTTTATACCTGGAGCGGTACCTCAACTATGGGTTGACTCGCGCAGAATTGCAAAGTGGCAAACCCATCATTGGCATTGCCCAAACCGGCAGCGACCTAAGCCCCTGTAATCGCCACCATATTGAACTGACAAAGCGCGTGCGCGATGGGGTGATTGCCGCCGGTGGTACGGTCATTGAGATCCCGGTGCATCCCATTCAAGAGACCGGCAAGCGGCCCACGGCGATGTTGGATCGCAATCTCGCCTACTTGTCTCTGGTTGAGACGTTGTTTGGGTATCCCATTGACGGCGTTGTGTTAAACATTGGATGCGACAAAACCACCCCGGCCCTTTTGATGGCCGCCGCCACGGTCAACATCCCCGCCATTGCGCTCTCGGTTGGACCCATGTTGAACGGCTGGTTCCGCGGCGAGCGCACTGGCTCTGGCACCATTGTCTGGAAAGCGCGCGAATTACACGCTGCAGGCGAAATTGATGATGAAGGATTTACGGATATTGTTGCCTCCTCCGCCCCGTCTGTGGGCTACTGCAACACCATGGGCACAGCCACAACAATGAACTCACTGGCTGAAGCTTTGGGCATGCAGCTCCCGGGTTCCGCCGCAATTCCCGCCCCATACCGCGAACGCGGACAAATTTCTTACGAAACTGGTATGCGCATTGTAGACATGGTTTGGGAGGATCTGCGCCCATCTGACATCATGACCCGCAAGGCTTTTGAAAACGCTATTGCGATCAATTCTGCCATTGGTGGTTCCACCAATGCGCCCATTCATCTCAACGCCATCGCGCGCCACCTCAACGTACCGCTGAGCAATGACGACTGGCAAAACATCGGTCATGATGTGCCGCTTTTGGTGAACCTGCAGCCCGCAGGCGAATATCTCGGCGAAGACTACCACCGCGCAGGGGGCGTCCCTGCCGTTGTGTCTGAATTGCTTAAGGCCGATCTCTTGCCCCACCCCGACGCGGTCACCGTCAACGGCCAGACAATCGCCACCAATTGCCGAGACCTTGATGTGATGAACCGTAAGGTGATCAAGTCTGTTGCGGAGCCTTTGGTTGCTGCTGCAGGCTTCATCAACCTAAGTGGAAACCTGTTTGATAGCGCAATCATGAAGACCAGCGTTATCTCTGAAAGTTTCCGCCAAAAATACCTGTCAAATCCACATGACCCAAATGCATTCGAAGGCCGGGCGATTGTGTTTGACGGCCCTGAAGACTTTTACAAACGCATTGACGATCCGACTGAAAATATTGATGAAAACTGTGTTCTCTTTATGCGTGGCGCAGGCCCAAAAGGCTACCCCGGTGGCGCGGAGGTGGTGAACATGCGCGCGCCGTCATACCTTCTCAAACAAGGCATAAGCGAACTGCCCTGCGTGGGAGATGGTCGGCAATCTGGCACCTCGGGTTCGCCCTCCATTCTGAACGCTTCCCCCGAAGCCGCTGACAATGGTGGGCTGGCGCTTTTGAAGACCGGCGACCGGGTGCGATTTGACCTAAATAAATGCACGGCGGACATGTTGGTGGATATGGAGGAGCTGCAAAAACGTGCCACAGACCTTATGGCGCAAGGTGGGTATAGCGTGCCAGAAAGCCAATCGCCTTGGCAGCAGTACTTCCGCGAACTGGTGCAACCGTTTGATCGGGGAATGACTCTGCGCGATGCCCCAACCTACCGCGATATCGCCCGCAAACACACACCACGTAACAATCACTGAGGACACACCGACTATGGCTGACCTTATGGTGCTTTGCTCCACCACACCTGAAATGCAACTACGCCTGAGTGGCGCTTTTGATGTGGTTTACGAGCACGATTTACCAGACGTCCCAACATGGCTGGACGAGCATGGCGAGGACATTCGCTACATCCTAACGGATGGGCATCTAGGGCTGCCCTCCGAGGTTCTCTCCCGCGTGCCCAACCTCAAAGCAGTTAGCTCTTACGGGGTTGGTTATGACGCAATCGATACGGGCAAAACCAACGCACGAGGGATCCCAGTGTCTCACACTCCGAGCGTATTGGATGAGGAAGTCGCCACCACCGCTTTGTTGCTATACCTCAGCGTGATGCGTGGATTTGTGACACAGGCAAATCATGCCAAGGCCGGCCGCTGGGAAACCCAAGGTGGATTACCTTTGACACGCTCCGCCGACGGACGAAAAATTGGCATTTTGGGCCTCGGTCGCATCGGCAAAGCTTTGGCGCGCAAACTGGCACCCTTTGGTGCGGAAATCAGTTACTGCGGCCGTAGCATACAGGACAATGACTACCAGTATTTTACGTCCCTGACCGAAATGGCTCGGCACGTTGATGTGCTGATCTGTATAGCGCCTGGCGGTGCATCGACCCACCACATTGTTAACACAGATGTCATGGCCGCTTTGGGCGCGAACGGTGTTTTGATCAATGTCGGTCGTGGATCTGTTGTGGATGAAATAGCATTAGCCTCCGCGCTAAACAGTGGTGCGCTTGGCGGAGCAGGATTGGATGTCTTTGAAAACGAACCATATATCCCAAAAACCTTACGCGAGATGCCCAATGTAGTCGTCACACCTCATATCGGTAGTGCCACAATTGAAACGCGCCGCGCCATGGGGGCATTGGCCGTCGACAACATTGTCGAACACAAGGCTTCAGGAAAGATGCACACACCGGTCCCCGAGTGCATTCACTTGTTCAATTAGACTCGGCGTGCAGCAACAACAGCACGAGAAAACAGCGAGGTCGAAATGTCGTTGGCAGTCATCGGAGCGGGGTTGATAGGCCGCAAACACGCCCAACTTGCCGCTGATATCGGGGTATTGTCAGCGATCGTCGATCCCAATCCGGAAACCCGCAGCTTTGCACAAGCTTTGGGCTGCGCCTATTTTGAAACACCAGAAGCTTGCCTGGACACAGGCACGCTGGAGGGGGCGATTGTGGCAACCCCGAACCATTTACATATCGCGCATGCCCGCCTGTGTGTCCAAAACAAATTGCCTGTGTTGATTGAAAAGCCAATCTCGGACGTGTCGGCAACTGCAGCAAGTTTGGTTACAGAAGCCACTAAGGCATCCGTACCGCTTTTGGTGGCTCATCACAGGCGTCACAACCCGATCTCCCAACGGGCCGCACAATGTGTCGCCGACGGTGATCTAGGCGATATTCGCGCCGTGAGCGGACATTTCATGCTCTTCAAGCCCGATGACTACTTTGATCAAAACTGGCGTCGCAACTCCGGTGCAGGGCCCATCTTCATAAACCTCATTCACGATGTGGACTTGCTAAGATTCATCGTAGGAGAGATCAGAGCTGTTCAGGCCGTTCAGTCTTCAACTGCACGCGGTTACGCCGTCGAAGAAACGGCCTCGATCATTTTGGAATTTGAGAACGGAGCGTTGGGAACATTTATGGTCTCAGACGCTGTTTGCGCGCCATGGAGCTGGGAGTTTACCGCCGGCGAAAACCCGGCCTATCCACTAGTGGACGCAGATGCCTACCGAATATCCGGGTCCCATGGTTCCTTGTCCGTTCCCGACCTACGCCTCTGGAAACACCCGCAAAAGCGCAGTTGGTGGGAGCCGATAGCATCGACAAAACTGCACGTTGATCCAAAAGACCCTCTGGCAGCCCAATTGCAACATTTTTTGGACGTGTGCCAAGGCGCCCAGCCGTTGGTGCGGGGAATAGACGGCTTGCGAAGCTTGGAAGTTGTCGAAGCAATTAAAAAAGCTGCATTGACAAAACTACGTGTTCAATTGTTCTAGAGATGTGGTGCCAATGGGTCTTTGATTTCGATTGTCCCACGGCCTTTCAGAACATGGACACAAGTCAAGACGTGAATCGATGCTTCGAAGGCGGCATGCACGTCTGGATTGCCCCAATGGGTCATATCCCCGGTCAGCACAACGAAGGCCTCGTCGCTGTCTTCCGCATTTAAGTTGTCCACGGCCAAAGCCAGATGACGCGCAGGATCAGCATCGTAGAGCACACAATCCCCGCCAATGACATAGGGTGTTGGGTAGGTGACTGAATTCACTCCGCTGCCGTCATGTTTGGCTTTGCCCAGTCGTCCCAACCGGTGCCAGACGTCATCACCGGCCCGTCCCACGCAAATGGAATTTGGTGGATCGTAGTGTCATCACCATCGATCAACAGAACGAAAAAAGCTGGCTCCAACGGCGCGCCCGTCAGCACCTCGGTCTCGGTCATATCTGGCAGAGACTGGTTGCCGGTCGACGGAACACTGGCAAAAGGGATGCCCGCGAAACGCCCGTGGATCGGCGCGTGCACATGTCCAAAGTGGATATAGTCAATTCGCGCGCTGTGGGTTTCAAGCAAGGCCTTAAAGGCTGCACGATCCGCGCGAACGAGGGCGATTTTATCCTCGGCAGGCAACCCCACAGGCATCGGGTTGTGGTGCAGGAAAATCCGCGCCCTTTCCGCATTAGCGAGTTCCGCATCAAGCCATGTACGGCGTTGGGAGCAGAAATGACCAGCGTGGGTTTTATGGCCCACACTGTCGAGATAAATCATCCGCGTACCGTTCAGCGTTTCCGCGTAGTTGACATAGCCGTTTGCATCAGCTGGGTGGCTGTCAAATACCTTTAGGAAATTGGCGCGGTTATCATGGTTGCCGATCATAAGTCGTACTGGAATACGGGCACCCTCCAGCGCCGATTTCAGCGCTTCATAGGCATCAACCTCGCCCCAATGCGCCAAATCCCCTGTGATCACAAGCCTCTCGGCATCGGCGTGGTGATTGGCCACGTCGGCAAGCGCACGGGCAAAGCGGGCATGAGGGTCAAGCCCACCCATCTCTTCGCCAGGAATGGTGAGGTGAATGTCAGAGATATGGATGATTTTCATGGCCTGTCCTGAAAAAAGAATCCGGCCGCCCATGTTTACATAGGCGATCGGACCAGTCTGATTAACCGTTGGGCAGAAGGTCGTTCACTTCTTCGACCATTTCGATCTGCAGCTCTTTCATGTCAGTGGCGTCGCCAGTCACGATGCGTTCGATGCTGTCATAGATCACCTGCGTGATCGCTAGACCGTTGTCCCCGGGATAAGCCAGCCAATCGCGTAGCAGCGGCAGCTGATCCACAGCGGTCTGTTTGTTTGGGTTTTGCTCATAGAAATCCGCAAGAATGATTTCGTTCGCAGCTTTGTTGGGCGGCATGTATCCAGTGGTTTTCGCCACTTCCGCGGCACCGTCACCGGAGGTGATGTATTTCAACCAAGTCCAAGCCGCTTCGCGCACCTTGGGATCGTCGGAGGTCGACGTCAGCATGGCAGCGTTTCCGCCAGCTGGAAGACCCATTGGCGCTTTACCAAGACCGGGGAACGGGCCAGTCACCAATTCAAAGTCGCCTTGAGACCGCTCAACTGCGCCCAGGGCAGAAGTGGACCAGAACATCATGCCAATTTCACCGGCAGAGAAAGACGACAGGGCCGCCTTCCACTCAAGGTTCTGCATCTCACACTCTGTGAAAATCTCCTGCATTTGCTTCAGCGCAACCAGTGCCTCTGGGCTGTCCAGCGTCACGCGGCCGTTTTCCACGATTGCTTTGTCCTGAGACCATAAAAGCGCCTGCATGAACCAGTTGCCGGTGATGTTCCAGCCCCAGAAGATTGGGTTGTCGATGCCGTTTGCTTTCATGGTTTTGCAAGCAGCGATCACGTTGTCCCAAGTCTTTGGCAGCTCTTGGATGCCGCCGGCGCGCAGGATGTCCATGTTGTAGTAGCCAACCGGCAGGGAAACAGAGAAAGGCAGACCGTGCACTTCGTCGTTGAAGGTGGACAGTGAAAGCATCGCGTTGTGGTAGCCATCTTTTTCAAAGTCATCTTCTGCTGCGATGAATGGCTCAAGCGACTGGGCAATGCCTTTTTCCACCAGCGGCTGCTGACGGTTCAGGCCCTGCATGGTCACATCTGGCAAGCTGCCTGCGACAGCTTCGCGCAGAACGGTGTTGGTGCCGTCCTCATAGGATTCATAAGTCGCGCGAAATTTCACATCGATGTTAGGGTGCGCTTCTTTGAACGCGGGCATCATCGCCTCATAGGTCACGTCAAAGAGGTGGCTGTATGGATAAGCAAACTCGATGGTCACCATGTCCTCGGCCAAAGCGGCGGAGGCAGAAAACGCCAAAGCCATTGCAGTTACATTATATTTCATTACATCTACTCCTGTTGTCGGGGCCGGAAGATTTGGCGATTGGACGACCCCGGTGATTGTCCCCTTGCGGGGCTGATAAGTAGGGCGGGACACCCCGCCCTACTTCATTCCAGACAGCGTGATCCCTTCGATAAAGCGGCGTTGCGCTACCAGAAACACGATGATCAGCGGTGTTACGATGACGGTGGCTGTGGCCATCATGGGGCCAAAGAACGACCCGTCGCCGTCGCCTTTGAATTCCCTCAGGCCCAGCGGTGGTGTGAATAGATCGCGGTTACCTGTCACCACGATGCGCGGCCAGAAATAATCATTCCAATGGGCCACAATAGAAAAGATCGCAAAAGCCAAAAGTGCGGGAATGGCAGTGGGCAGCATGACCCGCCAAACAATGGCGAGTTCGGACATGCCATCCATACGGGCAGCGTCGATCAGATCATCGGGTACCGTCATGAAGAACTGGCGCATCAGGAAAATGCCAAAGACCGAGATAGTCCACGGCACAACAAGCGCCGCGTAAGTGTTGGTCAGCCCGACCTTCGCTAGCATGATGTAGAGCGGCAGCGCGATGGCGTGCACCGGAATTAGCAGGCAAAAGAGCACGAGACCAAACACGGCCTCCCTCCCCCAGAATTTGAGCTTGGCCAAGGCGTAGGCGGCAGGAAGCGCCACAACGATCTGGATCAAGAAAATCGACGCCGTGACGATTACGCCATTCACCAGATAGCGCAGCAACGGCGCTTCGCTGAAGGCTTTGGTGTAGTTGAACATGGCCGGGCGCATAGCGCAGTCTGCCTCGGCCTGATCGATGAGGGCAGCGCTGATGTCTCTGTCTGACTGGCCAGGGAAATCGGCCCGCGCAGCGGCGATGTCGTCGCGGTTGGGATCACGAAGCTTCACACAACGCTCATCCACCATAAGCTCCTGACGCCCAAAGAAGCCTCCTTCGCCGCGATCAATCTCGCCGGGGCTCTTGAAGGAATAGCTGACCATCATGTAAAATGGCGCCAGCACAACGATGGCACCAAAGATAAGCACCATATGTTTGAGGATTTCGCGGGTCATCCGTAGTGCACCTTGCGCTCGACCAGCCACCGCTGGATCAGGGTGAGAAACATAACAAAGGCGAGGAACAGCATGGTGATGGCCGAGCCGATCCCGATCAGGTTCTGCTGTACACCTTTCTCAAAGATGGCGAACATCATCACATAGGCGGATTTGTTTGGCCCGCCACCTTGCGGCCAGAAGGCCTCAATGGTGTCAAACGCCTGAAAGGCACGGATGCAAGAGATGGTGACGACAAAAACCGTGGTCGGGCCAAGCGCAGGCCACGTGACCAAACGGAACCGCTCCCAGCCGGATTTGGCCCCATCCATTTCGGCCGCGTGATACAGCTCACGGTGCACCGAGGTCAGACCAGCCAGATAGAGCACCATGTTAAAGCCAAAGCCTTGCCAAACGCCAATGAAACAAACCACCCAGATCGCGTAATCCGGATCGCCAAGCCACAACGGAAAGCGGTCAACGCAGCCGTTCGCAATGAAAGGGATCACTTCAAGCAGCGTGCCGCAGCTCATCTCAAGCACGTGGTTCACCATGCCAATCGATGGATGCAGCATGAACTCCCAAACAATCGCCATCGCCAGAAGCGTGGCCATCACAGGCAGGAAATAGATGGTTTTATATACCTCGCGAAACCGCCCCAACGAGTTGATCAGCAATGCAGCCCCAAGCCCAAAGCCGACGGAGATAGGTACCACCGTAACCACATAAGTGAAGGTCGCAACAAACATCTTTTCATACGTGGAACGGGTGAATAGTTTTTCGTAGTTCTTTGTGCCAACCCAATCAAACCCGTTATTGCCCAGCGAATAGTTGGTGAAGGACAAAAACCCTGCGACCAGCACCGGCACCAAAAGGATCACAAACATCAGGACCAACGCAGGCGCCGTCAAAGACCACGCCGCCCGCCCCTCCTGTCGCTGAGCACTTAGTGCTGTGGTCGTTGCTGGGGTGCATGAACACTCAGTCATAGCCATGTTACGCAACCTCATGAGAGGATGCAGTGGCACGCGTTTCGATACACCGCACCCGCTGGCCCTGACCGTCAAAGACAAGGGCGCGGGCGAGGTCAAATCGCAAGCCTACCAACGTTCCTATGCCCAAATCAGCACGTCGCGCCGCGTCCGCACGCACGACAATGCGGCCCTCAAGACCCGGAATACCGACCTGCACATAGAGTTCCGCGCCAAGGTTCTCTGTATGCGCCACAGTGCCTTGAAAGACAGGATTTTCGCTGCAAAGCTGCAACGCCTCGGGCCGCAGCCCCAGCGAGACCGCCCCGTTGATCCGCTCCGTTACCCGCAGATCCAACGTTTGGTCAAAAAACGCCAACCGCCCGCCGGCCTCACATCTGACCGGCAATATGTTGATCTTTGGAGAGCCAATAAATTCGGCCACCTCGATGGTGTCAGGGTCTTCATAGATCACATCCGGCGTTGCACATTGCAAAATGCGCCCTCCCATCATCACTGCGATCCTGTCCGACATGGTCATGGCCTCGACCTGATCGTGGGTCACATAGATGAATGTCGCCTCCAGGCGGCGATGCAGTTGGGCGATTTCGGCGCGTGTCTGCACGCGCAGCTTGGCATCAAGATTCGAAAGCGGCTCGTCCAACAGAAAGGCTGCCGGATTGCGCACCAGCGCACGGCCCAATGCGACCCGCTGACGCTGACCGCCAGAAAGCTGACCGGGTTTGCGATCCAAAAGATGCGCGATCTCAAGCATGTTGGCGGCTTGGGAAATCTCGGCGTCGATATCATTCACAAGCCTGCGCGCCCCGGGCATAAACCGTCCGAGAAATGGCATACGTTGCCAACCGTTCAACCGGCGCATCTTTAGTGGCACAGCAATGTTCTCCAATACCGTCAGGTGCGGGTAAAGCGCATAGGATTGGAACACCATGGAGAGGTTGCGGTCTGCAGCACGGCGTCCAGCAACTGACTTCCCACCGATATGGATATCGCCTTCGCTCTGCTCTTCCAGACCGGCAATGATCCGCAGCAACGTGGACTTGCCACAGCCCGATGGTCCGACCAGAGACACAAACTCGCCGTCTGCGATGTTTAGTGAAACGCCCTTAAGCACATCGACGTCGGCAAAACGCTTGGCGATGTTCTCGATCTTCAGTCCTGCCATCCGATTCCTCCATCTGACAGGGCGGGTTTAGGCAAGCGGACCGTCAGTTTTGTGACGTCATATTAGCGTGACTAATAGCCCCTAAGGTTTGCGCAACACAGGAGACCTTATGCGTGCCAATCATCATCGTTTCGTAGCCTTCGCTCATGTGGTGCGCGAAGGCAGCTTTTCAGCGGCTGCAATCTGTCTTGGGGTAACGCAATCTGCTGTCACGCAACATGTGGCCAAACTTGAAAAACAGGTGGGCTCACAGCTCCTCTTGCGCAGTCGCGACGGAGTAACACTCACCCGAACAGGACGCGAACTATATGACCTAGCGGATCGCATGGTGACGCTGGATGCCACCATCACCGAAAGGCTCGAAGGCTTTGAGGCTATGGAGCGCGGTCATATCCGGATCATCGCCAACGCACCGCTCCCAGCCTTAAGAGCTGTCAGTCAGTTCCGCCAAACCTATCCGGAGGTGGAAATCGAGTTCGCACTCTATGACTGGACAACTGCGACCCAGTTGCTCAGGGAACGCCGGGCGGACGTCGGCCTTATCACCGATCCCCCTGATGTCGACGACTGGGAGCGACTGACCATTCAAAAATCGCGCTATGTTGCTTACGTTCTTCCCTCTTCGCCTTTGGCAAACCGAAAACATCTGCACTTCAGTGAGTTGGCAAAAGAAACCATCATCTTGCCCGAAAACGGCTCGCTAACAGAACGCGTCGTCCGCGAGACGCAAGCTGCGCATGGCATCCAGTTCCGGCGTTCAATCAAGATGACCACGTTCCCCCTCATGTGCGAAGCGGTTCTCCAAGGCGCTGGAATTGCCATTTTTCTCAGCAACAGCGGGCTGATTTCTAGAGGACTTGTTGAAATCCCCGTGGCGGAGCTGTCGCAGGAGCATGAAACCGCAGTGGTCGCACCAAAGGATCGGGCGCGCCTGCGACTGGCCAAGGCCTTTATAGAAATCGCATCGTCATCAGGCTTTAGGTAAACAGAGAACGTTATTCGCAAGGCGAAGAAAAGCTTACCCAAACCAGAATTATTCATTTCGATAGCGGGCCGAAGCCTGTAGCAATCGGTGCTCACTCGTCACAATTGTGATCTGTACGACATAGCTGGCAATTAGTGCGCGCTTTACCGCTGCCGAAAGGCCGCAGCTTGCGGTCGAGGGCGCAAGTACCAACACCAAACACGGTGGGCCTCGAGCGCGATAAGGGAACCAACATGGACAAGGGTTGATACCGCTTCGTTCCAATCATGCAAAGCGGCCCAATGTACCAAGCTCAGCACCGCAGCGGCATAGGTCTGCCGTTACAGCCACTTCAAACAACTGCCCATTTTACGCATGAAGTAACCCATTCATGTCGGCGCCAACGGCAGAAAGATGATAAACACGATCCAGCAGGTTCCGATCTAAAGGCGTGACAACTCATCAACCACGTCCGTCAGCGATGCCTTATCCGGCAGGTAGAAAAGTGTGTGCAGCGGCGCATAGCCCAAAGAGGCAACGCCCAAGTAACCGCGGCTGCGTTTTAGCCATTGCGGTCCGCGCCATCCTTTCAGCAGCAGCGCCAGATGGGGGCACCATCATCAGTATCATTAACAACCATGCGGTGGTTTCACCGGAAGGGTGGACAAATTGGAGGCAAATCCGATGACCATCGGTTGTCAGCGCGGTGAAGGTCATCATGATCCCGGGGGAAACTAGCACTGACCATGTGAGGTAAGGTGAGTTTGAAGCAAAGAAACGTTGCATACCAGGGTCCATCCTTATGTGGGCGTTGGGACGATACGCCCGAGCCACGGTTTTCTTCGCAGTTCGAATGATATTTTCATTTCTTGAGAGCAGGGATCATCCGGGCCAGAGTGCCATCCTTGCGCACGAACTGATTGAAAAAAGCAGCAACGGCGTGAGCTGTGATAAGGCCAAAGAGCACAACGTTCATAAGCCAGTGCACATAGCCCAGATCAGCGATACCGTTCCATGTCACTACGCCTGTGATAACAATGGCAATCAGAGCGCCGTAAAGCGACCAGTGAACAATTGTGGCAATCTTGGCTTGCATAGGGGGTGTGCCGGGTGCGCGACCAGGCGCGCCATCGCGGTAGTGCAGATAGATCCGTGCCATAACAGCAACAAAGATCGTCAATCCAAAGCTCACATGAACCCAAGCCATGGTCATGTCATTGCGAGCGGGCGTGGCGACTGTCTGCATGGCCGCAATGGTGCGTTTTATCGGCTCGTTGAAAAGCCATTGCACCCAGATAGCTGCGAAAACAACCCAGTGCAAAATTATTTGCGTTGGGCGGTAAGCTGCGGGAATTGTGTCCATGGCGTTCTCCTATTTGTCGGTCCGCAAAGTTACAGCGACACCTGCAGGATCGGTACCACGCAGCACATTGCCGTCCTGACGCAGATGGTGAGAGGCAGCAGGAAGGTCGCCATGGACGAGCAGCTCGTAATGCACCAACCCAGCCATATCTTGCGGCATAGGCGGTTTATTGGGGCCGGCCCAGATATTCATGGCTAAACGGTGCGTGTTGGGCGTGCCCGCGCCCATATCGGCAAAGCCCCAGGCATCAAGCGTCAGATGACGCTCAAATCCAAGGGATTCGAACCAATCCAAAGCGGGCTCGAGTGCTGCCACTTTGAGGTGCAGATGCGCGAGGTAGCTGTCATCCGCCAAGTGTGTCATCGGGTCTGCATCCGCCGCGTGAGCCAGCTCGGCTCTGACATCGAGTGGCCCGCGGCCAGAATGCGCGTTGCCTTCGACATCGTACAAAGTAAGGGTTCTAGACATATCGCCAAAATGGCTAAACCGTTCCGGTGTCTCGTATGTAATCTCAATCTCCAAACCATCAGGATCGTGGAAATATAACGATTTCGCCATTAAGTGATCCGTCGGCCCGACTTGGACATTCAGTTGGATCAAACGGGCAAGCATGCGCGAAAATTCCACCTGACTGCGCACGCCGATTGCGACGTGATACATGCCCGTAAAGGGCGCTCTAACAGGCCTGTCCGCACCGGGGCGCAAAACTATAAGGGTTCGATGCGTTGTTCCCAATGCGATTCCCGGCGCTGTAGAGGTGCGTTCAATCAGTCCCAAGGCCGAGCTCCAAAAGGCAACCGCGCGATCAAGGTTGGTCACCTGAAGTTCGACCGCTCCCCAAGACAGGCGATCACTTAGCGGAGATAAATTTGTATTGGCGGAAGACGTGAAATTGAGCATAGGAGGCAACCTTCTGAAGAAAAAAGCGCTCCGGTGGGAGAAACCGGAGCGCGCTTGGGGGGATCAATCGCGTGGTGCAATTGGCGCTTTGTTCATCCGGCCCCAGATTACCAAAGCGGCCAGCGCGAATAGGATCACGTTCATCGGGACCACTTCGAGTTCACCGCGTGCGATGTGGAGGCCAGCGGCCAGAACCATGATCACGGCAAGACCGGCTGCGGCCAGTTTCGTCAGATTTGGCATGATGCGTGTCACTGATGGCAGGATCAAGCCAAGCGCGCCTGCGACCTCTGCAAGGCCAATGAATTTGATCAGCAGGAAGGGCGCGTTTTCTGCCCAGCCCATGCCCATCGCGACCAATTCAGCCGATCCGGACATCAGCTTCGTCGCGCCGGCCATCAGGAACATCGCAGCCAAAAGGGCTTGGGCGACCCACAGGCCAATGTTCCAGCCTTTGCTGGTTTTTACCGGATTTGTGTCAATCGTTGTCATGTCGTTTTCTTCCTATTAATCGCTTACACAGCGTTTATGATGAGAACAGAAATAAAGGTTTCCAATCGCGACATCATTATGCTCTTTGTTGACTAAACATTTACTGTGAGTTCATAATGGATACACTGCTCAGCCTACGTGTTTTTGCCGAAGTCGCTGAATACAAAAGCTTCTCTGCTGTGGCGGATCGCCTTGGCCTTTCGCCCGCGATGACCAGCAAACATGTCAAGCATGTCGAGGCGCGCGTCGGCGCACGCCTTTTGAATCGAAATAGCCGGAACGTCAGTCTGACAGAGGCTGGTGCGCGATATTTGCAGGTAATCCGTCCTTTGCTTGATGGCTTGAGCGAGTCCGAGGCGCAATTGGCCACCGATACTCTGTCTCCGCGCGGCACATTGAAAATTTCAATGCCTGTGTGGATGTCAAACCCAGCCTTCGCGAGAATTTTGACCGCCTACCATCACCAAAACCCCCATGTGGCGTTTGATATTGATCTGAGTGGCCGCAAAATTAACATGGTCGAAGAAGGCGTTGACTTGGCGCTGCGCGTTGCATTCAAGCTGGACGAGGGACTCATTGCCCGCAAATTGGGGGAGGTGACCTTTCAATTGGTTGCGGCCCCAGCCTTTTTGGACAGCTTCGGGCGCCCTCAATCGCCGAGCGATCTGAATGACGCGCCGTTGCTTGCTTATTCTCAGGTTGCTGGAGACGGTAGGATCAAATTCGGAGCGAAGAATGGACTAGATGTAAAACTCAGGCCCTTGTTGGTCAGCGGCAACGAAAGCATTCTTCGTGAAGCCGCAATGGCTGGAATGGGGTTTACAATGGTGCCAAGCTGGTCCGCACAAAATGATCTGAACGAAGGCCGCTTGGAAGTCGTCCTGCCAAAAGTTGAGTGGCCAAAACTGCAATTGCAAGCGATCTATGCAGACCGCAGCTATCTACCAGCCAAAACGCGCAGCTTTCTGGATTTTTTGGCTGGACCAAGTGGTATCGCCTCTGCCCTACGGGACTTTTCTTTAGCCTGAGGGGACGACTGGAAAATCTGGAACGTCTTTTTAAAGAAGAACCCTTCACTGCAGCGGCCATTTTCTAGGTCAGATGCCACTGACGTCAGCTATTCTATGCAAAACGATATAGCCCAGCCACGGCTCCTCAAGCACACGTCAATTGAGTTCGACTATCTTGCCCGGGTTCATGATGTTCTCCGGATCAATTGCACGCTTCAGCGTCGCCATCAGCGCATAAGCATCCCCATGCTCCTCTAACATGTATTTCTTTTTGCCAGTGCCAACTCCATGTTCTCCGGTGACCGTACCGCCAAAAGACAGAGCAACGCGGTTAACATCCGACGCAAGCGACTTGGCACGGACCAATTCGTCTGGATCGTTCGGGTCGAACAGGATCAACAAGTGAAAATTGCCGTCACCAACATGCCCGACGATCGGCGCAATAAGCTCAGCCTGTTCAATCAATTCTTTGGTGCGCGCAATACAGTCAGCCAACGCCGAAATAGGGACGCAACAGTCTGTCACGACACTGTCACAGCCTTTGCGTAGCGATTTCCCGGCGTAATAAGCGTTGTGCCGTGCAGCCCACAGACGATTGCGGTCTTCAACTTTGGTCGCCCATTCGAATCCCGAAACATCGAATTCCTCTCCGACGCTCTCAAACAATTCCACCTGTTCCTTCACGCTGGCATCTGATCCGTGGAATTCGAGAAATAGATGCGGCTTTTCGGGCAGATTCAGGTCGGGGTTGAACAGGTTCATGCCTTTCATCTGCATCTCGTCCAGCAATTCGACCCGCGCCAACGGAAGACCCATTTGAATGGCCATGATAACGCTATTTACGGCGTCGTCGACCGTTTCATAGGCACAGGTTGCAGCCAGAATTGCGTCGGGCTGACCGAACAGGCGCACTGTAATTTCGGTGACAATCCCAAGTGTCCCTTCAGAGCCAACAAAGAGATGGGTCAGGTCATATCCTGCCGAAGATTTTCGAGCACGCGAACCGGTTTTGATGATCGTTCCGTCAGGCAGCACGACTTCCAGCGCCAAAACGTTCTCCCGCATGGTGCCATATCGAACGGTATTGGTGCCCGAAGCACGCGTGGCCGTCATGCCGCCAATCGTGGCGTCGGCACCTGGATCAACCGTGAACATCAATCCGGTGGCGCGAAGTTCGTCATTCAATTGCATGCGCGAAACCCCAGGCTGAACAACTGCATCCAAATCGTTTTCGCGAATTTGGAGAACTTTGTTCATCCGGCTGGTATCCACGCTGATCCCACCATGGATTGGAATGACGTGACCTTCCAGTGAGGTGCCAATGCCAAATGGAACGACGGGCACATGGAATTTCGAACAGATCTTCATGATCTGTGAGACTTCTTGCGTGCTTTCGGGGAAAGCGACCGCATCTGGCAATGCCGGTTCCGAATAGGCTTCGTCACGGCCATGGATTTCTCGAATGCTCTCACCTGTCGAAAGGCGATCACCCAATAAGTTCTTCAACGCTGAAATGGCTGGACCGACGTTGCCCTCAATCATCTCATTTTCCTTCTTTGTCTGACTAGTAATTTCAAAACACCGGAGCGGGGATCAGCCCCTTCGAGATGCTGACGTTTGACTCACAATTTCAGCTGGCATCATTTGAAAACCCAGTCATAATCCTCGCGCAAAGTTTTTTTCTGCACTTTGCCCATGGCATTTCTGGGTAGAGTTTCGACAAACTCGATGCGTTTGGGTTGTTTGAACCGCGCCAGATCACCCTTGATACCGGCCATGATGTCTGAGGCTGAGGCTTCAGCGCCGGCCTGAGCAACCACGACTGCCACGACTGCCTCGCCAAAATCCGGGTGCGGGACACCGATAACGGCGCTTTCGTTAATGCCCTCAATCTCATCAATCAAAAGCTCGATTTCCTTGGGATAGATGTTGTAGCCGCCCGAGATGATTAAGTCCTTTTGGCGCCCGACGATATGAACATATCCGTCCTCATCGATACGCCCGAGGTCGCCCGTAATGAAAAATCCGTTGTCGCGCAACTCTTCAGCGGTTTTCTCGGGCATATTCCAATAGCCTGCAAAGACGTTCGGGCCGCGCACCTCGAGCACGCCGGTTTCACCTTGAGGCAAAGATACACCAGTTGCAGGGTCTGTGACCAACACCTCGATCCCCGGCAATGGAACGCCCACCGTGCCCGCGCGCCTGTCGCCCTCATAGGGATTAGAGGTGTTCATATTGGTTTCGGTCATGCCATAGCGCTCCAGAATGGCGTGACCGGTCACCTCGCGCCAGCGATCATGCGTTTCGGCCAGCAAGGGCGCAGAGCCGGATACGAAAAGGCGCATGTTCGCAGAAGCTTCGGCCAGCCCTTCAGAGTTAAGCAGGCGCACATAGAACGTCGGAACGCCCATAAGAACCGTGGCTTGCGGCATGTAGCGGAGGATGTCATCCCCCTCGAATTTGGGTATGAAGATACAAGACGATCCTGCCATCAGCGTGATGTTTGTCGCAACAAACAGCCCGTGCGTGTGAAAGATCGGCAAGGCGTGGATCAAGACGTCATCAGCGCTGAAGCGCCAAGCTTCCTTCAGAGTTTCGGCGTTTGACGCCAGCGCCTTATGCGTCAGCATGGCCCCTTTGGACCGCCCTGTTGTTCCGGACGTGTACAGGATTGCGGCGAGATCGTCTGGCCCTCTGCAGGCAGCATTGAACCCCGACGCCGCTGAGTCGCGCAGTTCAACCAATGATCCGCTTTCATCGGCCCCGACAGTCAACACTTTCACAACACCCGCGTCTTGCGCCACGGGTGAAAGCTCTCCTTCGCGTGCAAGATCACAGACAAAAACCCGTGGTTCCGCATCAGTCAGAAAGTACGAAATCTCAGCAGGCGTATAGGCTGTGTTGAGGGGCACAAACACGCCTCCAGCCAATACAGTGGCGACATAAAGCTCTAGCATCGCGATGGTCTTCGGTGCCTGCACGGCCACACGATCACCGGGCTCAACACCAGATGCAGCCAATACCTTTGCGACACGTTCGACATTTGCAAAGAAGGCCTCGTACGTGACCTCTTCGCCGGCCTTATGACTTCGCAAAAACATGCTTTTGGTTGTTCCGAGGCTGGCGGCGCGCAGCTTCTCCGCCAGATAGTTTCTCTGATACATCGTAACTCCTTTACGCCTTGGCCATCGCCGTCACACTAGGCGATACGGACACATTGAAATCGCTTGTATAGGCTTGATGGTTCTCTTCGATTTTGTCCCCATCGTAGAGGTAATTGACCATAACACCCCATGAATTGCTCATACCACGCAGGCTTAGATCGGCACGTGGGTGAACACCCAACAAGGTCGCCCCGTTTCCCAGATGAAAATGCGCCACCGGGTCCGCAGCTGTACCGGGTTCCCTTTTAGCTCGGGTCAAAAAACGCGCAGCGATGCTGGCGGCAATGGTATCTTCTGGCCCTTCGCCTTCACCAAGAGCGCTAAGCGCCGCCCTTTCAGTGCCACTTAACAAGGGGTCGTCGTCTTCCAAAGAGCGCGCGACCCAAGTCCTGAGGCCCGGCACAGGCGACAGTGTGACGAAGGTCTTTAGGTTAGGTCGCAATTTTTGCAGTTCTGCCACGACCTGTTTGATGAGGAAATTGCCGAACGAAACTCCCCGTAACCCTGAGTGGCAATTAGAGATCGAATAGAAGGTCGCAACTGTCGCAGTGTCGGGGTCCGTCTGCTCACGATCAGCAGCAAGGATCGGGCCAATCGCATTGGGTATCTCACTTAACAAGGCGACCTCGACAAAGATCAGCGGATCATCGGGCATTGCCGGGTGAAAGAAAGCAAAGAGCATTCGATCGGGGTCTCCAACACGCTGGCGCAAATCATCCCAATCTGCAATTTCGTGAACTGCCTCGTACGTGATGATCTTTTCTAGAATTTGGGCTGGTGTTGACCAGTCGATCTGACGCATCTCGAGAAATCCGCGGTTGAACCAAGAGGCAAAGAGATGCTGAAAATCCGCATCCAGCCCGCGCAACTTTGGATCTTGTCTAGCGTGGGTCAATAAATCGGCACGCATGGCAACCAGTTCAGCCGTCGCACCGGGGACTCGGTTGATCGTGCGGATCAGCTCTTGCGTCCGGGGCTCAGCCGCAAAGTGCAGCGCGCGTGCGGCGTCTATGTTTCCAGGTTTCCATGAACTTATGGCGGCTCTCAACGCATCTTTGTCCGGCCCGAATTCCTGGCTGACAGCGGAAAAGAAGGCTGCGTGTTCATCGCTCTTCGAGGCCGCGTACATATCAAGAATTTGGCGGGATATCATAAGTCCTGCGGCCTCGCTGCGATCACCGATCAATGAATGACATAGCGAAATTAGCTTTGCAGACGCATCTGCTGGCGCTTCTGTTCGGCTGCGCCCGGTCCCTGCCACTCTGGCAAGAATTTCACTTAGAAAACTTTGCTGCGCCATCGCGATCAGCCCTCCAAATGGGTCTATTTCAGATCGAGAGATCTGAGGAGACCGAACAACCACTTCATTACGTCTGCCCAACGTCAAATCTGTTAATCAAGTTGAGCGGCCGGATTTTCCAATGTATCGTCCCCGGCCCATCGAGCCACGAGGTGAAGAAGAATGATGACCATCGACACGGGCACGGCTACCGAAATCCATACCATTGGTATGCCAAGGGTGTCAGCTGTCAGGCCGGATTGGCGTGCCAGATATCCCTTTGCAAAACCACCCTTCAGGCCAATGAAGCAAAAGTAGATGACTGGTAAAATAAAGGTCAGAACCGCAACACTTTGGACCGCTTTTGCAAAGACTGCCAGCATGTGGGGTGGTTCGGGAAATACACTTTGCATCAAAACAGCATCCGACTGTGTCTTGAATGACAAGGTTGCGCCCAGAAGTCCGGTCCACACCATGGCGTAGCGAGCGACGTCTTCGGTCCAGACGGGGGGCGAAGAGAAAACATAGCGCGCTATGATCTGCACAACGACCGTCACGAACATCACGCAGACAGCAAAAACGGCGACCCGGCGCATCAGGAAGTGTAAGCGGTCACTGGTACTGATGATAAAGTGGCGCATCTTCATACTCCGGCTTTAGAAGGGGACGGGCCGCAGGGCACGGCCCTCCCATTTGTTTAGCGGCTTTCGTCAGACAGTTTCTTCCACAACGCGGTGTCTTCGGCTGTCATCAAATCTGAATCGTAGACTGGCAACGAGGCTTCGCGGAACACCGCACGCTCTTCCGGCGTGAGGCGCTGAACTGTCACACCCTTTTCCTCAAGCGCAAGCAGTCCGTTTATCGATGCCGCGGCGAGCCATTCCCGCGCTGCCGCATCTGCGGTTGCTACTGCCGCGTCAACGCTGGCACGATCCGCGTCGGACAACCCGTCATACCAACCTTTGGATGCAATCACCGCCCGTAGCGGCCAAATCACATCCGCATCGGCAAAGTTTTTGATGAAGTCTGTCTGACCAAACATCACCGGAATGAATGGCGAATTCAGGTAGCCATCAATAACGCCGGTTTGCAGGCCAGCAGGGACTTCTCCCCAAGGCACGATTGTGCCGCTCGATCCCCAAGCTTGATACATAGCGATCTGCGCATCGTCCAAAGCACGCATCCGCAGCGATGCCATGTCCGCCGGAGAGCGCACTGCCTGTGTTGTTGTGATCACGCCGGATGCGGGTCCCAGTGGAGCCAAAGCCAACAGGACCGCATCCTGCTCTGACAGGTTTTCATTGATGCGAGTGTAAACGTCGCCCGCAGCCAGGGCCCGGTCCATATGCGCGATGTCTGAGAAAATATACGGCAGTCGGACGCCATAGATAAACGGATCAACCTGCGCGACGGCACGCACATCTGACAATGAAATCTCAAGTAGTCCTGTAGAGACTTGATCGAATTTCTCGGCTTCATTGCCGACAGAGCCGCGCGGCATTTCACGCACGTCCATGCCTGCGTCTTTCAGCGCATTACCAAAGGCAAATGCCCAGTTGTACGAGCCTGAAGTCTCCAGATCTGGCTTGCTGTCCAATGCGATTTTGACCTCCGCCGATGCAGATGTAGCCGTCGCAAGCAATGCCGCAAGTGTAAGTGCCTTAAGTTTCATGAATCGTCCTCCCTTAGTTTTGGTTAGTTCACAGAAAATCCGAACAGGCGTGGCAATGTGAGGCTTAGCGCCGGCCAATAGACCAAAGCGAGCAACAACAGCACCTGAACGAAAATGAAGGGCAGCGCAGCGTAAGCCAACCGCCAATAATTGAGGCTTGTCAGGGCCGATACGACCACCAGGCACTTTCCTAAGGGCGGCGTAATTAGACCGACGCAAAGGTTAAAGCACAACACGATACCCAGTTGGATTGGGCTTATGCCCTGTTCCAAGGCTTGCGGGGCAAACAATGGGATCAACAGGGTCAAGGCAACGGGTGTATCCATGAACATGCCCGCGATCAGGAAGATGCACACAAGGAAAAACAGGTACTTTGTCCCTGTCAGCCCGAACGAGTCGACCCAGACCGCCAGAGCTTGTGACCAGCCAAGCTGACCTGCCAGATACCCCAGAACCGAAATCGCAGCGAGAATGATAAAAATCGTGCCGGTCATCTTTGCAGTGGCCTCAACCGCGTCAAAGATCATCTTCCAATTTAGCCCTTTGTAGAACTGGCCAGCCAAAAGCGCGAAGAACACCGCGATGGCGGACCCTTCTGTGGGTGTCGCCAACCCGAACACAAGCGAGCCAAGGATCACAACAGGCAAACACAGTGCTGGTGCCGCGTTCAGCAAGCTTGGCAAGAACCGTGGCAGATCGTCAGACGCCCCGCCGGGGTGCCCTTTGATATGCGCAATGATCGCGTTCAGACCCATCAGGGCTACTGCAAGCAGCAGGCCGGGCACAACGCCTGCAATGAACAGGGCCGCGACAGATGCCCCTGTCAAGCCACCGTAGATGATCATGATGATCGAGGGCGGGATAATCGGCCCAATCATCGAAGATGCCGCGGTGATGGCCCCCGCATAGTACGGGTCATAACCGCGCGCTTTCATTTCGGGCACGAATGTACGCGACAGAGCAGCACTGTCTGCGATCGCCGATCCCGAAATGCCCGCAAAAAAGACGCTTGTGAGGATATTCACATGTCCCAGTCCGCCGCGAAACCGACCAACAATAGCCATCGCAAAATCGATTAGGCTGCGCGTTACTCCGGCGCGGCTCATTATCTCTGCCGTCAGAATGAAGAGTGGCATCGCCATAAAGGCGAAGACGTCAAGTTGGGCAAATATGCGTTGGGGTAGGATCGACAGGAATTGGCTTTTGTCGACCGCGATAAACGTCACGACAGACACCGCGCCCATCAGATACGCAAAGGCCGTTCCGCTTATCAGCAGCAAAACAAAGATGATCGGGATCAGCCACATGTTAAACCGCCGTCCGCAAAGCGGAATTTTTGGGTGCAGGTTCTGCGCTTAGGTCAGCGGGATGCGTCACAATAGACCTCAGATCCACATCGGAATTAGGGAGCGTATGCAAATTTGCCAGAGGGCGTGCCGTCTCCTCTGAGCGATCAAAGAGCTCTTCCACAGCTTTCGCGGCGCTGAGCAGCCCTTCGTCGCCTCGAAGCGGCCCCAACATCTGCAGGCCGAACGGCAGACCTGCCGCATCCCGACCACAGGGCAGCGTGATCGACGGCCCCCCCGTCAATGACCCCCGATAGCAGAGCGCGAGCCAGCGATAGTAGATGTCCATTTCCTGCCCATCGATGTCTTTGGCATAGGGCTGCGTCCACGCAAACGGCGACACTGGCGATGTCGGCAACACGATCACATCAAACTCCGCCATCAGCGCGTTGAATTTACGCAAAATCTGGGTTTGCTCGGCATGAGCCCAACCACGATCGGCCAGTGACATAGCTTTACCAAGGGCGACATTTTCTTTGATATGTTCACCGAAGCTGTCGGGGTCCTGTGCCATAGCCTCGCCAAAGGCCACGCCAAAACTTTCGGCTCGGAGAATATCAAAACAGCGGTCCATGTCTCCAAGGTTTAGATCCGCCGCACGGCATTCTTTGACCTGAGGACGAAGCACCTCAAGTCGCGCACGGAACGTATCTCGGATGCTTTGTTCGACCGGAGCACCGCCAAAGTCTTCGCTGAAACCAACCCGCAGGTCTTTTAGGTCTGTAGATGGCAACTTCGCGAAACGGCCCGTGACAGAGGGCTCGGTCAAAGGGTCATCTGCGTGATAACCCTGACACACGTCCAGCATCAGCGTCAGATCATCTACTGTACGCGCCATTGGGCCAAGCACTGAAATGCCCGACCATCCCAAGGGTCGTGTGGGATGGGCGATCACATCAACAGAGGGCCGATAGCCTACCACAGCACACAGTGCCGCAGGCATGCGAAGCGATCCACCGGTGTCCGACCCTGTGCACAGCGGAACGAAATTGGCCGCAAGTGCTGCAGCAGAGCCGCCAGACGAGCCGCCCGCAATGAGATTGGCATCAAAGGGATTGCCCGTCGCCCCCCAGACCCGATTGCGACTGTTTCCGCCTGCACCCATTTCCGGGACATTAGTCTTTGCCAGAATAATGGCGCCCGCCGCCCGCAACCGCGCAACCATCGGCAAGTCGTTCTCGGGGATGTAACCCCTCGCACGAACACTGCCATGGGTGGTCAACAAGCCTTTGGTGTTTTGCAAATCCTTTACGCCAATCGGCAAACCATCGAGTGGCCCCACCGGGCATCCATCCTGCCAACGCTCTGTCGCGGCCTCTGCGCAAGCGATGGCGCTCTCGATATTCATTGCGGCGATGGCGTTTATTTTTGGGTTGAAGCGGGAGATTTGCTCGAGGCAAGCCGTCAAGTAGGCACTCGGCGTCAAAGTCCGAGCCTTAAAGGCTGCAAGAACTTCACAGGCTGATCGCGCGAGCAACGCGTCCCCGCTCAATGGCTCACACCAAGTATCGCAATTGTTCGAATTCACACCCAAGCCCTCCCAAACCGCGTGTTTGGTTAAGATAAAGTGGGATCTATTTAGAAAAAAGTGAAAAATTCGCCAATAACATTAACCAAATGGAATAGTTCTTAGATCCTCAGTGGTTTGCCGCAGGCATTTAAGGAACAACGCCAGTGTCGCGTTCTGCGAAACTTGGTCTTTGCGCCAAAAGCAGCGCGCCTCTGAAAGCAAGTCACGTGTATCAAGTGGCAAGATCACGGTTTCTCCCCGCGCGGCCTGAGCCTGCGCGAGCCGCTGCGGAAGCAGTCCAAGTGCAGGCATCGCCCGTATTAGCTCAAGATTCAAGGCAATCGACAAAGATGCGACTGTATTATTGGGAGGCGACAAGCCATTTGCTGCAAAAAGAGCATCCACCGCCTGACGGGCGACCGAGTTCGGCTGCGGCAATATCCAAGCATAGCTAGTGACATCCGCCCATGACACGTCCACTTCTTGCGAAAGCGGATGATTACGCCCGGCGACAACAACAATGGGCTCTGAGAACAACGCCATTTGGTCAATCCCGGCCAATTCCTGAGGCTGCCAAGTTCTCGCGATCACCAGGTCCAGCGCGCCCGCCTCAAGTTGTGGCAACAGCTCAACAAAATGGCCCTCGGAGACAGATACATTTGCCTGTGGCGTGCTGCGCTTTAACAGTGCAATGGTGCCGGGCAACAAAGTGGGCGCAACTGAACTAACGACGCCAACAGATACAGAGCCGGACACGCCGCTCGTCATCGCCTC
Organism: Shimia sp. NS0008-38b; assembly: GCF_040370365.1. Lineage (NCBI taxonomy): Bacteria > Pseudomonadati > Pseudomonadota > Alphaproteobacteria > Rhodobacterales > Roseobacteraceae > Shimia > Shimia sp. NS0008-38b. The sequence continues at coordinate 47,190 of NZ_BAABWQ010000005.1, read as the reverse complement.
AATGTCAAATGCTGCGCGATCAAGTTGACCAAGTGCTTGGCGGGCATGATCTGCAAGACGGAGGCCAATAGGCGTTAGGTAAAGCCTGTTTCGGTCTCGTGTAACAACAGGCACGCCTACTATCTTTTCCAACTCGGCAATCTGTTTTGACACGGCTGGCTGCGTAACGCCAAGCGCCTCAGACACACGCGCGACCAGCTTGAGATCTGAGAGTGCCACGAGCGCACGCAAGTGCCGAAGTGTGATACCCTGTTGAAAACTCTTACCCAGAATGTGTTCCACCTCCACGCAACGCCAAACCTGCGGCGCGATCGCCTTCTGAAAGTGCCGTGAGTTTGGTTCACACGGCTCTACACTCCGCCGCCCTCTTTGAAAATGGGTTTATTGACAATCACGATTTGCGATTGCTTGTATGGAAGTAGTCTCAGCGCGCGTAGAAGGCCTTACCTCTGGCGCATGGCCTTTGTATTTGCGTTGCAGTATTGGGTGGAGGGCTCAGACGTTCTCCGTATTAGATCTCTAACCCCGGCTCCAGACTCATTCAATGTGCCGCGGAATTTGGCCCGCGTTCCCTACAGTACACAAAGCTCGAACGGCAAGTAAATTTGACATTTCCATGACTGATCCGTCGATCTGTCATGCCGTACCACAAAGACAAATCGGCGTTGACTGGTGCACAATCCCAGAAGATACGGCGCGACATCCGAGGTCCGCTAGGTGCCCACAGGTGCCAATGCTGTGTTGAGGCTTGGACTGGGTTGTGTCGCCGCTCAGTTTCGTCGCAAAGGTCGAATAATCGGAAGGCGGTCTTTTACGTTATGGTATCTAAGGAGCACGCTATCCACTGACGGCTACCGCATCGCCAGCCAAAACAGTGGGCATATCTTGCTTTAAGCGCTCAAGGAACGCCTCGAACGCCGGTAGCAAGCCACGGCGCGATGGCATCAAAAGGCTGATCTGCGGGCGACCTGCTGTCCAACTCGGCAAGGCACGCACAAGAGATCCGGTTTCCACCTCTGATCGACAAACGTAGGCTGGCAGCGCGACAATCCCCAAAGACAAAGTTGCGGCGTTTTTGAGCGTCGACATATCGTCACTGGCAAAACGCACTGGGCAAGGGACCGATGCGGTTTGCCCGTCGCCGCCCGTGAGCAACCATTGATGCGTTGCTCCCGGCCGACCAAGGACCAATGCCGGGTGATTTGCCAGCGTGACTGGATCGGCACCTTGATCCAAAGTGTCATGGTACTCAGGCGAACAGAACAGGTGCCATTCCACCCGCGCGAGTCGCATCTGGATCAGGCTCGAGTCTGGTAGAGTGTCAACATGGCCCCGTATCGCCACGTCGATCCCGCCCTGTATCAAATCCTCCATCTGATTTGACGCCCGCTGGACCACCGTTACGCCGGGATTGTCCTGCAAGAAACGCGGCAAGATCTGATCGAGGCCGAATTGCGCCATGCCGACCGAACAGGATACCGTAACGGTCCCCTCTATAGTGTTGGTTTTGCGGCGGACGGCGGCTTCGGCGATCTCGAACCGCGCCAAGGCGTCTCTAGCATGGCGATAGTATTCCTTGCCAACCTCTGTCGTGGTGACGATGCGCGATGTGCGCTGCAATAGGCGCACGCCAAGGTCATCCTCAAGTTGACGCACACGGCGGCTGAGGCGTGATTTCGGGATAGCCAACGCCCGCGCCGCAGCGGAAAAGCCGCCCTTCTCCACAACCTGAACAAAATAGAATGCGTCGTTGAGATCCATCCTGATCCCTCCAAACGTTCCAAAAATAGAACGATGAGTTCTAGTATTGACGGATTTTCCGTCAATTGTCTCGTTGATAATATCAATTCAACAGAAGCGAGAGACTGACATGAACACGCAACATATCGACAAGCTCGCAGGTGTCCCCTGCGAAACCCATGCTCTAAGCGAGGGGCGCCCGCTCACAATTGGAGACGGTTTTCAGGCCCAAAGCTATCAACACGCAGAATTTCGGGGGCTGATGGACCCTCTGATTATGGTGGATCACTTCGTGATGACAGAGCCCACATTAGGGACACATGCCCATGCCGGGTTGTCCGCCGTAACGGTCATGTTCGAGGACAGCGAAGGCGCGTTTCACAACCGCGACTCCCTTGGTAACAACCTCGATCTGGCACCCGGTGATCTGTACTGGTTCAAGGCCGCGCGCGGGGCCCTTCACTACGAATCAACCCGCCCCGGTGCCAGAACCCATGCGTTGCAGGTCTTCGTCAACCTCTCCGCAGCGCATCGGCATGACGCCCCGTCCGCCTTTCACGTCGCTGCGGCGGACATTCCACGGCTTGAGGGCGAGCGCGCCAATGCACGGTTGGTCCTTGGTAAAGTCGGCCGACTTCAGGGAGCGATTGCGCCGGACAGTCCGCTGACGCTGCTTGATATCGACATGAACGCAGGTGGCCGGTTCACGCATTCAGGTGACAAGGACCACCACGCATGGATCCTTGCCATCACGGGAATCTCTCGCGTGACGTGGAACGCAGGGTTTGCCGATCTGCGGCCCGGCGAGGCCCTCGCATGCGCCAATGCCACCGACATCTCATTTTTCTCGGAACACGGCGCAAAGGTCGTCCTGTTCCGGGGCCAACCCCTTCGTCAGCCCTTTGTCCAAAGAGGCCCGTACGCCATGGGCAACACCCAAGAGCTTGACGCAGTCGAGGCGGCCTACCGTTCCGGTCGCCTCGGATCGATTGACTGAAATCGATACCACCGAAAACCAACCTTGAGAGGAGAAGACCATGACCACTTTGCACAATCCCGAACCGCTGACACGTGAAAACGCCGCTGTGGTATTTGTCGACAATCAGGTCGGCCTGATGACAGGTATCCGCGACTATTCGGTCGCCGATCTGAAACACAACATCGTCGGTCTGGCGAAGGCTGCGAAGGCGCTCGGCCTGCCGATTGTCTCAACCACCACCTCGTCCCAGACACTCTGGGGGCCCGCCATTCCCGAGTTGCAAGAGGCCTTGCCCGGCCAGACCTTCATCGACCGGACTACGGTCAATGCATGGGATGACCCAAGGGTTGAAGAGGCCATTCGCGCTACCGGTCGGAGAAAATTGATCTTTGCGGGCCTTTCCCTAGAAGTCTGCGCCGCGTTTCCCGCCATGCAGGCCGTGCGCGAAGGGTATGAGGCCTATGTTGCCGTGGATGCCAGTGGCACCTTCAATATGACCAAGCGCGAAACCGCACTTGTCCGTTTGACCCAAGCCGGCGTGGTTGTTGCTGATGGCGCCAGCCTGATGATTGAGATCCTCGCAGACAATGCGAGCAGTCAGGCTGGTGAAGTCTACGGCGCGTTGGGCATGGACTGGTCGATCCTAGTCGGTCAAGTCCGTGAGAGTGCGTAGCGATGCATCGTTCTTCACACGCTCCTACCGCCGGTACCCGCATCACGGCATGCAAATTCAATTCTACTTTCTCTGCTTCTCGTCACTGTTCTGCTTGATCACGATGGGAACGGCTGCGACCCTCCATTTCAGAGGCGCAACCACCACAACAGAACGCATTGAAACCCAAATTAAGGGTGGGCTTGCGGCTCACCACAGGAGAAAACTATGTCAAATCAGCCTATTCTCGTCATCGGCGCCACTGGGAAAACCGGATCGCGCGTCGCAGCAAAAATTGAAGCCAAAGGCGTGTCCGTTAGGAGCGGCGCACGGCACTCTCAGACCCCTTTTGATTGGGAAGACCAAAGCACCTAGTTGCCGATCCTCAGTGGCGTTCTGCCGATGCCCGGCGGCGATATCGCGGAGCCGATCATCGACATCGATGATATAGCCGATGTGGTTGTTGCGGCACTGACCGAAAACGGTCACTTGGGTGAACGGTACGAAGTCACCGGCCCGCGCCTGATGACCTTTGCCAAAATGGCCGAGGTTCTCACCGTCACCTTGGACCGCACGATCCGACATATTCCAATTGGCTTTGAGGACTTCCACGCAAATGTCGCCGCCTCAGGCGATACATTCGTGGCAGATGTTTTCACCGCAATCGCCCGAGAAACCCTTGACGGGCGAAACGCCCATACAACCGATGGCGTCGAGCGCGCCTTGGGCCGCAAGCCGCGGGATTTCGCAGAGTTTGCGCAAACCGCAATGATCGCTGGTGCTTGGCAGAATGCGGGGGTTGGTGACAAGAGTCACCTGCCCAATTTTCACAATAAAAGCGAGTGACATGTCCACCATCTTCATCCTTCTGATCCAATGCGCCATTCTTTACTACGCCTACGTCGGCGGTGTTTTTCTTGCGTTTTCTGACTTCGTTGTGCGTTCGCTTAGGAAGACCAGCGGCCATGGTGGCGTCGAGGCCATGCAGGCAATCAACAGAGAAGTTTTTCGCTGGGTCTTTATGACACTGTTTCTTGGATTGGCAGCGGTTTCTTTGGTTATCACTGCTTATGGCGCTATTGCTCTTTCCGGCCCGTCCAGAACACTGATCATGCTTGCCGGTTTATTCTATCTGGTGGGCTGTTTCGGCGTCACCATCTTTTTAAACGTGCCGATGAACAAGGCACTGGCTCAGATGGAAATGACGGGCGCAAAGACCCAAGACTATTGGTTTCAAACCTATGTCCCGTGTTGGACTTTCTGGAATTCGGCTCGCACAATGGCCTGCGCTACTTCGGCCACCTTACTGCTAGTTGGACTCGTAAGGATGGCCCAAAGCCGATTGCTTTGAGTTCTTTATCGGAAGCGTCGGCCAGCCATTTGGAGGGATTTGCCGTCCTGAACCGACGCCAGTGATAAGGAGGTGTCAATGGCTCTCCTTCTATCTATCCCAAAACGCCAATGGCAGCTCTGTCCGTTTTGTGACAGTTCAGATGATTTCAGTTTATGCTCCTGCAGCGAAAGGCCGGTCCGACGGGCCGCGCGGCTGCAGAAGTGACGCCATGTAAATGGCAGGAATGAGCTGTTTGCATCCGTTTCGTTTCTTTTGCGCTCGTCACTTGCGGCGCATCAGAACGGAAAAGTTTTTCAAGCCCCGTTACTTTTCGCTTTCCGGTGACCTCTACGAACACCTACGCGGCGCGTGGACCGAACGATCCAAACGCGGGCTCTACAATGCCTGGTCATCGATGAGACGATCGACGCATCTGGTCTCTATAACCCTTCGGAACTGCCCAGACTGCGTGAGTGTTCGACGCGGTAAAAATCTCTGAGCAACCGCATTGGCGGCTCCTCCTACACACGAAAGGGCACGGCTTTTGCTAAGCCCTTGTCCTGTTTGTGTTGGTCGCTAGAAGCTCCTCTCCCTTGAGGTTTCAGCGGCGGTTTTTCCGACTTCAGTCTATTGTCTTCACGCAGCGTCTCGATCTCTTGGTCGATACCTTTGGAACGAAGTTGGTTAGATCGAACCGCCTTTGACTAGTTATCTTTGGCAACGGCTTCAAAAGAAGCAAAAACTTTGCTGCCAAAATTTCCATCCTAGATCGCCGCTTCAAGGAAATTGGGCAAAGTTGCCGCGAAAGCTTTCAGAGTTTCTGCTGCTTCTGCGACTTACGATCTGCCAATGTCTACAAGGCGCTGATGCGGGATTGCATACAGAAGGTTTCGGTACATGCTATTGCCCCAGGGCTATTGAATATAATGAACCCTCTCAATCGTGACGGCTAGATTCATTTGGCACAACGCGGTTGTTGGTATTTTAAGTCAGTTTCATGGATTTATGCCATCGTACTCAGAATGCTGTTTGATCGGACATACCACCTCAATGCGGCGCCGTTCTTGCAATGGCGATGTTGAGTAGCACTTGCCTACGTTTTGTCGTGGCTACCTCGATGGCGCGGTTCAATGCGTCGGGCAAATCGGCACCATCGGACACGGTTTCGGTCCACGCGCGGCTGGCGTCAGCGGTACGGGTGAAATCAGGGCTGGGCCGAAGTGAGGTCAGCGGCACTTCATTTGAGGCACGTGCCGCCCCTTCGGGATACAGCCCTTCGACCGAATGACGCACAGCGCCCCATTCTTCGTTGTTCAACACCAGCACGACCACCGGCACATCGTTTGCCTCCGCGACGAGGTGACACGCTGTGGGATTGGCGAACATATAGCTGCCATCCCCCATCGTGGCAAAGATCAACCGATCGGGGCACGCCATCTGCGCCCCAATGGCAGCCGGCAAACCCCAGCCAAGGCCACCAGAATGCGGTTCTTGAAAGTAGCTGTTGGGTTGGTCAAGATCGAGCGACATCAAAGGACACCCGAGTTCATGAAACACCGTCGCCCGGCGACCATGCTGTTCAGCTTGGACTTTGATCGCTTTGCCGAGGCACAAGCTGACCCAGTCTTTGGTCATTGGCGCGCCCGATCCGCTTTGCGCTGTTACCACCGCAGCCTCCCTACTGGTTTGGGCTGCCAAAGCGATGCTATCGCGACGCCGCGCAAGACATATCTGATCCGTTTTTTGATCCGCCAGTGCGCGGGTGAGTGCGTCGATCACGCGATCTACTGGCCCAGCCAAGGTGATATCTGCTTCGAAATTGCGCACAGGCGTTCGGGTAAACAGCGGATCTGGCCCAGAATGGATCACTGTGACATCATCCGGTAATTTCACTCTATCCGGAAACCACGGCGCAAGGGCGTCAAGAACCAGAACAACATCCGCTTTGGCCAGCCAAGGACCTGGGTCAGCCCCCACCTGACAAGGGTGCGATAAGGGGAGCGCCAATTGGTTTGACCAATAGTGCGACAGCGGCAAGGCATAGGTTTCGCACAGAGTTTGAAGCGCCGCAAAACCAGCAACACTACCTGCACCACGCTGCGCAATGACAATTGGGTTTTCGGCACCTGCCAGTGCTTTGGCCGCGCATGCCAGAGCGTCCGCATCAGGGGCTGTCACGACAGGTGCGATCCGCGAAGGCGCATCAAGACCGGCCGTTGGGCAAGGCTCGCACAACACCTCACGTGGCAGACTCAGATAAACTGGTCCTTTGGGCGTTGAATTGGCAATCGCCCATGCTCGGTCCATCACTTCGGAAATCTGATCGGCAAAACGCAATTCGTAGTGCCACTTCGTTGTCTCGCGAATGAGCGCTTCTTGATCGAACATCTCTTGCCCCCAACCGATCGGAACAGTCCGCGCCCCAAAGCGTGTGTGTTCGGTGACTGGCGTACGTCCAGACATCAAAATCATAGGCACTTGATCGCACCAAGCATTGATCGCGGCTGTCGCGCCATTCGCCAAGCCGACATTGGTATGCAGCAACACCGCCTGCGGGCGACCTGTCACTTGCCAATAGCCATGCGCCATCGACACCGCCGCATGTTCGTGAGGCACGGTTATCGGTTTGGGCAAATCAATGCCAGCGCGATGGGCTTCGACCAATCCTTCGATGATTGGTGGGAAATCCGTGCCTGAATTTGCAAACACATACTCCACGCCAAGCGCTTTTAGCTTGCCAAAGATTGCGCCGGCGGCGGTCATTGAGGGCGTATCGGTCATTCTGTGGCCTTTCAAGAGACAAACTTATCTCATATAACGAGATTCTATTTGCACATAATGAGATTGGTTGCCACATTGGGTCAAGCCTATTTCGGAGATCCCCCAATGGCCACCGCACTCAACCTGTCTGTTCTGAAAGCCTTTGACGTGCTTGATCTCTTTGACGAAACCCGTCCTGAGCTGTCAGTCGAGCTCGCGGCCCGCGAATTGCGCATGACCAATGCGACCACGCATAGGTTTTTGACCACCCTCGAAGTCGCAGGCGTCCTGACCGCTGTGCGCCGTGGGGTCTATGCGCCCGGTCCGCGACTGTCGCGTTTGGGGCGTATGGCCGAGGATCTGTCCCCCCTTCCGCCCAGCCTTCAGACCTTGCTCGATAGGTTGCGGCAGAACTTGGGAGAATCTGTCATGGCCTGTCGGTATACGCCGCGCGGTCCTCTCTGCGTGGCAGTGTCGCTCGCGCAGCGCTCAATTTCAGTACAAATCCGGACAGGCACCACCTTGCCGATGATGCAAACGGCGCAGGGACGGCTGTTTTTGGCGGGTATGTCGCCACGCGATCGTGCACAATGGGTGGCATCACAAGGCGAATGCAAAGACACACTGACCGCACTCGAGCCGCTTTTGACCCGTTTGCAGGCTGAGGGTCACGCACTGAATCAGGGCGATAATGAACCTGACATAGCCGCCATTTCAGTGCCGATCATAGTGGAGGGGCGCACAGTTTTGACCTTGTCCGCTTTTGGCACCCTGAGCCGATTTGATGAAGCGTTTTTCGAATGTGCTGAGAGCGTTTTGAAGCAGGCGGCAACCGAACTGATGGCCGCGATGGCGGCCTGATCCCCCCGAACACGGCAGAAAAGGACCATAAGAATGAATGATACGTCTAGGAACATCGGTGCAGAATTTTGGCGCGACCTTAAACCCATCACGAAAGTGTTCCAACCTGACGCGTCACCTGAAGTCTATTTGCCCAATGCCGCGGATGATGACATGCGGTACTATGTGCCTTTCACAGATACAGTGTTTTCTAAGCCACTGTGGATCTCGCCCAGCAAAAATCAATGGTGCGACATTTTGTTGGCGACGGGACCGGGACTGGTAAACCGACATTACCACCCGCATGAGGTCTTCGCCTTTACCCTTTCTGGCAAGTGGGGGTACCTCGAACATGACTGGATCGCCACAACTGGCGATTTTGTCTACGAGACCCCCGGTGAAGGCCATACCCTTGTGGCCTACGAACACGAAGACCCTATGAAAGTGTATTTCAAGGTCACCGGCCCCTTGATCTGGTTGGACGAGGACGGTGAACCTGATGGCTATTACGATGTGCATCAATACATCGCCATGTGCAAAGAGCATTACGAAAAGTCAGGCATCGGCGCTGACTATATCGAGGGTCTCTTTCGCTAAAATCACACCGACATGCCACCATCTGCCATGAGCACATGGCCGGTGGTAAAGGATGATTGCGACGATGCGAGATACAGCATTGACGCGGCGATTTCTTCGCCTGTTCCATGGCGCCCCATTGGGATGATTTCGTCAAAAAATGCGGTGCCATCCCGCCCGATTTCGGCGCCCAACCCATCTTCTACCCGTTTTTGAAACCCGTTGCTGATCGGGCCCGGAGCAATGGCATTCACGCGGATGCCACGCGGAGCAAGATCTTTTGCCAGAACGCGCATAAGGCCTGTAAGCGCGTGTTTGGCGGTGATGTAGGCGTAAACACCGGGATCGCCACGCGTTGCTGCCACGCTTGAGGTCAACACAATGCTTCCACCTTTGTTCATATGAGGCACGCTATGTTTTGTAAGCAAAAATGCACCACGGACATGCACGGCCATGACGCTGTCGAACACATCGGTCGGGTAGTCGTCGATTGGCGCTACGGTGCCAAATGTTCCAGCATTGGATATGAGCACGTCAATCGGTCCAAAATGCTCTACACAACGCACAACAGCATGGCTGATCTGCGTTTCGTCAGTAACATCCGCAGCAAAGCAAAGCACATCGCCCGCAGCCTCCCCAAAGGTTTCGGCACAAGCGGCGTCGAGCGCAGCCATGTCCAAATCGACCAATGCCAGCTGCGCGCCGTGTTGATGCAAAAGACGAGCCGTGGCCAGTCCAAGAGACCCTGCACCCCCAGTTATGAGGCAAACCTTGCCTTTGAGATCAAACATAGGTGTCTTCCTTAGATCGGATATTGGGAATTGCCATCTTGAATGGTAATCCAGCGCAGAGTGGTGAATTCGTCGATTGCGGCCATACCGCCGAACCGTCCGTAACCAGAGTCCTTGACGCCACCAAAGGGCATTTGCGCTTCGTCATGCACTGTCGGCCCGTTTATGTGGCAAATGCCGCTTTCGATCCTTTTAGCAATAGACATAGCGCGCACCGTATCACGGCCAAAGATGCTCACGGACAGCCCATATTCGGTATCATTGGCGACGCGTACGGCCTCGTCCACGCTTGCCACACGGACCACCGAAGCGGTCGGGCCAAAGCTTTCCTCAGTGTAAATGCGCATCGACGGTGTGACATGGTCGATCAACGTCGCCTCCATAAGAACGCCGTCTGCAAAACCGCCCGCCATTATCTTTGCACCTTTCTCTTCGGCATCACGCACCAATCCCATGATCCGAGAAACAGCCCCTGTATCCACAACACAGCCAAGAGGCGTGTTACCGTTCCGTGGGTCGCCAACGGTCAGGCTGCGGACCTTAGCGGTCAATTTTTCGACAAAAGCATCTGCAACAGCATCCATCACAACAAGACGCTCCGTCGACATGCAAATCTGACCTTGGTTCATATAGGCCCCAAAAGCAGCTGCTGCGACAGCAGCATCAATGTCGGCATCGTCCAAAACGACCATTGGGGCCTTGCCGCCCAGCTCTAACAGCGAAGGTTTGAGGTGTTCTGCCGCCAACTTAGCGATGATCCGTCCCACCCGTGTCGATCCGGTAAAATTGACCCGGCGCACAGCCGAATGGGCGATCAAAGTCTCGACAATCTCGTTTGCGTTGTCTGGTGCGTTGGACAGAACGTTGAGCACGCCCTTGGGAAAACCCGCATCCTGTATGGCTTCGACGACCAGAGCGTGTGTGCGCGGCGAAAGCTCTGAGGATTTCATCACCACCGTATTGCCGCAAGCCAGCGGCATAGCGATAGAACGGACGCCCAGAATAACCGGCGCATTCCATGGGGCCATTGCAAGTACGACACCTGCAGGCTGGCGGATCGCCATCGCCAAAGAGCCCGGCTTGTTCGAAGGAATAACCTCGCCTTTGATCATCGTGGTCATCGATGCCGCTTCGCGCAGCATTCCAGCGCCCAACGAGACGTTGAACCCAGCCCAAGCGGCCGTGGCCCCCAATTCATCAGCCATGGCGCGGGAGATTTCTTCTGAGCAGGCCTCGAGATTGTCTGCGGCTGCCAGTAATAGGCGTCGCCGTTCTGACGGGCCTGTGTTCGACCATTCCGGAAAAGCGCGCGCCGCTGCATTGGCTGCGCGGTTTGCATCCGCAACAGTCGCGGCGGCGGCTTCGGTGGCGATGCCTCCAGTGAGAGGATTGTTGCGTGTGAAAGTCCGAGCATTTTCGGCCTGAACCTTTTCACCTTCGATCAATAAATCCAAAACTTTCATATTTTCCTCCATTTACAGGTCGCCACCCAGAAAGGCCTGTCTGACAGCTGTATCATTCAATAATTCATCTGAAGTGCCTGAGCCGGTGATCCGACCAGCTTCAAGCAAATAACCTCGGTCCGCGTGGCGCAGGCTGATTTTGACGTTTTGTTCGACAATCAAAAGGCCCACACCGGTCTTGCGCACTTGCGCCAGCGCCTTGAACATTTCGCTGACTACGATGGGCGCGAGACCAAGGCTTGGCTCGTCCAGTAGCAAGAAATCAGGTTTAGACATCATCGCACGACCGACGGCGACCATCTGTTGTTCACCTCCGGACATCGTGTGCACGAATTGCTGTTGTCGCTCGCCAAGTCTCGGAAAGATGTCAAAGACCTGTGCGAGTGTATCGCCTTCGGAGACTCGGGCGCGGGGAGGCGTCGCACCAAGCCGCAGATTTTCCTCCACAGTCATCCGTCCCACGATACCGCGCCCTTCAGGCACAAGGGCGATGCCGAGATTGGTCACTTTGTGGGCTGGTACACCGGTTATCTGATCACCGTCCAGCGCGACAGCACCTTCAGCGGTCGGAACCATGCCAGCAATTGCCTTCAGCATAGATGACTTACCAGCGCCATTGGCCCCCAGAACGACGACGACCTCGCCCTTCGCGACTGAAAAGTTGACTGAATTTACTGCAAGGTGTTTGCCATACCGGACGGTCACGTTCTTTAGCTCAAGCATGATCGTCTCCCAGATAAGCCTTGATAACGGCAGGTTCCCGTAACACCTCAGCAGATGGCCCCTCCGCGATTTTTTCACCCGCACTCATCACAACACACCGAGAACAAAGCGCACGCACGGCCTCCATGATGTGTTCGACCAGCAAGACGGTCATGCCTTGCCCTTGCAGGTTTTTTACAAGATCGATGCCGATGCGCAGTTCGGAAGGATTGAGCCCCGCAAGCCACTCATCCAACAGCAGCAACTCAGGCTCAGACGCCAGTGCACGTGCCATTTCCATCCGCTTCTGGTCGATATAAGTTAGATTGCCAACGCGCTCGTCGCCGCGACCCTCCAAGCCGACAAATGCGAGTTTCTCTTCCGCAAGCGTGCGGGCCTCGCGCCCCCAATGCCGTTTTTTCCCAAAGGCCAGCGAGAGTTGCACGTTCTCAGCAACACTCAAAGTCGGAAGTGGACGGACGAGTTGGAAGGTGCGCGCAACCCCATTTTTTGCGACTCTGTGCGGCTTCATCTTGGTGATATCCGTGCTGCCAATGCGCACAGAACCCCCATCGCAAGGCAGTGCTCCCGAGATCATGTTCAGCACGGTGGTTTTACCAGATCCGTTTGGCCCCAAAAGGCCTACCACCTCTCCGGGTTGCAATTTGAAAGACACATCGTTGACCGCGATCAGCCCGCCAAAACGTTTATACAGGTTCGTAATTTCAAGCGGCTTGCTCATGTGCGGCCTCCTGTTCGCAGGTCTTCGATCTTGGCCAAAACCCCATTGGGCATCACGAAAACGATGAGGATGAACAGCAGACCTAGAATGATCGAGAAGTGATCAGGGAAGCTGACCGATAGCCACTCAAACAGTAAAAACAATGGCACAGCGCCAACCAAAGGCCCCCAAAGCCGCATCGCACCGCCCAAAAGCGCCATAATCAGCGTCATGAAACTGACCGTAGGATTGAAGACAATAGACGGTTCAATGTAAGTCCAGCGTGGGGCCTGAATTGCACCGACAAGAGTAATGATCGTTGAAGAGATCACAAAAAGCAGCAGCTTGATGCGGGTCACATCGACACCTGCATGGGCCGCGACGGTTTCGTCATCGCCCAGCGCCTTGAGCGCCAAACCAAGGCGTGACCGTCCGATTGCCCATGATATCAGAAAAGTGAAAACCGCAAGCGCGAGAAGCTGCCAATAGATGTGACGCCCTTCAAAGGGCAAAAAGATATAGCGGCCCATGGTGTAGGTAACGTTGACCTCCCACCAGCTGACTGTTTGGCGCACGAGCTCGGCCAAGCCAAAGGTAAAAATCACAAAGTAGACCCCGGCAAGGCGCAGCGTTGATAGACCGACGATCAAGGCCATGATCATGCCGATGGCACCCGCACTTAGCAGGACCAAAGGATAAGGCATCACTTCGCTCAGCACTGCGACTGTGTAGGCGCCGACGCCGAAAAACGCCACTGTCGCCAGTGAAACATAGCGTGTTGGTCCAGAGAACAGCGCCCAAGCCGTAGCCAAAGTAACGTAGCCAGTCATGCCCAGAAGGACGCCAGTCCAATAGTCTGAAATCAGTAGCGGCACGCAGGCCAGTATAGCAATCGCGACTGCAGCAAGTGCGAAACCATGTAGAGCTTTCATGTTCATGCCTTTCCGAACAAGCCGTTGGGCCGCACAAGGAGCAACGCTAGAAACACCGCGTAAACAGCGGCAAGAGTGAGACCGGGGTCGACATAAGCGGCAACAAAGGTTTCGACGAGCCCAAGCAACAGCCCCGCCGCGATGGCCCCAGGCACACTGCCTTTGCCGCCAAGAATGACGACGATCAATGCCTTCATCGTAAAAACAACACCAGCAGTCGCGGTGAATGTCTGGAACATTGAAAGGACCACACCACCTGTGGCTGCCATCGCGCCACCGATGGCGAAAGCCATGCGTGCTGCTCGGTTTGTATCGATGCCAAACAAGGGCGCGCTGTTGGGGGCCAGCGCCACCGCACGCAAAATCATACCCCAGCGTGTGCGGAACAAGATCACCACCATCGCCCCACCAATCGCCAAACTCAGAACAAGCGCAAGCAAGCGGTTACCAGCGACCACGGTGCCAAAAATATGAACCGGCGTATTGAGAAAACTGTAGCTCGCATAGCCGCCACCAAAGAGCGCCAAAAGCACGCCTTGGATAACAAACAGCAACCCGAAGGTCACAAGGATGCTGTCAACTTCAAGCGCACCTTCATCCGGCGCACGTGACACCAACGGTTTCATCAGAACCCGATACATCACATCGCTCACGAGGTATCCGACAGGCACAAGGATCAACAGCGCGAGAAGTGGACTGATCGCAAAGGTCGTAAAGAGAACATAGGTGGCAAAACAGGCAGCAATTATCATATCCCCGAACCCGAGGTTCATAATGCGCGCAATGCCGTATTGAATGGTGAGCCCCATCGCGACAAGCGCATAGGTGCCGCCGAGCACAAGCCCGTTGACGACGTGTTCAAGCATGGAAAGTCCGATCTTGTTCTGTGTGCACAGAGGCGGCGGATGGCTCCGCCGCGCTCCTGCTTCTATGAGGTTTGTAGGGCTTATTCCCAACCAGGCTTAGGCAGTTTGACCTGCTGCGTGCCTTCGCCACCTGCAGATGATACGGCCACAAACTTGCCGTCTTGCCATTGACCGACCCAGTTGATCGCACGCAACTGGTTGTCTTCAAGACGCGTTTCTGCGCCCAGCACGGTGGAAAACGTACCGCTGGACAGCTCTTTGGCAATCGCCGCTTTATCAAGGCCGACGCGTTCAATGGTTTGCTCCAACATCTGAAGTGACGCATAGATCAAAACCGAACCCCAGTAGTCCGCACCACGGCCAACCAGTTCTTCGTGTTTTGCGCGGTAAGCATTGTTGAGCTCATTGTTCGGATCAACACCGCCGAGGCTCATGATGCCTTCAACAGATCCATCTGCAATTTTTGGATAGACAGGGAATGCCGCGCCAACACCAAGGTAAAAGACCGGTGGGCTGTAGCTCGCGATTTTGGCCTGTTTGGTCAATGCAAAGGTGTGCGGAGGATATGTAAAGGCCACAAAAGTGTCTGCCTCGGCGTTGCCTGCCTCGTTCAAAATAGTGGCAAAATCAGATGTTGCTGGCGGAAAGCTCTTGTCATACGCAACATCGAAACCTGCGGCTTCAAAGCTGGGCCGCGCCGCTTTTACCAAATCAATGCCAAAGCCATCAGCGACAGAGATCATTGCGATTTTGTTGTTAATCCGCCCCGCCTCACGCTCGGCCACAAGAATTTCTGTCAATGCGGATACATAGTCTTCGCTGCCGCCCATGAACCAGAAACTGGTATCCCAACGCTTAACAAAATCCGATGCTTTGTCCGTAACAGCCGCTCCAGCCAAATGAGGATAGCCGAACTTGGCCATCATCGGTGCAACCGCAAGGTTGAAGCCGGTACCCCAAGGTGGAAGAATAATATCGACCTTGTCTTGTGACGCCAAACGCTCGACCGCGCGGACGACTTCTTCTGCTGAAGATCGATCATCATAAGCGATAACTTCGATCGGCAACTGACTGCCATCAGGCATTTTCAATCCACCAGCGGCATTTACCTCTTTGACCCATAGCTCATAGTTGGGCGTGACCGTCATATCCGCGCCACCCGCGTTTGGGCCCGATTTGGATATTGCATATCCAACGGTCACCTTCTCGCGATCCTGTGCGGCAACTCCATTCGTCGCAACTGCTATTGAAAGCGCTGCAATTGCACAAGTTGCCAGGCGGCGCGTCATGAGGCCCCCTTCAGAAAACAAATTTCTCATTTCATTCCTCCCAAGTTTTCACAGGACTTCTAGGTCAGTTTGACCTGCCGCCCCGATCCCACGCAGTTCCCAAAGCGGGGATAGAAAGAACGTAGGCGGGAGTGACCTTCAAGATAATAGACATTTTGAGGTTATAATGGTACTTTTGACGCCCGCATTAGGTCGTAAAGGAAACCATTAGCTTTGGAACGTCAAACCATTCAGGCAGAGCGCATCAAAAGCGCACTCACCAGAACCGAATTTGCGACGTCAGGCGGGCGGGCGATTTTTGTCCTTTTGGAAGAGGGCCGCGGAACTTTTTTTTCGGACGAAATAGAACGTGATGTTGCCGGCCCCTGTTTGATCTGGTCACCGTCAGGCTGGCCCACTCGAATAACTCTCGCAGCCGGGTCCGCCGGGGTTATGATCCGCATGCCGGAACGCGCCCTTGGTCGCGCACTACCGACGGATTTGATCTCCGCCCATGTGCGTCAAATCGTAAGCCGTCGGATTTTCCAAGCCGATGTGACGGCGCAGGTGATTCAGTCCTTTGTCGCGCTATTCGATAAGATTGAAACCGAATTGCGGGTTTTGGCGCCGGGCACTGACGCTGTCTTACACCATTGCATTTCACTGCTGCTGATCGAAATTTGGCGCGCCTCTGCGCCTCCGCTTGAAGCGATTGCACCGCAGCCGCACCGGATCTCGGATAGTTTTCTCAACCTTGTGGAATTGCACTTGCAGAACCATTGGACCGTCGCTGAATACGCCCACCGCATCGGCGTTACACGCGATCGCCTGAATGAGACAGTACGCCGCGCGATCGGCATACCTCCTCATCAACATATGCAACGACGTTTGATGGAAGAGGCAAAGACACTTTTGGTGACAACCAATCTGCAAGTGGCTGAGGTCGGATATAAGCTCGGGTTCAGTGACGCCGCTTATTTTACGCGGTTTTTCCGCCGTCACGAGAATCTTGCGCCAGCGCAATTCCGTCGCACCTACACCCCACTGTATCGCACCCGCACAAAAGAGGTTTCCTTTGCTGAATGGCCATAGGCCCGACCGGCGTAGCCCCGTGAAAGTTGGCACGCAACTCGGATAGTTGCTTGCCTCACCATGACGGCTGACAAACGAGAAAAACCGAAAGATTTTATCTAAGTTACTGCAGTTTGAAGCTTTGCAGGGATTTAGCCTGATGATTGCCGAGCCCGTGCCTTTGAGCGACGTGGCGCATCAGCTGCTCTTTAGATGGCTTGAGCATATAGCCATTCGACATTGATCATCAAAACGAGTGGAAAATGGGCTTTCGCTGCAGAGGCACTACAATCGCAAGGGATGCGAGAAAACAGCCCCTCGACTTTGGACCGAATAAGCATGCTCGCATCTGTTTGCCCTTCAATGCGTCCTAAAAAATGGGGCGCCTAAAGCTCATCTATTGAAGTCAGCTTGATTGGTTGTCATCGAAAAGGCCGATGCGGTTCGCGTTGGCGTTCGCATATTTTGCATTCATCGCACCTCATGGCAGTGGGAAGGATAGAGAGACCCAAGCAACCTCTTCCACATCGAAACCAGATCACTTGAGTTGCATCTCTCCGGCTACAGCCACTTAGGACCGGTTCAGCAGCTTGTTGTATTTCGTTATAAAAAGGCCTTCGCCCTTCATTTTTCTCGTCAGGAAATCACCTGCGGTGAACAGGCTCATGAATGAATTACCGCGCTTAGGACCAAGCGGCACGAGGATCGGTGCCTTTGGCCCCCAAGGTTTGTAGGGCTTTGTATGTCCAAGCTCCTTGCCTGCAACCAGCCCCTTCAGCATTGCCGAAAGCCATGGCAATTGGCGGCTGATTGCAACAATGGTCATGCCGTCGCCAGAATCGGCCACGTCGCCTGCGGCGAATACGTTGCTCAGGGACGAAGGGCGCAGCCAGTCGTCGACTTTGATCCGGTTTGCAGTACTTCTAGCAGCTCCCGGCAGATTCTCCAGCAGTTCGGAACTGGCACGAGAGCCGAGAACGGGCAAAATCAGATCGAACTCGTGTTCCGATCCGTCCGAAAGTTTCAGGCTGCCTGCGTACGGTTCGGTCATACTTTGCAAGTTCTCGGCCCTATTTCCAAGGTGAAGCGTCACGCCAGCATCGCGCAGTTTCTTGGCCAGCTCGTTACCCAGCTTGTCGGGCATGGTCGGAAACAGACGGTCCGTATCCGAAATCAGCGTGATCTTCTTGTCTGGCATGGCATGGGCAATTTCGCCAGCAAGCTCCGTGCCAACGGCGCCCGCGCCGACGATACAAATAGAGCGCGCCGCCATCAGTTGGTCGTGAATCTGCCGGTTGGCCTGCCTCAACCCTTCGATATCGTTGCCGACAGGTTTGAACGGCGTCGCATTGGATGACCCGGTTGCCACCACAATGTAATCCGCTTCGACCCGCGTGCCGTTGTCCAGCGAAACGACACCTTCGTCGATACCTGTCGCACGGGCGCTAATGACTTGGCCGTTTTTCAGCAGCTTGTCATAGGGGATTAAGGAACGATCGATCAGAGTCGGATCCACAAGGGCACGGATCATTGAGGGCGTGTGTACGAAATGGCTGCGCTGCTCGATCAGGGTAATGTCGGCGGTATCGTCTAGCGATTTTGCCAGTTCGGCCCCAAGGTAGCCGCCTCCGATGATGGCGATGCGTTTGGACATGATAAGTGATCCTTTATGAGTGGCATTGGTCGAATGGTCCGACAACGAGGCAGGCGGAGATGCCGGTGGTCAGGCGACCTCTGGGGGATAGGTGATCTGGCCATATTTGCCTTCGCGGAATTCGCGGAAGGCGTCGTTCAGTTCGGCCTCGGTGTTCATCACAAAAGGGCCACGGCTAGCGACCGGTTCTAAAATCGGCTCGCCACCGAACAATAGAACGTCAAGTGGGTCAGCACTTGCGTTGACGATTTCGACCTCGGCTCCGTCTTCATCCAAGAAGAACAATCGTTGCGCGGCGACTCCCGTGCCCCCCACAATCGCGCCTTGCCCGGGTAAAAACCCTGCTGCGTGCAATCCCCTAGGCAGGTCCACCCGTGCCGATCCCATTGGTTCAATGCGGACATGCCAGATGAATTCGTTCGCATAGGTCGGGATTGGCGATCTGTTGCCTTCGTACGTGCCCAGGAGGGCCTTGAGGCTAGCCTGTCCGCTCGGCAATGCCGCAACGGGCAAATCTTCGGTCGGGGCAGGCATGTACGCCGCAGGTTCTGCCTTGTTCTTGGCGGGCAAGTTGATCCAGAACTGGAAGCAATGCGTTGTGCCGCCATTCTTGCGAAGGTCGGCAGGCAGCATCTCGTCATGCACGATACCGTTCCCGGCCTTCATCCATTGCACCCCTCCAGCGCTGATTGTGCCATACCCACCAGTGCTATCAGCGTGGACAAGCCCGCCCTCAAGAACATAGCTAAACGTTGCAATGCCCCGGTGAGGGTGCGCGAATGAGCCATCAGGCTCGGGGATTTCGCCTGGAGCGATGACCCGTCGTGGTAAGTGATCCAACATCATAATCGGCCCCACAAATTTCGCCGCCGCATTGGGCAACGCACGACCGATAGTTATGGAGCCAACTTTCTCGGGCTGGACGTCGTGTTGTGAAGTCACCTGTTTCATCGGATTTCTCCTTTTGCTGATCGAGATGTAGATTTTCAGAGGATGAATTGATAATTATGTTTTTTTCGGATCTATATAAGAAAGCCTTATAATTTGGACCCCCAATGAAACTGGATCATCTGAAGGTGTTACGCGCCGTGGTCGAAACGGGAACGGTCAAATTGGCCGCCGAAACCCTGAACCGGACCCAGCCGGCGATTAGCCAAGCTTTGAAGGCGCTAGAGTTCCAGACCGGCACCAAATTGTTCGACCGCTCCGGTTATCGGCTTGAGCTCACGCCAGTTGGCAAACGAGTTTATCTACAATCCCTGAGGGTTCTATCAGAGGCCGAAGACCTGACTGAGCTGATCATGCACTTCGAGAAAGGACAGGAAGAACAGATCACCATCGCCATCGACGCGGCCTCTGATCCGGATGTCCTTACGCCCGTTTTGGCCAGCATCCAATTACGCTTTCCCGAAACGCGCATTATCTTGCAGGCCGAGCTTCTGTCGGGTGCGATTGAAGCCGTGCAAACGGGGGCCGCCGCCTTTGCAGTGGCTCCCGCGCTTCAGGTGATGCTCGAGGAGGAAGGTTTCGAATATATACCAGTCGATAAGTCGGTCATGCACAACGTCGCGGCGCCAATGCTTATCGACACGATGGGCGCGCCGCGCACACTGGCCGACCTTCGGAGATTCCATCAGGTCATCGCAAGGGACAGCGGTCAGGGCAGCGGGTTATTTGACCGCGAACTGGGCGTGCAAAAGGGGCAACGGCGATGGTACGTAAGCGATTTGCACATGAAGAAACAGTTACTTGTGACCGGTCTTGGGTGGGGCCGCCTTCCAGAGCACTTGATTGCCGAAGAATTGGCACAGGGCACGTTGCAGGAAATCAGGTTGACCGATACCCATCTAAGCTTTGACATAGAGATTTTTGTCTTCCGCCAACCCAAGCTGATAACTGGGCCGGTAGGTTCCTCAATCTGGGACGCATTCGGAGCAACACCCGTATCGCTTGAAAAGCACTCTCGACAAGCGACATGACTAGACATCAGGCCGCGAATGAAGTGTTGCCTATCGGCAATGACTTTCGACAAACCAATGATCAATATTTTGTTTCTGGGTCGACAGGCGGAGCTCTCGCCGAGCTTCTCTATTCGATCGGCAACCTTAACGGCAAGGTCAGCTTCGTTCCGCCTCTCGACAATTGGATCGGAGCGCAACCAACGATCAAACGAGCTTCCAGTGAAACATGTGTGGTTGAACGGCCGTTTCAGATTACGGAAATCGTGGGTGTCTTACCGTACAGATCACTGCGATCCAGTGCTGCGACCAGCCATTCGGCAACGCTTTCACGAGCGATTTGCATGGATGGCTTGGGCGCAGACTTTCCAGCCACCACATAGCTTTCGGTAACCGCTCCGGTCTTTTTGCCTAGTCCCACAGCACGGCCCACTGTCCAGTCTAGGCCCGAGGCGACCAAAACGGCTTCCACCCCTTCATGATCGCTATAAGCAACCCCAAGATTGGTGCGTTTGATGAATTGCCGGAAAATCCAAGGAGCCGCCTCAAAACTGTCGCCTGCTCCAGTTGCTCCAAGTTGAACAACGCGGCGAATGCCATGCTCATTCATTGCGGCAACTACATTGCCGAAGATGTCGGTCAACAGGGTCGGAGAGTTCACGATCCTTGCGAAAGGAGAGTCCGACGCGCGTGCGTTGTTCATCGTGGCGATCACCGCGTCGCAGCCCGCAATGGCCGCATCCAGTTCGTCTGCATTTTCCGGTGTACCTTTGAACACCTTCAACATGTCGTGTTTTTTCGCAACCGCTTCGGGCCGACGTGCAAGTACGTGGACCACGTGCCCCGCGTCCAGCGCCTTATCAATCACATGGGATCCTGTGCGACCTGTGCCGCCGAGTACCAAAACCTTTTTTTTAGTCATATTGATAGTCCTTCTTTGCATCTGATTTTGAAGCTGAGGCAAGCCCGGCCAGCATCGGGCAGCCCCACTGCCACCTCTAGCTTTGCGTCGCCAGCGCAGTTTTCAAAACCGTTGCCATTTGTGTTGTCGGACGGCCGAGTATCCGTGACAGAGTTGCGCTATCGTCGTGCAACGCCCCTTGCGCGGCGAAAGCATCCGTTGCGGCGAGGAAAGATGCGAACACCTCGGGCAGGCCCGCGCCAACCAGTGCGTCTTGATAAGCCTGCTGTGGCATATCCACATAGGCCACCGGTTTGCCAGCGATATCAGACAGGATCGCGGTGTATTCGGCCATTGTCAGCGCCTCGTCCCCGGCCAGTTCCAGCGTCTGCCCGTCGTAACCTCCCAAAAGCGTAATCGCGGCAGCTTCGGCCAGGTCACCACGTGAAGCGAAGGAGAATTTTCCATCTGCAGCGGCACCGAAATGCTGGCGCATGGACAGGTCTTGTTCTAGCCCCATCAGCATATTCTCGCTGTACCAACCATTGCGTAAGATGGTAGCGGACAAGCCACTTTCCGCGATGAACTCCTCAGTTGCCTTATGGTCAGCGGCCAACGGCATTGGGCTGTCGCCTGCCTTCAACAGCGATGTATAGACGATATGTTTGACTCCCGCAGTCTTTGCCTCTGCAATGGCCACTTTATGGTGGGTCACTCGGTTTTCCATGTCAGAGCCAGACACAAGCAGCAACCTGTCGATCCCCGCAAACGCCTGTGCCAGACTTGCAGGATCATTGTAGTCGCCGTAACGGGTGGTTATACCCGTTCGCGCCAATACAGCCGCTTGTGCATCACTCCGTACCATGGCGATAATGTCTGACTTGTCTGTCTTTTGGGCGAGGACTTCGATAGCTTGCCTGCCCAGTTGGCCAGATGCTCCAGTGATCAGAAGTTTTGCCATTGCGTTTCCTTTAGGGTTCATTCTTGGTTTCAATTCGCTTATTGGTCTCAGATAGAGACTAGGAATTATCCCGTAAAGGAGGCATGATTTTGTGCCCAGGTTACATGGAGGTAACTTCGATGACAGGACAAGGACGCGCCCAACTGGAAAAAATGCAAACCGAAGGTTTTGACGCCACGAACTGCCCCGTTCGAACTGTGCTTGGACACGTTTCGTCCAAATGGACAAGTCTGATCCTACTGGAGCTCGAAGCGAAACCCACGCGGTTCAACGCGCTCGCGCGCGCGATTCCGGATATTTCAAAACGTATGCTGACCCAGTCGCTTCGCGATCTAGAACGGGACGGGCTGGTTATACGGCAAGTGTTTGACACCAAGCCGCCTAGTGTCACCTATAGCCTATCCGATCTGGGCAAATCCTTCTTGGCGCCGCTGGGCCACATGATCGAATGGGCTATGACGCAGCACGACCAGATCAAAAGTTCTCGCACAAGCTTTGACAAGCATAAGTGACACGGTGCCGGGCGCATCATCGTGTAGACACGCAATGTCAGCAAAGCAACCTAATGCGATACAGATTTGCACCCTCGTTAAGCGGCGTGAAGCCCTCAAGGCCCAGCATTCGCACGCATCTGTGACCAGGTCTGATCCATATTCATCCTAAGATGGCGGCATCATATCATTCCCGAGTGTCTGAGTTGATTTCAGGCCTATGGAAAACAGGTCAGATGTAGTAGGCGCTTCGCGACGTCGTGGACGTATTGTGCTTCAGCCTGCTCCCCAATCACACCATAGGCATTGCATCTGGGCCCCATTTACCGGTCTCACCGACCAAATGGACAGAGGCTCTGTTGACGCCACGCACCAATATAGAAGAAGGTTCGAAATTCCTTGTCCCTTGTTGCCAAATATTTCGAACATTCGCTACCAGTCACAATCTCCATATAGTTTTTGAGAAATTCGAGCGGGCCTCGACGCTGCGAAACAATTCGCTCCAAGCGCGGCAACGCGCAGGAAGCGAAATTTGCAAAGTTTGCCTCACCACAGCCGCAGCCGGGAGATCCGATTGATCAATTCCATCGTTGGAGAAAACCACCGACGCTGCTGCAAAACGGCGTTCAACTGGTTCGTAAATTCCGAAAAACAGCAGTGCCCGTTAGCCTCAATGAGCTTTTTTGGAATACCCCAATCAAAAACTGATCGCCAAATTGAGCCACAGCGTATCGCTTTCAAATCTGTTCTTTGCGCCAAACTCGGTGAAATACTTGAGTTTGAAGGTAGTGTCCTTGCCAAATAGGCTGGCGCCAGAATAACTGACGACCGGACCAACACCAAAGACCTCGGCCCTGAGGCTGTCGGCTCCCAAAAAGAAACGTGTCGCGTCTGCGCCGGATCCCGAGTCATCGCCAATCTGGGTGTATGCATATCCCGCGAGGCCAAAAGCCCAGCCGGATTTTGTGTGTTGCGTCACGGCAGCTTCTAAGTTCAACGCAGGCGCGTTTTGGTAGTCCGTCGCCTTGTTTCTGGTGCTGAACAGAAGGCTCGCTGCTCCGGAAAATTCGAGGCCACGTGTTGGGTCAAAATAGGTTGCGGCGAATACTGGCTGAAACGACCAGATATTTTTGCCCGTATTGAGCGCATTGACCCGACGGTTCGGCACGTCAATTGAGGCCGTGCTATAGGCCCCGGTCGGCGCAAACACAGAAAATGCTGCGCTGTAGTGTAAATTCCCTTGATGCCAACCGACCAAGCCGGTCAGCGTTGTGTCACCGATACCCGACGCAGTGTCCTTAATCGGAACACCCACGATTGGGGGTGTTTCGCCGATGAATGACAAGCTTGCATCAAGTACAAATGGAACATTGATGTTCAACGCCGGAGTGCCGCCCCAAAGCTCCGTTTGCAGAACTTGAGTTACGCTCAGTTTTGCGAAGGTCACCTTCAAATCAGTGGCAGCCTTGATCGGCAAACCACCCATCGACAGGCCGTGTATTTCGCCTTCAGTATGCACGAGATCTATGCCGACATATGTGCCTGCGCTTGGAACGACACCCGCGAATCCTTCTCTGGAGCCCAAAAGGTAGGCGCCAGCACCGCCTTCAACGGCGAAAGCCGGACTACCGATTGCACACGTCATCAAGATGGAAAGGAGATTTTTATACGAATTCATCTTGATAAACTCCAGTCAATCAAACGGTTAAGGTTTTGGAGAGCTCCAAATCGGAGAGCCCCATGCCCGTTCTTGAATGATCGCAGGAATGTCTGCCAAGAGCGGAAGCTCATTGCGCACAGCATCATATGTTGTCCAACGCGGGGTTGGGATTTCCAACGCTCTGACGTAGTAAAACGCACCGTTGCCCGGATCAAAATCTGGATCAGTCCAGCGACCAAACAGCGTCGTGGCACCAATGTCATTGGTGTAGAGTGCGGTTTTCAGGTCGACCGTGTTCCCAACAGATGGAAGCTTTCCGCCCTCATCAGGCGCTCGATCACCAGCCCAAGCCACATCAACAACCGTTTCGTGAATGTCGCCAGAGCTATCGACCCAGCCCTTGATTATCTGCACACGATCAAGATTTGCACCATCCGGGTCTTTTTCAGCGTAGACCGTGAATGTCGGAGCCATATCCGACGCAGCTAAAATGCCGCCCATCGGGGTGCCTGTGTCGTATCCCTCACTAACCATTGTCGCAGGATCTGTTGCAGACAAGCCAACGCCCCCGAACATACGAACCTTGATGCGCGTGCCTGAAGTGGCAAATGTTTCGCGTCGCTTCATGCTGTCCCAAATTGATGCCCGGGTATTTTCTTCGGCCCACACACCAGCGAGCGATCCAATAGACAGATCAGCGCCATCAATCCAACCTCCCACACCGCCTGTGCGTCGGCGCTCTACAGTTCCATCTTCGGGTCCGTGACCACCGGTGAAGTCATCTTCGGCCACATCACTTGGCAGGCCATTATGGTTGTCGGTACCGCCAATAAATCCATACTGATAGGGATTCACTCCAAGTTTTCGCTCTTCGGCTAAGCCAATTTTCAGACCTTCGCGCACAAAGTCCCGCTTGTGGAAATACCGGTTAGAGTTTTTCTGGATTGAATTTGCATTTTCAAAATCCGCAAATTCATCTGCCTGCCAAAACGCCTCATGGACCTCCGAGTTACCTTTAATTTGCATCATTTCGATCAATGGCTCCCACATTTGCCGTCGCTCGGCCCAATCCGTGGTGAGGTCATTGCCAAAACTGTCGGTGTCGGGAAACATCAACTGTTTTGAGGCGTTTGAATTATGGGGAATTGCAAGAAGCGTGGAGCCTTCGTCCGCCGACATCTGTAACCAGTCCCAGAGATCTTCGACCTTGTTGCTGTCATAGCTCGAATAGGGCAATTCCGGCGCAACTGAGTCTCGAAAAATCACGTTACGGTGCATATTGCCGCCGCCTGGTGCGGCAGACCATTCAAACGCCACAAAGGCGGTAAAGGTGCCGGGATCATTGTGCTCTTCAGCGGCGTCCTTGATAATCTGCCAGCCAGATTTGGTGGTCTCAGGCCCCATGTAAAAAGGCGGATGGGAAGGATCATCGCCCCGATTGTTGGACACCACATATTTATAGAACCACTTTTGCTTGTCTTCGAGTGTTTCCAGACTGCGCAACTGTTTCAGGTCGTCCTGAAGATGTCCCGGTGCATCCGGATAGATTGTCGAGTACATTTCACCCAAGTACTCCACGTGATCGCTGACGGCGGCAAAATCCAGCGGCCGCTTAAGCTGTTTATGTCGACCATCGACAATAACAGACGCCCCCTTGGCAAATCGCAAACTATCAGAGGGCATCAGACGTGCGCCACCAATGAATGCATCAAGTGACAACGCTGTGTGCATATGTGTTTCACCAAAATAGGCGTTGCGTGTGATCGCATCCTCAGCCCACGCCGACGATGTGCAGACGAGAAGAGCAGTGGAAACCAGGAGATGTCTATTGTTCATAGTCCCAAGTCCTTTGGTGGAAATTTGGCGAAGGTCGCGGCATGGGCTTTGAGTTCGGCGCCCAGTGAAGCGGTCCAGGCGTTCAAACGATGCCCGACGGGGTATTCTTCTTTTGGATCGATGTAGAGATTGAACAACCAAGGCGCGAGGCCGGTTGGAACAACTGCTGCCATGTCAATGTAAAGAAATTTTTCTTGCGGCAAACTTACCAGCAGATGCGCCTTGTATTCCCGCATCCGAATAGCTGCAAGCTGTGCTCCGAGCCAGTTGTAGATATGCTCGCGCTTTCTCTGCCCTTCCGTTGCGAGCAGGAACGACGTTTGATCTATACCATCCCAATACCGATCAGTAGGCAGGGCGCTGCGATCCACTCCCCCCAAGACCAGAGCAGTGTCAAAGAGGTCCATTAGATCGAACAACCCATCAGAAACCCGCCCCGGTTCGATCATGCCTTTCCAATATGCAATCCCTGGAACCCGCACGCCACCTTCCCACGTCGTCCCCTTCGCACCGCGGAACGGCGTGTAGCCACTGTCCGGCCAGCTGTCCATTTGAGGTCCATTGTCCGATGTAACAAAGATGAAAGTGTTCTCAAGCACACCGGCATCATCGAGCGCTCGCACTATGTCGCCGATGTAGGCGTCGACCTCGACCATGTTGTCACGATAAGGGAACTTTGACGCACTTGCCCCGAGAAATTCTTGGGACGGAAAGTTGTCTGCATGGACCTTCATAAATGAATGACTGATGTAGAAGGGTTTGTCTGCTTTAGACAGCTCGGCAATCCGAGAAACCGTGTAGTCTCGCAATTTGCGGTCGCCTTCGGCCATTGCCTCAATGCTATCGATGATCTCAACGGTCTCTGTTGTGCCATCTGCCAACCCATAGATCAGATCGTTGTTTGACCCAATCGATAGGTATCGGGCGTATTTGTCATCATCCAATACAAGATCAGGAAATCGCCGCTGGTCAAAAGCTTGCGTGTATTCCTTCTGAGCCTTGTAAAACCCAAAGAATTCATCGAACCCGACATCATGCGGCCGCATGCCCTCGTCTTCACCGATGTGCCACTTACCAACCAGCATCGAGTGATATCCTGCGTCGCTTAATAGGCCAGCAACTGTCAATTCGCCCTCCCACGGATTCACCCTA
The DNA here is from genome assembly GCF_040370365.1 of Shimia sp. NS0008-38b. Classification (NCBI taxonomy): domain Bacteria; kingdom Pseudomonadati; phylum Pseudomonadota; class Alphaproteobacteria; order Rhodobacterales; family Roseobacteraceae; genus Shimia; species Shimia sp. NS0008-38b. The sequence goes on along the minus strand of NZ_BAABWQ010000005.1, from coordinate 19,883 downwards.
AGGTCATCCCCCGCAAGGATCGGACGTATCAATCCGGTGCGGGCTGGCAAACGACCGGTGTAAATCGCGGCGCGAGTTGGGGTGCAGGTATATTGTGAATAGGTCGATGTCAGCTTCAACCCCTCGGCTGCCAAAGAATCCATCTCCGGGGTGGCTGCACCGATCATCTCTCCACCACCAAAGGCGCCGGGATCGCCATAGCCCATGTCGTCAACCAAGAAGATCAGGATGTTTGGCTGTTTACCGGTCTTCCCCTCCAGCGCAGACAGCTTTTGGGACGCTTTGGCATCTTGATCGGGACGGTGGATGAAAGGTTGGCGATTGAATGTCTCTGTCGTTGCTCTGGAAAGCTCGGAAGCTGGGTCAGGAACGATCTCGGCATGTAATCCAGATGTAAGTAAAACGCCAACGGCGATAATGAACGGTTTGAACATCAATGTTCCTCACCAACTGAGCAAAATGGAATTGTCAAAAAGGTAGATTAATTGAGGGCAGCATTACGAATTCGCAGTCACAAGTAAAGAAAACAAACTTATGGAGCACATCGGGCAGCTGTAGGCCCTTTGCTCCAATCCCCAATAATTCCCGTGCTTAGTGCCGCCTTGTCGGCAAACATTGACGCGGTGTTTGTTCAAATGCTCTGACAGAAGAACCATCACCAGTACACCGCTTGCTCGCACTGACTAGCGAGGCGGCTTCATCACCACGGCGAAAGTCTGCAATGAACGTTTTTTACGAGAGCGGGCGAAATGGAGTGATGGGACACTTGGTGTCCGATTGGGCCGCGAGCCGATTTTACTGCGTTTAGGTAAACATCCAGCGGACCACCACTTCCACGGCCTAGAACACGGCGCTCTTTGTCCGTTGATCTTTGCTCTCTGGCGTAGCACCAGTGTAGCACAGTGCTTCCACTGGAGTTGTGCGAACGCGAGCGCCCCCCTGAGGTGGCTGCTAAGCATCTGGCACTATGTGTATTTTTGGTTGCGGGAGCTTGATACCACCGAAAACTACACAAAGATCATCCGTCCCTTTGGGTGGAAAGGAGACTTTCGCTGCGTCCCGCACCGAGGTCGGCTGTGCGGAATTGTGACCGTGCGCAGGCATTGGACCAAGGTCTGCTTAAGCGACTCTATTGAAATTAGAGTATTTTCTCAACACGGCTCTGCAATGCAGGAATGACCTCATCTTCAAACCAAGGGTTCGACTTGAGCCATCTGTTGTTTCGGGGGCTTGGATGGGGAAGGATGAGCCTGTCTGGCCAGACCTCCGTCCAAGCTTGCACCGCGCGGGTCACTGTATGGTCAGCGTAATCGGGAAGATGCCAATCAATCGCGTACCGGCCAATGATCAGCGTGTGCTCGACGGCCTTCAGCATGTCCAGAATATCCGCCCGCCACGCCGGGGCACATTCGGCACGCGGAGGCAGATCGCCGCCTTTGCCGGTTCCCGGAAAGCACAGCCCCATCGGAAGGATCGCAATCTTGGAGGCGTCGTAGAAGGTCTGCCGATCGACCCCGAGCCAGTCCCTGAGTCTGTTTCCGGACGGATCATCAAATGGAATGCCCTTGTGGTGCGTGATGCGTCCCGGAGCTTGGCCCACTATGAGCAGTTTGGCGCTCGGCGCGACTTGGAAAATAGGACGCGGCCCGAGAGGCAGGTCTTTGCAGATCGTGCAAGCGCGCAGGTCTTCGAGCAAAGTACTGGCGGTCGGTGTGCGGGCCATGTTGTGTCCAATTGATGAAAGGGCCGCGGCTTAAGCGGCCCTTTGGTCGTACTTTTGCGGTTTAGGCTGTCGCGGTGCTGTCTTCTGGTTGATGCAATCCAACGACGGCGAGAACTGTTAGGCCCAGACCCATATAGTACCAGAAATCCACACCGACGAAGCCCAGAAGGATGGGGGCGGCGACAAAGGCGACGCCAACCATTGCATCGACCGTCAAGTGCAGGCTGTAGGGCAGGATGCGGATCACGCCCAGATGGTGATCTGTCAGAACGGTTAGCACAAAGGCAGCAACCCCAGTGATGACAGACAACCAAAGCGCCAGCGGAGCGGTCTCTCCTAAGCCGAACAGAAATGGCATTGCGATCAGGCCCAAGGCAACTGGGTAGTCGAGATAGGCGTGAATGGTTTTGGTGATGAATCGTGGAGACATGGGGTTTTCTTTCTTCTGTTTGGCCAATTGTCATTGTTGATAAACAGAAGCTAATCTCGAAAGTGCAGAGCCGACATGCCCAGCCGTCCCCAAAATTATGCAGATCGTTCAAACCTGCGAACGAACGGCGGAAATACCTTTTCGGAACTCAGCCGGTGTGTGGCCCGTCTCTTTCTTGAACGCCCGGGTGAAAGCAGAATCCGAGGCATAGCCTGCGCCTTCTGCGGCATCCGTCAGGGATGCACTGCCTGTCTGAAGAACCTTCTTGGCAATCTCCATCCGCCATGAGGTTACATATTCCATCGGAGACATCAGCATCAGTTTCTGGAACTGCACGGCAAAGCCTGTGCGTGACATACCGGCTGCATTGGCAAGCATCTCGACCGTCCATCGCTCGGCGGGCGCTTTGTGAAAGGCGTCCAGCGCGCGGGCAATGTTCTTGTCAGAGAAGGCCCCCAATGCCCAGTTTTGCGCGTCGCTGCTTTCAATGAAACTTCGAATGGCCTGCGCAAGAATGGCTTCGGACATCTTGAGCGCGATCAGATCGCCACCCATTTTGCGCCCGCCTGCTTCTTCGCCGATCATACGCAAGGTGGCTTCCATCCATCGCCCTGCGTTTTCACCGTAGTTGGTCAGGTGAATGAAGGGTGGCAGTCGCTCCATCAGAATGTGCCGGGAGTTCGGTTCAAAAGAGAAATGCCCGCAGATCAGCTGGGTTTCGCTTTGCGGTTCTTCGCCGCCATAGACAAGAACGCCCGAGCCATCAAAACCGGATTTTTCCAACACCGCATCCAAGGGCATGACAGTGCGTTCGGGTTCATGGCCGCAAAACAGATCGTGAGACGCCCCGTGCGGAATGATGACCAGATCGCCCTGTGCAAGAGAGATTGGTTCGTCTTGCCCAGCAACCTTCACCAGACAATTGCCCCGGTGCGCAAAGTGAAACCGGGCCACATTTTCGTAGCTTGGAACGGCAACGCCCCATGGTTTTGTGAAGGACGTACGGAAATATAGCGTCCCGCGCATCGACAGGTTGGTGAGAATATCACTGAGAAGGTCAAGCATACCGCATTCAAACCTTTCTGATCGAACCTGTACAGACTTCTGAACGATCTGCATGAAATTCGGGACGGTAGGGCATGTCGCGATCACATCTCTTGAGGATACGCATTCATTATCGAAACACTCAACGGAGCTTCCGAGATGAAGAAACTGATTTCCGCACTTGCCGTCACGCTTGCCATGACCGGCGCCCAAGCGAACGCTCAAGACATTGCCGCCATGAATGACCTTGAATACGCGCATATCGCCTATACGGCTGACAACATCGATATCCGCTATGCACACCTCGCGCTGGCCTTGTCTACCAATCCCGACATCCATGACTTCGCCAACACAATGATCCGCGACCATACCGCGGTGAACGAGGCAGCCTTGGGTCTGTTGGACAAGCTTGGTGCGTCTGCGCAAGACAATGCCTTTAGCCAAACGCTGAACGCGAACGCGGAGAAGATCATTGCTGGTTTCGTCGAACTGCGCGGCGCAGAGTTTGACGCGGCCTATGCGGCCAACGAATTGGCCTATCACCAGGCGGTAAATGACCTCGTTGAAAACACCATGATACCGAATATCGACAATGCCGAAGTGAAGGCGCTGTTCGAACAGGGGCTAGAGATTTTTAAGGCGCATGAAGGGCACGCCGAAATGATGGTAAAGGCGCTGAAATGATGAAAAACACCTATTCACGTCGCAGCGTGATGGTGGGGGCGGCAGCATCGGCAGCCGTCCTGACCGCAGCCCCGCTTCGCGCACAAGACCCGACCGTCCATGAAGTCCACATCCGAGCCTTCTCATTCGATCCAGACAAGGTGCAGGTGAAAGTTGGGGATACAATCCGTTGGATCAACCATGACCTTGCCCCACATACTGCAACTGCGGATGAGTTTGGCTGGGACACCGAAGAGATCTCGAAGGGTGAGTTTGGCGAGGTCATTGTCACCAAAGACATGGAAACATCGTACTTCTGCGTATTTCACCCCCACATGAAGGGGACAATTGAGATCCTGTAATCTCAGAGGAGCTTTCACATGAAAATCTGCCGATCGATCGCTTTGGCTTGCGCACTCTTGATGCCGGTCGTTGCTCTGGGTTGCCCAACTGTTCAAACCGACCACGCAATTCAGGATCAATTGTATTCCGAGCTAAAAGCTGCACCCAATGAGATGATAGGTCGGGGAATAGAAGCCCAGATCTGGGAGACTTGGATATCAGCCCCTGATGAAAACGCGCAGGCCTTGATGGATCAGGGACGCGAACGGATCAGAGTTGCAGACTACGCGCGCGCCGAAGAGCTATTCTCAGACCTCATTGAGTATTGCCCGCACTACGCAGAAGGCTGGAATCAACGCGCATACGTACGCTTCTTACGACAGGATTACGGTGACGCTCTTGAGGATGTATCGATCGCATTGGAATACGAACCGCGTCACTTCGGTGCGCTCGCGGGGCGGGCGACAACTCTCCTAAGTATGGGACGCGTCGAGGTCGGCTATGTGGCGCTTCGAGAGGCGCTGAAAATTAACCCATGGCTACGTGAAAGGCATCTAGTGCCGCTAGATCAGGACATTTAGCGCACAAGCTACGGATAGACCTTCGTTTGCTCATCGAAACAGGCAAAGGCTCTTTCTGGTCATTCATTGCAGAACGTTCGCATGTCGGCTCTGGGCCGTTAGCCGCCGTCCTGCCCTGTCGCTTTTCCGCCACACCCGGGTTTACTCTCCGCTTGTTTCGACAGTGCTTCCACTGGAGTTGTTCGAACGCGAGCGTCCACCCTGAGGTGGGTGGCAAGGGTTTGTTATGTATGGTTAATTTTGGTTGCGGGAGCTTGATACCACCGAAAACTACACAGCAATCATCCGACCCTTTTGGGCGGAAAGCGGAAGTTCGCTGCGCCGCATCGGCAGTCTTCGAGCTTGTTAGAAAGCGGACCTTCAGTAAGAACCCACCTTGGAGACATCATCTGTCTCCCTTGGGGCGTTTAGATGGTCGACCGCCCCTGCACCACGAGATCTGCCCCTTCTTGATCCAAAAATGGCATCCGCACTCGTTCTTCTGATGGACCGACGGGTGTACCGTTGGTCGCAGCCAGAAGTCTTCTGAGACCCGCCAGCGTGGCCGCTGATTGGGGTTGAGCGACAGAATGATGACTTCCCCACAGCCACCGGGGCACCTCAGGCATGCCCACTTCTTGATGTCACCATTCTCCACAAGCGTGAGCTCATCAGGCACCATAAATGAGTGGTCCGGCAGTTTTGAGGCGCGGTCTATAAGAAAGTCGAAACGCAGAAGGTGCAGCCATCGCAAGAGCTTTGAAGCGGTGTGTTTCATATCAGTTCACCATATCCAGAAACGGGTGCATATCCCCCCGTCCGAGCGTTTCTGCTTGGTTGCAACAGGGGCAATCTGACCCCGGTTCGACCAGGGGCCTGCGCTCATCTCTTGCGTGAAAGCGCCGCATGCGCGTAGGTACCATTCCGGCTTCTCCAGCGAGCCCAGTCACGCCCGCCAGCCACTCATTTACTGCCATCGCCGCCGCTTCGGTAGTGAACGTGACGACTGCTGGAGATGGATCGCCTTCCCCCAAAACGTAGGCTTCTTCTTTTAGCCTCTCGTAGGCGACAGGGTCGTCGCGTCTTATGGCTTCTTCACGCGCGCGGCGGGGCTCTACGTAACTGCCGCAAAGCAGGCAGGGATGCCCAGGCACGAGTGTCGAAACGCGGGCAAAGAGATCATATGATCTGTCGGTCCGCCGCTGCATCGCAAGCCCAACATCGATTACGGGAATGCCGTAGAAGCGCGCGAAGCGGTTTAGAAACAACCGTCCAGCGTGGTCATCTGTGCAACAAAAAATCACATCACACGCTTTCAACGTATCCCAGGTTTCCGGGTGTCCAGCCCAGGCGTCCACGCTCACCAACGTCATGCCGAGCCCAGATTCCCTCACGGTTCGCGTGTGAATCGCAGTCTTCGGCAATTTTGCATCGACATCCGAGCGGCGCGCGCCATGAAGCCGGTTGAGATTTGTCTCGTCCACGATGTCCTTGTCGAATTGGACGGCCTCCTGAACCCCAAGCCGCAACAGCAGGGGCAAAACAGCACTCCCGGTCGCGCCGCCGCCAGCAATCCCACATCGAAACCCAGCAATTTGACGCGAGGCTTCCTTCCCGAAGAGGCGGACCTGGCGATCCAGAAAGTCTGCCGGCGTTCCCTTTAAGCCCGAGATACGCATGCGCGGTCCGACATGGAGGATCCGACCGATAGCATCGGCTTTTTCTGGCTGCGCCCAAATCCGAGCAGCGATGTCACCATTGCCGGCGATAACGACGCTTATCAATCCTGACGCCCCCTTCAAGAGAGCAGTGCGGGCCAGCTCGGCTTCGTTGCGATCGTCCTGCTCCGAGAACTTGGCCTGGCCTTTGGGGTGGGTATGAACCAGCGCAGGAACGAGACCCATCACCTTAGCCTTGTTCAGGAGGTGCATGAAGCCATCGGTCTGCCAAGTGACGTGCCGCGCTGACGCTGACACAAGCTCGTCACTGCCAATAGCATGGAAATGATGCGAAACCAGTCTACGCCGCGGTTGACGTGTCCACGGATCGACTTCGATATCGGCAATGCCAAAGAGCATGTAGGCTGAGCGCTCCGACCCGGCCCCTGCCGTCAGCAGGGACCGAATCTGCGCCTCGTGCGGGTCCAACAGGATGAGATCCAGTGCCTCCATCACGCCCGGGCCTCCGCCAACGCTGTTTGCACACGGGCGACCATAGTCTGAAGCCCGTCAACGCCCGGACGCCATGCATTATTGTGCCGTGACCACCGCTGCCATACGCGACCACCGAAGCGGAGCTCAACGGTACAAGCCTTTGGCACTTGTCCGGTGCCTGCCAAAGTCAGCTTCGGCGCGACGTAGAACATGTCAGGCGGACAGTCTGGGTATCCCCTAGGCAGCAGGATCAGAACATCTGCCGCCGTGTGGTCGAATTTTCCGTCCGGCAGCGCGTGGTTCTTCAGGATGATCCCTGTGTTGCCACCCTCTGAAACCACCTCGAACTTGTAGCCATGACCAGAAAGATAGATCTGATCTTTTGACGGAAGGGCATCCCCTTCCGTCGTTTGATCGATCAGCGACACGAACCGCTCAACACCGGCATCGGCCAGGTTGATTACATCCGTATCAACAATCTTCCTATCATGCTGACCCGGGATTTCCTGCCACAGGTTGTAGTTGGGCGGCAATTTCGCGAGCTTGCGCAGCACGAAGCCGCTGATGCAGGCACGCGGCCATTCGAGATCGGCGTCATCGATCTTGAACTTGAAGCTGCGATCCGAACGAGCGACAAGCACCTTCTCGACGCCACGACCGCGCAGGTCGTAACTTTCGTCGAGCCGGATGTCTTCAAAATCGCCATTGGGCAGGATCGCAATGGCCACATGCTCATCGACAGGGCGACCACCAGCCGCTTCGATCAATTGACGTCCCAGCACCTTGGGATCGTAGAAGACATGTTTTTTGAAGTTAAGGTCCTCATCGGCGATGAGAACAGGGAAGCGAGGATCATTTCCTTGCGGTTTCATAGTGTTAGTCCTTATGCATTTAGAGGTCGCAGACACCATGTCTGCGCCTTCACAAGGACAATCGCGATGTCAGGAAGAATCCGGTAAGTCTGATCCGATTTTTTTTCTGAGCGTCCCGGATGGTGGCGTGTTGCAGATGAAAAAGTAGGGACAACGCGCACATCGGTCGCTGCGGTTGGGTGGAAACCGTCCCTCGATGATTGAGATCGCGGCGTTCGCGATCTTCTTCTTTCTGGTGGCAATCTGGCGATCCGACATGTTCAGAGGATCTCGATCACCGCCAGTCAGATAAACAAATTCCGCCTCCCCAAGCCCTCCTGCCGCAATCTGGAACGCGGCGGCGTCTAGTGCGTCCAATGCCTTGCCCGTCTTTCGCCCTGTGCGGATGCGCCGGAACACTGTCGAATGGCCGGTCTCGATCTGCTCGTGCGCTGTCACCACAACCTCGGCATCCTCGAAACGCAGCGACAAAGATTGGGGAGTCCGCCGACGTTCACCCTGCCGAAGTTGGATGAAGAACTTCAGCAACTCGTCGGAAATCTGCCGATACTCGGATGCGTAGCCGTGTTCTGTGGGTCCATGAGCAATCCAGGCGGCGTCGATAATCGCCCGCATCTCGATCTCATCAGGAGTGTCGTCGGGACGAGCGGTCAACTCATCGACGACAGCCTGCACGGCGTTGTGCATCCGCATCGGCGCTGATTCCAGGCGCCGTCCACCAACCTGCAGCACATGAGCGAAGAAGAATCGTCGTGGGCATTTGTCGAAGGTCGCGATTTGTGACGGCGACATGCGAGCAACGCCATCAACCTTCAACGTGAAGCGCTCAGCCTCTCCGACGACATCTCTCATCGCTGAAATCGGCTTTTGGTCGGACAGTTGGCCCGAAATGTCGTCGATAAAACTGGACCGGCCCTGCCGGTGTCCGTTTGACTTCTTGTTGGGCGCGTAAAGAAACAGACCATCTTCCGCCCGCGATAACGCCACGAAGAACAAGCATCGTTGTTCCTCATCATGCCCAGCATCTATTGCTTCGCTTCCCCGAGATATTGGCCCCTCGATCATACCGTCGGGTGGAGGAAGACCACGGCTCTGTTTAGCCGAGCGTGGAATCGAGCCGCTTGTCAAAGACGGGAGGTGAAGCACCTTGAACTCAAGACCCTTACTCCCGTGGATCGTCATTAGACGAACAGCGTCTATGCTTTGGGCGGCGGTAGGCAGATCGCGCAGATCCCGTTCGTCCGACAGGATCACTAGCCGCCGGATGTGTTCCAGGAGATCGCGGATAGGGTAGCCTGATTTTTCGGGAAGGGCTGAGCGCAAGAAGTTTTGGAATTGCCAGAGCGCTAGCGCAGGATTGGCGTTGCCCTCGCGGGCCTGCGTTGCGATGTCGGCCGCAAGGCGGGTACGATCTAGATATATGTTCGTGATCACCTGCCACGCGGTTGCCGTCGGCTCAATTCCCTCAAATGCATCAACAAGAGATTTCACTGAGGCCCGACCGCCTTCACTCATTCCTGGCACTGTTTCCAAAAGGTTGCGCCAATCAAGTGGCAGAGGCTTCTTTGCCGCCCGAACCGTTTCGATGGCGACGGCGACGTCTTCGATGGACATCTGAAACGGCAACATTGAAGCAATGCACGTCAGCCCCATAACCCTTGGATCGATCACGAGCGATAGGAGGGACAACGCTTCCTTGATCTCTGGCCGATCAAACAAAGGACCGAGAAACAGAACCGGGATCCCACGTGCCTCGAGGCCCGCGGCTACTTCTGCCAAGCGCGCATTTCCCTTGCAGATCACGGCCTGGTCGCGAAGTGCAGTCGTGTCATCGCAGGCAGCCATTATGCGTGCTGCGATTTCGTCAATCTCGCGATCTTTGGATTCAACAGAAACGAAAGAGGGCGATACACCGCTTTTGCCGTTGAAGGCGTTTGCCTGAAAGCCCGAAGTCGCCATACGTATCGTCGCGAAAGTGCTGAACGTGTCGCAGATTTCCTGGGATGACCGGTAGTTCATGCTGAGTTCAAGTGACGACCCTCCAGGGAAGTCTTCTATTTCGAACCGATCGATGTTGTAGGAGGACGCGCCCCGAAAACGGTAGATCGACTGCTTGGCGTCTCCCACGACCCAGAGATTCTTGCCATCCGGTTTGAGAGCGCGCAGAAGCCGAACGCTTGCACGGTTCACATCCTGATACTCGTCCACAAGGACGTGTTCATACCGCCCTTGCAACTCCGTTCGCACGGCCTTGTCAGATTCGACCAAGGCCGTTGGGCGGGCGACAAGATCGCCGAAATCGACTGCACCGCGCTCGGCTTTCAATTGTTCATAAAGGTCGTAAACGGACGCGATCTCGAGGCATTTCTCCGCAGCTATCTTGCCTTCTTCCGTCTCCGCCGCATCAGCCATCTGCTGCGCCAGCTCGCGGTAGCGATGTTGATCGACAACTTCGTCTTTCGCCCGTGAGATTGCCGAAAGGATGGACCGCAAATTGTCGGTTGGGTCCCAAAGATCGTTGAAATGCTTTAGCCTCAGGCGCGGGAATTCGTCCTCAAGAAGCGCAATGGCTTCCGTGGCATCGATCAAGCGCGGGTCTGCAGGCAATCCTGCCCGATCATGGAACCGGCGCAGAAGGTCGAGCCCAAAAGAGTGAAATGTTCCGATCCACGCCGACCCGGCCGCTTCCGGCCACGCCAACATGGCGCGATCTGTCATCTCACCAGCAGCCTTGTTTGAGAAGGTGAGCAGCAAGATGCTCTCTGGGTCGACGCTGCGGTCCTTCAGTACCGACAACCGTCCAACGAGCGTTTGAGTTTTGCCGGTGCCCGGCCCAGCTTTCAGCAGTAGAGCATTGCCTTCATGTTCCGCCGCGCGTCTCTGTTCTTCGTTCAAGGGTTTCGGCGGCGCCACCGTATCCTCATCCGGCTCACTCTGCGGAAGTAAGAGCGCATCAAAAAGCTGAACCGCCACCATCGGATAGGGGGCACCCAGCTTTTTGGTGATGTCACTTGCGCTCAAACCCTTGTCGATGTGCCACGACCAGGCCATGGCTCGTGGAAACAGGAACTCGCGTGCGAAGAGGTCCATTTGGACCTCCTCGCGTGCGCGATTGCTATAATCGACTACTCGATCAGCGCCGGCGGATGAGGGGTCTGCAGACCGCGCCGGATCGACCTCCATGGTCGGCGGAATGTCTACTTCACCACCAAATTCGTGATGTCCGATTTCGTGCGCGACCAGGAATGCGTCGAGAAACATATTACCCGTGTCTTCATGCAGGATCGTGGCAGATGCCCGTTGCAGAAGAGCTTTGCCGCCTTTGAGCTGCGGATGACCCGCTGGAAGTCTTCTCACCTCAAGATCGCGAACTTCGGCTTCAGCCAAAACAAATTCATAAGGCTGTGCGGGATCGCCGCCCTTGTTCACTCGGTGATTATGAAGATCAGTCGCGCGTGCGCGTATCGCTTCAATCCGATCCATCGTCAGCTAGCAGCGACTGCAATACGCGCTGCTCCTCCTCCGAAAGCCCGGCAAGATCAACGTAATCTTGGAAGTCGATCTGTGGCACAGCACCTGGCTTTACATCTGATTTCATCGCAACGGCATGCCCATCCCCCTGCTGCATGCCGCTGATGACATCCTGCATGTGTACGCCGAGCCTGTTTGCTAGGGCCTTCAAAAGGCTCGTTGGCATCGAGGCGATATGGATAACCTCGGCGTTCAAGCCGGTGAAAAAGGCTCGAGGCAGACCGAGGTCACGGGCAAATTCTCTAACACCTGTTCCAAACAGGGATTGCCGGACGTGTTGGACACGCAGCGCCTCCGTGCTCACAGCCTTGGTTTCAAGTGGAAGACTTGCCTCAGCCGACGCCAAATCGCTTATCGACAGTTCGTTGAAGAGCGCAAGGAGATCTTGAGTAAATTCGGGGAAGCGCTGGAGGTATGCCTTGAGAATCGCAGGCGACATCTCCTCTTCCACGGTGAAGTCGTTGAGGACGTCTTCTCTATCGGCCATCATGAACCTCCAGTTCCAGCGCTTGCCGGATTTTTGCAAAAGCTCGATCGCGCCGGTTGCGCACAGTCTTTTCAACGCAGCCCAAAAGCTCCGTCATCGAGGGTTCGCCATCTTTGTTCGTCTCAATAGGAATGTCTGCGAGCATCAAATCAATCACCTCTCGTTCGTTTGTCGGTAGAGCGTTAATCGCATCACGCAGGTGAATCCGGTAATCGAGATCCTCTTCAGCCGTGAGGCTGACTTTCTTGTAACGCTCGAGAGCGGCTTCGACGGCGGCGCGCACATCGCCGGTGACTTCGTCCTCCGTGTCCTCATTCGCGTTTTCCCGCCGGTTTACTTTGCGAAGCTTCGTTATGTGGGCCGCACGCACCGCCTTGTCGAAGACAACTTCATAGATATCGAGTTGCTCATCATAAACCTGCCGGTCGGTGAACATCAGCTCCGTGACATGATTGACGGTCGCGTCGCGTATTTCAGAAAGACGCGCATCTTCATGGACTTTTTCACCTACGTGCCGGTTTGCTCGCGGACACGCGGCTTCAACACGATCGCGAAGAATGTCGTAGAGCTGAATGAACCGACCGTCTGAATTGTCAGACTTTGTCTGGCGCAGATGGTAGACGAGTACTTCCGACGGGACATAGTCGCTATGTCGCCGATCCCGAATGGACGCGCGGTCAAGCAAATCCTCTAAGGACCAAGCAAGGCTCTTCTCGATGTACTGTTTTGTTGGCGATCGTCGCGTATAGAGTTCGCCGCTGGTTTTGCGTTTCCGCAGTGGTTCAATACTCATCCAGATACACGATTAATCCTTGCTCTGTGCGTTTCTATCACGGGGCGAACCTCAGCGGCAAGCTCTCAACTATGTCGAGCGCCCATTTGATATGACCCTATGCGAGAATGAATGAAGTTCCATGCTTATTGGTCGAACAACTGGTTTGACTGGCCGTGGATCGATACATTGAAAGCAGTCATTGAAGGGATGAAATGATAAGAGGATTGTTACCCCTTAGAAAAGAAAATCTTCCGATCTTCGTCATTGTGAAGGTCGTGTCGAATAACAATGTCGCGTTGAACTGGAGCTGACTCTGAGAACAGTTGAAACGGAGGAACATCGAAGCAAATTTCAGCTACTACGGCAGCGAAATCCTTATCATAGCAGTCTGCCAATACCTTTAGATTAGTCGAAGGGAAGCTATTCTTGAATTCGGTATTGTAGGGTGGGCGAAAGTGACGAATGAGAGACGCTTCGTAGAGTGTTATACGTTCATGCTCACTAGTGCCGAATAACTTGTCCAGGCCTTGGCCGATCCGATCTTGGCCTGCTGAAGAGTCTTTCGCCCAAGGGTTCAAAACAGTGAACATCGTGGTTGCTGGCTCGATCTCAAGCAAGAGTAGTTCAAGTCGGTATCCGTCTGGCACTCCCGTAAGTGCGATTTTCTGCAACGTCTCGTGTTTGCGAAGCCGATCTATGGCACTACGTGAACCACCTTTGCCGTATGCTCGCCCGACGTAGACGACTTCAAATTCTGGGATCCCATGCTGCAGAGTTAACGCTTGCATCAATTGCTCGTCAGTAGGAGCAAAGCGGTTTCCTTCTTCGTCGGTTAGATGCCATGTCTCTTCAACGTAATCGAGTTCAAGTCCCTCAGGTAATGGGAGCTCCACTTCTAAAGCTGCTCCGTTTCTTTTGAATTCGACTAGGAGCTTTCGTCCGTTCTGTCGAACGCCCACCAAGTCGATTCTTGGCACAAATCCCACTAAGTAGATGTGGGAGTTTTGCACTCTCTCACCTAGCCTTTTTAATAGATCGCTATCGTAGAGTTGCTTTGCAGGAAAATGAAAGAAGCTGAGAGCGTACATCGCTAAAGCATGTTCAACATCGAAGCGTTTTGCGCCCATCAATGCCTTTAATTTATCGTTCTCATCGTTCACGGTGTAATTCCTTTGAGGTAGGTAAAATTCATCTCTTCAATTTTTCGGCGAGAACATCACCTGCGTTGGGCTTTGAATGGCATGCCCAATGATGTTGGCTTGAACGTCTTCATCCAGCAAGCAGAATGCACTGCTTGATTGAATGACCGCTAACCGCAAGCTGCATCGCAGCGAATTTTATTGCGAGCAATGTCCGGTTGGGGCCGATTGCATCCCTTTCCCAATCTTCTGCGCTTTTGCTTGCAGCGCATCAGATTGGAAAGGCCTCCCATGCCCCGCTACATCACTCTTCGTCCCGCTCTTTACGAACATCTCCGCCGAGAGGCCGCTCTTAATGACCGGACGATCAAAGCTCAGGCTTTGCACTGGCTTGCAATCGGCAAGGCGATCGAAGCGTCGGACCTCTACACCCACTCGGAACTCACGGCTTTACTTGATCGTTTCAACGCGGCGATCTGGCCCGAGGAGCCGACATAGTTCCTCAATACGCATAAGGGCGCGGCATGTGCCGCGCCCTTTTGTTTGTGACGCATGCAGCAAGCGCATCACGCTTCGGGCTTTGGCTCGTCTTTTGTCTCCGCCTTAGGTTTAGGCTTCCGTGCCTCCCGTAGTTTTTCGACCTCAGGGTCGATCCCTTCGGGGCGCAGTGGGTGACGTTGAATCTTCTTGGCGTCGCCAGTTTTGGCAACGGCTTCAAAGAGCACGAACACTTTGCGGCCAAAGACTTCGTCTTCGTTTGCCGCTTTCAGGAACGCAGGCAAAGTGGCAGCAAAAGCCTCAAGGATTTTCGCTGTGTCTTCGGCTTGAGTTTTGCCGATGTCTGCAATGACGCCAATGGCGCGCAACTGCGTCGAAGAGAGGTTTGTAGTCAGGTCCATAGGAATTCTCCTTTTTTGACCTTGTGAGTTTAGGGAACAATCGCTCCCGACGAATGCCGACGGAGGCTTTTCGCTGCCGCCGACACTCAAAAGATTGTTTCGTTGCCCAAGCGAGCAAAATGGTTTGGGAGAGGTTTGACTCCCTTCAAACTTCCGGACCGTCTTTGAGGTTTGGCTTCGTCCACTTGTGAACCGCCCGCTTGAACGCGGTGATGCGCCCCACTAACGACTTGCGTGCCTCAACGATCTTCTTGCGCGCCGCCTCTGGCAACGCAGCAGCCGCTTCCACAATCGCGTCATCTGCCGCTTTGATCTCTTCAAAGTGAGACTGCACTTCAGCCCAGGCTTCCTGCCTTTCCACCTCGCGGGCCTTTCGGCGTAGAGCCTCAAAGGCTTTTCCGAACAGGCTCCCGGCGAAGGATGTGCCCTGCCGTCGCGCTATCTCTTCGAGCACTTTGGGATCTCCGGCGGCGACAGCCTTCGCGATCTTTATGTTGGTCGCGGCTTCTTTCTCGCGCTTGGCTACGCTGGCTTCACGGTCGGCCAACTGCCGCTCCTTTTTTTCACGCCATTCACGCGGGCTGACATGCTCCACATGCTGTGGAAGGTTGGCTGGTTCCCTTTTAGTTTTGCCCTCCACTACTTGCTCTTCACGGTGCCTCTGCACCGCCTCCCGCAACGCCTGTTTTCGTCGCTCACCGCGTTTCAATCCAAGCTCTGAGAACCACTCCCCCACACTGTCCTGCGCCTTCTCATAATCTTTGATGTGTGGATGCACGGACGGCTGCAACATCTTGCGCCCATCCTTGGTTCGCGAGCGCGGCATCACAATCGCATGGATGTGATACGTAGTCTCATCAAGATCCGCGCGTGCGTGAATGACGTCCTCGCCAAAGCTGTCTCTAAGCCAGTCCACAGCGGCCTGCTCAAAGCGCTCCTCGCGACTTTCGCCAAACAAGTCATTGATGTTGTCTTGATCAAAGGCCGCAAACCAATTCTGGTGCGCCGTGATGATCACTTCACGCAAAGGACCATGCCGCGTGCCCCGCCAGGGGTCTTTCGGGCCTTCGACTATGCGCTTCGCCATCTCTGCCCTGCGCCGCCTCTTTTGCAGTCCTTCAAGCTCATTGGCAAAGTTCTCCGCCCGCATCTCTGCGATCTCGGCAAGCGCCCGTTGCCCCCAATCCTCCTCGCCGATCAGGCGTCGGTTGCGGTTTGAGCGTGTCTCATCCACGTGACCAAGATCACCGCCTTTTCGCGTGCGATGCCGCTCATAGCCGGCCAGATCTGCTGGAAAGAGCCCCTCCATCCGCAACACCACCGGATGTCGCGTGTCGGCGGTCTTGATGTCTTCCCCCATAATGTCGCCCTCTCATTGTGAGGACGGGAAGTGGGTCCGCTGTTGCAAACTTGTGCATCACAGGTTTGAGGCACCACCTTGACCAGAGCGCTGCTTGGCTGCGCAGGGAAAGTTACTCACTAATCAGCCCGCGCAGTTTCCCATGGAAACCGCTCTGGCTGGCGTTCGTCGGGGCCCTGCCCCAAACCCCGTGCTGCCGCAGGCCACCTGCGCCGTGGGCGGCAAAGGAACGTTCGCCACGCTCCTTTGCAAACCAAAGGCGTCTCCTGACAGGCTCAGGGGGTATTCCGCATACCACCCCAAAACCCCGTGCTCTTGAAGAAGGTCCTTGCGCCGACCTTCCCCAAACCCCTTCCAGCGCTATGAAGTTGCGATACCGCACAGGACAGGACGCCCGTTCTCAACTGCGCAGACTTTGTGTCGCGCATCTGAGAACGGGGACCAGCCCCGGTTCAGAAGAAGACGTGATGTTTGATCCAATTGGAGATCCCAATGACCGATATCCTTTCCCCAGACGTTGTGCTGCCAGCCGTGTGGCAAGACAGGTTGCAAACCGGCGACGTGGTCGCATTTCGTTTTCCTCATGAGACTGACGGATCAAACGATCCCAAAGTCCGCCCCGCTCTCGTGCTCGATGTAGAGGAGACCGACGTCGGCCGCTTCGCATCTCTCGCCTACGGCACCTCCAATCCACGATCCCGCAAAGCCGATTACTGCGTCGATGTGCGTTCCGAGAATGATCGCGCGCCCGCAGCGCTTCACCGACCAACACGCTTCAATGCCGCCCGGAGGGTCCTCGTGTCGCTCGATCATCCAGGCTTTGAATTGAGCGCAGAAGTTGGCACGCCAGTGCTCGGGCGCCTGACCGGACCGGCAAGCGATCGCATGCACCGCGTGCGTGCACGCATTCACGCAGAACGCGATATCCGGCGTGATTTTCTCAGACGTCAGCGCCGCGACGCCGGCGGCCTTCGTCCGGTCACGGTCGAACGGCGTTCTCCAACCCACAAAACGACATGGGAGACGCTCAATGTCTGAGCCAAATCTCGATTATGACCCGATCCAGGCAGCGGTGTTTCAGGCACTGACACTGGCTTCCAGCGCGCACAACGCGCTGGATCAAATTTCAGGATATTGGATTGATCGAAGAAGTGCGGACGCTGCGCGACGGCTGTCTGCCCGGATTTCACAAGAGAAGATTTTTTCTGCGCTTGATCTCGACGCTCTGGAACAAGTTCTGCAGCCATTGACGGCAGTTGCGGAGGCTGGACCACACACAGATGTCCCAGTCTCATCACGACACACCGCTGGCAGGCCCCTTAAACAGATACTCCGCCCAGGAGTTCAGGATCTGCACGAGAAGATCCAGCCTTTGATGGAGCTGCATAGAGCGCTTTTGACCCTCGGTCGTCTACGTCGGTCTGAGCAAATCGCACAGACCCTGCGTGGGCAAGATATGACCTGATCAAAATGCTTGGAGGCGCCGATGCGCCTGCAACCTGCTTCCATTTCGCCAGCGCTTGCCGACCTTCGAAGTGAGGTCGGCAGGTGCTCGCCCTACCCAGAAAGAGACACAATGATCCCTGCCCCAACACATTTCCCGAACGACAATTCACACCGCGTTGCGTTGTTCTTGCAGCCGCCGCCTCGAGATGACTTCGACCGCTTGGAAGAACTCACCGCAAACGGCCTGCAAGCCGCGCGCAAAGCCCTCGAAGACCTCTCGTCTCTGGCGATACAGCTTGACCGCTCGACAGCCGCAAACATCACAGAACTTCGGCAGGCTGTGGAGACGCGACGTTTACTAAACGATCGTTTTGTAGACGCTGCACATGCCATCAGAACGCAGATCGCCGACATAGAACACCCGGAAGATTGCGCGGAGGTTTTCGACCGGATTGCGCACCAACTTCAGCAAGCAATTTCGCTTTCCAATCGCGTGCGTGACCTGCTCGCCGCGGAGCGCGACGTGGGCTGGCATCGAGGTATTCGCGACTAAATCGCAAATTTCTTTTCATTACAAATCAATGGCCTGGCGGATTTTTCGTCAGGCCTACCAACTTTCTTTTCAAACCAGCTTGGCGGATTTTCAAAGAGTTCATCTTCTTCATCACAACCACCGGGAAGCTCGCTTCCCCCTGATGAGGATACCTCCCGTGTCGACCACGCCTGATACCACCGCCCGCTCCCCCGCTTCTGTTGAAGTTCTTATTGGACTTCTTGCTGAGCGCTACATCGCGACGCTTACAGCCGCAAACGACAACCACGCACCTCGCCCCAAAAAGGATCAATAGCTATGGCTCTTCTTGTCGCACTCTACGCTCGGTATTCCTCGGTCTTGCAAGACGCTTGCTCCATTGAAGACCAGATCCGCCTGTGCCGCGCCTATGCGGAAAGCAAAGGCTGGGAGGTCGCTGCCGTCTACATAGACAAAGAGATGTCGGGGCAATCTGCAGCACGCCCAGACTACCAGCGCATGTTGCGTGACTCCAAAGCTGGCGCGTTTGACATTGTCCTGGCAGAAGCCATTGACCGACTAAGCCGACGCACTGCTGACGTTACGGATCTGTGCGACCAACTCGCGTTTCGCGGTCAGTCCCTTCATGCCGTCAACACCGGTGAGATTACGCCAATTCACGCGGCGGTCTTTGGCATGATGGCGCAACAGTTTTCTAAAGATTTGGGCGCAAAAACCAAACGTGGTCAGGTCGGCTCAACACACCGAGGTCGCGTCGCAGCAGGCATGGCTTATGGCTACGATGTTTCGCCTGGCACGGACCAGAACCGCGTCATCAATGAAGAGAAGGCGGACGTCGTTCGTCGTATCTTTGAAGATTTTGCGAACGGGTTGGCTCCAGCCAAGATCGCTGCTGCATTAAACGCCGAACGCGTCTCTGGTCCTTCCGGTGGCCTTTGGCAATCATCGACGATCCGAGGGAATGCAAAACGCCAAACCGGCATTCTACGCAATCGCGCCTACATCGGCCAAATCATCTATGGTCAGATGAAGTTTCGCAAAGACCCCAAGACAGGCAAGCGCACCTCCATTCCGGGTCCCGAACCTCTCGTCGTCGATGCGCCCGATCTGCGGATCCTTCCACAAGACCTTTGGGACGCCGTATCAGACCGCTTGCAGTCCATCTCACGCGAGATGGCCACAGACCCGGAGACCGGTCTGGCTCTCAACCGCGCGCACCGCAAAAAGTTCCTGCTGTCCGGCCTGCTCAAATGCGGCTGCTGTGGCGGCAACATGGCGATCCAAGCCAGGGACCGCTACGGCTGCTCAACGCGCAAGCGCAAAGGCACATGCGACAACGCCACGAGTATTACGCGCGTCCAGGTCGAAGGCCGAGTGCTCGCAAGCCTCAAGGCCACCTTGCTGGCACCAGAGAACCTGCAGAATTTTGTCTCGCAAGTCAGCAAAGCGCTCACTGAACAACAAAAGTCAGCTGGTGGAACCCAGAAGGGACTGGAGAAAGCGATTATCAAGCTGGACGTGAAGATCACGCGGATGTTGGACCATATCGAAGATGGCGCTGGCCACTCGGCTCTCCTCAAGGAGCGTCTGGAGCAACGACAGGCAGAGCGTGTCGCGCTGGTCGCCGATCTCGACGCTCTTAAGCACACCACACAGGAACCGTTTGTGATGCCGGACCTGCCCGTGGCTTACAGCACTCTGGTGCGCTCGCTTGAAGACACGCAGCGAGACCCTGCTGTTGTTCAACGCGCTCACGAAGCCCTTGCTGAGATGATCGAGGAGGTCGTCCTTAAGCCTGATCCCGCGGCTCAAGACGGCTACAAGATCACGCTACATGGTGATTGTGCTGGAATCTTAAAGGCTTACGGAGGTTTGGAAAAAGAAAATCTCCCGGAGGCGGTGAGCCTGCTCGGGAGTCAATTTTCTG
>NZ_BAABWQ010000004.1:0-766021 GCF_040370365.1 Shimia sp. NS0008-38b | reverse complement strand
CGGCATCAATGTGAGCGTTTTTGGTTAATGCAGCGGACTTGGACGTGCTGGTGGATACTTTTGTGTCAGAAGACATGAAGGCTCCTCCCTCGTTTTTAGTGTCAAATCTCCTCTCTCAGACGGTGAGGTCTGAGATCCCACCGGCAGAATAGGGATTTGTGAAAACAAGGGAATAAGCTTAAGAAACAAAAGGAAAAATCTGTGAATATATTTCCGATTGTTCCGAGTTTTTTGTCAATTAATTTACTTTTTACGTAAATTTTCCATATTTGCAAGGGCTTGATAGATCGTTGTTAAGCAATCAACGTCCGACAACTTCTGTGCAAGCGACGCATGTTGGTCGCTAACAATCTTTCAACCTGCAGGTCAATCTGGACACCTTGTTGCGGACGTCAGTGAGTTTGACGGGCGGTGCGGTGATTCTGAGTGGTGTTTATCCCACGATGAGTTGTTTGAGTTGCAAGGCCTCATGCTCAAGCTGCGTCAATCTGAAGTTTACCATATCGCCGATTGTGACCATGCCAACAATGCCAGTGGCATTGGTTGCTGGCATGTGGCGAAAACGACCAACCGACATCCGACGAAGGACGTCCACGATCAGATCATCTGGTGTGCACGTTTGAACGGCTGTGGTCATGACATCCTCAACTTTTTGAGGGAGCGTTTGGCCGGGTGTTTCTGCAAGTTTTCGCACGATATCGCGTTCCGAGAGGATGCCCTGAAGGGCTCCGTTGGCATCTGTCACCAGAAGCGCACCAATGCGTTTGTCACGCAGGATTTCTACAGCTCTCCCAAGGGTATCTTGTGGGCGAATGGCAAAAACGTCTTGCCCCTTTTGTTCCAGGACCATCTGCACCGATGCGGAGGCTGCGGACACATTGGAGCTTGTCGATTGGCTCATGGTCTTGGGCTTGGTGTCCGACTTTCTGTTTGGGGCTTGGTAGGAACTGGGCATGGGTTGGCTCCTTGCGTGTGAAGTGCTCAGGCGGTATGGCACCAGCCTAACCGCAAGTTTTGCCTTTTGGGGAGTTTTTCTTTGCCCGAGCTTACACTTTCCCCGGCGATAGCCACCGTGTTGTTTGTGCTTTTTTGCCTTTCAGGCCACCGTTTTCGGCGTGTTTGGAAAGATGAAGGGCCGCGCTGGCAGTTTTGGGTGTTTGGTGTGATGGCTGTTGTCTGCCTGTTTCCAATCGCGTTTTTGCCAATCTCAACGGGCTAAAACGCGCGCAAACACCGCCAAAATCAACGTCTGTATTGCGTCGGTATCACGGTGGTATTGCGTAGGGTCAATTTTGAGCCGTTTGCTCGGCTTCCATCTGCTCCAACATCTTGCGCGCACGGGGACATTGCAAGCGGTCACGCAGTGGGCTGTCTGGATCAATGTCTTTGGAACACACCACACATTTGTCGGCGCCGCTGATTGCATTTAGTCCGCCACAAGAGCCTTTGATTGTTTTGCCCATCATCATCACACCCAATGACATGCCAAGCGTGACCAAGAGCAACAGAACAAATGCGATGAGGAAGGTTTCCATCCGAGGGGGCGCCTTTTATCCGAGTTGAAGCACATCAAACTGTGTGCTTGCCACGGAAACAAACTCTTTGCTTCCGGAGCTGATGTTTCTGTCAATGAAGAACGCGGCGATGCCCCGAGCTTCGGCGATCTGAATAGCGCGTTCTGTGCCAAGTGCAAGTAGCGCGGTGGCCCAAGCATCTGCCAACATCGCGTTTTTCGCAAGCACGGTCACGGACGCGGTGCTGTGTGTAACCGGACGCCCCGTGTTGGCATCCAGTATGTGTGAGTAGCGCACGCCGTCGTGCTCAAAATAGTTGCGGTAGTCGCCTGAGGTCGCCATTCCGACATCCGACACCCCAACGACTTTTAGAATGCTGCGCTGGAGCGCATCTGGCGTTTCGATGGCGATTTGCCAAGGGGTGCCTTCGGCATTGTGACCGGACGTCATTATGTCGCCGCCAATTTCCACCATGTAATCTGTGATCCCATGGGCGGCGAGCGTCTCGGCCACCTGATCTACACCAAAGCCTTTGCCAATGGCAGAAAG
Source organism: Shimia sp. NS0008-38b (assembly GCF_040370365.1). Taxonomy (NCBI): domain Bacteria; kingdom Pseudomonadati; phylum Pseudomonadota; class Alphaproteobacteria; order Rhodobacterales; family Roseobacteraceae; genus Shimia; species Shimia sp. NS0008-38b. The sequence goes on along the minus strand of NZ_BAABWQ010000004.1, from coordinate 763,958 downwards.
GTACATGCCCGCGCCGCTCACATGTTTCGTGAATGTGGTGCCATCAAACGCAAGTGTGTCGGTCAACCCCACAAGTTTCTGTGCATCCGCAATTGCGGCTTCGGGCGGAATGGTGCCGGGAGGTCGGGTGGCGCCAAACCCCCAAAGATCAATCAAAGGCCCCAAGGTGATGTCAAACTGCCCATCGGAGGCCAGAAACACATCTTGAGCTGTGTGCATCAGGGTGGCCATGTCGGACGATAGCGTCGCAGTGTCTCCGGCAGCCAGTGCATTTAAGCGCGACACCTCTGAGCGGCTGTTCCAGTTGGACATCTTTATATCCACATCTGTAAGGGTTGCCTGAACCGCTGCTGAGAGCTCAGCCTCTTTCATGCCAGGTGCGTTCACGCCCACAATAGTGTAGGTGGTCCCCATGGTCTGACCAGTCAACAGAATATCCGCAGCGCCGCGTTTGCAGGCGGCGAGGGCGAGAGCCATAAAGATAAAACTGCGGCGCGAGAGGGTGGTCATTGGGTGCCGGTTCCGTCTGATCGGATTCGATATGGTTGTTTGACAGCGAGGTGTTGCTCAAAACGCAGTCTTTGGACCGAGGCAATTTGCTGCGGTTGCACATTATTGCTCCCTAAAGAGAGAAACAATAGTAAAGCGGCAGGATTGGGACTGGCTGTTTGGCAAAACTCCGCGTATACGCGGGCGCAATCAGACACCAAATTCGTAAGATGAACTAACGACAGGATGGCATTGGCGTGCAGCATTTTGCGCTCAAAAAAGGCCTGAACCTTCCGATTGCCGGCGCGCCCGGTGACGGAATCCATGAGGGAGCAGCGGTAAAGACCGTAGCTGTCTTGGGGGCCGACTATATAGGGTTAAAGCCACGTATCGCCGTCGCCGAAGGCGACGTTGTAGGGGCAGGGGCGCCGATTTTGGCGCATAAAGACACTCCAGAAGCTAAGGTGGTTGCACCGGTGACTGGTCGCATCAAAGCGATCAACCGGGGTGCGCGGCGTAAGCTGTTGAGCGTGGAAATCGAGGTGGACGCGAGCGCGGCGGAGCCGGTTGATTTCTCGTCCGTCGGCGACGCAAGCACCCGCGAAGGTTTGGCGGAGCGTCTTTGCGCCGCTGGTCTATGGACTTCGTTCCGCACGCGGCCTTATTCCAAGGTCCCTGCGGGCAACGCGATTGCTGATGCAATCTATGTGAACGCAATGGACACAGAGCCGCTGTCGGCGGACGCGGCTGTGGTTATTGCGGACGCGGGCGATGCGTTTGCCAAAGGTCTCGCCGCTGTGGCCATGCTGACCGAGGGCAACACCTACCTGTGCCATGAAAATGGAGTACAGATCGCCGGTGCCGATGTGGCTGGCGTAACGGTTGCGACCTTCTCTGGCCCTCACCCGGCCGGTCTGGCCGGCACGCACATGCATTTCCTTGAGCCACCAAGCGCCAGCAAAGTGGTTTGGACCATTGGCTATCACGATGTGATTGCAATTGGTCGCCTCTTGGAAACAGGAACGATTGACGCGTCGCGTGTTGTTGCGCTCTCTGGGCCACTCTGTTCCAATCCGCGTCTTGTGCGGACCCTAGATGGTGCGTCGTTGGCAGAGTTGACGGTGGGTGAAATCCAGAGCGATGTGCCAGTGCGATTGATCTCTGGCTCCATCCTGAGCGGGTATGCGGGCGAGGCTGTCGAGACCTATTTGGGACGGTATGCACGTCAGGTCACGGTGATTGAAGAAGATCACAAGCAGATTCCGATGGGCTGGATTCGTCCGATGCCGAGCAAGTATTCTTTCTTGCCGGTGTTGGGGTCTGCTTTTGCGAAAAAGCTTTACCCGCTGACCAGCAACTTGAACGGTGGACGCCGTGCAATGGTGCCACTGGGCACGTTTGAGCAGCTGATGCCGCAGGACTTCCTGCCCACTCAGCTGACACGTGCGCTTTTGGTGATGGACACGGACGAAGCTCAGAAGCTGGGCGCATTGGAATTGGACGAAGAAGACCTTGGTTTGATTGGCTTTGCCTGCCCTGCAAAATATGAATATGGCGAAGCGCTGCGGGACAGCCTCACCAAGATCGAACGGGAGGGCTGATTATGGGGTTACGTAACTTCTTTGATCGGATCGAACCGAACTTTGTCAAAGGCGGCAAATACGAAAAGCTGTTCCCCATCTATGAGATGATCGAGAGCTTTATCTATACGCCCAAAACAGTCACGACTGCGGCGCCACATGCGCGCTCTTACGTCGATATGAAGCGGATCATGACCTATGTCGTGATCGCGACGATCCCGTGTATCATCATGGGGCTGTTCAACGTTGGTTTGCAGGTCAACACGGCCTATGAAGCTGTGCCACCTAGCGGATGGCGTGCGGCGATCATTTCAGCGCTCGGCATTGGGTTTGATGCAAGCAATCCGCTGGCGAATTTTGCACATGGTTTGCTGTATTTCCTACCGATTTACATCACAACATTGGTTGTGGGCGGCATCTGGGAAGTGATTTTTGCCACTGTGCGTGGGCATGAAGTGAACGAAGGCTTCCTTGTGACTTCCATGCTGTTTGCACTGATCATGCCGCCGTCTGCGCCGTTGTGGCAGGTGGCGCTGGGTATTTCCTTTGGGGTGGTGATCGGCAAAGAGGTCTTTGGCGGCACTGGTAAGAACTTCCTCAACCCGGCACTGACAGGCCGTGCATTCCTGTATTTTGCCTACCCGGCAAACATGTCAGGTGACACGATTTGGACCCCGGTGGATGGCTTTTCTGGCGCAACCGCATTGTCGGTATCCGCCTCTCAGGGCTATGAGCAGTTGGCCGCGCAGGGCATGAACTGGATGAATTCCTTTGTTGGTGTGGTTCAGGGCTCGATTGGGGAAACCTCTGCTTTGGCCTGTCTGATCGGGCTGTGCTTCCTGCTGATCACCAAGATTGCCAACTGGCGTCTGGTTGTTGGCTGTATGGCGGGCATGATTGGCTTTTCGCTTCTGCTCAACATGATTGGCTCTGACACCAACCCGATGTTTGCCATGCCGTGGTACTGGCACTTTGTTGTCGGCGGCTTTGCCTTTGGTCTGGTGTTTATGGTGACCGAGCCCGTGTCAGCCAGCCACACCAATATGGGGCGCTATATTTATGGTGCGCTGATTGGGTTCATGGTGGTGATGATCCGTGTGATCAACCCAGCCTTCCCGGAAGGTATGATGCTCGCCATTCTATTCGGTAACGTTTTTGCGCCATTGATCGACTACTTTGTTGTTCAGGCCAACATCAAACGGAGGGCGCGTCGCAATGTCTGATGTCCCCAATGACAACAAGGGCCCCATTGCCCGTTTTCTGGCCGCACCGCCAGATAGCGTCGGCAAGACGGTCTTTATCGCGGTAACCCTTTGCCTTGTGGCGTCGATGATTGTGTCTGCGGTCTCCGTAGCACTGCGCCCATTGCAAGAGCAAAACAAACTCAAAGACAAGCAGGCCAATGTTTTGCAGGTTGCAGGTTTGTTTGAGCCGGGCATGGATGTGTTGGAAGGCTTTAGCGTCTTTGAGCCTCAGGTGCTGGAGCTGGAAACCGGTCTGTTCACCGATGCTTTTGATGCGGCGAGCTTTGATGACCGTGCGGCCGCTTCTGATCCTGAGCTGTCCGTTGCGCTCAGCAATGACCCGGCGGGTATTGGGCGCAAATCCAAGTTTGTGACTGTCTATTTGTTGCGCAATGACGATGGCAGCCTAGACAAGGTAATTCTCCCGATCCACGGCTATGGATTATGGTCCACGCTTTACGGCTTTATCGCGTTGGAAGAGAACGGCAACGACATCTTTGGTCTGCAGTTTTACAGCCATGCTGAGACACCTGGTCTTGGGGCTGAAGTGGACAACCCACGTTGGAAATCACTGTGGAGTGGCAAGAAGCTGGCGGATGATGCAGGCGAGTTGCAGATCACCGTTGCCAAATCGGTGCCGTCCGCGGGTGCCGAGCACCACGTTGACGCTTTGGCTGGCGCGACACTGACCTCTGTGGGGGTTGACAACCTTGTTCGTTTCTGGATGGGCGAAGCAGGATTTGCACCCTTCCTTGAAAACCTCAAAGCAGGAGAGATCTGATGGCCCAAACCAAGAGAGACCTTCTGATCGATCCGTTGGTCGACAACAACCCAATCACATTGCAAGTGCTCGGAATCTGTTCGGCGTTGGCGGTGACCTCCTCGTTGCAAGTCGCCTTTGTTATGGCTCTGGCGGTGACGGCGGTGACGGCATTCAGCTCTATGTTCATCTCGGTGTTGCGAAACCAGATCCCCGGCGCGATCCGGATCATCGTGCAGATGGTGATCATTGCCTCACTGGTGATCATCGTGGATCAGGTGCTCAAGGCCTATGCCTATGACATCTCCAAAACGCTGTCGGTGTTTGTGGGACTGATCATAACCAACTGTATCGTAATGGGCCGCGCGGAAGCCTTCGCCATGAAGAACCCACCGCTGGACAGCTTTATTGACGGCGCGGGTAACGGTCTTGGCTATGGGGCGTTGTTGCTTGTTGTTGGCTTTATTCGAGAGCTTTTTGGCGCAGGTAGCCTGTTTGGCATCACTGTGCTGCCAACGGTGAACAATGGTGGCTGGTATGTGCCAAACGGCATGCTGCTTCTGCCTCCGTCTGCGTTCTTCATCATCGGGCTTCTGATCTGGGCTGTGCGCAGCTGGAAGACAGATCAAGTGGAAGCGCGTGAATACAAAATTCAAGTTGTGGAGGGCCACTGATGGAAGGGCTTCTCTCTCTGGCCGTAAAGGCCGTTTTTGTTGAGAACCTCGCGCTCTCTTTCTTTCTTGGAATGTGTACGTTTATTGCGGTGTCCAAGAAGATTTCGACTGCGATTGGTCTGGGCATCTCTGTGATGCTGGTGCAGGCCATTACGGTGCCGACCAACAATCTGCTGTTGACCTATCTTCTGGCACCGGGCGCCCTATCATGGGCCGGTTTCCCGAATGTTGATCTGACCTTCCTTGGGCTGATCTGCTACATTGGGGTGATTGCGGCGATGGTGCAGATCCTTGAGATGGTACTCGATAAGTTCTTCCCGCCGCTCTACAACGCGCTGGGTGTGTTCTTGCCGTTGATCACTGTGAACTGCGCAATCTTGGGTGGTTCCCTGTTCATGGTGGAGCGGGACTACAACTTTGCGGAAAGCATGACCTATGGCATGTCTTCTGGTTTTGGTTGGGCGTTGGCAATCACCGCGATGGCGGGTGTGCGCGAAAAGCTCAAGTATTCTGACATTCCCGATGGTCTTCAGGGCCTAGGCATTACCTTTATCACCGCGGGACTGATGGCCTTGGCCTTTATGTCATTCTCCGGCGTGAAACTCTGAGGGGGCAGGTCATATGGAAACCTTTACTCTAGGTGTTGTGCTCTTCACCCTGATCGTTTTGGCGCTGGTCACCATCATTTTGGCCGCACGATCGCGTTTGGTGTCGTCGGGTGATGTGAACATCACCATCAACGGCGAAAAAACCATTTCGGTTCCAGCTGGTGGTAAGCTGTTGCAGACACTTGCGGAACAGAAGCTGTTTGTGCCGTCTGCCTGTGGCGGTGGTGGTACCTGTGCGCAGTGCCGGGTGCGTATCCACTCTGGTGGTGGGTCAATCTTGCCAACCGAAGAGGGTCACATCACCAAACGTGATGCAGCATGTGGTGATCGCCTGTCGTGTCAGGTGGCCGTTAAGCAGGACATGGACATTGAAGTTCCCGAAGAAGTGTTCGGCGTGAAAAAGTGGGAGTGCACCGTGCGCTCCAACGAAAACGTGGCGACCTTCATCAAGAACTTGGTGCTGGAATTGCCTGAGGGCGAAGACGTGAACTTCCGCGCGGGTGGTTACATCCAGATTGAAGCGCCAGCGCACAAGTTGACCTACAAGGACTTCGCGATTGAGGAAGAGTACCACGAGGACTGGGACAAGTTTAACCTGTGGCAGTTTGAATCTGCGGTGGCCGAGCCGGTGGAACGTGCGTACTCAATGGCAAACTATCCGGATGAAAAGGGCCTGATCATGCTGAACGTGCGGGTGGCTTCGCCTCCGCCCGGCAGCCAAGGAATCCCGCCGGGTCAGATGTCGAGCTACATCTTCAATCTGAAGCCCGGTGACAAGGTGACGATTTCTGGTCCGTTTGGCGAGTTCTTTGCCCGCGATACCCAGAAAGAGATGGTCTTTATCGGCGGTGGTGCTGGTATGGCGCCAATGCGCAGCCACATCTTTGATCAGCTCAAGCGCCTTCAAAACCGGGATCGTAAGATCAGTTTCTGGTACGGGGCGCGGTCTAAGCGGGAAATGTTCTTCGTTGAGGATTTCGACGGTCTGGCCAAAGAGTTTGACAACTTTGATTGGCATGTGGCGCTCTCGGACGCGCTGCCGGAGGATGACTGGAACGGCTACACCGGTTTCATTCACAACGTTCTGTTTGAGGAATACCTCAAGAACCATCCCGCGCCAGAGGATTGTGAGTTCTACATGTGTGGCCCGCCCATCATGAACCAATCGGTGATCAACATGCTGCTTGATCTGGGTGTGGACCGCGAAGACATCATGCTTGATGACTTTGGCGGGTAAATCGGACCCAACGTGATGGAAACGCCGCTCCTTGGAGCGGCGTTTTTCTTTGAGCGAAGGGACTCTGAGCGCGAGCAGTTTGCGCGCTTGGCTGGCAGCGTATCTGATGTCATGGTCACTGGAGGGCACTTCTGTTCGACTTCAAGTGTCATCGGAACTGCGAATAAAAGGGCGATTTGAAGATGCGGGTTTTGGTTTATCAGGCACATCCTGGGGTGCAGCACTCCATGGCCAACAAAGCCATGAATGCGGCGTCTCAATCCGTTGAGGGCGTTGAGTTTGTGGATCTCTACGCACTCTATCCCCGCTTTGACATTGATGTAGAGCGAGAGCAGGCTCGGATTTTGGAGGCTGACGCAATCTTATTTCAGTTCCCGCTGTTCTGGTATTCTTCGCCTTCGATTGTCAAAGAATGGCAGGATCTGGTGCTGGAGCATGGATTTGCATATGGCCGCGAGGGAGACAGCCTGAAAGGCAAAATTTGGTCGATGGGGATCACCTGTGGTGCCCCGATTGAGGCCTACAGTGAAGAGGGCTACAACGGGTTTGCGCTCCGAACGTTGCTCACACCGATGGAGCAGACTGCTCGGCTTTGTCAGATGACCTTTTTGCCGCCTTATGTGTTGTACGGTGCGCTGGCCAAACGTGAGGCTCAAGACCTTAGTTCACATGCCGAAGGATGGCGTAAGTGGTTGATCGCGATGCGTGATGACAGGTTGGTCATGGCTAAGGTGCGCACATTTGACGTCATACAGAAGCACGATTTGCACGAGGTAATCTCATGACCAGTTTTCTGATGTTGGCGACAGTGTTTTTGGTCGCGGGTGTGATCGCTGTGCCGCTTGCCTCGCGTCTTGGACTTGGGTCGGTGCTGGGTTACTTGATTGCTGGAATCGCGATTTCTCCCATCTTGAATTGGCTGAGTGTCGATATCATCCAAATTCAGCATTTCGCAGAGTTTGGCGTGGTCATGATGCTGTTCTTGGTTGGGTTGGAGTTGGATCCCAAGATGCTCTGGGCCATGCGGCAGCGTTTGCTTGGTTTGGGCGGGTTGCAGGTTGGCGTCACCATGGTGCTGATTGCGGGCATTGCCATCGCGTTTGGCCAGCAATGGTCCGTGGCACTGGCACTTGGGATGGTGTTTGCCCTGTCTTCAACAGCCATCGTTTTGCAGACACTCAACGAAAAAGGAATGATGAAGTCGCAAGGCGGGCAGGGCTCGTTCCAAGTGCTTCTGTTTCAGGACATTGCCGTGATCCCAATGCTGGCACTTTTGCCGCTGTTGGCGTTGCCAGAGCTGTCAGAGCAGGCCTCTCATGCCGCGGACAGCCACGGGGCGCATGCCGGTGAGGGGCACGGGGGACACGACAATATGAGCTTGGTGGACGGGCGTCCAGGGTGGCAGGTCGGGCTGATCACTTTGACGGCTATTGCTTCTATCGGGGTGATTGGCAATTTCTTGACGCGTCCGTTGTTCCGTTTTGTGACCATGGCCAATCTGCGCGAGGTGTTCATTGCGACGGCTCTGGCGTTGGTTGTGGGAATCGCATTGCTGATGACTTTGGTGGGGCTCTCCCCGGCACTGGGCACGTTTTTGGCAGGGGTTGTGCTGGCCAATAGTGAGTACCGGCACGAGCTTGAAAGTGACATCGACCCGTTCCGAGGGCTGCTTCTGGGTTTGTTTTTTATGACTGTGGGTGCGGCGATTAACTTTGGCCTTTTGGGAGAGCACCTGTTCCTTGTGGTCGGAATTACGCTTGGTGTCATGCTTCTCAAAGCGGCCGTGCTCTATGGATTGGCGGTTGTGTTCAAGCTGGAGGGGGCGGACAAGTGGTTGTTCACGCTCGGATTGGCGCAGGCGGGCGAATTTGGTTTTGTGTTGCTCAGCTTCACAGTGACCAACAACGTGATCCCACAGGAAACTGCGCAGATTGCTTTGTTGGTGGTCGCCCTTTCGATGTTGCTGACCCCGGCGCTTTTTATAGCTTACGAACGTCTCATCCTGCCCAGGCTCATCGATGAACAGGACATTGAAGCAGATGACATCGATCATCGCAGCAAGATCATCGTGGTGGGGTACGGCCGGTTTGGCGGTGTGGTGGCGCGGATGCTGCGCCAGATTGGCGAGCAACCAGTGTTGGTGGACTACTCTGCCAAACAGATGGAAGCACTGCGCAAATTTGATGTGAAAGTCTTCTTTGGTGACGGGACACGCGCCGATTTGTTACATGCGGCAGGAATCGATGATGCTAAGATGTTGATCATTGCGATTGATGGCAAGGATCAGGTGACCCACCTTACCGAACATGTCGCACGCCATCATCCGCATGTGCATATTGTGGCGCGGGCATATGATAGATCCCATGTGTACGATCTCTATCAAGCAGGCGCACAAGACATCATTCGCGAAACCTTTGACAGCGCCGTGCGCGCTGGCCGAAGTGCCTATGAAGCTTTGGGCATTCATCCTTACCAAGCAGAACGACTGGCGCAGAGATTCAAAAAAATCGATCGTGATTTGCTCGTATCCACGGCCTCAGCCCACAAACCGGGTGTGCCCATCTCTGAAAACGAAGAGTTTGTGGCGCTGACCAGAGAGCTGAATGCGCGGATGGACGAAGAGATTCAAAACGCCAAATTGGGCTTTGGTGTGGAAGGTGCTGAGGAATGGATGCCGCCGCCTGCAAATCTCAAAGTTGATGATCCGGACGCAAAGGGCTGATCTGTGGCAAATGGTCTGTTTTTAAAAGGTGCATTGATGCGCCACGTGGCGGTGATGTCGCTGACGTCTTCCGTTGGCTTGATGGCCATTTTTGCGGTCGATTTTGTCGATATGATCTTCATATCGATGCTCGGCAATAAAGCACTGGCCGCCGCCGTCGGTTATGCTGGCACGCTGTTGTTTTTTACCAATGCGATCAACATCGGCTTGTCTATTTCGGCAGGCTCTTTGGTGGCGCGCTCCATTGGGGCGGATCAGCCAGAGATGGCACGTGAATATGCGACGTCAGTTGCCATTCTTGGTGTGCTTACTGGGCTGATCGTGCCGGTTTTGGTCTATGCCTACCTTGATCCGATCTTCGGTTGGTTGGGGGCGGAAGGCGAAACGCTGGCGCTGGCCAAACGCTATGTCAGCATTGTGATGCCGACGATGCCTTTGATGTCGCTTGCGATGGTCGGAATGGCGGTCTTGCGGGCCCATGGCGATGCGCGGCGCTCAATGATGGGTACGGTCTTTGGTGGGGCGGTTAACGCCGCGCTGGATCCCGTCTTGATCTTCGGGTTTGGGCTTGGATTGGACGGAGCGGCGTATGCTTCTGTTGTGGCGCGTATCGTGATGTGCAGCTATGCGGTGATCAGCGTTTGGCGGGTGCACCGTGGATTTGCGACGCCATCTCCCAAGAGCCTCAGGCGGGACGCCAAGGCGATTGCGGCGATCGCTGGACCCGCGATTTTGACCAATGTCGCTTCTCCGATCGGAAATGCGATCGTGACACGGGAGGTGGCGGCCTATGGCACCGATGCGGTTGCGGCAATGGCGGTGATCGGTCGCTTGATGCCGGTGGCTTTTGCTGTGGTTTTTGCCCTTTCCGGCGCAATTGGTCCTATCGTCGGCCAGAATTTTGGTGCGGGGTTGTTTGATCGGGTGAAAGGTACCATGCGAGCGGGGTTACAGTTCTTGGCGGCCTATACGTTGTTGGCCGCTTTGGTCTTGTTTCTGGCGCGGGGTTTGATTGCGGATACCTTTGACGCAAAAGGTGAGATGCGCACGTTGATCTATCTGTTCTGTGGACCGTTGGCGCTGATGCAGTTTTTCAACGGGGTCATATTTGTCTGCAACGCCAGTTTCAACAATCTGGGGCACCCGATCTACTCGACCTATGTGAATTGGGGCCGGCATACTTTGGGCACTTACCCTTTTGTCATTTTAGGGGGTGCATATTGGGGCGCGTCGGGGGTTTTGCTGGGCCAAGCCATTGGCGGCGCCTTTTTCGCAGTGGCCGCTGTTTTAATGGCGCTTAAAACAATCAACCGGCTCAGTACTCCTGAACCGGTTGACCCGTTTGCCAAGGACAGCACGCTGCATCATGTCAGCGGACGTCGAAATTGGTAAGTTAGCGTGGTAGCAGAGAAGCCTCTTTGGCCAGCGCCTCAATCTGATCCCACGCGCCGTCTTTGACCAGTTTGGAGGGCGCAACCCAGCTGCCGCCTGCGCAGACCACATTGGCCAATGACAGGTAGTCGGTAGCGTTCTGAGGGTTCACACCGCCGGTTGGACAAAAGCTGATCTGTGGCAGGGGGCTTGCAAGAGAGCCAATGAATTTGGCGCCGCCTGCGGCTTCTGCCGGGAAGAACTTCAACATGTCATAGCCACGTTCCAGAAGAGCCATGGCCTCGCTTGCGGAGGCTGCGCCGGGGAGAAGGGGCAAGCCTTCCGCTTCGCAGGCGTCCAAGAGAATGTCAGTGGCACCGGGGGAGACGCCAAAGGTCGCCCCGGCTTCTTTCGCGGCTTTCACGTCTGCAGGCGTCAAAAGCGTACCAGCACCAACCATGCCACCAGGCACTTCTGCCATGGCTCGGATCACATCAAGAGCGGCTGGGGTGCGCAGTGTCACCTCCAGTGCGGGCAGACCACCCGCGACCAGCGCTTCGGCCAAGGGTTTGGCGTGGGCCACATCTTCAACAACAAGCACGGGTACGATCGGTGCAGCATTGGCGATGTCACGTGCGCGCGCGCTGGCGTCTTTGGGGGTGATTGGCATCAAATGGATCCTTCAAAAATAGAGGCGCCAGTAGTGGCAGAGCCCACCGCGTTGCGGAAAGCGGAAAAGAGTTCGCGACCGGTGCCGGCGTGATAACTGGTGAGGTCGGCCACCACTGCAGGGCGGTCTTCTACACCTTGAGTTATGATTTCCAGAACACCCGCTTCGGCATCGACGCGCACAATATCGCCATCTTGCAGTTTGGCAATGGTGCCCCCGTCAAGGGCTTCAGGAGAGACATGGATCGCGGCCGGAATTTTGCCAGAGGCGCCAGACATGCGGCCGTCGGTGACAAACGCCACCTTCAGACCCTTGCCTTGCATGATGGACATCAAAGGCGTCAGGCTGTGCAATTCCGGCATGCCGTTTGCCTTGGGGCCTTGGAAGCGCACCACAATCACCGCGTCTTCGGTTAATTCGCCAGCTTTGAAGGCCGCTTTGACCTCATCTTGGTCGTGGAACACGCGGACTGGTGCTTCAACAAAGCGGTGCTCCGGCGCGACGGCGGAGATTTTCATGACAGCGGTGCCAAGGTTGCCAGTGAGGCGCGCAAGGCCCCCCGTTGGCTGGAAGGGATCGGTGGCAGGGCGCACAATTTTGTCGTTGAGCGAGGTCTTTGTACCCGGCTTCCAGACCAGTGCGCCGTCAATCAGTTTGGGGTCTTGGGTGTAGTTTTCCAGCCCTTCACCAGCAACGGTTTTGGTGTCGGGATGCAGAAGGTCCGCAGAGAGCAGCTCGCCGATCATGTAGCCAAGACCGCCAGCGGCGTGGAAATGGTTCACGTCGGCCAAGCCGTTGGGGTAGACACGTGCCAGAAGCGGGGTGACGTCAGAAAGCTCAGCGAAATCCTCCCAAGTCAGCACGATACCGCCGGCGCGGGCCATGGCGATCAAGTGGATCAGAAGGTTGGTGGAACCGCCAGTTGCGTTTAGGCCGATGATGCCGTTCACAAAGGCCTTCTCATCCAGAATATCGCAAGTTGGTGTGTAGCTGTTGCCAAGGGCCGAGAGCGAAAGTGCGCGGCGTGCGCCTTCTTCGGTCAGTGCATCACGCAATTCTGTATTGGGAGACACAAAGCTGGCACCGGGCAGGTGCAGTCCCATAAATTCCATCAGCATTTGGTTGGTGTTGGCTGTGCCATAAAACGTACAGGTGCCGGGGCCGTGGTAGGCAGCCATTTCAGAGGCCATCAGCTCAGCTCGATCCGCATCACCCGTGGCGAAGCGTTGGCGCACCTTGGCCTTTTCGTCGTTGGAAATACCGGTGCTCATCGGTCCCGCAGGAAGGAAAACCGCTGGAATATGCCCAAAGCTCTGGGCTGCGATCACCAAGCCCGGCACAATTTTGTCGCACACGCCAAGGTAGACAGACGCATCGAATGTGTTGTGGCTAAGCGCGACGCCGGCGGCGAGTGCAATCACATCACGCGAAAACAGCGACAATTCCATACCTGCTTCGCCTTGGGTGACGCCATCACACATTGCCGGCACACCACCGGCAACCTGTGCGGTGCCACCTGCGGCCCGTGCCGCGTCCCGTATCAGGTTCGGGTAGCGTTCAAACGGTTGATGCGCGGAGAGCATGTCGTTGTAGGCGGTCACGATACCTAGGTTGCCTGCCGATTGGGTGGCCAGAGCAGTTTGGTCTTCTCCCGCCCCAGCATAGGCATGCGCTTGGCCGGAACAGCTTAGATGCGCGCGGGCAGGCCCTTGGCTGGCGGCTTGTGCCATCCGGTCAAGATACGCAGTGCGGTGTGGTTTGCTGCGCTCTATGATACGTGTCGTGACTTTTTCAACGGTTGGGTGGAGAGGCATTTGAGCCATCCTTCCTGTTTTAGGCGTTGGTGTGTGCTTAGTCGCCGATGGGGCGCCAGCGACGGCCACCTTTGTGCATCAGCATAAGGGCTTCCTCCGGGCCGGAGCTGCCGGGGTCGTACGGGACAGGGCGCTGGTTCGCCTCATCCCAAGCGGCAATCAAAGGATCAGCCCAAGCCCACGCGGCTTCAACTTCGTCGCCACGCATAAAGAGCGTCTGGTCGCCGCGGATCACATCCATAATGAGACGTTCATATGCATCCTGAGAGGTCAGATCATCTCCAAGAGCATCCGCAAATGACATGTCCATGGACACTTCGGTAAGGCGCATGCCGCCGGGGCCGGGCTCTTTGATGGTGGTGCGCAGGGTGATGCCTTCATCCGGTTGCAAACGAATGATCAACGCATTGCCTTTGCGGCCTTCCATTTTGTTCGGAAAGATGTTGTGCGGAGGATCTTTGAAGATCACTGCGATCTCTGACACACGATCACGCAGATGTTTGCCAGTGCGCAGATAAAACGGAGTCCCTGCCCACCGCCAATTGCCGACTGCAAGCTTCATTGCGATGTAGCTTTCGGTGCGGCTATCGGGGTTTTCGACATCGTCAAAATAGCTGCCATTGTCGCGTCCTGACCGATATTGTCCGCGCACGATATCGCTGAGTTCAACAGCTTCAAGGGCTTCAATTACTTTGACTTTTTCGTCGCGTACCGCGTTTGGGGTGAACTTGGAGGGCGGTTCCATAGCAATGAGGCAAAGCAATTGCATCAGGTGGTTTTGCACCATATCGCGCATGGCACCAGACTGATCGTAGTACCCGCCGCGTCCAGCGACACCAATGCTTTCTGCCACCGTGACTTGCACATGATCAATATGTGTGGAGTTCCAAAGCGGCTCAAACAGTGAATTCGCAAACCGCAGCGCCATGAGGTTTTGTACGGTTTCTTTGCCAAGATAGTGGTCGATGCGGTAGATTTGCTGTTCGTCGAAATGGCGCAACAGAGCTTTGTTGAGCGCTTGCGCACTTTGCAAATCATGCCCGAAAGGTTTTTCAACAACAATACGGCTTTCAGGCGTGGCGATGCCATGCGTGCTTAGCCGCTCGGCAATGGCACCAAAGAGAGATGGAGAGACCGATAGGTAGAACGTGCGTATGGTGTCTTGCCGCAGCGCCTTTTTAAGGGTGTCCCAACCGGTTTCTCCCATCGCGTCGATGTGCACGTAGTCCAAACGCTGCAAGAACTCTTCCAGCAGATCAGCTGGACGCAGGGTTTCGTCAACAAACTCGACTATGGCGGCTTTGACCAAGGTTTGAAACTCGGCGCCGCCAATTTCTGATCGCGCCGAGCCAATGATTTTTGCCTCAGATGGCATCTGCCCCGCGCGGAAACGGTGAAACAGACCCGGCAGAATTTTACGCCGGGCCAAATCCCCGGTGGCGCCAAAAATCACAAGATCGAAAGGCTCTACCGGAATGACGCGCGCGACCATCTGTCTTTACCCCTTCAAGATTTCGCCCATGCGGCGACCTGTATCTAGCATGCGGTTGGAGAAACCCCATTCGTTGTCATACCAGCTTACCACACGAACGAGGCCATCGTCGGTGACACTTGTCTGAGCCGGAGCAAAGATCGAAGAATGGCTGTCGTGGTTGAAGTCGACGGACACCAGAGGCGCGTCCTCATAGCCAAGGATGCCCTTTAGCGGGCCTTCAGCAGCGGCTTTGATTGCAGCGTTTACCCCTTCAACTGTGGCGCCATTTTCTGGAACAAAGACCAAATCCACCATAGAGACATTTGCGGTAGGCACGCGGATTGCGGAGCCTTCAAGCTTGCCCTTCAGGTGAGGCAAAACCAAGGAGATAGCGCGGGCTGCACCGGTGGACGTTGGGATCATCGACAGAGCGGCTGCACGGGCCCGATATAGGTCTTTGTGTGCAGTGTCATGTGTTGGCTGATCGCCGGTATAGGCGTGAATTGTCGTCATGTAGCCAGTTTTGATGCCAAATGCGTCGTCGAGTACTTTTGCGACTGGACCGAGGCAGTTGGTGGTGCAGGAAGCGTTGGACACAATCACGTCGTCTGCGGTCAATGTGTCGTCGTTGACGCCGAAAACGATTGTTTTGTCTGCGTTTGCGCCCGGTGCTGAAACCAGAACACGTTTTGCACCGCTTTCCAGCAGCAGTGCCGCCTTGTCACGGGCGGTGAAAATGCCTGTGCATTCGTAAGCCACATCCACGTCGGACCATGGCAACTCTTGTGGATTGCGGATTGCGGTCAGGCGGATGTTTTGGCCGGCGACCTTCATAACATCACCGTCCAGTGTGACGTCCGCCTTTAGGCGGCCGTGTACACTGTCGTATTTGAGGAGGTGAACAAGGTGATCATTGGGGGAGAGATCGTTGATGGCGACAACTTCGATGTCATCTGTGCCGCTTTCGATCAGAGCCCGCAAAACGCCGCGCCCGATGCGGCCGAATCCGTTGATGGCAATCTTGGTGGTCATGTCTTTCTCCCAACAAATCAAAGGGCGCATTTGATAGCGCAACCGTTAGCGCTATCGGTATACGCAAAGGCAACGGGAATCAAGAGTGTTATCCGCTCCGATTTAGTTCGCTTTGGGGCTTGCGTTGCGCTGACTTGTGGCAGACGATCCGCGCATGGGAAAAAAGCTTCTGCTCAAAGACATTGCCAAGCTCGCGGGGGTCAGCGAGATGACAGCGTCTCGCGCTATGCGCGGGGCACAGGATGTCTCTGCTGCAACGCGCCTGAAAGTTGAACAAATCGCGCGAGACGTCGGCTATGTGCCGAATCGCATAGCTGGTGCATTGGCGTCTAAAACGGTGAACCTTGTTGGGGTCGTGGTCCCAAGTCTCAATTCGTCGGTTTTTCCTGAAGTGCTTTCGGGCATCAGTTCGACGTTGAAGACCACAGCTTTGAAGCCGGTCATTGGCGTTACGGGCTATGATTTGCTGGAAGAAGAAGAAGTTATCCGCGAGATGCTGAGTTGGCGACCGACCGGTGTTGTCGTGGCGGGGCTTGAGCATAATGAAGCCGCGCGCAAGATGTTGGCCAATGCGGATTGCCCCGTAGTTGAGGTGATGGATGTGGATGGTGACCCGGTTAAGCATTGTGTCGGGATCTCCCACCTAGAAGCTGGGCGGGAAATGGCGCAAACAATCTTGAAGTCTGGATATCGCAAGATTGGTTTTGTCGGCACCAAGATGCCTCAGGATTTTCGTGCTGAAAAACGGTTCAAAGGGTTCGTCGAGGCGCTGGGAGAAACCGGTGTTTCGCTGATCGATCAGGAGCTCTATTCGGGGGTGTCGTCAATTGAGACCGGCAACATGCTCACGGAGATGCTGCTGAAGCGCACGCCCGAGTTGGAGTGCATCTATTTCTCCAGTGATGTGCTGAGCGTTGGCGCCTATATGCATTGCCTGTCCAAAGGGATTTCTGTGCCGGATGATTTAGCATTGGCTGGCTTTAACAATTTGGAATTGTTGAGAGGTTTGCCGCTAAAGCTTGCGACCACAGATGCACATCGATACATGATCGGCCAAAAGGCGGCTGAGATTATCCTAGCCAACCAAGATACCAACAGCTTAGCGCAGGTGATGACGTTACAGCCTCAGCTGACCACCGGGCAGTCGCTTTAGCGTGCAGTCTTCAGGCTGTGGGCGACCATTTGCGCCACCTGCGGCCAGCTTCCAAGCGGGGCAAGTAGATCCCCTGAAAACGCTGCCTTTTCGAGCCCCTCAGGAATGTCTTCTCGGCAATGGTCGCCCTCCAATGCAAAGAAAGGCAGGCACAACGTTTGCCGTGGCAAGCCTCGGGCAGCCTGTTCAATAAAGGGCGCTTCTTCGACAAATCCAACAGTGATTTTTAGGCTCTCAAATCGCTTGGAGAGCGCATCGCAGAAGGCCTGCGCCGATTCGGCGGCTTTTGGACCACGGGCGGAGCCATGCGCAGCCACGAGGAGATGGCTTTCGGGCTCGCGCCAGCCTCGGTTGGCGAGCGCGTCGCGCACCGTATTGGCGGCGAAGTCTGGCAGGTTTTGGTCAAATCCCAAAGGCGGCAAAATGGTCAACGGCGCGCCGTTTAGTCGTTTTGGCAGGACCTTCCCGACAAACCAGCCGTCGGCCATAAACATCGGAAAGACCTGCGATCCTTCGGCTATTTCAGAGGCTTGACGCTCAAGGGCCCCCGGCATGGCAAGCGTGGCTGCGCGAATGTTCCAGCCGGGCAGATGGTCTTGCACAGCCTTGGCGAACCCCATCAACCAGAGCTCTGGTGGAACCGGTGCAGAGGGTTGGCCGTGGGCGACGATCAGCGCCTCGCGGCTCATGCGGCAGGGGCTTCAAAGGCGGCGGCAAGATCGGCCGGAAGCTCAAATTCCGCCAAGACGCGCACCCGGGCATCAGCCGACATTTTGCGTGCGGTTTTCCTCACGATATCCACAACCTTTTCATGCGGATGTTTGGCGGCGAAAGGCGCGAAGTACCATTTCAAGAAGGTGAAACAGATAATGTCTTCAAGGGCTTGCACCTCTTCGTTGCGCTTGATGCCCTCTTTGCGCAACATGGCGCCCGCAGCGACAATATCTTCTTCATCATACTGAGCGTCTGCCATGATTTCAGACACGCGGTTGGCGTGATGTTGTCCAAGCTCACGACGCCAAGAGAGGTAGCCGGCGCGCCCCTCTGGGAAATCAGCACGTTTGAGCACCCAACGCTCAATGTGTTGTCCCCTCGCCGCGATCTTTAACGCTTCAGACGCATTGGGGAAAAGCCGGTTTGCCTCCTCGCTCATGCGCTGTCCATAGAGCAAAGCCTCAGGCTGGCCATCATCCAAATTTGGGTCTTTGGCATTGGCGTTGTCGATGGCGTCCAAGGCGGTTTGAAGGCGGGTCATGGCTGGCTCCGGGCTGCTATTGTTCTATGAGTTTTAGGCCGCATCCGCCCGCCCGAAAAGGGCAAAACGGAACGTCGGTATTGCGTCTGTATCGCGGCTGTAATGCGGAGGTGCGAAATTTGGCCATTTGACGGTGCCTAGGCGTTGGGTTTTGGCGCGTTTTGCAATGCCTCACGCAACGCGTCCAAGTCCAAGGGTTTGTGCAACACAGGCACATTGAGACGTTGGCATTTCTCGATCACCTCGCGCGATCGGTTTGCGGTGATGACGCAGGCTGGCAGGGGGCCATACAGCCCGCGCAATACTGTGATCAAGTCGGTGCCGGTTGCGTCATCGTCAAGTTGGTAGTCGGCAAGCACCACGTCCGGCGCGATGTCGATCTCTCGCAGAAGGTCGAGCGCTTCGCGGTCACTGCCACAGGCCAGAACGTCGGCCCCCCAGTTTTCCAGCGTCATGGAAATGGCGTTGCGTAGGGCATTGTCGTTTTCCACCAAAAGCACGATGCGGTGCGTCAGCGAAGGTGTGTCTTGCGGGGCATCTTGTGTGGCGCTGGGCACTGCGGCGGGGGCGTAGGCAATTGGGAGCGACACACAGAAGCGGGTGCCGCGGCCCGGTTCTGACTGCATCAAAAGTTGATGATCCAGCAGTCTGCAAGCGCGTTCTACAATCGCCAAACCAAGGCCGAGGCCTTCGGCAGGGCTCGCGGCGGCGTTCACCCGGTGGAATTCGTCAAAGACTTTGGTCTGCTGCTCGCGCGGGATGCCGGGGCCTGTGTCCCATATTTCCACAACGGCCTTTTGTCCGCGTATCCGGGTGCCAATCAAGACCCGGCCCTGCTCCGTATAGCGCAGGGCGTTGGCAATGAGGTTTTGCAAAATGCGGCGCAGATAGGTGGCGTCTGAGTGCACAGTGACATCTTGCACGCGCAGGTCAAAACGCAAACCTTTGTCTTCGGCCGCTGGTGCAAATTCGTCGTGTAATTGTCCAAGGATTACACCCAAGGGGATTTGCGACATGTGTACCGCTGCGCGCCCGGAGTCGAGCCGCGAGATATCGAGCAATGCACCAAGTATGTGCTCGACACTTTGCAGCGCGCTGTTGGCTTTGGCGAGGCGCTGACGTTGGTCCTCGGTGCGCAGGTCGCCATCTAGTGAAGACATATATAATTTGGCGGCGGACAGTGGTTGCAATAGATCGTGGCTGGCCGCCGCAACAAAGCGGGACTTGGACGCATTTGCGCGCTCTGCCTCGGCCAATGCATCGCGCAGCTCTTCGGTGCGTTCCTGCACGCGGCGCTCCAGAGTTTCGTTGACTTGAGAGATCGCGCGGATGGCGCGGCGTTCAGTGGTGATGTCCGTGAAAGAGATTACAAAGCCGCCATCGGGCATGGTTTGAGCAAATACCGCCAAGGTGCGGTCTTGCCCCAGATCGACCTCCAATGACAGGGGCGCGCGTGTGCCAAGGCGGGCCGCCCAATTTGCCAGCGCTTCTGCGTCTGCCGCGTTTTGGAAGGCGAGCTTGCGCGACAATTGTTCAAAGATTGTGGCAAATGGCAGCCCCAGCACAAACCTGTGTAGAGGAATAGAGAGCAGTTCGCCCATCCGGCGGTTCCACCCAACCAGGCGGGCGGTGCGGTCAAAGATGCCAACCCCCTGCTTGAGGTGTTCAAGCGTGGCTTTGATCAGACGGGCCTGATCGTCGAGCAGGCGTTCGCGTTCCTGCCGTTCAATCAACATCATGTCGGTGACGTCGGTTTGCAGCACCACGGTGCCCCCGTCGCGGGTGCGGTGCTCAGACACTTGCAGCCAGCGATCTCCTGCCATACGGGCGTTGAACACCACGTGCTGCTCCGTGTGGCGGATCATACGTTGTTCTGCCCAATCCTCGGCGGTCATACCGTCAGGCAGATCCAGATAGGGGCTTTGCGAAACGATGCGCACGTAGTCGGAAAAGGCGAGGCCAGATTTAAACAGGTGGTGCACGTCGCGCATGTGTTTGCCAAAACGGCTGTTGCACATCACCAGCTTTTCTTCTGCATCAAAAAGGGCAAAGCCTTCTTGGACCGTTTCGATGGCATTGGCGAGGTTCGCCCGCGCGGCTTCTGCGCCCGCATTGGCCTGCGCCAGCGAGGCGTTGGAGGTGTTCAGCAAATCCAGCGCGTGTTCGAGCTCGCGGGTTCGGGCGCGGACCTCTTCCTCCAACATCACAGCGCGCTCAAATTGCGCGTAGGCGACCCCGGTGGTGTCAGGGCTGGCCTCTGCGCGGCGCATCAATGTGTCGACCACTTTCAGAAGCTTGGCGTTTTGCCGCTCCAGCGTGTCAGCCGGATTGATGAGTGCGTCGCTCAGCATCGTGTCAGCGATCTTGTGGCGGGTAAATCGCCACGCCGGTGAAGGTTTGGTTTACGTGCATCGAATTGACTTGTTCGCCGTAGGTTGAAAAGCCAACCACCCGGTGTTTGGCGAGCACGCGAGAAATATCGCCAGTGATCTGTTTCTGTGTGGCTTCTACCCGGCGGAGCAGGCAATCGCAGCCTAAGATCATCGCAGGGGGGCGTTGTTTAGACAGCGTTGCCAATTCGCGATCCAAATGGGCAACCATGTCGTCGGGTTCTGCCAAGGTGAGCACAACCCCTTCATCAATTGCGGAGAAAAACACGAGATCACCGTTGTCAGCCACTTTTTGGATGGATCGTACGTGGGTTTGATCGCCGATACGCACCACCACGGGATGGGCGGCAAAGGTGAACGTGGAAAGCTGTTCGGGGTCTTTGCCCAGCAGGCGCGCATATTCGCGGGCCGCGGGTTCGGCGTTGATTTCTTGCACCAGGCGTTTGGCTGGATCAGCGCCGGTTACCACCATACGGCGTGTGGTGGGTTGCAGATGATCGACTTTGAACACATGCACGGGACAGTTGGTGCGCGCCTGAATGAGCACCGCTGCATTGGAATGAAAGGCGCCATCAAAGAAAACATGTGTTTTTCCAAAGGCTTCACCATCTCCGGCAGAGCCGCCAAACAGCGGCACTGGGCCCAGCCCCATAGCGAGATCGGCGGCGAGGGCGTCCTCACGTGTGGACAGGCCGTCCACCATCAGAAAGGCAAACTCAGATGCCCAGCGAGGGTGATCTTTGGCCAATTCATTGCGGTTGTGGATCATGGTTGTGATCCGGTCCTGTGCGCGGATGTCATGCAAATCGTCTATGAACAGACAGCGCACACCAAAATGGGCTGCGGGCAGGCCAATGGCGACGATGTCATTTTCGCTATATCCGGTTTCGCCCAGTTCGCCCGCAGTGGTGCAGCCGACCACCTGTGTGCCTGAGAAGTGGCGCTCGACCGACGTCACAAATGCGGGCAGATCGGTTTGCGGTGATACAAACAGGATAACCAAAGACAAAGGGTCTGTGCCCAAAGCCTCAACAAGTTGCGCGACCGCATCTGCGGCGCGGCAATCGGCAAATCCGGTGCGCACAATATCGGTGTTTGTCAATGGTGTGCTGGCGTCCATGCTGGCGTGTTCCTCCCACGGTCGCTCCCCAAACCGTCTCGGACAGACTAGGCGGGCTAGCCGCTGCTGCGCAAGTGCTCCTCAAAGCTGGCCTCTTTGGCGATCAATACAGCCTGCGTGCGGCTGTGGACACCAAGTTTGCGCATGATCGCAGTGATATGTGCCTTGACGGTGGTTTCGGCAATGGACAGCTCATAGGCAATTTGTTTGTTCAATTTGCCTTCACAGATCAAATCAAGGATGCGGGCCTGTTGCGCGGTCAGTGAGGCCAGGCGCGCGACAGCGTCCTGCGTGCTGGCGTCAGCCTCAGCCGTTGGCATGTGACCTTCCGGCACAAAGGTTTGCCCTGCGGCAAGGGTTTGCAGGGCGCGGCGAAACAGGTCGCGCTGGCTGTGTTTGGGGACAAACCCGGCCGCCCCTGCTTGCAGTGCGGCATTTATCGTTCGGCTGTCCGCCATGGAGGACACCACCAGAACTTTGGCACGTGTGGACTTGCGAAGACGCAATAGGCCGTCAAAGCCGTCCACATCGGGCAAATTTAGATCAAGCACCACCAAATCCGGGGCAGGTTCGGATGCGAGGCGGTGCAATGCATCTGCCAAACAGGGGGCAGTGGCCACTGTTTTGATGGGGGACACAGCCTGCAGCGTCATGACCAAAGCGTCACAAAACAATGGGTGATCATCCACCACAAGTGCGCTTGAGAACCGTATGGGGGCGGAGAAACCGTCTGACGTAGCCATTTTCCCAACGTAACAGACATGCGCGCCACGCCAAGGGGGTCAAAAGTCGTAAAGTCCCGATCTAAAACACTTCGGTTCTGGTTTGTTGGCGGTACGCCGCCGACAACGATTGTCAGAGTTTGTTACGAGTGCGTGTCATGCTTAGGTAGATCCCAGAGATTTTACAGTTTGTGCATGCAGGATCAAAAATGGTGCAGTTTGGGACTATGAAGGCGGGATTGGGTGCGGCGGTGGCTGTTGTGGTTGCGCTGAGCGCCGGAGCGGGGGCCGCCGACATCCGCGATTTGACGGGCAGCGTCGCCTATCGTGAAAAGATCGCCTTGCCACAGGGTGCGTTGGTCGAAGTGCGGCTGTTGGATGTGAGTAAGATGGATGTGGCCGCAACTCTCTTGGCCAGTCAGACGTTGCGCCCGGCGGGGCAAGTGCCGGTAGACTATCGGTTGAGCTACGATGACGGGATGGTGCTGGACAGCGGTCGTTATGCCGTTAGCGCGTTGATCCGCGTGGGGGATCAGGTGTTGTGGCGTAGCACAACTGTGCACCCGGCGCTGACGCGTGGGGCCCCGGCACAGGTAGATGTCATGTTGGAGAAAATGGTGGAATCTCAGAGTGGAGCGTTGAGTGGCAGCAACTGGCGCGTGGTTGAACTCGCGAGCGGCTCAGTGCAGAGCGAGAAGCCGCCTGAACTGCGCTTCGGAACCGACGGTCGGGTCAGCGGCACCAGCGGATGTAACCAGTTTACCGGGAGCTACACGCAATCTGGTGAGGTGTTGAGTTTTGGCAATATGGCGGTCACACGCATGGCCTGTATCGGCGATTTGGGGGCTCAGGAAACCGCATTTTTTGACGCGCTTTCAAAGGTATCCGGCGTTGGCCTGCGCGCTGGGCAGACTGTTCTTGTTGACCATGATGGCGCGGTGGTCATGCAGATCGCGGCTCCTTGACCATCCCCCAACCTACGTCTGATCCATGTCAAAGCGATGCGTGGGGTGGTCTGCAAAACAAGGGAAAACCGCAAAATGGAGTTTCCCATGTTACGTTTGGCAATCATTTTACATCTGTTTATTGGCGCAACTCTTGCCGGTGTTGGTGTGATCGTCGCGCTGATGGCGGGAACTGACATGGGCTTTGGTCTGTTTTTGGCGGCGCTGGTTGGGTTTTTCGCAGGTTTTCCAGTCAGCTGGAAAGTGTCGCAAGTGCTTTATGCCCGTTAAGCGATGTCGAGCCAGGCTTGCACAGACGCGATGAATTCACGTGGCTTTTCGGCGTGTAGCCAGTGGCCCGCGCCGGTGATTTTCGCAAATCGGGCCTTGGGAAATTTCTCTCGGATCATCGGCCGTTGGTCATGTGTGACATAGTCCGACGTTGCGCCGCTGAGAAATAAGGTGGGTCCTTCGTAGCGCCCGGTGGTAACCGGAAAACCCAGAATTTTGGGCATTTCGCGATCCAAGACATCAAGGTTCAGACGCCAGCGTTGCTCTTTGACATCCAAGGATTGCGTGAAAAACGTCTGTAAAGTGGTGTCTTCCAGATGGTTTGCCAATTGCGCTATCGCATCGGATCGTTTGGCAACCTGGCTGAGGTCAACTGCACGCATGGCTTCGATGTTTTGGTTCTGATCGTGCCCGTATGTGACGGGCGCGATGTCGGCGATGATCAGTCTGTTGACCAATTCCGGCTGCGTGAGCGCGAGCATCATCGCAGCTTTGCCCCCCATGGAGTGGCCGAGTACGTCCATCGGGCTGCCCAAATGGTGGATCACTTCGGCAAGGTTGGCGGCCATGTCCTCGTAGGAATGGCTATCAAACCAAGGGCTTTGCCCATGATTGCGTTGATCCACACAGATCACCCGACGGTGGGCGGAAAGCCGTTTTGCAACAGCGCCCCAATTTCGGCCAGAGCCAAACAGCCCGTGCACAATCAGAAGCGGGGGGTGGGGGCTGGCGGTGCCATGATCAATGAAGTTCAACATAGGGCCGTGATACCGTGGCCGGGGCAGGTGTTCCAGAGTTGAGTGCAAAGTCGTGACAGTCTAGAGTGTCGCCATGATTGCTTCACACGACATTGATGACAAAGTAACGCAGCTTCTGGAGCTTGCGCGCGAGAAATTTGGGGTACGTGCAAAGACGTTGGATAAGGCCATGCGCAAGTTGGGGCGGCGTGTTCCGTCGCGGTTGCATCGGCAGGCCGAGGTCATCAGCGCGGCGCAAAAACTCGGCGGAAATCCGAAGTTGATGGTGCAGGTTGACGGTGATGCAGTGGGGTGTGCCTTTGCTGAGATCAAAGCGCATCTGTCTTCTGTAGACGTGCGGGAGCGGCGCATTGACCGGCTTTTGGATGTTCTGGGCTCAATAAGCTTTAATTTGATTGCGCTTACGGCACTGCTGATCGTGTTTTTGCGTTGGCAGGGTGTGCTTTAGGTCACAGACCTTGCGCTGTGGTGGATGTGGCGGGACCGTTTCACTGCGGCGGGGCGGATGGCTCGGGTGCACAGACCCATTGGATGTCTGGTGTGCCAATGAAGCGGCCCATGCGTGTGAGCTCAGCGGTGAGTTTGTCAGCGCGCGCGGATGTCCATTGTACGCCTGGTTCGCGCCATAGTTTTGTGACCGTAAGCTGACCTGATTTCCGGTTTGCCTTTGCCTCAATGCGGCCGACAAAACGATCACCTTCCAAGAGTGGGTACACATAGTAACCCCATTGGCGTTTGGCGGCGGGCACAAAAATCTCGATACGGTAGTCAAAGCCAAACAGGCGCGACAAACGGGTGCGGTCGCGGACCACAGGATCAAATGGGTTGAGCAGCCTTAGGCGCGATGTCGGGGCGGGCACTTTGGCCAGGCGGTCCTCAATGTCGTGGGGCGCCAGCATTGTCACCCAGTCCCCGTCGGCAGATTCGACTTGGACGTCTTGCAGCGACATGGTGTCCAACCAAGCGCGTACGTCGGACGTGTCCATGGCTTCCCAAAACCGCTTGATGTCACCTGGGCTCGCAAAACCAAGCCGGTCGAGGGCCTGTGTGCAGAGCCAATTGTGTTGGTCTTGTTCCGGGATCTGGGTGGCGCGGATGTGATCAGGGACGACGCGCTCAGGCAGGTTGTAGAATTTCTTGAAGTTGTGCCTGTAACATGTGGCCAAGCTGCCTGCGTACCACATGTAGTCGAGCGCCTGCTTATGAGGCGGGCGGGACCACATCTCTTTGGGGCCGTCAACTTTGGTGTCGAAGGCTTCCGTGGATAGCGCGCCTTCATTGGCGATACGGGCTTTGATCTCGGCGAGATCCACCTTCTCCAATGCGGTTTTGAACCAGCCTTTGCCGTCCATGCGCGCCTTGCGCCGGGCAAATTGCACCGTCCAATAGGGGTAGCTGTCCATCGGCAACACGGAGGCATCATGGGTGAAATGCTCAAACACGCTGCGGTCGTCGGCGAGCAATTTGTTGAGCATCGGTTCGCGGTAATTCTGATTGCGTGTCCACAAAATGTGATGATGCGCGCGTGACAACACTTGAATGCTATCGAGCTGAACAAACCCCAGCCGCTTGATGATCGCTAAGGGATCAGCGGGGCCGGTGGGGGTTTCTGCAAGGCCCTGATTGAACAGCCAGAACCTGCGCGCATCGCGATTGGAGATCTTAAGTGTCATGCAGGCACGCTATCCAGATTGTGAGAACATATAAAGAACAAAATGGTGAGTCATGGCGCGATTGTCGGTTGAAGACCTGCCTTGCGCGGAAAACAAAGCTGTGACGGTGGGCTTGCGCTGTTGTTGTCTCACGCGGTACATACATGAACGTAGTTCAAGAGTGGATGTGGCGATGGCAGGCAAAGTGGCTGAGCGGCGTGCAGCGTTGCGCATGAAATTGATCGATGCGGCGCAGACACAGATTGAGCACGGCGGGTTATCGTCTCTTAAAGCACGAGATTTGGCCAAAGAGGCTGGCTGCGCTTTGGGCGCGATCTACAACGTGTTTGACGACTTGCATGACCTTGCTCTGGAGGTGAACGGGCGGACGTTCAAGAAACTCGGGGCCGCTGTGACCGCGTCTTATGCCGGCAGCGAAGCCCCGCGGGCACGATTGATACAGATGTCCAATGCGTATCTCGATTTTGCGGCTGCTCACCCCAAGCTGTGGCGCGCGCTATTTGACATTGAAATGCCAGCCGATGGCCCTGTGCCGGATTGGTATATGACCTCTTTGGGGGGGCTGTTTGCCAATATACGACAGCCGCTAAGCGAGCTTTTCCCGCAGATGGATGAGGCAGAGTTGAGCCTGATGACACGGGCGATGTTTTCGGCGGTGCATGGCATTGTGCTGTTAGGGTTGGAGAACCGGATTTCCGGTGTGCCGCCCGAGCATATTCGCACCATGATCGCGCAGGTGCTGTCGCGTATCGGTCCCACAGCCACGGCCTAAGCAACACGTTTCAAAAGGTAAGGTTTTCCTGAACATCGTTCAAATAATACTTGAACAATGTTCAGGAATTTTCTATCTCCCAAATCATGAACGATGTTCACAATTGGAGAGACTCATGTTTGGAACTTTAAAAACCCTTATCTCTGGCAGCAGCGCCCGTGCTGAAGAGCGGGTTCGAGATGTTTATGCAATTGAACTCATTGATCAAAAAATTCGAGAGGCCACAGACAATCTGAAAGCTGCGAAGATGGCGCTGGCAAGTTTGATTCAGCGCCAACGCAATGAAGCCCGCCAGATTGATCTTCTGGATGCACGGGGCGCAGACCTTCTGTCGCGTGCCAAGGAGGCTCTGGATGCGGGACGCGATGATCTGGCGCAACAGGCGGCACAGGCCGTTGCCGACTTGGAGAACGAATTGTCTGTGCGTCGTGAGACTGATGCACGTCTTGAGACCCGTGTCTTGCAGTTGCGTCAATCGGTCGAAACGGCGCATCGCCGCATAATCGACCTCAAACAAGGGGCCCTCTGCGCACGCGCAATTCGCAAAGAGCAAGGCATTCAGCGCCGAGTGAACCAACACTTGGGTGGGGACAGCCCGTTTGAGGAGGCCGAAGCGCTGATTTCACGAGTGATGGGAGAGGATGATCCGTTTGAACAGGGAGAAATCCTACGCGATATCGACGCAGGGTTGGAGCACACCAACATCGCCGGACGTATGGCCGATGCGGGGTTTGGTGCTCATGCCAAGGCAACCGCATCGCACGTTTTAGATCGGCTGAAAGCCGAATGATAACCCCACATTGACGACACGACCAACGCATCAAAAATTCAACGGAGAGATCACATGACACAACGTAATGACAATGGCACCATCATCATGCTCAATATGGCGGGTGTGGCGCTTGCTTATATTCTTCTGGGCATTTCGCTTTGGCTGTCCACCGACGTGCCGCTGTCCACCAAAGGCTATTGGGGCATGGGGGTTGTGCTGTTGACAATCAGCCTGATCAACGTGGTCAAATATCGCTTTGACAATCAGAGCCGCGAAGATCGCATTCGTCGTATCGAAGAAGTGCGGGACGAAAAAATGCTGGAAGAGGCGCTGTTGGAGACCAAATCTGACATCTAATCCGCCAAAGTTTCTATGCCGCCTGCGCGTATGTGCCGGGCGGCATAGCGCTAGGTGTCGATATGCGACAGAAGCCATTTTTTAAAGAGACGCTCTTTGGGACTGAGCAGGCGTGGCAACGTTAAGATGTAATACCCCAAAGTCCCCGCGGGCAAACAAGCGATCCTTTTGAGCGTGCCTGCGGCCACGTCACGTTCCACAAGGCTGCTTGGATTGACTGATATGCCAAGTCCGGCGATGGATGCAGAGAGCACAAGCTGATTGCTGTCCAATAACGTCATATTCACCGCGTCCAGATCCAATCCGGCCTCTTGGAGAACGCGCCGCATTTCCAGCATGTGCGGCTCCATCACCCAAGGCATTTGAGCGGTGTCCTCCAAGCGCTCAACCGGGTTTTCTTTCAAGAACTCAGGTGAGGCGACCACCCAAAAATCCCCGCGTGTGAGAAGCTGTGCCTCGGTGCCCGGCCAGTGCCCGCTGCCGAACCGAATGGCCATGTCCACACCGTCTTTGCGCAGGTCGACCAATTTTGTGCTCGGGTGGATGTTAACGGACACCTCGGGGTGGGCCTTCCAGAAGCCTCCGATACGCGGCATCAGCCAATTGGTGGCAAAGGTGGGCGTGGCGCTGACAGTCAGCGGGCGGTCATCGGTTTCGCGGCGCAGCGTTGTGATCGCTTCGGCAATCGTTTCAAATCCGTCGCCCAGCTGACGTGCGAGATGTAGCCCGGCCTCCGTTGGGGCCACGCCGCGTCCCGCGCGAGTCAAAAGAGGCGTGGCCAATTCTGTTTCCAAGTGACGTACGTGTTGCGCGATCGCCGCATGGGTGACGTTCAACTCGCGTGCAGCGGCGCTGAGGCTTTGGTGGCGCGCGGCGGCCTCAAAGGCGCGCAGGGCCGAGAGGGAGGGAATGTCTGTCCAGTTCATTTGTAATTACAACTTACATATTGGAATTTGTATTGAATCGCTTCTTCTACGCTATTGGCCAATATTGAGGAAAGAAACGCAAGTGAAAGGAACGCAATATGTTGGAAATTCTATCAGCGACATTTAGAGCGGCGACACGAGAAGACCATTGGGCAAACGGCGTAGAAGGTGCGCCAAAGTACGACCTACCAGCCCATTGGCGTGAAGACATGCATGGACGTCCGTTTGGCAAAAAGGCACGAGGCAGAGGCACAGAGAGCCTTCGCCCAAGGCTCTTGAGGTGGTGAAACGCATGGTGGTGCAGGGTCTGTTTGATCAGAGCTTCTGCCATTCCATAATATGCAGATAGGGCGCGCGGTTATAGGTTTCGCCGCGCGCCCCATCCGTTGCTTGGGGTTCATCAAAGTGGGTCAACCCAAATCCTGCCTTAAGCAGAGATTGCATGTAGAAAGACTGCGGGCGGTGCCAGTTTTGGATGCGGATGCCTGACCATTCCGCCCAGCTGGAGAAATTTTCAAAATAGTGATCCATGATCATGGTGGTGGTGCCGTCGGGATTTTTGGTCGGCGTGCCTCGGCTTTGGCTGGCGGTTGTCCAGCTGTTGAGATTGGCAATGAGCAAGCGTCCGTGGGGGCGCAGAACACGATGAGCCTCAGCCAGAGCGGCGGGGATATCGGGAATGTCGATCAAAGAGAGATAGCTGACCACCAGATCGAAGGTGTTGGCCTCACACGGCAGACTTTCGGCCTTGGCCACGTGGTATGTGGCATCGCCGCCCAAGGCGCGGGCGTGGGCAATTAGGGCCTCGGTTGGGTCGATACCAACCACTTGATCCACCGACGGGGCAAGCATGCGGCAAAAGCGGCCCTCGCCACAGCCGAGATCAAGCACATGGTTGGGCTGACATTTTGCGACGCGTGCCAACATTGGCGCGTCCAGTACATTGGTGCGGCTGAAATCGCCGGAATCTCCCATGGACGCAATCCAAGCTTGCGCTGACGTGTCCCATCCATCGGTCATGATCGCTCTCCCACACAGTGTGCGCGCAATAAAGTAGGCCGCTGCTGGAATGTCCAGCAACGGCCTGAAAAATTTTTGTAGATCAGTGATTTAGAGGTTCGGATACATTGGGAAGCGTGCACAGAGTGCGGCCACTTTTGCCTTAACAGCCTCTTCCACCTCAGCATTGCCCTCGTCGCCATTGACCGCCAGTCCGTCCACAACCTCAACGATCATATCGGCAATCTCGCGGAATTCCGCTTCGCCAAAGCCGCGGGTGGTGCCGGCGGGCGTGCCCAGACGGATGCCCGACGTCACCATTGGCTTTTCTGGATCAAACGGGATGCCGTTTTTGTTGCAGGTGATGTAGGCTCGGCCGAGGGCTTTCTCGGTGGCGTTGCCCTTTACGCCTTTGGGGCGCAAATCAACAAGCATCACGTGGGTGTCGGTGCCACCTGTTACGATGTCCAGCCCACCTTTCATCAACTGATCAGCCAAAGCCACAGCATTGGCGCGGACCTGTTTCTGGTACTCTTTGAATTCTGGACGTAGCGCTTCGCCAAACGCCACGGCTTTGCCGGCGATGACGTGCATCAGCGGACCACCTTGGATGCCGGGGAAGATTGCGGAGTTCACTTTCTTCGCAATGGCCTCGTCATTGGTGAGGATCATGCCGCCGCGCGGGCCGCGCAGGGTTTTGTGGGTCGTGGTGGTGGCCACATCTGCATATGGGAACGGGGAGGGGTGCTCGCCCGCCGCAACCAGACCGGCGAAGTGCGCCATGTCGACCATCAGCAATGCGCCAACTTCATCAGCGATTTCGCGGAATTTGGCGAAATCGATCTGACGTGGGATGGCGGAGCCGCCAGCGATGATCAGCTTGGGCTTATGTTCCTGCGCCAGTTCGCGGACCTGCTCATAATCCAGTAGGCTGTCTTGCTTGCGCACACCGTACTGGATGGCGTTGAACCATTTGCCGGATTGGTTGGGTTTCGCGCCGTGTGTCAGGTGACCGCCAGCGTCCAGAGACATGCCCAAAATGGTGTCGCCGGGCTGCAGCAGTGCGGTGAATACACCTTGGTTGGCTTGTGAGCCTGAGTTTGGTTGTACGTTTGCAAAGTCACAGCCAAACAGTTCTTTGGCGCGGTCGATGGCGAGGTTTTCTGCCACATCTACATACTGGCACCCGCCATAGTAGCGACGACCCGGATAGCCTTCGGCATATTTGTTGGTCATCACGGAGCCTTGTGCTTCCATCACCGCGGCAGACACGATGTTCTCGGACGCAATCAGCTCAATTTCGTCGCGCTGGCGGCCCAGCTCATCGGTGATCGAGCCAAACAGCTCTGGGTCGCGGGTGGCGAGGGTTTCGGTGAAAAAGCCAGCATCACGGGTCGTGGTCATGGATAATTGCTCCGGATCAGGGGTTCGCGTTGGTTGAGGGCTACCTAAAGGAAAGGTAAAGGTGATGAAAGGTCTCAAAGCGACGCAAAACCTTGCCTGAACGCCGCAGATGGTGCAGGGGATAAACATATGACGCCATAGGAAACCTTTGGCAGGGTGCGGAAACCTTTGCCCGAAAGATGGAGCCAGGACCGGGATGTCCAAAAGAATCGCATTTATGGCCAGTGCCGCCCCTGTCGCACAGACGGCTCGCGCTGCGTTGATTGGGCGGTATGGAGATGTAGATCCGGCCCTTGCGGATGTGATTGTGGCCTTGGGAGGAGATGGGTTCATGTTGCAGACGCTGCATGCGACCCAAGAGTTGGATGCGCCGGTGTATGGCATGAATCGCGGCACAGTTGGCTTTCTGATGAACACCTACTCGGAAAGCGATTTCCTGGAACGGCTGGAGGAAGCTGAGGAGGAGGAGCTGAACCCTCTTGCGATGCGCGCCACCTGTGTGAACAATTCGATACATGAGGCATTGGCGATCAACGAAGTTTCGCTGCTTCGGGCGGGCCCGCAGGCGGCCAAGCTTCGGATCAAAATTGACGGTAGGTTGCGTATGGAGGAGCTTGTCTGTGATGGGGCACTGATCAGCACACCTGCCGGGTCAACCGCGTATAACTATTCCGCGCATGGTCCAATTCTACCAATTGGCTCTGATGTGCTGGCATTGACGGCAATTGCACCGTTCCGCCCAAGACGTTGGCGAGGCGCATTGTTGCCCAAGCAAGCAACGGTCACTTTTGATGTGCTGGAGGCGCAGAAACGGCCGGTGATGGCCCATGCCGATAGCCTATCGATAGAGGATGTGGCTTCGGTCGAAATTCGCTCTGATGAAACGGTTGTTCACCGTATTCTGTTTGATCCCGGTCATGGCCTAGAAGAGCGGCTCATTCGCGAACAGTTTGTGTGACCGCCACTTCGCCTGAAGCGAAGTGGCGTGATTCCAATCGGATCTCACGGGGCGGGTGCGCCCTAAAGCAGGCGCAGCCCGCAGTTAGTTCAAGTATTTTGCAAGTATTGCGTCGTAGGTGCCATCCGCGCGCATGTCGTCCAGAGCTTTGGCGAGAGATGCAGCAATTGCAGGATCGAACTCAAGATTGGACGCAAGCCAGTTGCTAAGTGTGCGCTGCGGGGCCCCAAAGACGAGATCAGCTGGGTCTAAGTCTTCGGTTTTGTAAACCCAAGCTGCGCGTTGATTGAGGGTGTACCAAGCGTTCACACGCCCCGCGTTCAGCATTTTTGCGGCATTGCTGGTGTTCTGTACTGGATAGAGATTGGTAAGGCCTTGGTCGTTCAGTTGGCGCTCGCGTGGTGTCCCATCCAAGATGGCTACGGACGACAGGCCGGCGCCGCTTTCAAAGGAGTCCACAGACTGATCTGTTGTGACAAATACTTCTTGTGGTGCGGCCATTTCAACAATCCAGCCATATAGCGCTTCGCGTTTGGCTGTACGTGTGGCGGTGAACAGCATCGCGTTGGGGGTTTCTTGAACGGTCTTTTGGGCCCGTTTCCAAGGCAAATATTCAATCTTGATGTCGACACCTGCGCGTGCGCCCATCTCAAGAAGAAGTTCGTGGGAGATGCCAGGCAATTCCGCTGTCCCGTCGATCGTATATGGGGGCAACGCGCCGGTGTAGGCCGTGATTGTGGCGGCCTGCGAAATCGTTGTGTTCAGTCCCAATGCCAGTGCGAGACCGGCAAGAAAGTTCCAGGGTTTCATATCGAGTATCCTGTTCAAAAAAGAGATTGGTCAGTTATGCAAACGCACTGCGGGCACAGCAGTAATCTTGGTGGATTTATAAATGTCTAATCTGAGGTGTCTGTTGTTTGATTTTTTGCACAAGCCAAACCCTGAGATTGGCCAATTTGCGTCCTTTTGCGCCTGATGGCACTTGAGGCAGGGTGATTGCGTTCGAAATCAGGGGCCCGTTCTGACGTCTCCAGATCAAGAGCAGCCAACTGGCATTCAGGATGTTGCGACGTACGCGTGTCTCAACTCAGAGTGATCACTGCATGCGTGCACGGACTTGTGTGGGCCTCAGTCAGCCGAGGCGCGGGGGCCTATCAATCTCAGTGAGGGTTTCAGGTTTTTGGAAGATCGAAGCTCCAAAAAAAGGGTGGGCTTTGGCTCCCAACGCGTATGCATCATTACACCTGCTTGGTCTGAGGGCGAATGTCACGAAACGCACAGGAGGCGCGCTTCGGTGAGGTTGAGGAATGCAGCTGGCAAAGCCTTTTGCAGCGTCCGTCTGATCTGTCGAAGGTGTTTGGCCCGGAGGGCTGAGGCGCAAATTGTTTGCGCCTCAGGTAAAATCATCAGATGCGCGCGTTAGGATTTGGCGTTTGCAAAACCCAAAGCTTTGAGCGCCACTGTGATCTCGTCCAGAATAACCGGATCATCAATGGTTGCTGGCATTTTCCAGTCCGTGCCGTCGGCAATATTGACCATTGTGCCGCGTAGGATTTTGCCTGATCGGGTTTTGGGCAGGCGCTCGACCACACAGGCCAGCTTGAATGCGGCAACGGGGCCAATTTTTTCGCGCACAAGCTTCACAACCTCTTTGACAACGTCGTCATTGTCACGCCCCGCACCCACATTGAGGCAGAGGAAGCCAACTGGCGCCTGACCTTTGAGTTTATCCGCCACGCCAATGACCGCGCATTCGGCAACGTCGGGGTGCTCTGCCAGCACTTCTTCCATCGCCCCAGTCGACAGACGGTGGCCCGCGACATTGATCACGTCGTCAGTGCGGGCCATGATCGACACATAACCGTCTGCATCCATCACACCGGCATCGCCGGTTTCGTAGTAGCCCGGGAAGGTGGTGAGGTAGGACTTTTTGAATCGCTCCTCGGCATTCCATAGATTTGGGAGGGTGCCCGGTGGCAGCGGCAATTTGATCGCAATGGCGCCAAGTTCCCCCGGGGCCACGGGGTGACCACCTTCGTCGAGGATCTCGATCTCATAGCCGGGCATGGGCACGGTCGGAGAGCCGAGTTTGATAGGCAGCTCTTCGATGCCTAGCGGATTGGCGGCGATGGCCCAACCGGTCTCGGTTTGCCACCAATGGTCAATCACCGGGACCTTTAGTTGATCCTGCGCCCAGACAATCGTATCTGGGTCAGCACGTTCGCCCGCAAGGTAGACCTGATTTAGGCAGGATAAGTCATATTTTTTGACAAATTCACCGGTTGGATCTTCGCGTTTGACGGCGCGAAAGGCCGTCGGCGCAGTGAAGAAACTCTTGACGTTGTGCTCTGAAATTACCCGCCAGAAGGTGCCCGCATCCGGGGTGCCAATAGGTTTGCCTTCAAACACGACGGTGGTGTTTCCGTGGATCAGGGGGCCGTAGCAAATGTAACTGTGCCCAACAACCCAACCCACGTCGGACGCGGCCCAGAACACATCGCCAGGGTCAACATTGTAGATGTTTTTCATGCTCCAATTCAGCGCCACCAGCTGTCCTGCGGTGTGACGGATCACACCCTTGGGCTGGCCGGTGGTGCCAGAGGTATAGAGAATATAGGCGGGATGATTGCCCTCAACGGGCACACATTCGGCGGGCTCAACCCCATATTGGAACCCATGCCAGTTGTAGTCACGCCCCTCAATCAGCTGAGCAACTTCTTGTTCTCGCTGAAGGATGACACAGAAATCAGGTTTATGTGTGGAGAGATCAATGGCGCCGTCAAGTAGGGGCTTATAGTGCACCACGCGGCCCGGCTCCAAGCCACAAGATGCGGCGATGATCGCTTTGGGTTTGGCATCATCAATGCGCACGGCCAACTCATTGGCAGCAAAGCCACCAAACACCACAGAATGCACCGCGCCCAAGCGAGCGCAGGCCAGCATCGCCTCCAGTGCCTCTGGGATCATGGGCATATAGAGGATGACGCGGTCGCCCTTTTGAACACCTTTTGCACGCAGCGCGCCGGCAAGTGTCGCAACGCGGTTGCGCAGCTCTACATAGGAAATTTCGCGTTTGGTGTGCGTGATTGGGCTGTCATAGATGATCGCGGTTTGTTCACCTCGCCCAGCTTCAACATGTCGATCCACGGCATTCCAGCATGTGTTCACCTTGGCATCGGCAAACCACTCATAGAGATGCTCACCCTTGTCAAACAGAGCTTTGGATGGGGGTGTGTCCCAATCAATCGCCTGTGCAGCTTCCATCCAGAAAGCTTCAGGATCACGTTTCCAGCTCTGGTAGACGTCTTGATACGACATGGGTCTTCTCCTCGTTCCATATGAAATGGATACGGGAGCAGCTGCTGCTGCGGCAAGTCTTGCCGCGGCAGCCGTGGCAGATTATCGCAGAATATTTGCATTCAGCGCCCCTCAAAGTTTGCAAATTTTTGCAAAGGCTTTGTTTTGTGCGGGGCGATTGTTAAAGAATGTGACTTTTGCAAATCTGCAAATTTATGGTGTGCAAACTGTGTGCCTGCATCTGAGAGCTTACAGGGCGTAGCGCTTTGCGGCGGACCGATCACTTAAGGCACGGAATCCTCGTTCACAAACCGGTAGGACAAGCGTGGCGCATGTTTGTGGTTTGTCTAACTGAGCCGCACCCGTCACATTCTGATGTTGTCGAAGAGATCAGAGCCCCAAGAAAACTGTGTCGCCTTCCATTTTCACAGAAAAGGTCTGTGTGGCTCCACTGTCAGCCCCTTGTGCCTCTCCGGTTTCAAGTGAGATGATCCAGTTTGTTAAAGGGCAGGACACGGTAACGCCGTGCACAATACCTTCGCTGAGCGGCCCATCTTTGAACGGGCATCGGTCTTCCAAAGCAAACACCCTATCTTGAGATGTGCGAAACACAGCGATGGTTGTGTCGCCATATAGAACGCGGCGGGCGCCTTGGCGGGGGATGTCATCCAGAGTGCCAACGGCCACCCAATGTGCGGATTGAACATTCATTCTGCGGCCTCCAGTTTGATGTCTGCCATTGGTGCAAATTCATGTGCTTCCGCCCCGGCAACACGCTCGGCCCATGGGTCAACCTGTGAGAACTTTTGGGAGTACAAGAAGCGTTCATAGTAGCCTTGGCGCGCCTCTGCGTCGTCATAGATAACCGATTTGATGTGATCGTAGCCAAGCCGATCTGCCCACTTGTAGATACGCTCCAGATAGTGTCCGGTCTCACGGTAGTATTGCGTCAAGGCTGCGCAGTACTCCAAGACCTCTTGCTCTGTGGTGACATTGCCAAGCTTGGTTGTGCCTTGGATATGCAGCCCTGCGGCACCACCATAGTGAATCTCATACCCGCTTTCGACGCACACAATGCCAATGTCCTTACAGGTGGATTCGGCGCAGTTGCGTGGACAGCCGCTGACGGCAAGTTTGAGCTTTGCCGGGGACCAAGAACCCCAGAGAAGCTTTTCGAGTTTGATGCCGAGCCCAGTAGAATCCTGGGTTCCGAAGCGGCACCAGTCGGCTCCGACGCAGGTCTTCACCGTCCGCAGGCCTTTGGCATAGGCCGCGCCCGAGACCATGCCCGCGTCGTTGAGGTCTTTCCAGACCGGGATCAGATCGTCTTTCTTGACGCCCAGAAGGTCAATACGTTGTCCGCCGGTGACCTTAACGGCGGGGATGTCAAATTTATCGGCAACATCTGCAATGGCGCGCAGCTCGTCCGGGGTGGTCATGCCGCCAAACATGCGCGGGACCACCGAATAAGTGCCGTCTTTTTGAATGTTGGCATGCACCCGTTCATTGATGAAGCGCGATTGTTGATCGTCCTCATATTCGCCGGGCCATGCCGCGACCAAATAATAGTTCAGCGCAGGGCGGCATTTCGCGCAGCCCTCAGCGGTGGACCATTCCAGTTCTTGCATCACGGCGGGGATTGACTTGAGGCCCTTGGCCTCGATCAGACGACGCACGGTTGCGTGATCGTGGGTGGTGCAGCCGCAAACGGTCTCGACCTCTGGCATTTGGAACGCGTCGCCCAGAGTCAGCGCCATAACGTTTTCGACCAGACCAGTACAGGAACCGCAAGACGCAGACGCCTTGGTATGGGCGCGCACATCCGCAAGCGTTGTGAGCCCGAGGTCGTTCATCTTGGACACGATTGTGCCTTTGGTGATGCCATTGCAGCCACAGATTTCTGCGTCATCTGCCATATTGGCGACGGCTGCGAGAGGGTCAGCGCCGCCGCCACCTTGATACGCTTGTCCAAAGATAAGCGTGTCGCGCATCTCCGATATGTCTTCTGCCGATTTCAGCAACTCGTTGTACCATGGCCCATCGTCAACCGCACCGTACATCACGGCACCAATCACGGCATTGTCTTGAACAATTACCCGTTTGTACGTGCCGCCTTTGGCGTCGCGCAGAACAATGTCTTCGCGGTCTTCACCTTCGCTAAAGTCGCCCACCGAATACAGATCACATCCGGTGACTTTCAGCTTTGTTGGTGTCTCCGAATGTTTGAACAGTGCGTCAGACGGGCCGCTTAGATGTGCGGCGGCGACTTTTGCCATTTGGTACAGGGGCGCCACAAGCCCATAAACCATGCCGCCAACCTCGACGCATTCGCCAACCGAAAAGATATCCGGATCAGATGTCTGCATACCGTTGGTGGTAACGATCCCGCGATTGACCTCCAGACCTATGTCTTGGGCCAGTTGCACATTTGGACGGATGCCAACAGCCATGACCACGATGTCACATTTGATCACCGTGCCATCATCAAGTTCGACGGCCTTAACCTGTCCATCTTCCCCAAGGATTTGTTTGGTGTTCGCCTTGCAGCGGATGTCAATGCCGCGACTCTCAAGCTCTTTTTCAAGCAGATAACCGGCGGCGGTGTCCAACTGACGTTCCATCAATGTGGGCATCAAGTGCAACACAGTGACATCCATCCCAATTTGGTTGAGACCCGCGGCCGCTTCCAATCCCAGCAATCCGCCACCGATCACCACAGCCGAGCCTCCTTTGGCTGCGGCGGCGCGCATGTTGTTTGTGTCGTCAAGATCGCGATACGCCAGCACGCCGCTTAGATCATGTCCGGGGCAGGGGATGATAAAGGGGTTGGAGCCTGTTGCCATGACCAGTTTGTCATAGCTTTCCACGATGCCGTTCTCGGAGGTCACAGTTTTGGCGATACGGTCAATTTTGGTGACCTTTGCGCCCATATGCAGGGTGATGTTGTTGTCTTTGTACCAAGCTTCGTCGTGAATGATGATGTCGTCAAAAGACTTATCGCCGGACAAAACTGGCGACAGCATGATGCGGTCATAGTTGACGCGGGGTTCCGCGTTGAAAATCGTAACGGCGTACGCATCAGGCGATGCATCAAGCAAGTGCTCAAGCATCCGGCCTGGGGCCATTCCGTTTCCAACGATAACAAGACGTTTTTGGGTCATAGCGAGCGACACCTCTGCCTACCCCATGTGGGGCGTGGATTTCAGGGAATGCAGCGCCGTTGCTACGGGTCATTGAGAGGACTACACCGTTGTAGGTTTCTCAACGAGATTTGGCCCACTCTTAAGTTGTCGGGTGGGAAGAGGCAAACCTTGGCCCCTCAGTCTCCATGATATCCCCATCATTTCCACAGGGTGATTAAAAAATGGTCGAATTGAGGTGAGTGTGATCTTAATTTTGGCAGCCTGTTGTGCGCTCGTTGCCGAATCTTTCCTTCGATTCAGGCGGCACAATCAGCGGGATTTTGTGCGCTATTGCTGCC
Source organism: Shimia sp. NS0008-38b (assembly GCF_040370365.1). NCBI lineage: Bacteria > Pseudomonadati > Pseudomonadota > Alphaproteobacteria > Rhodobacterales > Roseobacteraceae > Shimia > Shimia sp. NS0008-38b. Next base: position 725,011 of record NZ_BAABWQ010000004.1, on the reverse strand, counting down.
GATCTTAAACCGGAAGCGCAGTCCAGAAACTGTCGTTTTAGGACATTTCTGGAGCTGCGCTTTACGTGTTTTGCTGGGGTTAAGTTAGCCGTAGTGAGTCACGGGCGTTCCAGCGATGGCTGCCATGTTCAAGAGACCACGTGGGGTGATCGAGGGGCTCACGATATGGGCGCGGTTGCCCATCCCCATAAGGATTGGTCCAACTTCTAAGCCGCCCGCGCGCATTTTCAGAATGTTGCGCACGCCAGACGCCGCATCCGCATGTGCAAAGACCAAAACATTGGCCTCCCCTTCAAGCCGAGTGCGGGGGAAGATGCGCGCACGCAGCTCTGGATCCAGCGCCGTGTCGACGTTCATCTCACCCTCATAGGCAAAATCGCGAGGCTTGCTGTCCAGTATGGCAAGGGCTTCGCGCAGCCGTTTTCCAGAGCCCTGCCGATGGTTGCCAAACTGGCTTTGTGAACACAGCGCAATTTTTGGCTCCAGTCCAAAACGGCGCACGTGGCGCGCCGCGCCCTCGGCGATGCGCGCAATGTCCTCAGGGGTAGGCAGCTCATGCACCTGCGTGTCCGCGATGAACAGGGGCCCGTCTTCCAAGATCATCAATGACAAAGCGCCGTGGGGTGACACGGTTTGGTGCCCCAACACTTGTTCCAGATAGTTCAGATGCCAGCGGTACTCTCCAAACGTGCCGCAAATGAGGCTGTCGGCCTCTTCGCGATGAACCATAATCGCGCCAATGGCGGTGGTGTTGGTGCGCATGATTGCTTTGGCCAGATCAGGCGTGACACCTTCGCGCTCCATGAGTTCGTGATAGCTGTTCCAATAGTCAAAATACCGCGGGTCATTTTCTGGGTTCACGATCTGAAAATCTTGACCTGGGCGTATGGCAAGCCCCGCGCGCTCGCATCGGGCATCGATCACGTCAGGGCGGCCAATGAGGATTGGCGTCTCGGTGGTCTCTTCCAAAATTGCTTGTGCCGCGCGCAACACCCGTTCGTCTTCGCCCTCAGCGAACACAATACGGCGTGAGGCCTTTTGGGCGGTTTCAAACACGGGACGCATCAAAAGCGCGGATTTGAACACCGATTGGTTGAGTTTGTGAATGTAGGCATCGATGTTGTCGATCGGCCGCGTCGCCACACCGCTCTCCATTGCGGCTTGGGCCACTGCTGCGGACACGACGCCCACGAGGCGCGGATCAAACGGTTTGGGGATGAGGTATTCTGCGCCAAACGTGAGTTGTTCACCTTTGTAGGCGGCGGCGGCTTCGGCAGATGTGGTGGCGCGCGCGAGTTCGGCAATACCGTTCACGCAGGCCACGCACATGTCATCGTTGATTTCTGTTGCGCCCACATCCAATGCACCGCGGAAGATGAACGGGAAACAGAGGACGTTGTTGACCTGATTGGGAAAATCGGAGCGTCCGGTTGCGATGATGGCATCGGGAGCCACTTTGCGGGCGTCTTCAGGCATGATTTCTGGCGTTGGATTGGCCAATGCAAAAATGATGGGTTGCGCGGTCATTTTGGCGACCAGCTCAGGTTTCAACACACCGGGGCCTGAGAGGCCGAGGAACATGTCGGCGTCATCCATCACGTCTTTGAGTTCGCGCAGGTCAGATTTCTGCGCAAATTCAGCCTTTTGGGGGTTCATGTCCTCTTCGCGGCCCTCGTAAACCAGCCCGTGGATATCGCAGAGCCAGACGTTTTCACGCTTTACGCCAAGTTTTAGCAGCATGTTGAGGCAGGCAATGCCAGCCGCGCCGCCACCTGTGGACACGATTTTGATGTCTTCGAATTTCTTACCTGCCACCTGTAGGGCATTGGTGGCCGCGGCGCCGACAACAATGGCTGTGCCGTGCTGGTCGTCATGAAATACCGGGATATTCATGCGCTCGCGGCAGATTTTTTCAACAATAAAGCAATCGGGCGCTTTGATGTCTTCGAGATTGATTGCACCAAAGGTGGGGCCCATGGCGCACACGATATCGGCAAGCTTTTCGGGGTCGGATTGGTCAAGCTCAATGTCGAAGCAGTCGATATTGGCGAACTTTTTGAACAAGACCGCCTTGCCCTCCATCACTGGTTTGGAGGCCAATGCGCCAATATTGCCAAGGCCAAGTACGGCGGTGCCGTTGGTCACAACAGCAACAAGGTTTTGCCGAGAGGTGTAAAGAGCGGCATTTGCAGCGTCTTCTTTGATCTCAAGACAGGCTTCGGCCACACCGGGCGAATAGGCGCGCGATAAGTCGCGGCCGTTGGCCAAAGGTTTGGTGGCACGAATTTCCAGCTTACCCGGTTTGGGATTCGCATGGTAAAACAGAGCCGCGTCCCGTAGCGATTGATTGCGATTGTCTGACATAAAAGACCTCTGTTTGATATGCGCCGGGGTGTTCCGAAGAATTAGTTCAGCCTTAAACCAGTTTTGTGGCGGTGAAAATGCACAAATCTGACGTGGCGGCAGGTGCTTGTATTTTTGACCATTTGGTTACAATCTTCTGTGATCCGTCAAACAAGGAGGCATCGTGTGGAAGTCAGAGCCGAAATTCTTTTGCCAACGCAAGAGTTGCGTGATGATATCCCCTTTTACACCAAAACACTAAAGATGCGCATGGATATGATCTATCCGGCGGATGACCCAACTGTGGCTGTGTTTTCCGGGCATGGCATTCGGTTGCGGATTGAAAAAGACGCCTCTGGCGATGCAGGAACCGTTCGGATTTTGACTGATGATCCCGACGGTTTTGCCGAAGGTGCTCGGCGCTTGGTCGCCCCCAATGGCACAACAATTGAGATTGCAGAATTGAACCCGCCGTTGGTTTTGCCGCAGGTGCAACACTCCTTTGTGGTGCGGCGACTGGCAGATCAGGCGCCTTGGGTGATTGGTAGAGCGGGAATGCACTACCGCGATCTGGTGCCAGATCGCTTAGGTGGCGCGATGATCGCGAGTCACATTCGCATTCCTGATGGTGGGCCCGTACCCGACATGGTGCATTACCATAAGGTTGGGTTTCAGCTGATCTTCTGTGTGAACGGCTGGGTTGATGTTTTGTATGAAGATCAGGGCGGTATGCGCCGGCTTAATGCGGGGGACTGTTTCATACAGCCGCCTGAGATACGTCACCGGGTCTGCGAGGCCAGCGATGATTTACAAGTCATCGAAATTGGCGTGCCAGCAGATCACGTGACTGAGATAGATCACGATATGTCATTGCCCACGCCACACGCGCGTCCTGAGCGCGAATGGGATGGGCAGCGGTTTGTGCATAATTTGGCCGAAGACGCTGCGTGGAAGCCGTTCCGTTTGCCTGGCTTTACGTGTCGCGACACAACCATTGCCCTCAACACCAAAGATGTGGCGGGCGTGCAGGTGGTTCGACGCGGCAGCGGCATGCCAAAGTGGAGCGCGCACGACGCGGACATACACTTTACCTTTGTGATGCGGGGCACGATGCTTTTGGAGGGAGAGGGCCGCGCGCCGTTCTCTCTTGAAGCCGGAGATGCCTTTGTTATCCCCCCGGAAATGAAAACCCGCTACGCCAATCCCAGCGACGACATTGAGCTTTTGGAAGTGACTTTGTCGGGTGCCTTTGAGACGAAAGTGATCGACAAATGAGTCAGGAAAAGAACCTTGAAACGCTCGCCTTTGAGGTGCGAGAGAACGCCTATGCGCCTTATTCCAACTTCAAAGTTGGCGCGGCAGTTATGTCGGAAAGCGGTGTAAAATACGCGGGCTGCAACGTGGAGAACATTGCCTACCCTGAGGGCACATGTGCCGAAGCGGGGGCTATTGCAGCCATGGTGGCAGCGGGGGATACCCGGCTGACCGAAGTGTTTGTGGTGGCGGACAGCAAAGAGCCAGTCAGCCCATGCGGCGGGTGCCGACAAAAGATCGCCGAATTTGGCGCAAAAGACACCAAAGTGACGTTGGCGAATCTTGATGGTGTGCGGGTGAGCATGACAATGGCAGAGCTTTTGCCGGGTGCGTTTAGCACGGATCATATGGACACAGATCACAAGGATCGCGACTAAATGGATGCCCGCGCGATTATCGCAGAGCTGCGCAAAGGAAAGACGCCAAGCCGCGATGCATTGGCGTGGTTTGCCAGGGGTTTGGCGGATGGTGTGGTGTCGGATGCACAGGCCGGTGCCTTTGCGATGGGCGTGTGTTTGCGAGGATTGTCGGAAGAAGGGCGTGTCGCGCTGACGCTGGCGATGCGCGACAGCGGGGACAAGATGTCTTGGGGGCTGCCCGCACCTGTCTTAGACAAGCATTCAACAGGCGGCGTTGGCGATTGCGTGTCTTTGGTGCTGGCCCCGGCACTTGTGGCGTGTGGGGCCTACGTGCCGATGATTTCAGGCCGTGGTCTTGGGCACACAGGCGGGACGCTGGACAAGCTGGAGGCGATTCCGGGGCTTTCGACCAGCCTGACGGAAGCGCGTTTCAGGCAGGTGGTGGCGGATGTAGGTTGTGCGATTGTCAGCGCAACAGCGGAAATTGCACCAGCCGACAAGCGGCTCTATGCCATCCGAGATGTGACGGCGACGGTGGAGAGCCTCGATTTGATCACCGCGTCGATCCTATCCAAAAAGCTGGCGGCAGGACTGGAAGGTCTGGTGCTTGACGTCAAAGTTGGCTCTGGCGCGTTTATGAAATCGGTCACTGAGGCGCAGGCATTGGCGGGATCGTTGGTGAGCACAGCGAATTTAGCAGGATGCCCCACCAGCGCGGTGATTTCAGATATGAATCAACCGCTTGCGCCAGCTTTGGGCAATGCGTTGGAAGTGTCTGAATGCATGGACGTTCTTTGCAACGCCAAAAGTGGACCTTTGGCGGAGTTGTCAGTTGCCTTGGGCGCCGGGTTGCTCGCAAGTGCAGGCCTCGCCACAGATTTAGACGACGGCGCAAGGCGTATGTCTGAGGTGCTGACCAATGGCAAAGCGGCTGAGGTCTTTGGCCGGATGGTGGCCGCGATGGGAGGGCCGATCCGATTTGCCGAAGAATGGCAGCGGTTTCTGCCAGAAGCACCGATCATCCGCGAAGTCGCTGCTCCCACGTCAGGATACGTGCAAATGATGGATGGCGAAGCCTTAGGGCTGGCGGTGGTGGGACTTGGTGGCGGACGTCAGGTTGAAAGTGACGTGATCAACCCAGCAGTTGGCTTTTCCGAAGTTGTGCGGCTTGGGGATCGTGTGGAGGCGGGGCAGCCGCTGATGCGTTTGCATGCTGCGCGGGAAGACGCAGCGTTACTGGCAGAAGCGGCGGTGCAAAAGGCCATTGTGATTGGTGACGCGATGCCTGATAAGCCGCCGCTCATTCACGAGAGGAGCCGGTAGATGGCACGGGTGTTTTTGGTTGTGATGGATTCCGTTGGCTGCGGAGGTGCAGTTGATGCGAATGTGTTTTTCAATGAAGATCTGCCGGATACTGGATCAAATACGCTTGCGCATATTGCGCAGGCTTGTGCTGAAGGTCGTGCACAGGATGGGCGTTCGGGGCCTTTGAAGGTGCCCAATCTTGACGCGCTGGGCCTTGGCGCCGCGACGCGCATGGCATCTGGTGACGAAACACCTGGACTTGATGCAACGCCGGTTGGATTTTGGGGCGCCGCAAATGAGCAGAGCCCCGGCAAAGACACACCCTCTGGTCATTGGGAGCTCGCTGGTTTGCCCGTGCCGTGGGATTGGGGGTATTTCCCCAAGACAACGCCGTGTTTTCCAGAGGACTTGGTTGCGAAAGCGAGCGCGCTTGCTGGGACACAGGGTATCTTGGGCAATTGTCACGCCTCCGGCACTGTGATCATCAATGACCTGGGCGCGGAGCACGTGAAGACCGGTATGCCGATTTGCTACACCTCGGCGGACAGCGTGTTTCAGATTGCTGCACACGAAGAGTATTTTGGTCTTGAGCGGCTGATCGACCTCTGTCGCGACCTTGCGCCGACGTTGCACGCCATGAAGATTGGTCGGGTGATTGCGAGGCCCTTTGTCGGCGACGCTGAGAATGGTTTTGAACGCACCACCAACCGGCGTGATTTTGCGATTGCGCCTCCCGCCCCTTTGTTGACCAATTGGGTGCAAGACGCAGGAGGGGCGGTGTTAGGTGTCGGCAAAATTGGCGACATTCTCACGATGGCGGGCATCGACAGCTGTACCAAAGGCAGCGACGCCAAACTGATGGTGGATTTAAACGGGCTTGTAGAGACAGCGCCAGGCGGCAGTCTGACGTTTGCAAACTTCGTTGAGTTTGACAGCTTGTACGGTCACCGTCGGGACATTTCTGGCTATGCCCGCGCATTGGAATGGTTTGATCGGGAGATTGGAGCGTTTATGGGCAAATTGCGGGAGGATGACCTCTTGATCCTAACAGCAGATCACGGCAATGACCCAAGCTGGCCCGGCACGGATCACACCCGCGAGCGCGTGCCCGTTCTCTGCGCGGGTGTTGGCGCTGGTGAAGCTGGATTGATTGACTTTATAGATGTGGCGGCGACGGCGGCGACCCATCTCGGACTAACGCCCCCACGCGGAAGGAATTTTCTATGACTGTTGCTGACCTGCCAAAAGTAGAGCTTCACATCCACCATGAAGGCGCGGCGCCACCCGCTTTCATCAAGCAATTGGCGCATGAGAAAAAGCAGGACTTGAGCAAGGTCTTCACTGCCGATGGCGGTTACGCGTTCGAAAACTTTGTGCACTTTTTGAGTGTTTACGAAGCCGCGAGCAGCGTGTTGACCGGTCCGGAGGAGTTTTCGAGACTGACTGCTGCATGGCTTGAGGAAAGTGCCGCCAATGGTGTGGTGTACACCGAGAGCTTCATAAGTCCCGATTTTTGCGGTGGCGGCGATGTGGGGGCGTGGCGTGAATATCTTCAGGCCATCGAGGAAGCCGCTGCAGCAGCAGAAGCCAAGCACGGAATCACATTGCGGGGTGTTGTGACCGCTGTGCGCCACTTTGGGCCCGAAAAATCCCGCGCCTCCGCTTTATGTGCTGCAGAGACCGCCGGCAAATTTGTCGTGGGGTTTGGTATGGGCGGTGACGAAGGCCAATTTACACAGGGCGATTTTGCTTACGCCTATGATCAAGCGCGTGAAGCTGGATTGAAATTGACCACTCATGCGGGTGAATTTGGTGGACCCGAAAGTGTGTGGGACGCCTTGAACGATTTGAAGGTAGAGCGGATTGGCCATGGTGTGCGCGCCATGGAAGATCCTGCTTTGATCAAAGAATTGGTGGCACGACAGATCACATTGGAAGTCTGTCCCGGCTCTAACGTTGTGTTGGGGTTGTTCCCAGATTTTGCGTCCCATCCCATTCAGAAATTACGAGATGCGGGCGTCAAAGTGACGGTCAGCACCGATGATCCGCCATTTTTTCACACCACTATGCGACGTGAATATGAGATGCTGGCGCAGGCCTTTGATTGGGGTGAGGCGGATTTTGCTGAGATCAACCAGACCGCGCTTGACGCGGCGTTCTGTGATGCAGATACCAAAGCAATTGTAGCCAAACGTCTGGAGAAAGCTTGATGGATCATTTGACTGTAGTGGATCACCCACTGGTACAACATAAATTGACAATCATGCGCGATGTGGCGACCTCGACGGGCGAATTTCGTCGGTTGCTGCGCGAGATCAGCCAACTTCTGGCTTATGAGGTGACGCGTGAGTTGCCGATGACCACTAAGAAGGTCCAGACCCCGATGGTGGAGATGGATGCGCCAACTTTGGCAGGGCGCAAATTGGCGCTGGTCTCGATTTTGCGGGCTGGCAACGGATTGCTGGATGGCATGCTGGAATTGGTGCCGTCTGCACGTGTGGGTTTTGTGGGCTTGTATCGCGACGAGGAAACACTTGAGCCTGTGCAATATTATTTTAAGGCTCCCAGTGAGCTGGAAGAGCGCTTGGTGATTGCAGTGGACCCAATGCTGGCGACGGGCAACAGCTCCGCGGCTGCGATTGACCTGCTTAAGGAAAAGGGTGCCAAGAACATCCGCTTCTTGTGCCTGTTGGCAGCACCTGAGGGTGTGGCGCGCATGAAGGAGGCGCACCCCGACGTGCCTATCGTGACTGCGGCGCTAGACGAGTGTCTCAATGAAAAGGGATATATCTTGCCTGGTCTTGGCGATGCCGGAGACCGAATGTTCGGCACACAATAGGTCGAATTTCACGTTTTCAACGGTTTACTCGTTGGAAACAATCCGGCTAAGGTACCCCTACATCTTGTGGGGGCAAAATGAAACTGAGCAGATTTCTTGCGGTTGGCGTGATCGCAGCGTCTTTCGGACTCGGTGCGGCGCACGCGCAGTCTATTGGTGGTAAACAAACGCCGGCGGAGTTCCCGCCGGCATCTTTCAACGGCAAGCAATTCGTTGACAGCCGTGGATGTGTATACATTCGCGCAGGTGTAGATGGAGCGACCACATGGGTCCCGCGAGTCACGCGAGATCGAAAGGTGATTTGCGGTTTTAAACCGACGTTTGATGCGTCCACTAAGACCACCGCTGCCGCGCCAAAACTGGACAAAAATGTGGTGCAGATTCAGCCTGCCGCGCCAGAAACCAATTCTGTCAGTGGCGCTGCCGCTGCGACCGTCGCTCCTGCGGCGAAAACAACGGCAACTGCTCCTAAGACAACCACGGCCAAGAAAGTCGTGAAACAACCCAAAGGTGCGCCGCTCTACACCACGCCAACAGCTGCACGCCCATCAACAACGGCCAAGACCACAGCGGCCCCCAAAGTCATTGCGCCAGCGGCCGCGCCGGTTGCCACGCCAAAGACAAAAGCTGTCGCGCCTGCTGTGACAACGACAACAGCGCCTGCTGTGCGTCGCACAACGACACAAACGCCTCGGAATTCTGGTATTGTGTCTCCCTGCCGACAGGGCATAACCACTTACAAAGGTTCTAAGGTGCGCTGTGGCCCTCAAGCGCAGTCGCCGGTTACGCCGGGCACAGGGCGACCCACTGCACAGCCACCGCAAATGCGGTTTGATCGCAACAGTTCATTGCGTCGCCCTCCCGTCGGGACAGTTGTTCGTGTCGGAGAGGTTGCCCCCGATGTGCGTGTTGTACCGCGCCACGTATATGAGGCCAATTTGGCCAGCCAAGGGACGTTTCAGGTTCCCGAAGGCTATCGCCGCGCCTTTGATGACGGCAGGCTGGATGAAAATCGAGCTGTGATGACGTTGGCTGGTGAGGCGCAGACGCGTCTGATCTGGACGGATACAGTCCCGAGGCGCCTGATTGAGAGAACTGTGGAAACAGCAGATGTTGTGGCGCGTAACACCACGGCTACGTCAGTGGCGGAATCTGCGCCGAAGACCAATGTGTCGACCAAATCGGAGCCTGTGGTAAAGTCTTTGCGCTTGGCAGGCACCCCATATGTTCAAGTTGGCACTTACACCGACGCAGCAAAGGCGCAAGCTGTAGCTAGAGACATTCGCCGGCTCGGTTTGCCCGTACGGATCGGTAAGTTTTCTCGGGATGGTCAGACACAACGACTTGTTTTGGCAGGGCCTTTCTCTGAAGAGGACGTTGCGAAGGTCGCTTTGAGTAAGGCGCAAGGCGCTGGGTTTAGCGGTGCCTTCCTCCGCAAGTAAAGACGAGTGTTCACGTCCAGATCAGCTGCCGCAAATTCCTTGTAATGCGACCCAATAGCGATCGTTTAACACAGGCTCCGGCAGCTGGCCGGTAAAGGGCGCGGCTTCAATCAGCGCCAGAGTGCTTTCTCCCGAAGGATCTTTCGCCAAAGCATAGGGTTTCAACCTGACGCGTTTGCTCTCAAACGCAGTGATCAAGGTTTCATCCGCTGCGGCTGTCGGTGGCGCGCTGATCAGTTCTTCGACACGTCGCATTAAGACGCGCTCCGGCAACATCCCTGTGGTCAGAAGGCGCAGACTGGCTGTGATACCTCCGCTTTCCAATACGCCACGCAAAGGATCGGGGGAGGCCGCTTGCGCGGCGACTGCGAACCCTGCCGCAACATCGGGTTCTTCAAAATCCTCCACTGCGTCACGCCCCAGAAGCACGACATTCCCCGGCAAAGCGATGGCCTCACGCAGCGCGCTTGGCACGACGGTTATGGCGCGAATTTTCAGACGTTTTTGCAAAGCATCCACGGCTGGTAGCCCGTCGGAGCTTCTGCACGGTTGGCCAGTAAGGCGTGTCGCCAAATGCTGCATGTCCTGCCCAATGGTTTGACGCGCCACATTTGGCACCACGCGCAGCGCGTGATTTGCCAGAGCCGCAGGCAGCCAAAATACCCCCAGTCCCGCTATCGTAAGTGCGGTTGCCGCTAAAACAAATTTGCGCAAACGTCCGCTTTGCTTGTGCGGGCGTGCCACAGCTTTGCGCAGCTTTTCGATCGCCTCAACGGCCTCGACGTAGTCATCTCCGATTTCGAGCGTTTCCCCATCATCCCCATCCGGGAAAAAGATCGCGGGCATCTGATCTGGGTTAAGACGGCGCACCGCTGGCAGAGACCAATGTGCCAAGGCACGATCGTTGCTGTCTTTGATGACCAGCGTGGCATCACCAAGCGACACTATGACATCGCGACGTTGCGCGTCGGGTGTTTGGCGCCAAAGGGCGGTGGCTTCTAATCGTTGGAACTTTTCAAGTGCGGTGCTCATGGAGGGTCTGCTCAGCCTCTTCTTAAGCGCACCCTAGCACGCCCAATCCCAAATGGGCAATCGCGCGCCGACAGCGTGAGGTGCAACAAAAAAGGCCCGGTGTGGTCCGGGCCTTTTTACGATCGAAAGTGCGATTGAATTACAGGATTTTGATGCCTGCGGATTTGATATCCGCGAGGAAGGCATCGAGGCCTTTGTCGGTCAGTGGGTGGTTGATCATGGCTTTGATCACACCTGGAGGTGCGGTCATCACATCTGCACCTACCAATGCACATTGGGTGGCGTGGTTTGCCGTGCGGATGGAGGCGGCGAGGATTTCCGTTTGGAAATCGTAGTTGTCATATATCTGACGGATGTCAGCAATCAGATCCATACCGTCCAGATTGATGTCGTCCAGACGCCCAATGAACGGCGAGATAAAGGTTGCGCCTGCTTTGGCGGCGAGCAGCGCTTGATTGGCTGAGAAGCACAGGGTCACATTCACCTTGTGGCCGTCATCCGTCAGGGTTTTACAGGCTTTTAGACCGTCCCACGTCAGAGGCACTTTGACTGCGATGTTTTCCGCGATTTCAACAAGCTTGCGGCCTTCTGCGATCATCTCATCGGCGTCAGTTGCGGTGACTTCGGCGGACACCGGACCGTCCACAAGGTCACAAATTTCTTTGGTGACTTCCAGAATGTCACGACCGGACTTTTTGATCAGCGATGGGTTGGTGGTCACACCGTCCACCATGCCAGTGGCGTTCAATTCGGCAATGGCGTCGATTTCGGCGGTGTCTACGAAGAATTTCATGTCAGCTCCTCTACTGCGATTTGCAGCCAAACAGGCGGTGGGCACAACTGCGGGATTGCGCTGCGGCTGCGTTGGCTTTACCCGATAGAGAGCTTTGCTGAAAGCATGAATGCGCAGTTTTGGCAAAAAAACGTTAGCGATAACGGAAATTGGTGACGAAACCCGGTGTGAGGACCCTTGAGCGAGCCAGAGTTCTATCCAGAAGGACAGTTGATCGCGGTGCTGACAACGCAACCGCTCGATCGGATGTTGGACTACAAGGCGCCAGAGGGTGGCGTGTTTCTGGGGGCCTTTGTTGAAGTGCCTTTGGGGCCGCGGAAGGTTGTGGGTGTGGTTTGGGGGCCAGGAAAAGGCGACTACGACATCTCCAAAACGCGGGCCGCCAATCGTGCGTTAGATGTTGCCCCGATGGGCGCGGATATGCGGGTGTTTTTGCAACGCGCCGCTGATTACACGCTGACGCCACTACATGCGATGTTGCGTTTGGCCACACGGGCGCCGGGGCTGTCCGATCCTCCTTCGATGCGCAAAATCTATCGACTTGGCGAGGGCCAGCCAGACCGAAAAACCGATGCGCGCCAACGGGTACTTGAAGCTTTGCAAGACTATGGTGGGCTGGCTTTTACGATGGGCGAGCTGGCGGAAATGGCGGGTGTCACCAATTCGGTGATCAAAGGATTGGTGAAGCAAGGGGTGGTCCGCGAAGAGGCTGCGCCACGTGACACAGCTTTCGCGCGCTTGGACCCAGAATATGGTGGCAAAACGCTGACAGCAGATCAAGAGGCGGGTGCGGCTGTGTTGCGTGCCGGTGTGCAATCTGGTCGCTACGGCACCACTCTGCTGCGGGGCGTCACGGGGTCGGGCAAGACCGAAGTCTATTTGGAAGCCGTTGCAGAGTGTCTGCGCAAAGGCCGGCAGGCGTTGGTGCTATTGCCCGAAATTGCGCTGACAGCGGAATTTCTCACCCGCGTCGAAGCGCGTTTTGGTGCAAAGCCAGCTGAGTGGCACTCAGGCGTCACCATGACCGAGCGGCGCCGGACTTGGAAAATGGTCGGGCAGGGAGGGGCGCAATTGGTGGTTGGCGCGCGGTCAGCCCTGTTTCTGCCGTATCAAGATTTGGGTCTGGTCATTGTTGATGAGGAGCATGACACTTCCTACAAGCAAGAGGACGGCGTGTTATACAATGCGCGCGACATGGCGGTTCTTCGCGCAGCCTTATGTGAGGCGCAGGTGGTTTTGGCCTCAGCCACACCCAGCTTAGAAAGCTGGACCAATGCAGAGCAGGGCAAGTACCAAAAGCTTGAACTCACCAGCCGATTTGGTGCGGCTGTGTTGCCGGAAATGCGCGCGATTGATATGCGCGTTGAGGATTTGCCCGGCAGCCATTGGATATCTCCAACACTTAAGCGCGCGGTGGATGCGCGCATTGCCAAAGGCGAGCAGGCGCTGTTGTTCATAAATCGGCGCGGCTATGCGCCTGTCACGATTTGCCGTGCCTGTGGTCATCAGGTTGGCTGTGATCACTGCGATGCGCGAATGGTAGAGCACCGCTTCCTCAAACGTCTTGTGTGTCATCAGTGTGGTGAAACCAAACCTATGCCGGAGGAATGCCCCTCATGCGGCGTTGAAGGCAAACTTGCGCCTGTTGGACCAGGTGTCGAGCGCTTGGCAGAAGAGGCGCAAACCCTTTGGCCAGATGCGCGCCAAGCAGTGCTTAGTTCAGATCTCTTTGGCTCAGCCCGTGCGTTGAAGGAAACCATCGAAGCCATCGCCAATGGCGGCGCAGACATCATTATCGGTACGCAATTGGTGGCCAAGGGTCACAACTTCCCGCTGCTCACTTTGGTGGGGGTGATCGACGCAGATCTGGGTCTGCAGGGCTCTGATCTGCGCGCCGCAGAACGCACGTTCCAGTTGATGCGGCAGGTGGCTGGCAGAGCGGGCCGTTCTGAACGCGCCGGATTGGCACTGCTGCAAACGTTCCAGCCTGAACACCCGGTAATTCGCTCCATTCTGGCAGGGGACGAAACCGGGTTTTGGCGCGCTCAAGCAGATGAACGCCGCCAAGCGATGGTGCCGCCGTTTGGGCGTATGGCAGGTATCATCTTGTCAGGTGGCGATGTCAGTCAGGTATTTGATCTGGGCAATGCGCTCGCGCGGAATACTCAGCCCTTGCTTGCGATTGGCGCTGAGGTTTACGGACCTGCTCCTGCCCCAATCGCGCGTGTGCGTGGCCGACACCGTGTGCGACTCTTGGTGAAGGCTGACAAATCCGCCCCTTTGCAGGCGGCGCTGGCGCAATGGGTGGGGCAATTCCGCCTCAAAGGCGATCTGCGTCTTGCTGTCGATATTGATCCTCAGAGTTTCTACTAACCCCCACCTCTTTGTGGTCGGTCAAAATACTACGAAGACCGCAGCAGACCCTTGCTTCGATATGGCCCGTGCGCTGGCGCAGAGTTGGCTGTGCATGATTTCGGCCTCGCCTTTCGGGCCAATTCTCCTTATGCGAAGGCTATGTTCAAGAAACTCCCCATTGATGACGCTGCTCACCTTCCGGTCTGGCGTCGCCCCATCGCCCTGCTGGTTCTCATGGCCATTGCTATGCCGATTGCCTTCAACACCTGGAGCGCATTGCTCAACAATTTTGTGATTGAGGTGGCCGGATTTGATGGTGCAGACATTGGGCTGCTACACACCGTGCGTGAAATTCCGGGGTTTTTGGCGATTGGGGTGATTTTTCTGCTGCTGTTCATCCGAGAACAGGTGTTGGGGATGATCTCCCTGTTGTTGCTCGGCGTGGCCACGGCGCTCACGGCCTATTTCCCCTCGATGGGCGGAATTTTGATGATCACCTTGCTCAGTTCCATCGGATTCCACTACTACGAAACCGTCAATCAATCTCTGCAGTTACAGTGGCTTGACAAAAAACGTGCCCCCAAAGTGCTGGGTTGGTTGGTCGCGGTGGGCTCTGGTGCGACCTTGGTGGCCTATGGGCTGATCGTACTCAGCTGGAAGCGCTTCGATTTGAGTTATGAGGTTGTCTACCTTGTGGGGGGAGGCATCACCGCCGTGATTGCGCTCTACTGTTTGCTGGCATTCCCGCAGTTTGAAGGCCGCACGCCGCAGGCGCGAAAAATGGTGCTGAAAAAGCGGTACTGGCTGTACTATGCGATGCAGTTCATGGCGGGGGCACGGCGGCAGATCTTTGTGGTGTTCGCTGGATTTATGATGGTCGAGCGCTTTGGTTTTGACGTCCATGAAATCACCGCGCTCTATCTGATCAATCTTGTGGCCAACATGATCTTTGCACCAATGGTTGGCGCCGCGGTGTCTCGGTTCGGCGAGCGTCGCACACTGATTTTCGAATACGCGGGTCTGGTCATTGTCTTCTTGGCCTATGGTGGCATCTATTTCTTTGGCTGGGGGCTTATGCTGGCGGCGACACTCTATGTCATCGATCACATGCTTTTCTCGCTTGCTTTGGCTCTCAAAACGTATTTTCAGAAAATTGCAGATCCAGAAGATATGGCACCCACAGCCGCTGTCGCGTTCACCATCAATCATATCGCCGCAGTCTTCTTACCTGTGCTGCTGGGTCTGTTGTGGCTGGCCTCACCTGGTGCGGTTTTCGTATTGGCCGCCGCGATGGCGGGGATTTCTTTGGCATTGGCATTGTTGATCCCTCGCCATCCAGAGAAGGGCAACGAGACCCGTTTGACCCGGTCGATCACAGTCGCTGCAGAGTAGTTTCGACTGACGCGGACTTGACGGGGGCGTAGGGAGACCATACGCCCCGTTTAAAGCTTCAGGAGACAGCTCATGCCGACATTTACCGCACTGACCACGCTGACCGGAAGGAGCCAAGGTGAGGCTCTCGGAAACGCGATGGAACGCCTTGTGCCAGAACCGACGGGTGTTGGGGTCTTTGAAATCGAAGACGGCTCAGGGCTTTGGGAAGTGGGCGGCTATTTCACGGAGGCTCCTGATGAGGCTGGTTTGGCTGTGCTGGCGGCGGCATTTGGCGCCAAGCCTTTTGTGGTGTCGGAATTGCCCGAAACTGATTGGGTGGCCAAAGTGAAACGCGAATTGGCCCCGGTAGAGGCCGGGCGTTTCTTTGTGTATGGCAGCCACGACGCAGACAAAGTGCCGGACGGGGCAGAGCCCTTGTTGATTGAGGCGGCAATGGCATTTGGTACAGGCCATCATGGAACCACATTGGGCTGTTTGAAAGCGCTGGATCGTTTGGCCAATGAAGGGTTTGTTGGTCAAAACGTGGCAGATATCGGTTGTGGCACAGCCGTTCTGGGCATGGGTGCGGCGCGGATTTGGCCCAATCCGGTGCTGGCCAGCGACATCGATGAGGTTGCGGTGGAGGTTGCCAAAGCCAATGTCACCGCGAACGGGCTGCAAGGCCAGGTGATCTGCTTGGAGGCTGCGGGCTTTGGTCATCCTGATCTGGCGGCCAAAGCGCCGTACGATCTTGTGTTTGCCAATATCTTGAAGGCTCCGTTGGTGCATTTGGCGCCTGAGATGGGCGCAAACATCGCAACGTCTGGGCATGCGATCCTGTCAGGCATTTTGAACGAGCAGGCTGATGATGTTGTTGCCGCTTATGGCGCGGCAGGTTTTGATGTCCACACCCGTGAAGAAATCGGTGAGTGGACCACACTGACCCTGACTCGGCAGGCCTAAGCTACAGCGCAGTGGCTCACACCGCGATCTGAAACGAACAAGAATCGGTTTGAGGGCGGCTTAGAATTGGCCGCCCTTTTTGTTGACCCCTGTTTCAGATTGGTGAACAATGAAGTTGCTTGTGTTTGTTTGTTTCCAAAGGTTTAGAACTCCGGCAAAATTCGGAATAGATTTGTCTCGAATTTGCCCTATTTCCGGCTTTGCGCCTTACTTTTGCCACAATTCGCGACCAGTTTTAGCCATGTTTGGTGGGGGCCAAACCTGAGTAGATGCCATGAGTGAATCTCAAGCAGAATTCCATGACCGCCTCGCGCAAATCTATCGCAAACAAGCGAAGACAGGCCGTATCGCGCGAAAATCTGTTTCGATTGATCGCAACGGCTATGTGATTGTGCGTGGCGCAGGCCGACGTCGGAGTATTCCTTGGACCGGCCTGTTGATGGTTGTGACGACGTTCTTCCTGATCAAAGGCGCTATGATGGCTCAATGGGGCCCAGACTTTTCCTCTGTACGTGTTGCGCGGTTGAGCAGTGGCACTCCCATAGAGCAAGTTGCGGCGTGGACCATGCGGCCTGACCCTGTGTCCCAATGGGTTGCGACACAAGTAAAGACCTACTTCTGAGTTTACGAATTTCGCGGATCCCTCCAAGATCCCAAACGGCCCCGGGTCTCTCTCCCCGGGGCCGTTTTGATTCCGTGACTGCAATGACAAAAAACCGCAGCTCCGAAAGAAAGCTGCGGTTCTTGGCGCAAAGGCCCGAAAACGATGTGAGCGGTGGGCTGTGCCGGTTCAGCGAATGCTGTGGACGTCGCCTCGGGAGAGGCCAATGTCTTCGAGTTCACGTGCGCTGAGTTGTTCCAGGGCTTTGCGTGTCAGGCGCTTGTCATTCCAATCCACTACAAATGCGGTGAATGCGGCGAAGGTCTGGCCAATACGGCCAGCAAAACCGGAAGTCGGTGTCGTTTCAAATGCGGCCATATCAGTGTTCCTTCTTTTTGAGAGCTATGGTCTGTGTTTTCGATGGACGGCACATATGGATGTCGCGCCCCTCCAACAAGACGATTTTTGGCATAGGAGACATGCAAGAATTGCATGGGTGTTAAGTGTTGATTGACCCTTAAAAATATGGACCAAAAGCGACTTGAGTTATGTCGTTTCTGAACGCTGATGGGGATGTCACGACCGGCCACCAAAAATTGAAAATTTGCCAGCCACAGTTATGAGGCTTGGCGTTTGTTCTTGTTTCGTGCTACTTCAGGGAAAACAACAAGATCAATAATGGGGCAGCGCATGCGTGTATTGGGGATTGATCCGGGACTGAGGAACATGGGGTGGGGTGTGATTGACGCCGATGGCAGTCGATTGAGCCATGTTGGCAATGGCATTTGTCACTCGGTTGGCGATGATTTGGCCGCGCGCCTTTTGTCACTACATGAGCAGCTCACAGATGTTGTTGGGCGTTTTCTTCCAGACCACGCCGCTATCGAACAAACGTTTGTCAACAAAGATGGAGCGGGGACGCTAAAGCTTGGTCAGGCGCGTGGCATTGCGCTTTTGGTGCCGGCTCAAGCGGGGTTGAGCATTGGGGAATATGCGCCCAACAAGGTGAAGAAGACCATTGTGGGGGTCGGCCATGCAGAGAAACATCAGGTTGAACATATGGTGAAACTGCAATTGCCCGGTGTGCAAATTGCCGGGCCAGATGCTGCGGACGCTTTGGCCATAGCAATGTGTCATGCACATTATGCACGTGCTGGTGCCAGCTACTCTCAAGCTTTGAAAAGGGCGCGCGCATGATTGGGAAAATCTCTGGCACGCTAGAGTATAAGGGCGCTGACCACGCGCTTATTGATGTGCGTGGCATCGGCTATCTGGTCTATTGTTCTGATCGAACCCTGGCGGGTTTGCCTGGGGCTGGAGACGCGGTGGCGCTGTACACGGATCTGTTGGTGCGGGAGGATCTTTTACAGTTGTTTGGGTTTTCCAGCCTGTTTGAAAAGGAATGGCATCGCCTTTTGATGAGCGTGCAAGGAATTGGTGCAAAGGCAAGTTTGGCTATTTTGAGCACTTTGGGCGCAGAAGGGGTCGGGCGCGCAATTGCACTTGGCGATGTGACAGCGATCAAAGCGGCCAAAGGGATCGGGCCCAAGACCGCGCAGCGGGTGGTGATCGAGTTGAAAGACAAAGCACCCGAAGTGATGGCATTGGGGGGCAGCTTGAAGGACGCCATGGCCGGAGTCAAAGAGGTGGATGGCGCGGCGGCACCGGTGTCTGACGATGTGATTGAGGACACGGTGCGCACCCCGGTGAACCCGGGCGGCGCGGCGGCTGCGAGCGGCGCTGCTGCGGCGGCATCGATGAGTTCGCAAGCCGATGCGCTCTCGGCGCTGGGGAATTTGGGCTATGGTCCTGCCGATGCAGCGACAGCGGTCGCGCAGGCCTCAAGTGACGATCCGTCAGCTGACACTGCTGCTTTGATCCGGTCAGCTCTTAAGCTGTTGGCGCCGAAAGGGTAGATGATGGACCAGCCGGACCCCACACTGCGCCCCGAACCGAGGCCAGAGGATGCCGATCGCGCGCTGCGCCCGCAAGAGCTTGATGCCTTCATTGGCCAGGCGGAAGCGCGGGCGAACCTGCGGATATTTATCGAGAGTGCCCGGCGACGTGGTGAGGCGATGGATCATACGCTGTTCCATGGCCCGCCTGGTTTGGGAAAGACCACATTGGCGCAAATTATGGCGCGCGAGTTGGGTGTCAACTTTCGCATGACCTCTGGACCGGTGTTGGCGAAGGCTGGCGATCTTGCGGCGATCTTGACCAATCTTGAAGCCAGAGATGTTCTTTTTATTGATGAAATTCATAGGCTTAATCCGGTGGTGGAGGAGATTCTATATCCGGCGATGGAAGACTTTGAGCTTGACCTCGTGATTGGGGAGGGGCCTGCTGCGCGGACAGTGCGGATTGAATTGCAACCTTTCACATTGGTTGGCGCGACAACCCGGTTGGGATTGCTAACCACGCCATTGCGTGACCGATTTGGCATTCCCACGCGCTTGCAGTTTTATACCGAAGATGAGTTGAATGAGATTGTTACGCGTAATGCCAATAAGCTGGGCGTGCCTACTCAAGATGGGGGTGCCCGAGAGATCGCGCGGCGGTCCCGTGGGACACCGCGGATTGCAGGACGTCTGCTGCGTCGTGTCGTTGATTTTGCGCTCGTCGAGGGAGACGGGGTTATCACCAAAACACTTGCAGATGGGGCGCTTACGCGACTTGGCGTGGACAATATTGGACTTGATGGTGCAGACCGTCGCTATCTGTTGTTCATTGCAGAAAACTACGCGGGTGGTCCAGTTGGCATCGACACGATCAGCGCGGCATTAAGTGAAAGTCGTGACGCAATCGAAGAGGTGATCGAACCCTTCCTGCTGCAACAAGGCTTGATCCAACGCACGCCACGTGGACGGATGTTGGCACAAAAGTCGTGGCAACATCTGGGGTTGGCGCCGCCAAAACGGCCGGATCAAACAGATCTGTTTGCCAACAAAAAGTAGGCATTTTCGACGTCGGTATTGCGTCTGTATCGCGACTGTATTGCGGAGGTGGGGATTGTCAGTGTTTTGAGGATCAAAGTTATGCCTTTGAAACGGGCAAGCCGCACCCCATCGGTATCGGTGATGGTCTGACCCAAAGGGCAGACGAGATGTAAGACCGTTGTCCGGATCGCTGTTCTCTCGAGCGGTGGGAGACAGCATGGATTTTCGCCAAGCGCATGCGAGCGCGTGGAGATTTGCAGGCGGCCTTTCATGTCACGAGAGGGACGCCGTGACACGCGCGCTTTTTGCTCCCCAAGGCTCATCAAGACCTCACTGACGAAGCGACCATTGTGGCTACGGTGGGGGTGGTATTTGTCCGACTCAGCTAAAACCCTAGCAGGGTGATCAACGCACCACGCGAGATTCAATCCAAATTTTGGTTTCTCGAGGTCCATTTTCTGCGAGTTTTTGTGGCGGCGTTAACCTTCGTTTAGTGGGGGCAATCTTCGATGTGTTTTCTTAAAAAATGACGGAAATACAACTTTGTTAAATCGAGATGAATTTTCCCGTTTTGGGGGGAGAAACGTGCAGTTTTAGTCGATTTTGTGACTGTTCAAAAAGGTGAGCAACCGAAAGAGCTTAGTTCCTGCTGAAAAGTGTTTGTTTGGAAAAAGACTGCTATTTTCGACAGGTATACCCGTGCAGACTTTAGGCGAATTCCTCTTGAGTTGTAGAGGAATCTCAAAATCAGAGACGGCGTTAAGTTGTTGTAAGTACCGGTGAAACGACCCGTTAAGGAAAAGCGGCTTTTTGTAGTGGCATGAGTACAGCGGGTGGGAACCAGACTTAATACGTCGCTTGTCTCTGACCTTTGAAACGCAAATCAATCGGGTACAGAAAAATGTTGAAATTCACTCTGAAAACGATGATGGCCATGAGTGCTGTCGCTGCGGTGTCGGCCTGCGGTGGCGCCATTGAAGACCTTATCGAAGACGAAATCGGAGACCGTGTAAATGACGCCGCGGGGCCGCGTTTGTTCTTGCTGCACGGGAACACAACCCTAAACGGTGAAGTGCGCACCGCGTCAGTGTCCACAGATGGCAGTGGCAACGTAACACGCGGGGCATTGGGCGCTGCGGAAGATGGCAGCGTCACCACGCGTGTATCCTTCGGCAGCAATGAGTCCGTGGAATACACAAACGGTGATGGCACTTTCGTGTTCAGTGAGGATGATGGTGCGGATACCGAATACGACCGAGCCCGCGGCCTGACGATTGTTTCTACCTCCGCGAGTGGTCGCGATCGAGGTTTCTTGGGTAATGAACACATTCTGGACTTTGATCACCAGACATACGGAATGTGGGTGACAGGGATCGGCACAACAAACGGGAGCGTTTCCGTGGGTAGCTTTGGTCATGCCACGGCGGCGAGCGATGTTCCGACCAGTGGCAGCGCGACTTATAGCGGCAATTCGATTGGATATGTCGTTGGCGCTGATCAACGGGCCTATATGACAGAGTCCGAAATCGCCATCAGCACCAGCGATTTTAGCAACGTCACAATGAGTAGCACAAACACCACGGTGCGCGCGCTGTCAGGTGGCGCACTGAGTGTTGCGAGCCAACTGAATTTCGCAGGGACCGGCACCATCAGCGGGACTGGGTTTAACGCGAACATAGCCGGGACTGCGGCAATCAGCTCTACCACCACCGGTACTGCTGAGGGGACTTTCTATGGCGATGGCGCAGATGAAGTGGGCGGTACGTTCTCGATGAGCGGGCCAATCGGATCCTACATCGGTGCGTTTGGTGCTGAGCAGTAAGGCTTAAGACACACACCGAAGTGTTGTGTCGCCCCAAGGCACCAGTGGGACAGGGGCGACATCCAACCTTACTTTGATCGGGACCGCCAGAATGAATACCGCTTTGTTTTCAAACCTGCGTAGGCACTGTGCGTCTTTTGCATTTGCAGTTCTAACAGGTTCCGGTGTTGCTATCGCAACCACACCCATGGTGTCAGCCACACCGGCGCCAACAGCTGCGGTGCAAATCGAAGTGGCGTTTGACTATGCGATGGCCGCTTTGCAAGCCGGGCAGCCGCGGGTGGCCATACCGGTGTTGCAGTCAATTCTTGCAGAAGATCCGAAACTGACACGTGTGCGCCTCGAATTGGCACGCGCCTACTTTTTGGCCGAGCAATGGGCGCGGTCACGCGAGGAGTTTTTCCGCGTGCTGTCTGGCGACTTGCCTGAGCCGGTGCGAAAGACCGTGTTGGCGTTCATTCGGCAAATTGACGCGCGGCGCGGATTCGATTGGGATTTGTCCATTGGGCTGACCAGCGCGGGGAACAAACGTCGGTACAACACCGAGCGCTTGAAAACGAACCCGCTCTACTATGGTGGATTGCCGTATGTGGATTACAATCGGCCAGTCGAAAATGTACCGGCGCTCACGTTGAGCGGGCGGATGAGCCTGCGCAGGCAGTTGGATGGGCTGAGTTCTGAAAATACCAGTGTTGTCGGCTTTATGAGTTTGGGCTTGAACGCGGTTGAAGCACAGCGCCGCTCATATGATACGCAACAAGTCATCTCTCAGCTGGGCTTGCGATTGCTGTCGCGCAAGACGACGATTTCGGTCGGGCCTATCGCCAAGGCGCAATGGGAGGCCGGTCGGCATGTCGAAGATAGATTTGGTCTTCAAGTCGGGTTTGAGCGCCGCAGTCTCGCAGGTGGATCAGCCTATGGCGAGCTTAATTATTTGATTGTGGATAACACAATTGGAGTGCGGCCAAATGATCCAACCGATTATGACGCGCGCGATGGGGAGTCCCTTACAGGTACTGTTGGATACCGTCGGTCCGTTGGAGGGCGCGCGTTGATTGGATCGGATTTCACATATGAGCGCCGCGATTTTGACCGCTCAGTTGTTGGGATCGAGGGATTTCACGCCTATAAGCTGCGGGTCTATGCCTCAATTGATGTGAGCGATGGTTGGACACTGAGCCCGAGCTTACATGTGCGGCACAAGGATGCCTGGGGCGTCACGCCTGTGTTTGTAAACAATCCGGACGAGACCGCGTTCGGTGGAAGCCTGCGTGTGGAGCGGTCCGATATCTTCCTTCCCGGTGGCTATACGCCTTATGCACAGCTGGACTTTGAGCGAAACCGGTCAGGCATCGAGGCCTTTAGTTATGAGACTTTGGGCTTTCAGATTGGCGTGGAGCGTCGGTTTTAATCCGGGCCATCAGCGCGGAGGTGACACCTGCGCCAAGGATCAGGCAGAGGCCAAGCCATGTGAGTGCGTCTGGCAGTTGGGCAAAGACAACCCAACCAAGCGCCACGGCGCTGAGCAGTTGAAGGTAGACCAGCGGCGCCAAAGTGGCAGCTTCGTTGCGGGCATAAGCAAAGAGCAGCAGGAAATTACCTCCCATCGAGAAAGCGGCGCTGGCCAGCGTTAGGCCAGAAACAGCTGGCGTGAGTGCCGGAATATCTGCCACTCCAAAAGGCGTTAGGATCAGCGTGCTGATACAGAGCTGAGTGACCAGCAAACTGCCGGGGCGTGCAAAGGGGGCAAGCCAACGTGACGCGGTGAGGAATGCACCATAAAACAGGCCTGCGAGGGCGGCCCATGGCAGGCCTGGGCTCATTTCAAATCCCGGGCGCACAACCAGCACTACCCCGATGAAACCCAGCGCCATCAGTCCGCTGCGTGCAACTGTGACCCGTTCGCCCAACAGCAGCACCGACAGCAGATAGGAAAAAATAGGGCCGATAAAGAAGGCGGCGAAAACATCAGCAAGTGGGGCGGTTTGCAACGCGGTTTGGATGCTGGTGATCCCGCCGGTCAACAGCAGGGCCCGCAACCAGATGCGCCAATCGCCAAACAAGCGAAAGGTGTCAGCGCGCATCAGCGGCAGAGCCAATACGCTGCCAAGAGCGAACCGTGACCAAGCCACAAACACCGGGCTTGCGTCATGGTTTTGGGTCAGTAGCTTGCCAGCAGTGTCCCCGGCGGGGATCATCGACATGGCCACAAACATGAGCGCAAACACTTTCCACATACATTTTGGCGTAACATGTTGGTGACAAGACAAAAAGGGGCTTGATTTTTGATCGGTGAAACGGAGATTTGCATTGGCGCGGGTTGAATGCACAGCCGACAGAGGGCTAAAGTTTCAGTTATGACGAAGACATTTTCTCGCCGTGCCTTTCTGAGCTTAAGTGTTGCCAGCCTTGGCAGCCCGTTGTGGGGGGATGCCCCCAGCCGGTCATTGCGTCCTGTGCTGCGTCCGGCGGGCGTGTCTTCAGCCCAAAAAGCATCCGCGCCCGCGGCAGATGCGCTGATCCGTGACAGTGGTGTGAGTGGTCGGGTGAGCTATGCTGTGGCCCGAGCGGGCGAGACGGCAGTGCTGGAAGCTCACGAGGCGGGCAAAGGGTTGCCTCCGGCCAGTGTGACCAAGGTTTTGACTGCGTTGTATGCCTTAAGCTACCTGGGGCCAAGACATCGGTTCGTCACAAGTCTTGTCGCTGTTGGTGAGGTGCAGAACGGCGTGTTGCGTGGCGATCTAGTGCTGCGCGGTGGCGGAGATCCAACCTTGGATACCAACGGGTTGGCCGATTTGGCGCGCACGTTAAAGGCATCAGGCATTCGCGAGGTCACGGGCAAATTTTTGGTCTGGGGCGGAGCGCTGCCAACAGCGAGCCGGATTGATAAGAAACAACCCGACCACGCGGGATATAACCCAGCTTTGTCCGGAGTGGCCCTGAATTACAATCGGGTGCATTTTGAGTGGAAGCGCGCCAGCACCAGTTACACGGTGAGCATGGATGCGCGCAGCAACAAATATCGCCCCGAAGTGCGCGTCGCGGAGATGAAAATCGTCAACCGCAGTGCGCCAGTCTATACCTACAGCTCGCAGGGGGGGCGAGATAAGTGGACCGTGGCCAAAGGTGCATTGGGCAAAGGGGGGGCGCGTTGGTTGCCAGTACGGCAGCCGGAAATCTACGCGGGCGAAGTGTTCCTCACTCTGGCGCGCGCGCATGGCGTTGTGCTCAAAGCTCCCAAAGTGGCGCAAGGTGCGCCGCGCGGCACAGTCATTGCCCGTCATCAAAGCTCTGATCTGCGGACGATCCTGAAAGGGATGTTGAAGTATTCCACCAACATCACTGCTGAAATGGTGGGAATGGCTGCAACGCAGGCGCGTGGTACATCGTTTTCAACGCTCAAAGGATCAGCCGACGCAATGAATGCCTGGGCCAAAGAGCAGTTGGGCATGCAGGACGCCGCGCTTGTGGACCATTCCGGTCTTGGCGAGGCGTCTCGTGTGCGCGCCGATGAAATGGCTTTGATGTTGGCGCAGGCTGGTCAGCATGAAATTTTGCGTCCGATCCTCAAAGATATCTCATTGCGAGACGCCAACGGCCGGGTGAACAAAGCGCATCCGCTCAAAGTGAAGGCCAAAACCGGGACCCTGCATTTTGTCAGCGCTCTGGCAGGATATGTGACTGCGTCAGATGGCAAAGAGCTGGCCTTCGCAATTTTTGAAGCAGACGTGGGTGCGCGTGATCGCCTCATTGGTCCGGATCGCGAGCGTCCTAAGGGCGCACGTACCTGGAATGGGCGGGCCAAAAAGCTCCAACAAAAACTGATTGAACGCTGGGGGGTGGTCTACGGCGCGTGATGCGATGTGGACTGCCGTTAGCGTCTTTTCGACGCAGATGAAGTAAATCGGCCCCTATCAGTCGGGCGTCGGTAAGATTTTTCTTGATTTTAAATCTCGATCGGACTACGGGCCGATCTTCCCAAATGCGGATGCCGAAACTGTTCTTTCTGAGAGCAAGGACTCCGACAAATTGGTGGTTGCTGCGTTTGGAAACACTTTACTAACCATACCGACTTATTAACATCAGAACTTCGGGCCAGCCAAAACGGCGGCTTACTCCGAGTGAGAAACGCGCGATGCAGCAAACTGTGCCAAATCAGTTCTTGTTTTTGAACGAGGTAAAATTTGCTGTTTTTGTACTTGAAGTCTGCGAAGATGGGCTTCCTCGGTACCTGATGGTAAACAAGGAATGGGTGCGTGCCACCAACATTGACCCTAAAGACGCGATCGGAAAAACCGCGCTTGAGTTATTTGGTGGCGCCAACGGACAACGAGGGCTGGATCAGCATCTGAGGGCCATCGCGAAGCGGGAAGAAATCACCTATGACGTGACACTCCCGTTCAAAAACCGGATGGCCAATATTACAACCACGTTGGCACCGGTATTTGACGCGGATGGGACGCTAAGCCATTTGGTGGCCACAAGCAAAGATGTGACATCGGAGCGTGAACGCGATCAAGCGATTGAGTTCAACAAGATCGCCATAGAAAAAGCCGAAGAAGCCAGCAAGTCTAAAGAACGTTTTTTGGCAAACATGAGTCATGAAATCCGCACGCCAATGAATGGTATTCTTGGCATGAGCGAACTTCTGAGTGAGACCAAGCTGGACCCACAACAGAGGGTACTTTCGGACACCATCCATAACTCTGCCAATGCGTTGTTGGAGATTATCAACGACGTGTTGGATTTCTCCAAAATCCAAGCTGATAAGATTTCGCTGCATAACGAGCCATTTTCTCTGCGAGGCCTGGCAAAAGAAATCTGTACGTTGCTTGGATTGCATGCGGACGCAAAGCAAATTGGTTTAGAGCTGTCTTACGCCGACAGTGTTCCATCCAGATTTTTTGGCGACGCAAACCGGCTGCGCCAAGTGTTGTTGAACTTGATTGGCAACGCCGTGAAATTCACAAGTATCGGACAGATCACGGTGGGTGTTACCTACGATCACGACGATCACAGATTGCCATTGCAGATCCAAGTGACCGACACAGGGGTTGGGATTGAGCACACGAAACAAGACGCAATTTTTTCGGCGTTTGAGCAAGTGGACAGACCCAATCATAGCGATCAGGATGGGACCGGGCTTGGGCTGGCCATAACCAAAGCGCTTGTGGAGCGGATGGGTGGAGAAATCACTGTGAGCAGCAGGTTGGGAGAAGGGGCCACGTTTGTGGTCTCGCTGCCGCTCAAGCCGACAGAAAAAAGTGTGGATCACGCTTCCGACCAACTCCCGATTGCGAACATCGGTCCCACGCGCACGGGTGTTCGCAAACAAACCGCAGAAATTCCGGCGGCCCCTGTGCCGCAATCAGCTGAGTTGCGAGGCTTGAGAATTCTGGTGGCTGAGGACAATATGACCAACCAATTGGTGGTCCGCAAAATGCTAGAGCGCACAGGTGCGGAGATGCGGTTTGCTCAGAACGGCCAGCAGGCGATAGAGGCCTTTGTCGAAGATGGCTGTGATGTGATTTTGATGGATCTCTCGATGCCGGTCATGGGGGGCTTGGATGCCACTCGTTACATCCGCCAAATTGAACAGCAAAGATCGCTTAAAGTGTGCAAGATCATTGCGTTGACAGCCAATGCACAACCATCTGATGCGGCCGCATGTTTGGCCGCTGGAATGGATGAGTTTCTCAGTAAGCCATTTCGCAAAAACGATTTGCTTTCCACATTAAGAGCTTAAACTCTGCAGTTGCGCTGTTCAGACCTTTTTTGAAGTTCTGAACGTTGGGCGGTGTTTTGCGCCCCATTCAACCACGTTGACTCATGCACAGCTGCCTGCGATGCTTTTGACCACTGCTTTTTAAAGTTTATCTAAAATTTTTTCATTGGCGTATTTATACCATGTGGCAATTTCTTTTGAGTATCAAAACCAAGGTCTATTGGACGCTCCTATTTTTATCTCTGACTTTGGTGGTTCGGTATTTCGTTGCTGCAATGTGGGGCGGTGAAGACTTTGATCGTTCTTTGTCCCAGATGGAGCTCGGCGGTTATGTCGCCATGATCTTGGACGCATTTTTGGTGATCTTGCTGGCTGCGGTGGTGCTTGCGTTGGTATTGGCGTTTCTATTTTTGCTGGTTATGGCGATCATTTTTCCGTTCCAGAAAGCCATACAGATTACCAAAGAAATCACCGACGGCACCTTGGTCAGTTTGCGGGTTGTGCTTGCCGCGGCCATATCTGCTTTTTTGTTTTCTTTTGTGGTGCGCGATATGTTTGCGCTTTTTGTCAATGCTTTGCGGGCGACAGTTGTGGCCCTTCGAGAGTATTACCAATACGATTTGGTGTCCCAGCTACGCTGTTTGTCGATCACTGAAAATTACATCGGCGAACGGTTGAACGCACCGTCATGTTTCATTGACGGGATTTCACGGGCATCGTCAATTTTGGGGTCAACTGGAACACAGCTGGTTGGAGAGTTGGAGTACTCGGGGACGATGCTGGTGTCGTTTCTGGTGGCGTTGTCGCTCTTTGTGCTGCTGTCGTGGGTGTTTTACAAGATTTCCAAAGATTTTCAGGAAGTGGGCTATTTTTGGCTCGGATATTTGGCGATTGCGCTTTTCTCCGTGTACTTGGCTTTGGCCTCGATTTTGGCGGTCCCGCTGCTAACGGCAGCCAGTGGGGATGGTGAGATACCAGAGGCTTCTGAGCTGGAGGCGGACCTGCGGGCCTTGGTGCCCAAGGTGGAGGGGCCCAACCAACCTGAGACCCCGGTGCAGTCGTTGGTCGCTGTGATTGCGTCGCTGCCTGAGAAAAACAGTATTGCGCCGTTCCAGTACGAGTATGAAACCCGTGCGGCAGAAACGGATCGTAAACTAACCAAACTGAGGAGTGACGTGCAGCCACTGTCAGTCAAAGTGGTTTTGCAAAAGGAAAACAACATTGTTGCGGCGGTGACAGAGTACCAAAAGGAATTGGATATCAGTCTGGGCAGGAAAGAGGCGGCCGTGCATTTTGCCAATTTGGTGCAGTGGTTTCAGCGCGAAGCGTCCCAGTTGGACAATGCGTTGAGGCAGTGCGAAGCAGATGTGGAAAATTTGCGCGGGCGTCACGCCCTTGTCAAACATGCGCTTGAGACGGTTCCGCAGACGCCCAATAGCTTGGATGGCGACCGGCAGGTGCTTTTCGCGTTTGACCGATTTGATGATGCGGCGGCGGCGACGGAGCAGTCTTGCTCTGCCTATACTTACACGCAAGTTCCGCCACAGCGTGAGCGATACGGTGCATCTCTTGGCACTGTGGGCAAATCGATAGGTTGGTTGCTGGGGGCAGAGGAACTGCAGGTGGCTTTGATCACCGGGTTGTTGGGCTTTGGGCTGCTGGGCGCATTGTTGTCGTTGTTTGTTCGGTTGCAATTGGATGAGCCCAATTCAGATGCGGTGGCGCAGCATATCAAAGACACCGGTGTGGCGGATATGGGGGTGGTGGTTTTCACCGGATTTGGCGCAGCGCTGGTGGTGTATCTGGCAAGCTATGGTGGCCTTGCCGTGGTTGCCACTGAGAGCGTCGGGGACCCCAACCCATATATCGTTTTCTCCGCAGCCTTTGCGGGCGCCGTCTTTAGTAAGACAATATGGGCGCGTGCGCGCGGCGCAGTGAAAGAAACGCCGGACAACGGCGAATAAGCCAGATGCCGGAGCGGCACCTGGCATAAAGTTCAGCGAAGGTTTTTTAAGGGGCGGCTCGCGCTAGACAACGTGGCGGGCGCGGGCGCCGCGTTCGATGCCGGCTGCGTGCAGGCGGTCGATGTTGAGCTCGTAGCGGATCTCTTCGAGTATGCGCAATTCTGGCTCTGCAAGGCTGCCATCGGCGGCGGCCACATCACATGCGAGCGCATAGGCGGTTTCGTACAGCCGTTCTGGAAGATCGTGGCGCACAAGACCAAACAGGGCGGAAAGCCCATCTTCTTGTTCAAACAGATCAAAGACAGTTCGGCTGACAAACTGCAGTCGGTCGATGTCATATTCGGCAAAGACCGGCAGGTTGTTCACGGCAACTTGAATTTTCACCAGTTCGGCGGTGCGGATGTTCTCATCGGAGGCGGACACGGCGACCATCACAGCCACGAGGCAATCCTGTGGTGTAAGAGTGTGTGGGGTTTGATCCTGCACGGGGACATCCTTTGAAATAACCTTGTTGCGGCGCAGAATATTGACTGATGGGGAAAGGAGCAATAGGTAGCGGCGGGTTGGCCCCGTAAAGTGGCGTGTGGCCGCCTATTTTTCTGAAACCCGATCCCCAACCCGGAGATGGACAATGTCTGACCTGCGCGACGCAGCCCTCGTATCCAAAGCATGGCCCTTTGAAGAAGCGCGCCGTTTGCTCAAACGGTATGAGAAACAGGCTCCGGAGAAGGGATATGTGCTGTTTGAGACAGGCTATGGCCCCTCTGGTCTGCCACACATCGGTACCTTTGGCGAAGTGGCCCGCACCACAATGATCAAAACCGCCTTTGAGGCGATCAGCGATATTCCGACCAAGCTAATCTGTTTCTCGGACGATTTGGATGGTTTGCGCAAAGTGCCCTCCAATGTGCCCAATCCTGAGGTTTTGGAGCAGCACCTGCAGCGCCCGTTGACGTCGGTGCCTGATCCGTTTGGCACACACGACAGTTTTGGGGAACACAACAATGCGATGTTGCGGCGTTTCCTAGACACCTTCGGGTTTGAGTATGAGTTCTACTCCGCCAAAGAGTTTTATGAGACTGGCCAGTTTGACGAGATCCTGAAGCGCGCTGTTGACCGTTATGATGAAGTTATGGCGATCATGTTGAAATCGCTGCGTGAAGAGCGCGCGGCGACCTACTCCATTTTCTTGCCGCTGCATCCGGAAAGCGGCCGGGTGATGTATGTGCCGATGAAAAAGGTCTGTGCAGAAACCTATACGGTGACCTTTGACGATGAAACCGGCAAAGAATGGACTGTGCCTGTTACCGGCGGCAACGTGAAGCTGCAGTGGAAGCCGGATTTCGGTGCGCGCTGGGCAGCACTGGGCGTGGACTTTGAAATGTATGGCAAAGAACACGCCACAAATGAAAAGATCTATGACGCGATTTGTCGTGTGCTTGGCGGTCGTGCACCCAACCACTTCTCCTATGAGCTGTTCTTGGATGAAAATGGTCAGAAGATTTCCAAATCTTCTGGCAACGGAGTGTCGATTGATCAGTGGCTGACCTATGCCTCCACGGAGAGCCTTGCCTACTTTATGTATCAGAAGCCAAAGACGGCGAAACGGATGCACTTTGATGTGATCCCCAAAGCGGTGGATGAGTATCATCAGCAGTTGCGTGCCTACCATGGGCAAGACATCAAGGCTCAATTGAACAACCCGGTTTGGCATATCCATGGCGGGGACGTGCCGACGTCTGACATGGTAGTGCCGTTCTCGATGCTGCTGAATGTGGCGAGCGTGTCCAGCGCTGAGGACAAAGAGACCATGTGGGGGTTCATCAACAAATATGCGCCGGATGCCTCACCAGAAAGCCATCCGGGCATGGATGCGGCTGCTGGTCATGCGGTGCGGTATTTCAACGATTTTGTGAAGCCGGCAAAAGTATACCGTGCGCCAACAGATCAAGAGCGCCGCGCGCTTGAGGATTTGGCAGGAGCATTGCGGTCATCGGAAACGGCACTGGCAGTGATTGCCGCCAAAAATGCGCTTGTTGGCAACGATGATCCACTGCCAGAGCCCGATTTTACAGATGAAGAGTTCCTGCAGTCCATTGTGTTCGCCATTGGCAAAACCCATGAGTTTGAACCCCTTCGCGATTGGTTTAAGGCGATCTATGAAGTGCTGCTTGGGGCCTCACAGGGGCCACGGTTTGGTGGGTTCATAGCGCTCTATGGCGTTGAAGAAACTGTGGCGCTGATTCACAGCGCATTGGCCGGAGAGCTGGCGGCTGCGTAACGCACCGCTCTGATCCGCAGAGGGAATTGTGGGCTGCGCCTGAGGGTGCGGACATGTTTTGCAGGGCCCCGCTTTGGCGGGGCCTTCGCCGTTTGTGGACGGTAGGCATGTGATCTGAACACCGGTGCGGTGCGTAGTGCTGATATCGGAGGATCTGAAATGAGACATCTTTGGCGGGCACTTTTGTTGGTTTTGGCGCTGGTGGCGGGCGGTATGGTGGCCGCCCAACAAGAGGATGCGTCCAAAGGAATACAGTCGGTAATTTCTGCGCAAATAGAAGCGTTTCGTGGGGATGATGTTGATCAAGCCTTCCGCTACGCGGCGGATAACATCCAGCAGATGTTTGGCACGGCTGAGAACTTTGGTGTGATGGTCAAACGCGGCTATCCGATGGTGCAGAGCCCCGCAGAGGTGCGCTTTGGTGCACTTCGTGCTGATGGAGACGCCTTGTGGCAAAGGGTTCTGATGCGGGATGCGCAGGGCGTGGTCCACATGTTGGCGTATCGTATGGTAAATGACGGGGACGATTGGCGCATTTCAGCGGTGTATTTGGTGCCTGCTGAAGAGGTTGGCGCCTAAGGCGTGCAACGCTAAATTCTTAAAAAAACTAGCGTATGTAACGCCTTGTCGCGTGTGCAGCGGGGTGCGCACGACAGTCTTAGTGTGACTTAACACTTGTGGTTTTCAATCCCTCTCAGTCCCGAGCGTAGCGCGCGGGGTTTGGGAGCGACGGCGCAGCATGGCCTGTGACTGGCGGAAAGGATTGAGATGAATAAGGCAATTACCGAAGGCATCCTGTTGATGCCGCCACAGTTTTCACAAGGGCTGGATGTTTGGTCAAGCGGCGATGGCACGCCGGGGTCCGACACTTATGATGGGGCTGTAAACGCTGCTTTTGTGCCAGCGGATCAGGATTTTGGCGGTTGTCTGGAACTGATGAAATCCGAGCCGACACAGCAGCTGCGCTATATGGGGGAGACCCCTTTGTTGCCTGGCTGCTATCTGCGCATCACAGCACGTATAAAAGCGATCAGTGGGAATTTACCGAGTGCACGAATTGCAGGGTGGGCGGGCAACGACAGCAGGACCCATGTCGGCGGTCTGGTTGAGGTTGGTCCCACCGCTGTGATTGAGGCGTATGGGGATGTCGTTGAGGTCAGCGCCATTGTGGGCGCTGGTGTGCGCGGTGGCGTGGATATGGTGTGGGGGGCGGCCCCGGCCTACGGTCATTTTGGGTTGGACCTGACCGGCAGTGTTGGTGGTGTGGTGCGCATTGATGACATCGTCATTGAAGACATCACACAGGTGTTTCACCGAGATATGCTAAGCCTTGTGGATGTCAGAGACTATGGCGCGGTTGGCGATGGCGTCACGGATGATAGCGCCGCGTTTGAAGCGGCAGATGCTGCGGCTGCCGGGCGTGAGATTTTGGTGTCCGAAGGCACATTCTTTTTGGGGGACAGTGTGACGTTTGACAGCCCGGTTGTCTTTGAAGGCACCGTGGATATGGCGCGCGAGCACGTGTTCAGCCTACGTCGCAATTTTGACTTCCCCACCTATGCAGAGGCTTTTGGGGACGAGGTCGAGGGGTTGAAGCGGGCGTTCCAGTCCTTGCTGAACGACAGTGACCACGAAAGTCTGGATTTGGGCGGGCGACGCATTGTTGTGGACGCGCCGATTGATCTGCAGGCGGCCGCGCCAAATCGCACGCAATATGCGCAGCGCCGCATCATAAAAAATGGTCAGCTCTATGTGAGTGGAGACAGTGCTTGGGACCCGGAGGTGGTGAGCAGTCAGGCAAGTTATGCACCCAGTGATGGGCGACTGCTGCGCAATGTGGTCAATGCCGCCAACGTTCAAGTGGGTTCGGTGGTCACAGGCAACGGTGTGGGGCGCGAGGTCTATGTGCGCAGCGTCAATGTAGCCACACAAGAGGTGATGCTGTCACAGCCGTTTTATGACGCGGAAGGCACACAAAATTTCACCTTCACGCGCTACAAATATGTCTTGGATTTCAGTGGGTTTTCAAAGATCAGCCAAATGTCGGTGAGCAATGTGGAGCTGCTTTGCAATTCACGGGCCAATGGTATTTTGCTCTCCGGTGCGGGGATCGCCTTCCATTTGCGTGACAGTTTTATCAACCGGCCCAAACACCATGGGATCAGTTCGCCCGGCGAAGGGTGTCAGGGCATGTTGGTGGACCGTTGCCAGTTTCTCACCGATGAGGGCAGTGAACGTGCGCAGGATCGTCAGAGCATTGCGATCAATTGCAATGCCAACGATGTGAAAATTCGCAACAACCGCGCCAGCCAGTTCCGGCATTTTGCCGTGGTCGGCGGGTCAAACTGCATGATCACCGGCAATCATTTTTTCCAAGGTGATGGCGAGGATGCTGGGGTGCGCACAGCTGGAGTCTTGCTGATCAATGGCTATTGCTCCGCCACAATCGATGGCAACTATATCGACAATGCCAGCATCGAGTGGAGCAACGAGTATGACCCGCAGCCGGACTTTGCCGGTGGATTTTCTTTTGGCGCCTTGTCGATCACCGACAATGTGTTCTTATCTGGCGATGTTGCGCCGTGGTTCTCCTATATTGTCATCAAACCACATGGCACGGGCCATTCGATCACGGGGCTAAATGTGACGGGCAATAAGTTCCGTTCCATAAGCGGCAATATTGATCGTGTGGACCGTGTGGACACAAGTTTTGCCGATCTGGACATGAGCAAAGGCAAACATGTGACCTTTGACGGAAATACCTATCACAGCGTGGTCACACCGACCTACAATCCTCTGTTTATCGATCATGATCAAAACTCCGCTGCCAGCACGTGGTCTGTGAAGAGTGAAGGGCATTTGCCGTTTGGTGGTCGGTGCCGTCGGGTTCAGTCTGTTGTGGCGACCTCAAGGTTGCGCAACAGCAGCGGGCAGACGATCTATGCGACGCCTTATGTCGGGCTCGAGCAAGGCAGCAACGGCGACGAAGTTGACTTGCATTGGGAGACAGCGTTGGAAGGCAACGTCACAGTTGGGGTGCGTATGGACTGAAAGGATCTTGATCCGCAAGTTATCGCGTCTGCCTTGCTTCACGCCACACAAGAATGGCGGCTGCGGTCATAATGATGGCCGCGCCGACCCAACTGATTGCGTCGGGAAGGACGGAAAAGACCACCGCGTCATACAACGCTGCGAAGGCCAGCGTCGTGTAGAAGAACGGTGACACAAAGCTTGCGTCAGCCAAGCGCATGGCATTGATAAAGCAGGTTTGTGCTGAAGCCATCAATAAGCCGATACCTGCGAGAGCGGCCCATTGAAGAGGCGTCGGTGCATGCCAGACAAATAGAGCCGCCGCGCTGGCAATGGTCAGGCCGATGCCATTGTTGATCAGCAGGATTTGAAACGGGCGCTCACGGCCTGTCAGCTTCTTGATGAATATCAGCTCTCCGCCCATAGCGAGAGCGGCTCCCAACGCCAAGACTGCGCCAAACTCCAATGCGCCGGACCCCGGACGTGTGAGCACCATTGCCCCGGTGAAGGCGAGCGCAGCAGAGCCCCAGCGCCACGGGCCGATCCTTTCCCCCAGAAAGGGGATGGCCAAGAGCATGCCAACCACAGGGTTTAAGAAGCTGATCGCAGTGGCGTCTGACAGAGGGATAAACGCGGCTGCTGCGAACATCAGCGTCACGCCTCCCCAGCCCAATGTTGAACGGCCAACGTGCAAGCCCCAATTGGGACGCGAAATGGCAGGGCGCACAATCATCGCCACTGTTGCGAACCCAAGAAAAGCAAACAAGAAGCGCCCGTGGCTGATCTGAAGTGGATGCAGCGCGGGGCCCAGTGTGTCCGTCCCCAGAGCCTTTGCCAACAGCGTTGTGCCCGCCGCAAACCCAGAGGCGGCAAGGGTCAAGGCGGCGGCCAAGGCAGGGTTGGTGCGGGGGGCTGTGTTGGGGTCCATATCACGCTTATGATCTTGGTTTTTGGACGTGGCAAGCGGTTGTTGTTGGGGGTTTCAAACACGCCAAATGAACGCCCGTATCGAGTGTTTTTCACGAAATTCGCGCAGAATGCACGAAAGGGGTTCCCATTTGTGATAGATCGTTCTAGGGAGGGCGTATGAACAAACGCCAAGATATCACTCTGATGCGACGCCGACGCTAAACTGCGTAACCGGCCCTTGATCATCCGTGCCAGAAAGTGGCACGCAAACTCTCAAAAACATTGACGTAAATGCCCCAAGTGATGCAGTCACTGAGGCTCAAGATCTGAAAAAGGAAGATCGATATGATCCCGTCCATTTTGCCGACGTACAACCGCGCCGCTCTCACGTTTGAGACCGGCGAAGGAAGCTGGATGATCGAGGCAGACGGCCGACGTTTTCTAGATTTGGGTGCGGGTATCGCTGTCAATGTTCTGGGACATGCGAGCCCGGTCTTAATTGAGGCGCTGACTGAGCAGGCTGGCAAGCTTTGGCATGTGTCCAATCTCTACAACATCACACAGCAGCAGGCGCTGGCGGATAAGCTGGTGGACAACACGTTTGCAGATACGGTGTTTTTCACCAACTCCGGTACCGAGTGCTGCGAGTTGGCAGTGAAAATGGTGCGCAAGTACTGGCACGACAAAGGCCAGGCGGAACGGGTGGAGATCATTGCTTTTGAAGGCGCGTTTCATGGGCGCAGCTCGGCCGGTATCGCGGCGGCGGGCTCAGAAAAGATGGTCACAGGCTTTGGGCCGTTGTTGCCTGGGTTCCATCAGGTGCCATTTGGAGATCTTGAAGCGGCGAAAGCTCTGATAGGCGAACACACAGCAGCGATCATTGTGGAGCCGGTACAAGGTGAAGGTGGCATTCGCCCATTGGCAGATGAAGACCTTAAGGCGCTGCGCGCGCTTTGTGATGAGGCGGGCATCCTGTTGATACTGGATGAGGTGCAATGTGGCGTGGGCCGGACAGGCAAACTGTTTGCTCACGAGTGGGCTGGGGTTACGCCAGATGTTATGATGGTGGCCAAAGGCATTGGCGGTGGCTTCCCGTTGGGCGCGGTTTTGGCCACAGAAAACGCCGCAAGTGGCATGGTCGCGGGCACACATGGGTCAACCTACGGCGGCAACCCGTTGGCCTGTGCCGTCGGTGGTGCGGTGATGGATGTGGTGGCTGACGATGAATTTCTAAGCGACGTGAATCGCAAATCCGGGTTGTTTCGACAGAAACTTGAGGGTTTGGTTGCGGCCCATCCGGATGTGTTTGAAGAGGTGCGTGGCGCTGGGCTTATGTTGGGGCTGAAGTGTTCTCAAGTGGCCTGTGGTGATGTTGTTGCCGCTGGGTATGATAACGAGGTGGTCACAGTGCCTGCAGCAGACAACGTGGTGCGTTTGCTACCGCCACTGAACATCACAGATGAAGAAATCGCCGAGGCCGTGGTGCGGCTGGAGAAGGCAGCGTCTCAGTTGGACGCAGGGAAATAAGGACCAGAGCGATGAAACATTTTTTGGATATTCACAAAACGGATGTTGATGACCTGCGGGGCATGATTGACAGCGCCAAGGCGATCAAAAATGCGCGCAATGGCCGTCCCAAGGGCGCGCCGGATGATGATCAGCCGTTGAAAGATCACATGGTCGCGTTGATTTTTGAAAAACCGTCGACGCGGACACGTGTGAGCTTTGATGTCGGTGTGCGTCAGATGGGCGGACAGACCATGGTGCTGTCAGGCTCCGAAATGCAGTTGGGTCACGGGGAAACCGTGGCAGACACCGCTCGCGTGCTCAGCCGCTATGTGGATCTGATCATGATCCGAACCTTCGAAGAAGCCACACTTTTGGAAATGGCGGAACACGCCACAGTGCCGGTGATCAATGGGCTGACCAATCGCACGCACCCCTGTCAGATCATGGCGGACATTCTGACGTTTGAGGAACATCGTGGCCCGATTGCGGGCAAAAAAGTTGTCTGGTCGGGGGACGGCAACAACGTGTTTGCCAGTTTTGCCCATGCGGCCGGTCAATTTGGGTTTGACCTAACCTTCACCGGTCCTGAAACCTTGGACCCAGAAGCGGTGTTTGTGAATGAAGCGCGCGCCAAAGGTGTGAAGATCGAAATCGAACGTGATCCGGTGAAAGCTGTTCAGGGCGCGGATCTTGTGGTCACGGACACTTGGGTGAGCATGCATGATGCGCCGTCTGCACGGGAGCGGCGGCACAATCAGTTGCGCCCCTATCAGGTCAATCAAGAGTTGATGGGCCATGCAGCAGATGATGCTGTTTTCATGCATTGCTTGCCAGCGCATCGTAATGAAGAGGCCACAGACGCCATCATGGACGGACCAAATTCCGTGGTCTTTGATGAGGCGGAAAACCGGCTTCACGCGCAGAAGGCCATTATGAAGTGGTGCCTGCAAACGTAACGAAACGTCCCTAGGTTTTTGAAAAGGCGCGAAAAATCTTCGCGCCTTTATGCTGTGTTTGTGGCGCGTTTGTGCCGATGGTCGCTTGAAAAGTGACGAAATTAAAAATTTGCCCCAGTTTTGCCTCAAACTGTCCTTAGCCAAAAGGCATGACAGAACAAGGGAGCACACTTGGGATGGGTGACGCGCCAAAAAGACGAAGCTATCCACGCATTGTTGTTGCCGGAGCCGGGAGTATCGGGTGTTTTGTTGGAGGCATGTTGGCGCAGGGTGGTCACGATGTCACGTTGTTCATGCGCGAAGCGACCATGGAAGAGATCTCCAAACATGGATTGCTGCTTACGGACTTTGACGGTTTGGATGTGGAGCTGGCCGGGGATCGGTTTGCCATGGACACGCAGGCTGCGTGTTTGGCTGGGGCCGACATTGTATTGGTGACCGTTAAAAGCGGGGCGACAGAGCGTATTGCCGCGCAAATAGCGGAATATGCACCGCAGACCGCTGTTGTGGTCAGTTTGCAGAACGGGGTTCAGAACGTTGAATTGCTGCGTCGGGCATTGCCCAACCACGACGTGCGTGCCGGTATGGTGCCTTTCAACGTGCTGTGGGTCGGCGGAGGCCGCTTTCATCGGGGCACCAGTGGTGACATCTACATCGACAAAGGCAAAGGCCACATCGCCCGGCTCATGAGTTTGCCGGGGTTGGAGATGCATGAGCATCGAAATATGACCGCTGTGCAGTGGGGCAAGCTGCTGGTCAATTTGAACAACGCCCTAAATGCGTTGTCTGGGGTGCCACTCAAACAACAAATCGGAGATATGCGGTGGCGGCGCTTGATGGCGGCACAAATGGACGAGGCCTTGGCGGTGTTGCGATGTGCGGGTATTGGCACGCAGAACCCTTTTGCGGCGCTGCCAATGCGTGCGGTGCCCTATGTTTTGAGATTGCCGACCTGGGCGTTTCGCTGGCTGGCCAAAGCGATGTTGTCAATTGATCCCACAGCGCGCAGTTCGATGTGGGAGGATCTAGATCGCGGACGCAGCACTGAAATCGAGGAGCTTCAGGGGCGGATTGTACGGATGGCCGCAGACCAAGGCATGTCAGCCCCAATCAACAGTGCGGTTGCCGCACTGATACGCGAGTCTGAAACACTGGGCGCAGGCGCGCCACAGATGCGACCGCAGGAAGTGCGCGCGCGGATCAAAGCCCGATGAAACGGCGGTGGGTGCAATCAGTTGGCCAAGCCGCTGAGCAGAAAAAAGATCATTGCTGACATAGCCGCCGCTGCGGGTACAGTGATGATCCAAGCCGCGACAATGGTCATGAAATGGCTGCGGCGCACCAGTTTGCGGCGACGACGTTCTTCTGTTGCCATTGGTTTTTCTGGCGCGCTCTGCACGGTGGTTTTGCGGCGACGGCGCTCTGCGTCCCATTCCCGGTAGAAGCCCACACCAAATATTCCGCCAACCGCGATATGGGTGGAGCTGACCGGCAGGCCAAGCCATGAGGCCACAATCACGGTCAATGCCGCAGAGAGCGCCACACAATAGGCGCGCATCGGGTTCAGCTTGGTGATCTGTTCACCGACCATACGGATCAGTTTGGGGCCAAAAAGGAACAGGCCAAAGGAAATGCCGAAAGCGCCAATGATCATGACCCAACTTGGGATGGAGACCTTGGCGGCGATGTCGCCAAACTCGGCGGCATGCACAATGGCTGCCAGAGGGCCAACGGCATTGGCCACGTCGTTTGCGCCGTGGGCAAACGACAGAAGAGCGGCGGAGAACACCAACGGGATGCCGAACAGAATTTTTAGCGATTTGTTGCGGTTCTCTAGGCCTTCGGATTGACGGCGGATGAGCGGGGCTGAGACTACGTAGAACACGCCACCCACCGCGACACCAATCAACAAGGCGGTCTGGATGTCGATCTTCACGATGCGTTTGAGACCTTTGAGCGCCAGATAAGAGGCAAACGCGGCAGCCATGATGCCGATCAGAACCGGGACCCATCTGCGCGCGGCCGCAATTTTGTCGTCCTGATAGATGATTTTGGTTTTGATAAACGCCAAGAAAGCGGCTGCAATCACGCCACCCAAGACCGGGGAGATCACCCAAGAGGCGGCGATTTTGGCCATTGTTGGCCAATTCACGGCGGCAAATCCAGCGGCAGCGATACCAGCGCCCATGACGCCCCCCACCACAGAATGAGTTGTGGAAACCGGCGCACCGACCCATGTCGCAATGTTCACCCAAAGGGCTGCGGAAATCAGAGCGGCCATCATGGCCCAAATGAAAATAGCAGAGCTGCCAATGCCAGATGGATCAATAATACCCTTGGAGATCGTCGAGACCACATCCCCGCCCGCCAAAAGTGCGCCCGCACTTTCAAAGAAGGCCGCAATGACAATCGCACCGCCCATTGTGAGCGCATTTGCCCCCACCGCCGGACCCATGTTGTTGGCCACATCGTTTGCGCCAATGTTGATCGCCATATAGGCGCCAAACCCTGCCGCTGCGATGATGATCATCGTGTTGGATTGAGCACCTGTCAGCAGGCCTGCAAGGACACCTGCCACAACAATGAAGGCCAGCGCGATTCCCAAACCCACCATGGGGCGTGAGACATACAGCGTTGCGGATTCAAGGTGTGAAATGCGGTTCAGGTCGCGGTCCAGAGTGGACCATTTTTTTCCAGCGTTTGGCGCGGGCATGGTTGATCTTCCAGCGTTGTTTGCACGGCCATAGCCCCAATGCGCCTTTGTCGCAATGGAGATGTCATAAATCCGTTACAAAAGTATCACAAAGCGCGCAGCATGTCCTGCAGCTGCGGCTCATGCACCATTGCGGCCGCTTCTTTGGGAGCAACCCATTTTCGCGTACGTGCGCTGGCCTCAGGATACACGTCGGTCAAGGTCTCCACCTGTGTTTCAAACACAGTGACATCCACACCGATTTCCAGCCCGCCATCCAAACGTTTGTCGTATGCGTATGTGCCAAGGGGTTGTTCGTTGACGTTTGCCTTTTTTACGCCCGCTTCCTCCCACGCTTCCTGCAGCGCAGCGCCGGCGGCATCTAGGCCGGCAATCGGCCAACCTTTGGGCAGAACCCAACGCCCGGTGTCACGGGATGTGACCAACAGCACCTGCCGTGTATCGCCGGTGCCACGGGTGCACAGCGCAGCGACTTGAATGCGGCGCGGCCGGCGCCAAAGAGGCACAAGCACGTTTTCAAACGCAACTTTGAAGGCATTGGTCATTGGGCTGCTCAGGTCGTTTCTTTTTGTTTGCTATAACGGCATGTTATTTTGTCGTGACATTGTATATACATTGTCTTGTGGGGAAATACAAGACGTGCTTGAAAATACGTTATTTTTGTCGACGTTTTGCGCGTAGGGTCGGGTCAACCTGGGTGGGATCGTCTGGCCAAGGATGCTTGGGGTAGCGGCCCCGCATGTCTTTGCGAACGTCCGCGTAGGAGCTTGCCCAGAAGCCGGGGATATCCAGTGTGGTTTGCACAGGTTTGTGACCGGGTGACAACAGGGTGACGCGCAGAGGTGTGTTGCCCACCATCGGATGGGTTGTCTGGCCAAAGAGCTCCTGTAGGCGCAAAGAAATTTCCGGATGCTCACCTGCATAGTCGATGGGAATTTTGCGATCCAAAGGTGTGGTGAAGTGGGCAGGGGCAAGGCGATCCACCAACTGCATTTGGGACCAATCTAGCCGTGCGCGCAGGGCATCCAGCAGTTCGAACTTTTTCCAATGCTCGGCGGTTTTTACCCCTTTGAGATGCGGCAAAAGCCAGGTTTCGATTGTAGACATCAATGCCTCGGGTGTCATGTCGGGCAGGTCATGTCCCGCAGTGCGGATCAACTCGACACGCGCAACAAATCGATGTGCTGCGGCAGAGAACGTAAAGCCAAGATCGCGCACACCCTCCAGCATGGCGGCGGCGATGGCCTCCTGTGTGGCGTCTTTCCAGATGCGGTCGTCTAACGTGACCGCGCCAAACATCTCTTTGCGTCGCATCACCACACGGCGCTCGCGTTTGGACCAGACACATTGGTCTTGCCAGACAATCTGATCGGGGAAGAGGTCGCGGACTTGCGCCTCTGAAATTTGGATGGCCTGCCGGATGCGCGCTTCACGTGGGTTGCCATCGGTGTCGGTCACCACGATGAGCCGAGCAGAGGCCATTGGGTCACTGTCCTCCATCACCACACCTTTGCCGCCTGACAAGACAAAGCGCGGGGCATCGCCTTTGCGGTGCAGCCCTATACGATCCGGGTAGGCGAGGGCGGCAAGCTCTGCTGCGCTGCGCTGCGCGCGGTCTTGGCCGGTGGTGGCCCGTTTGAGCCGTTTGGCTTCATCCCGCAGGATGTGAAGTGCACCGCGATTGACTCCGTATGGACGGCGATCGGTGAAGGTTTTCAGATCGTTCAGCGCCTCAAGCCGCAAAGACAAAT
Organism: Shimia sp. NS0008-38b; assembly: GCF_040370365.1. Taxonomy (NCBI): domain Bacteria; kingdom Pseudomonadati; phylum Pseudomonadota; class Alphaproteobacteria; order Rhodobacterales; family Roseobacteraceae; genus Shimia; species Shimia sp. NS0008-38b. The sequence continues at coordinate 682,695 of NZ_BAABWQ010000004.1, read as the reverse complement.
CCACCGGCGCACCGCGTGTCAGGGGATCACGCGCTGCCAAGAGCGCGGCCATAGGCGCGGCTTGCGGGCCTGCTACCGTGAGCATATGCGCCAGACGCGGGTGCAGCGGCACCTTGGCAATCGCTTTGCCATGCGGTGTGATACGGTTGTCCGCTCCTAATGCGCCAAGCATCTGCAACACGCTCTGCGCCTCTGCAAAGCTGCCCGGGTTTGGGGGGGTGAGCAGCGCCAGATCAGCAGGAGCGGCGCCCCACAAAGCGAGCTCAAGCGCCAATCCGGTGAGGTCTGCGGCCTCAATCTCTGCAGGGGGGTAGGGTAGCAGTCCGCCTTCTTCACCTTTGGTCCACAGCCGGTAACAGATACCTTCCGCAACGCGGCCCGCGCGGCCCTGTCGCTGCGTGGCTTCTGCGCGGGTGACGCGTTCGGTGACAAGGCGCGACATGCCAGAGCCGGGATCAAATCGCGCCCGCCGCGCACGGCCCGCATCCACCACCACGCGCACGTCCTGAATGGTGAGCGAGGTCTCCGCAATGGAGGTGGCGAGCACAACTTTGCGCCCCGTCTCAGCAGGACGGATGGCGGCTTGTTGATCTTTGAAGGGCATGGCTCCGAAAAGGGGATGTATCGTGCAGTCAGGCGGTAGTTTCAGCAGGGATTGGGTGCGCCGAATTTCGCCTTCTCCCGGCAGAAAGACCAGAAGGCTGCCTTCGGTCTCATTGACGGCTTGGGTGATCAAGCGCGCAGTGGCTTCTTCCAGCCGCGTTTTTTTGGGAAGAGGTGCATCAAGCCAGCGGGTCTCAACGGGAAAGGTGCGGCCTTGAGATGTGATGACCGGCGCATCCCCCATGAGTTTGGCCACAGGCTCTGCATCCAGCGTGGCGGACATGGCTACAAGGATTAAGTCTTCGCGGAGTGCGTCGCTGATTTCCAAACATAAAGCGAGGCCAAGATCAGCGTTTAACGAACGTTCATGAAATTCGTCAAAGATCACCGCACCGATGCCTGACAGTTCCGCATCCGATTGGATCATGCGGGTGAGTATGCCTTCGGTGACCACCTCGATCCGGGTGGCCTTGGAGGTTTTGCTGTCGCCGCGTACGCGGTAGCCCACTGTCTCGCCCGTCTTCTCGCCAAGGGTCTGCGCCATGCGTTCTGCCGCAGCACGGGCCGCAAGACGGCGCGGCTCCAACATTAAAATGCGGTCTTGGGTGAGGTTGGCCTCTAGCATTGCCAGCGGCACAACAGTGGTTTTACCAGCGCCTGGCGGTGCCTGCAAAACAGCGCGGTTGTGGACTTTAAGCGCGCTTAGCAAAGGGGCGAGCGCGTCGTGAATGGGCAAGTGCGTCATGGCCGTGTTATCGGCCAGCGCGCCAGCGGCGTCCAGCCTCACTGTTGTCTGATAACCTTGGCCTTGCCGTGGCGCGACGTCAGGCGCACCTCTTGGGCGCGCCAGACCGCGCCCTCTTTGCGGTAGGTGATCGACAGGGGAGAGGTCTTGAGCTCGGCCAGCTCTTCGGCGGAGTACCCGCCAATCCGGTCATATTTGCCTGAGCAGGTGACCAAATCGGCGTCATTGTGGCGGGTTCTTAACGTGATCCGCACAAGGCGTGTGCCGTCAAATTGGGTCTGGGTGATTTGGCACAGGGACGTTTCTGATTGATCACGCAGTGTCAGCCACATCATGCTGAGCGGGTCAAATGCGCCTTTGGTGGCCGCGGCTGGGATCGGCACTTCGGGGTCTTGTGCGCCTTGGGTTTTCACGAGCACGCCATTTTGCCGCCGCAGGCTGGTTTGTGACACTCGTTTGCCTGTATCGATTGCGCCATCGTAGGTGCGCGGTTGCATCGTACCTTGGCGCAGTACACCTGCCCCGGAAATGGTAAAGCGGACGCGGCGCAGCACTCCTGCCAGACCAGTTGTTTTGAAGTTGCTGGTGCCAGAGTAACTATTAGCGGTTTGCGTGGCTGAAAGGTGCAGCTCGCCAACTTTGAGGCCAAAGGCATGGACTGACCAAAGCTGGTTTTGCTCTTCGGCCTGTGTTGGCACAGACCAAAAAGATGCGGCACAGAGCAGCAGAACGGTCAATCCAACCCGCAGTATTGGCGGCTGGGCTGGACAAGACGGGGCGGAGCGCGGCATGAAGTCTTCCAAACAAAGGGCACAGGTGCTGGCCATGGATATCGCAGATTTGCGTGACAGAATACTGAAACAAGAGCGCCGCGCTTTGGCGCGCGCGATTACGTTGGTGGAAAGTGGCCGTGAAGACCACCGTCAGCAGGCCAGCGCGCTTTTGGAAAGTCTGCGCGAATCGGGAAAGCATGCGCTTAGGGTTGGTCTGTCCGGCACACCCGGCGTGGGGAAGTCCACGTTCATTGAGAGTTTTGGCATGATGCTGACCGGATTGGGGCTCAAAGTGGCGGTTTTGGCCGTTGATCCTTCGTCTGCACGCAGTGGTGGCTCCATTTTGGGCGACAAAACCCGCATGGAACGCCTAAGCCGTGACAAAAACGCGTTTATTAGACCTTCGCCTAGCCAGACACATTTGGGCGGCGTCGCGCGGCGCACGCGTGAGGCGGTGGCGCTGTGCGAAGCAGCGGGCTTCGATGTGGTTTTGATTGAGACCGTGGGGGTCGGGCAATCAGAAACCGTGGTCGCCGAGATGTCGGACCTGTTTCTGTTGCTGCTGGCTCCGGCTGGAGGGGATGAACTTCAGGGTGTCAAGCGCGGGATCATGGAGATGGCGGACATAATCCTTGTGAATAAGGCAGATGGCGCGTTGAAATCCACGGCCATGCGGACCTGCGCCGACTATGCTGGTGCGTTGCGCCTGTTGCGCAAACGACCGCAAGACCCTGAGGGGTTTCCGAAAGCGATGACAGTATCCGCTTTGGAAGAGGACGGGCTTGCAGGTGCGTGGGCCGAAATGTCGGCACTGATCGCTTGGCGCAAAGAAGAGGGGCACTGGGCGTCGCGTCGCGCGGGGCAGGCACAGTTTTGGTTTCATGAAGAAGTGCGTCAGGGATTGCTGGCGCAACTCAATCACCCGTCTGCCAGAGACAGCTTGGCAGCATTGGATGCGGAAGTCGCATCCGGCCGTATGACGCCTTCGCAGGCCGCACAGCAGATGCTTGCGCAAATGTCGTAGCTGGCGCATGATTTTGGCAGCGAAGTCGGATGAGACACCTTTGAGCGGTCTCAGACGGAGGCCAAGATCATATGCCTATGCGAGGAAAACGCGCGACTGACATGCCGACCCCACGGCTTTTTGACTGGCCGCAGCGGCTTTTAAAGCACGCCCATACGTCCTTTGTTCAATTGCCCGATGGGCGGGTGGAATTGGAAGTGCGTCACAACACACTCAAGCATGTGACACCTGACATGTTGGCTTGGTGGTTCAGCGTCTACCCGTTTCAGAAAGTGACCCATGAAGATGCGACGTTTCAGGCATTCTTGCTTTGGCATCTGCGCGATCATATTGCGATCACCCCATCTGATCCACAACGCGAAGCACCGCAAAAACCCGGGGACCGTTTTGTCATTGAGGAGGCCTTTGCCTGTATTCCCCGGTACCGTGGAACTGAGCACGTAACCGTGTCGCAATGTGATAGCTCAGTGTATGCTGTTTCCATTCACAGGTTGGGTATTTTGGTTGCAGCGCTAAGGTACGATTTTCAGGCAGCCGACACCGGTACGGATGTGGTGACACGACTTTGGATCGGTGCTGAACGTGGCCCCTTCAGGTCTTTGGTGAACAACTGGATCGTGTCGGTTTTTTTTGACACATCGAGAAGCGAAGCGTGGATGCAACATAATGTAGAAGAGGTTGGTAACCTGGATATGTTTCTACCGGACCTGTACGCCAAACGTGCCGAGGGCGCGATCATTCAAATCAAGAATTTACCGGCCCCTTGAGGCAAAATACGAGAGCCGCACTGGCCCCATGCAAAGTGCATGCCGCATTTTATGTGGCTAATTCGTAAGGGTTTTCTTGCGTTATCGACGCCGAATTTGCAGGATGGAAATAGATATATAAGAATTTTGGGTATGATTTGACGCTGGAGAGGTCGAGCGAAAGAGCAAGGAAACATCGGATGAATTTGCCAGAAGTGAGAGACTTTGGATGGGAACTAAGAAGACTCGACGACGGGTTCTCGAAGGTCACGCTCTTACCTGATGGCCGCACTCTGTTTGAAGTCGAACATGCCCCAGTTCGGGATGTCACTACGGACATGTTGAGTTGGTGGTATGGGGTATATGCCGATTTGAAGCTGGTGATTGATGAACAAATGTATCCAGCGTATTTGGTTAGTCACCCGTTAGATCACATTTCCCTGAGAAGCGAAAAAAAGGACAAGGATGGCCCTTTGTCGCCGGGGGATTTTATCACGCTTGTGGAAGCCTACGGTCGAAACCCGCAACATTCGACCAACGAGCGTCTCGAAGTGACACAGCGCGATAAGAAAAAATTTGCGCTGCGCGCAAGCCGTCGCGGCATCACTGTTGCGGACGTGGAGTTTGTGTTTGTGGACGGGCCGGACGGAGCAGAAGTCAAAAACAAGTTAACCGTGGGCGTGGAGAACGGTATTTTGAAGCCGTTGGTGAACCGGTGGATCGTGCCATGGTTATACAACGAAGACAGAAATTACGCTTGGGTGCGACATAGCATCGAAGAGATTGGCAACTTCGAAAATTTCCTTCCAGATATCTATGCCCGGCGTGATCAAGGTATGGTCATCTCTTGGAACCGCAACAGCCTGTCGGATACGGTGCTCTGTTGATGTCCGCAGTGATCCGCAAATTACAATTATCGCGGTCTGAATCACTTGACGCCCCTGCCAAATGGGCCTAATGACGCCAAACGAATTTCCGGGCGCAGCCTAGGCGGCGCCCATCTGCTTTGACGGGGTCTATGTCCCCGTGGACCGAAAAACGAGGATAAGCCCATGTCGCGCCGTTGCGAATTGACCGGAAAAGGCCCGATGACGGGCAACAACGTAAGCCACGCAAAAAACCGCACCCGTCGTCGGTTTCTGCCAAACCTGAATGATGTGACTCTGCAGTCTGAGGTTCTGGGTCGTGGTTTCAAACTGCGCATCTCTGCAGCAGCGCTGCGCACTGTGGATCACCGTGGTGGTCTGGACGCGTTCATGGCGAAAGCCAAAGACACTGAGCTGTCTGACAGCGCTCTGAAGCTGAAAAAAGAGATCGCCAAAGCACAGGCCGCAACCGCCTGATCTTACGGATCTTTCTGATTTTATTGAACAGCCTCGCATCCCTGCGAGGCTGTTTCTTTTTGTCACGCTTCACAATGCGTTTCGGGCGTGTCTATATGCCCCTGTGATGTTGATTTTGCGCACATATGTAACGCTGCTTCTGGTGGCTGTGCTTGTCCTGACCGGACACAGTTTGGCCATTGCGCGCGGCATGCCCGGCGCAGCGGGCTATGCGGAGTATTGTATCGGTCAAAGTGCTGTGATGGTGCCGGTCGACGCCGAAGGCAATCCAACCGGTGCGCCACATCTATGTCCCGATGTCAGCCTGTCGCTGCTCAATTGGGTGGAGATGGCGCCGGAATCTACTTTTGCCATTGATGGAGCAGCCCGATCAATCGGTGTTGAAGCAGGGCGCTTTCCAAATGTGATTCGACTGGTGCTCTCCAGCGCGCGGGCGCCGCCCGTCGGTGTGTCTATTCTTTGAACCAACCAATGAGACACAGTTACGGACAGGAGAGCATTATGTCCTTCAAATCACTTTCCCTTGCAGCGGTTGCCGCTGTGGCCCTCGCATTGCCTGCGATTGCTGACGGCACCATCTCTGTGAACGACGCTTATGCGAGGGTGGCCACCAAAATATCCAAGTCGGGCGCGGCCTTCATGATCATTGAGAACACGGGCACAGAAGACGACCGACTGGTGTCTGTGAGCTCTGATGTTGCCAAGCGCACCGAGTTGCATACCCACAAAGAAGACACAAATGGCAATATGCAAATGATCCACGTTGAAGACGGCTTTGTGGTCCCGGCTGGTGGCATGCATGGGTTGGCACGTGGTGGTGATCACGTGATGTTCATGGGGCTCATGCGCGGTTTGGAACATGGTGATGTGGTGACCGTGACCCTGACCTTTGAAAACGCGGGTGACGTTACCCTCGAGGTGCCTGTGGATCTGGAGCGCAAACCAGATCATGGCCAGATGAAGCACGGTGATCATTCCGGCCATGACGACCATTCAGATCACAGCGGTCATTCTGACTAAGGTCTGGAAACGGCGTTTGACCTCACGCCCGACCTGGCCGGCCAAAGGCCTGTGACAAAACGCATAAAGGCCACCGACATCGGTGGCCTTTATTGTGCAAATGTTCTGTCGGACTGTGGCCCTAGGCGCGGTTGCGGGTCAGTTCGTGGTTCACCCAAGCGGGCACAGTCTCGGAGGCTGCCCCAATAACCACTTTACCAAAGCGCGCCGCTCCAGAGGAGGGTGCCAAGTTGAGTTCCACGGTATGTGCCCCGAGGCCGTCAGCTTCAGCAACAAAATTGGCGGCCGGGTAGACTTCACCAGAGGTGCCGATCGCGGCAAAAACGTCAGCTGAGGCAAGCGCGTCGGATATTGCTTTCATCCCATAGGGGATCTCCCCAAACCACACCACATCAGGCCGTGTTGCCAGCGCACCACAGCGCGGGCAGGGATCATCCGGCCACATCTCAGTTGGGGCCTCCCACCTGTGTCCGCATTCATTGCATAAGGCGCGCTCCAACGCGCCGTGCATATGCAGCACGTTGCGGCTTCCAGCTTTTTCATGAAGCGCATCGACGTTTTGCGTCACGATCATCAGGTCGCCATTGAGTTCTTGTTCCAGCTTGGCCAGCGCCAAATGCGCCGCATTGGGCTGCGCGGCTGAGGCCTGTTTACGCCGTGCGTTGTAGAAATTGTGCACCAGCGTTGGGTTGCGGGAAAATCCCTCGGGCGTTGCCACATCCTCAATAGCGTGTTGGGCCCAGAGGCCGCCTTCGTCACGGAAGGTGCCAAGGCCACTTTCCGCGCTGATTCCTGCGCCGGTCAAAATGACGATGTTTGTGCGCATGATGTACCTTTTGCGTAGGATCGCGTCATCTGGTGTGCTGCCACTTTTGCAAGAAGCCCGCCGGGCCACAAGTCTGCTTGACGTGTTGGTGGCAAGCGTCACAATCGTGACAACAAACAGAAAGCGCCATCATGAGAGTTTTGTTCGTCTGTCTTGGCAACATTTGTCGTTCCCCAGCCGCAGAGGGTGTGTTTCGTGCGTTGACCAAGTCAACAGAGGTGGACAGCGCAGGAACCGGAGGCTGGCATGTGGGTGATCCACCATATGAACCGATGCAGCACGCAGCACGCGCGCGGGGGTATGCGCTTGGTGACTTGAGAGCACGTCAGTTTGTCGTCGCAGATTTTCACCAGTTTGATTTGATTGTCGCCATGGACAGCAACAATCTTGCCGACATTGAGCGTTTGCGCCCCGCCGGAAGCGAGACCCCTGTGCGGCTATTCACCGAATTCGCCCCCGAGAGCGGGGCCAAAGCGGTGCCTGATCCCTACTACACCCGCGATTTTGAGGGGGCTCTGGATTTGATTGAAATCTGCGCACGCGCGCTGACCACTTCGCTTCAAATGCAGGCATCGTGAGCCTCTAAATTTCAAAAAACGAAAGATGCAACGTGGTGTTCTCAAAGCATGACAGGGCGCGCTTGCCATAGACGCTTGGTGGCTGACACGGTCAATAAAACCTTTGACCGGTACACAGATGCAGCTCTTAATTGTCCAAAACGCGAAACTCGCGCTCCAACCAAGGGAGCTTGGTTACAGCTGGTGTCACCATATGGCTGCGCAAAAGGTTGCGCATGGTTTGCGCGACATCTCGGGGCACGGTGTCGGCCCAGTCGCCGCTCGCCAAAAGCGAGATCGTCCGGCTAAAAGGGGCAAACGGCAGCGGGTGGGCCTCAACCTGTTCATGAAAGCGTGCAGCACGCAAATAACCAAGTGGCGTGGTGATAGCCCAGCCAATCCCGCGCGACACCATCGCAATCAGCGAGGGGTTGGATCCAATTTCGAAACGCTGCGGGATATCGAGTTTGCAGCGTTTCAAATGGGCCTCAATTTGGCGTCCTATCAGTTGTTCCTGACCATAGCGCAGCATCGGCAGATCCTGAAGGGCGGCGATTGCATCACCCTGCGCAGGCACCTGTCCGGTAGGGGCAACAAGCACAAACGGGTCGCGCATCAAAGGGTACTCGGTGATCCCATCGATCACCTCTCCCGAACTGGCAGTGATCGCCAAATGCAGATCGTGATCCCGGATGGCTTCAGTGATCTCGTGACTGGGGGCGGTCACCAAGCGGAACCGGCATCGGGTCATGGATTCTGCCAATGTGGTCACGAGGCGCGGGGTCAGATCATTGTCGAAATCATCGATGATACCCAAAGACAATTGTGTGAGGTGGGTCAGGTCCATCACAGTGAGTTCCGATTGCGCCAGCCGCAGTTGCGACAGGACCGCGCTGGCGCGGGCAAGGTAGGCGCGCCCTGCTGGCGTGAGCTGCATTGGCCGCTTGCTATGATCCAAAAGGTCGGCACCAACCGCGCGCTCCAGATTGCGAATCTGCTGCGATACGGCGGGTTGCGACAACCCCGTGCTTTCCGCAGCCTGTGCGACCGCTCCGGTGGCGGCAATCGCCTCAAACACTTCCAAACCGCGCAGCGTGATACCTTTGTTCAACATTTCCGATCTCCGGTAGATTTGTCTTTTGTGAATAGTGTGCCCGGTTCGGTCAAGGAAAGAATGGCGGTGATACGCCGACCTTTTACGGATATTTTACTCAGGAGACCTCGATGCCCCTCACATATTTGAAACGCGCAGGTGCACATATCGCTGAGGCCGGGCACATAGATGCACGCGCGACGGTTGCCGACATGTTGGCTGAGATCAAACTGGGTGGAGAGGCTGCGGTGCGCGACTACGCCGTGCGCTTAGACCGTTGGGAAGGCGAGATCGTCGTATCACGTGATCAAATGGCACAATCCGAGCAATATGTGCCCACTGATCTGCGAGACGCGATGAAGTACGCGTATGAAAATATTCGCCGGTTTGCGGAGGCGCAAAAGGCCAGTCTGAACGAATTTGAAATTGAGCTGCGCCCCGGATTAACCGCGGGGCAACGTGCCATTCCGTTGGATGCGGCCGGCTGTTATGTGCCTGGCGGACGTTACAGCCATATTGCAAGCGCCTTGATGAGCATCACAACCGCGCGCGTGGCTGGAGTGCACAATGTGACGGCTTGTTCCCCCCCACGTCCCGGTGCAGGCATTCCCGCGCCGATCTTATACGCGATGTGGTTGGCGGGGGCGGACCGAGCGTTGGCCTTGGGCGGTGTGCAGGCGGTGGCCGCCATGGCAGAAGGGCATTTTGGTGCTGGGAAGGCTGATATTTTGGTGGGGCCGGGCAACCAATACGTGGCTGAGGCCAAACGTCAGCTTTTTGGCGAGGTCGGCATTGATATGTTTGCAGGGCCAACAGACGTTTTGGTTCTGGCGGATGCAACTGCCGATCCAGAGTTGGTGGCTTGGGATCTTGTGAGCCAAGCGGAGCATGGCGGCAATTCTCCGGTGTGGTTGGTGACGGATGAACGCTCAATGGCGGAAGCCGTGATGGCTTTGGTTCCGAGATGTTTGGAGACGCTTCCACAGCTCAATCGTGCGGCGGCAACAACGGCGTGGGACGAGCGAGGGGAGATTGTGCTGTGTGCGGATCGGGAAGAAATGGCCGGTTGTGCGGATGCCTACGCGCCGGAGCATTTGCATGTGCAGGCCGCGGATCTTGAGTGGTGGCAAGACCGGCTGCGCAGCTATGGTTCACTGTTCTTGGGCGCACAAACCTGTGTGAGCTTTGGCGACAAGGCGGCGGGACCCAATCACGTGCTTCCCACCGATCGGGCCGCCCGCTACACCGGTGGGCTCTCAGTTCACAAGTTCTTGAAAACCGTCACATGGCAGAGGGTTACGGGCGAAGCTGTGCCTGATCTGGTGCAGGCCACCTCGACGATTTCTCGGTATGAAGGAATGGAGGGACATGCGATCAGTGCCGAATTGCGCAGAGGCATTTCACCATATCAGGAAAAGCGTGCTAGCGTCGGGTGACGTGGATCAGCGCAGGTGTTTGCAGTTTGCGGTTACGTTTTCCCCGAAGGATTTGTACCGTTTCCAAAAAATCTCGTGACTGCGACGGTCCGACTGCCGGATTTCCTGCGCTTTATGGGGTTCTTTGATAAAGCTTGCTGCCAGCCGTTGATCTGCACCAGACAGTGATTGATTGGCCACTTTCTGAATGCAGCGACACATGGAGCGAGTTGCGCCGTCACGGTCAGAGCGCAAGCACGCCCGCCGCATCGTGCTTGCATCAGCAAACTGCGGGGTCAATGGAACAAAAATCGCCGCTATCAGCAGCGCGCTTAGAAACTTGGTCATGACTGCCTCATATCTTCACCGACAGTCGTGGATTTTCCATCATTACTGTGCGGCTGTAACCTGCCGCCAATATGCGGCAGATGGCGCGGTGATGCAATCTCCAGTGCGGATCACAAAATGGTGTCACCATTGAGCATGGGAAAATCTGTGGTCAACTTTGGTTTGGCTGGTCTAAGCTATCTCAAAAGCAGGAGGAACTATGCCTAAGATTTCAAAGGAAGCGGACCTTCAAACCGTCATCACAACATTTGAAATGACGCCGGGCACCTGTCAGGACTTGATGGATGCTTTGACCGATGCCTATGAGGGTTTTATTTCGAAGCAGCCGGGCTTTATTGCCGCAGGGCTCCATGTGAATGACGCGCAAACCCGGATCGCCAACTACTCACAGTGGCGCCGGCGGGAAGATTTTCAGGCTATGCTTCGGACCGAAGAGATGCGGGAGCGTAACCGCAAAATTCATCAGCTGTGTCGCAGCTTTGAGCCCGTCATGTATGACGTTGTGATGGCCTTTGATTGACCATAAGCTATTTTGGAAGCACGCGCGTTTGGTGGAGGAGACAAAATGTACAAACATATCTTGGTTCCTGTGGCCTTTGACGAAGATCACGACCCGTCAGAGGCTGTTGCAATTGCAGGGCGTCTGATTGCGGATGACGGTCAGGTCAGTCTGCTACATGTCATGGCAAGTGTGCCAAACTATGTGATCAACTATGTGCCTGAAGGGTTTCAGCGCGAAGCGCAAACAGCCATCGTCGCAAGTTTGGAAGCCATGGGCGCGGATTTGCCCAACGCGCGCGGCGTGGTTCTAGAAGGCAGCGCAGGGCGCAGTCTGGTGAAGTGGGCGGCGCGGGAGGGGGTGGATTGCATTGTGATGGCGTCCCATCGTCCAGGAGTTCAAGATATTGTTTTGGGCAGCACAGCGTCACAGGTTGTACGTCATGCCACCTGTGCGGTACATGTGACCCGGTAGGCTCGGTCAGAGAGGCAAAATGATGGGTATGTTCAAGCTGTTGCGCGGAGCGCTGGTCGGGGTGGCTGTGATGCTGGCACACCCAGTGGTGGCTGAAGATGACTTCGGCTTCTCTGATCAACAGACCAAGCGCACAGTGGACACGTTCACCTATGGTGTTGAGCAATGCGCCACGGTGGATGTTGTGTTCCGCATCGATTGTCTCCGCCAGACTTACAGCCAAACTGTACGTGTGATTTCAAAGGCTTCGGTCTATTGGGAGGCTGAGGTGGCGTTGACCCGTGTGAACCGCGGGCTCTACTCCTATGTACGCGCCAACACCGATGACAACATCAGCAGGGTGCGGGTCAATGGCGGGCGGATCAAGGCGCTGACCGACGCCTCTATACCGCAGGCAACGGCGCTCTACTTTGATGCCGTGGACAAAGCGGCGGCGGTGATGCGGGGGGGCTCTCCGTCAGAAACACGCTATTTTGAGCCGATTGCGGAAGCCATTTTGGCGTCTAAGGCGCTGCTACAATAAGCGGTTAACGCCGTGCACGTCGCCTGAAAAACCGACGTCTGCATTGCGGCTGTATCACGTCGGTATTGCGTCGGTGCCTGTGCGGGTGTCGAGCGGTTAACCTTTGGGCGCAGGTTTGAGATCTTCGGGCACTTCATCGCTGTGAAAATCCACGTGCAGATGATTGCCGTCTGGATCAAAAATGTTGACCTGAACGATGGGAAACCCGGGCGGGAAGCCAAGGTAGAAGTCCACGTCATGCGCCTTGAGTGTCGCGAGAAACCCCGGCATGTCAGTGGCGCCAAACGCGGCATGTTCCAAGGCAATGTCACCCCCGCCAGAAACCAACGGTTTGTCGGAGCCCACCAGATGCACAACCGCTGTGTCGCCGAGATACATCCACGCACCGGGGAAACCGAAATCCGGACGCGGTCCGTTGGTCATGCCAAGAACCTGCTCATAGAAGCGGATCATGACGTCGAGGTTCTGGGTGCCAATATTGGCGTGATCAAGTGTGTGTAAAGGCATGATCAAACGGTACTGATAGCGATAACATCGGTCAAGCTCCCCAATTGTACGGATGACAATTCGTTTGCCGGTCCTATCTGAGAGGAGAAGCAAACGAGGAGAACGCTTGATGAAATGTCCAGTGGATGGAGCAACGTTGGTGATTGCCGATCGCAACGGGGTGGAGATTGACTATTGTCCGACATGTCGCGGGGTTTGGCTGGATCGCGGTGAGCTGGACAAAATCATCGAGCGTGCGAGCGCCTATGCGCCGCCACCGCCACCACAGGCGGAGCCGCAGCGTGGTTATGAGGGGCGCGACTATGATCGAGAGTACGGCCGCGACCACGACCGGCGTTACGACGGCAAGCCACGCAAAAAGAAGAAAATGAGCAGCTTTTTGGATGACATCTTTGATTTTTGAGGCCTCAGCAATTTAGCTAGGGCTTCAGCCAAATCTCAAAGTGTTCCGGACCAACACGCTGTTGAAATCCATTGACAAACCGCACTCCGTCGGATGCGATGCCAACCTCTTGCGCAATCTGCTCGGCGGTTTGTTTTGCGGACTTATGAAAGTAGCGCACTTGGTCAGAACTCACCGCAATGGACACGTTCTCGATGCCGGGAACGATTACGCCCTGTGCGGTGAGTTCATTGCCCATTCTGGAGGCCTCAGCCTTGCGACTGTCTCCAACGACATGGAGAAAGACCACAGATCGCTGATCGCTGAAGGGACTACCCGGCACCGCGCTGCCCGCAGCTTCGGTGACGCGGCTTGTGTCTTCTAGCGCGGCCACGGCACTGTTGCGTTGTTTCTCCGCGACATCCAATTGCTCCAGGAGAGGGCTTAATGTGTTCTCATTGAATACCAGCGCGACCACACCGGCGGTTGATGCCAGCGTTGAGACCAAAAAGACGGCAAAGAGTTGTTTGCGCGTGTCCTCCGGTAACGTCCTAATGCCTGCAATATGCAGCAGGACAAAAATGCCGCAGAAAACAAAGAACAAAACCGCAAAACCCGCGATGATCGATGCACCGTAGATGGAAACGGATGTTAGTACAGAGCTGTTGGCCATGAGAAATCAAAACACATAAATTAATTCCTCTGACGGTAGCGGTCGCGTCCAGTCAGGTCAACGAATTTGGGGTCAGTACAGATAGGCGGCTGTACAGTCGCGGAACTTTTGCACCTCTGGGGCTGCGCCCTTGAGGGGGATGGTCACGGTTTTGGCTTCGGTAAAAGCTAGGGCCATGGTGTTGAATTGCAGCCCGTCGAGCACATTGTCAAACCCGCTGTCGGCGACGTTTAAGGTATGGCCGTTGTTGGTCAGCGCGTGTTGCGGTGTGGAGATGATGATTTCATTGGGGCCGATGAAGCGCATGGCGAACCATGGGGTGGGCTGCCATGGCGCGGATGTCTGCGTGATCGCGAGGGTGTAGAGCGGTTTGCTTGGGTCGTAGGTGAGGTGGATGTGAGCGTCTGCGGTTTCATGGGTAAGGGTGCAGATGTTGTCGGTGGTGGCTTCCCAAGCGGCGGCGGGGGAGGTGAGGAGGGTGAGGAGGAGGGCGATGCGCATGGGGGCGAGCGTAGCCATAGCGTTGGTCTGCGTCGAGATGGTGCGTTTCACAAACGCATGATGCAGAGCATCATGCCGCGCCCGACCGCCCCCCACGGGAGGGCGCGTTCGCTTCCTCCCGAGGTCGGGCGCGGCGTTTGTGGCATTCACAGCCCCAAACTTGTAAGCTTTTGATCCCAATACTTCCTTGCCGCTTCAAGCAGGTCGTCCAGTAGGTATCTTTGCCCTTGATCATCTTCGACGTAGAGGCCAGCCTGTTTGAAGCCATTCGAGAAGGCCCTTGAGAAGCCGCCGTTTATTTCCGTTTTGGATATTTTGGGATGCTTGTCGTTCAGCGTTCTGTGTTTTTTTGCATTGGCTACTGCCCGCAATAGAACAAGTTCAGGACAGTCTTGTTTTGCGTCATCTATAACGCTTCGCGAAGCTTTTTTCTCGTTGGCGAATTGGCCAACTACCGACGGATGTTTAGACACCCAATCGCACAACGACCAGACGCATATTGCCGCCTGTTGCCCTAAGCTGGCTTCCTGCGGCTCCTTTCGGAGCCTGTCAATAGCTGTGACCAACTGATCATAGTGATCTCGTGGCGAGTCTTGTCCAAAGTTCAGGGACATCATTTCAAATTCTCTTTCGTTGTTTCAGCCCGGAACAAGGCGCTCTGCGCCGCCGGGCCAGCGCCGGACCGGCCCATTGGGCCGGCGCTTTTGCGAGGGGCGCGACCGCTGGATAGGGCGGGAGACACGTGGCGAACATAAAGTGCCAACTTGGAGTGTTAGATGCGCCGGCCCCCGGTCCGGCGCTGGCCCTCTGTTGTGCGCGTGGCGGTGCGCAGTGAATGCGCACCCTACGGGCTACCGCCCCCGCCGTTTCACATTCCCACCGCGTTGCCCAGCTCGGCCCGCCATCGATCGGCCTTTGCTCTTGGTGGCTTTCTCTCCCGCCGCCTTGATCGCATATTGCCGCGCCATCGGATCGTCAGCGACCGCGAGATCCACCGCCTCCAGACGTTTGACCTCATCGCGTAGGCGCGCGGCTTCCTCAAACTCTAGGTTCTCTGCGGCTTTGCGCATGTCGGTGCGCAACCCGTCCAGCACCGCCTCCAGATTGCCGCCGTGCAGCGGGTTGTCGATTTTGGCGGTGACGCGGCTCTGATCTGTGTCGCCTTTGTAGAGGCCAGAGAGCACATCCTCGACGTTCTTTTTGACGGTCTGTGGCGTGATGCCGTGTTCTTCGTTATAGGCGATCTGTTTGGCGCGGCGGCGCTCGGTTTCGCCCATGGCGCGTTCCATGGAGCCTGTAATCCTGTCGGCATACATGATCACGCGGCCCTCGGCGTTGCGCGCGGCACGGCCAATGGTTTGCACCAGCGAGGTTTCAGAGCGCAGAAAGCCCTCTTTGTCCGCGTCCAGAATGGCGACAAGGCCACATTCGGGAATATCGAGCCCCTCGCGCAGCAGGTTGATGCCGATCAGCACGTCAAAGGCCCCAAGGCGCAGGTCACGCAGGATTTCGATGCGCTCCAGCGTGTCGATGTCACTGTGCATATAGCGCACTTTGATGCCCTGTTCGTGCAGGTACTCGGTGAGGTCTTCGGCCATGCGTTTGGTCAGCGTGGTCACCAGCGTGCGGAAGCCATCCGCCGTGACTTTGCGCACCTCATCCAGCAGATCATCTACTTGCATCTCGACAGGGCGGATTTCCAGTTGCGGCTCCAGCAAGCCCGTGGGGCGGATCACCTGTTCGGCAAACACACCGCCGGCCTGTTCGATTTCCCACGCGGAGGGGGTGGCGGAGACAAACACCGATTGCGGACGCATGGCGTCCCATTCCTCAAACTTCAGTGGGCGGTTGTCCATGCAGGACGGCAGGCGGAAGCCATGTTCGGCCAGTGTGAATTTGCGCCGATAGTCGCCGCGGTACATGCCGCCGATCTGCGGCACCGAGACGTGGCTCTCATCGGCAAACACAATGGCGTTGTCGGGGATGAATTCAAACAGAGTGGGGGGCGGTTCCCCCGGCGCGCGGCCGGTGAGGTAGCGCGAATAGTTCTCAATCCCGTTGCAGAAGCCTTGGGCCTCCATCATCTCAACGTCAAAATTGGTGCGCTGCTCCAGCCGTTGCGCCTCCAGCAGCTTGCCTTCGTCCACCAGCTGATTGAGCCGCTGACGCAGCTCCTGTTTGATGTTGATAATGGCTTGGTTGAGCGTGGGTTTGGGCGTCACATAGTGGGAGTTCGCATAGACGCGGACCTGCTCAAATGTGTCGGTCTTCTCACCCGTCAGGGGATCAAACTCGGTGATGCTTTCCAGCTCCTCCCCAAAGAAGGAGAGCTTCCAGGCGCGGTCTTCCAGGTGGGCGGGGAAGATTTCAAGGCTGTCGCCACGCACCCGGAAAGAGCCACGCTGAAAGGAGGCGTCGTTGCGGCGGTATTGTTGCGCCACCAGATCGTTGATGACTTGGCGTTGGTCGTATTCGCCCCCCGCTTTGAGGTCGAGCGTCATGGCGGAATAGGTTTCCACCGAGCCGATGCCGTAGATGCAGGACACAGAGGCGACGATGATCACATCATCGCGTTCCAACAAGGCGCGCGTCGCCGAGTGGCGCATGCGGTCGATCTGCTCGTTGATCTGGCTCTCTTTCTCAATGAAGGTGTCAGAACGCGCCACATAAGCTTCGGGTTGGTAGTAGTCGTAGAAACTGACGAAGTACTCAACGGAGTTCTCCGGAAAGAAACCTTTCATCTCACCGTAGAGCTGTGCGGCAAGGGTTTTGTTGGGGGCCAAAATGATCGCCGGGCGTTGGGTTTCTTCGATCACTTTGGCCATGGTGAACGTTTTGCCCGTGCCGGTTGCGCCAAGCAGGACCTGATTGCGGTCGCCGTCGTTGATGCCACTGGTCAGTTCTGCAATGGCGGTCGGCTGATCCCCTGCAGGCTCAAAATCCGTGTGCATCACAATGCGCCGCCCGCCTTCCAATTTGGGGCGGCGTTTGGCACCGGCACCGGGGCTGTGCATCATTGGGGCGTTGGCAGCGTCACTCATCAGGTCTTCCAATTGCGGTTCAGATCGCGTTCCCCTGATTTTGGTCTCTTTTTGTTCTTATGCAAGAGCGAAAGCACGGGAAGTGCGAAGGTCATGTGAACGCACATGTGTTGCGATGCAGCAAAAACTACTTTGCATGTGCAGAATATTCTGACTGCGTGGTCAGCGATTTTAGGTATGATTGACGCTGCGGCATCCAATGGATTGGTGCTTTTGGTATAATGTATCGGTTGATTTTGAAATTTTAGAACAAAATCCCAATACCAGTCGAAATTAAATGTATGTTGCGCTTGCCAAAGGATTGGCTTGATCGCTATGTTGAAACGGCAAGCAGTTGGGCAAATCGCTCTGTTCAAACCGCACCTACACCCCTCGCTCCCCGCGGCTTGGTTAGGCGATCCAACTGCTTGCAAGCCTTCTCCTGCAAAATTTGAATGAATGCGCCGGACTCTGTGCCATTCTGCCACTTGCCGCAGCGTGCAGAATCCACGATAAAGCGCTAAGCCAAGGAGAGCCTTATGATTGCGCGTATCTATCAGCCAGCCCGCACGGCCATGTCTTCCGGGACTGCCAAGACCCACCAGTGGGTGTTGGAATACGGCCCGTCGGAATCCAAAGACATTGACCCACTGATGGGGTGGACGGGGTCCGGTGATACACAGAGTCAGGTGCGGCTGAAATTTGACAGCAAAGAAGCTGCGGTGGCCTACGCCCGCGAGCAGGGCATTGATGCGCAAGTGGTGACACCAAACAAGCGCAAAGCAAACATCCGAGCCGGTGGTTATGGCGAGAACTTTGCGACCAACCGCCGAGGCGCTTGGACACACTGAGACGTCGACTAAAACGGACTAAGCATGTCGCGCAAACGGGCAGAAGCACCCGCGATATCTGTCGATTTTCATGTGTTGGGTTTGTGATGGGAGGCGCCTAAGGGCGCCTTTTGTATGTCTGGATGGAGGGTGCATGGCCGAGATCGATTTCCTTATTGATGATACTGAGGCGGCGGATACGCCGACCTTTCTGTTTGCCCATGGGGCGGGCGCCACCATGGAGGCGCCTTTTATGGGGATGGTCGCTGAGGGGCTGGCCGCACGCGGCATTCGCGTCGCCCGATTTGAATTTGACTATATGGCAGCGCGACGTCGTGGCGGCCCGAAGCGACCACCGCCAAAGGTTGAAATACTGCAGCAGGAATACCATGCTGCGGTGGCAGCGCTCCGATGTGACGGCCCCTTGGTGATCGGTGGGAAATCGATGGGAGGACGCGTTGCAAGCCTGATTGCAAACGACCTGCGGGCTGCGGGCGCAATCGACGGCCTTATGTGTCTAGGTTATCCGTTTCATCCTCAGGGTAAGCCTGAAAAGCTGCGGACCGCGCATCTGGCAGAGCTGACGGTTGCCACGCTGATCTGCCACGGCACACGCGACCCTTTTGGGACGAAAGAAGAGGTCGCTGGCTATGATTTGTCCGAAGAGATCGAACTTTTGTGGGTTGAAGACGGGGATCACGATTTGAAACCACGCAAACGGGTGACCGGGCTGGACCATGCGGCGCAATTGAAACGCGTGTGTGACGTGGCAGCTGCTTGGATCCGGCGGCGTTGCTAGTCTTTGTTGATCAGCGGGCGACGGTGCCGTCCGGCCCGAAATGAGCGGGTATTGCGCGGCGAACACTGGCTCTGTGCCGCAGTCCTTCAGGCTGGATTTTGCAAGAGGGGCACACTCTGAGTGCGGAAGAGTCACGGACCACAAGACATCCCCACACTGCGCGGCACGCTAATGGGCTGAGCCGTCACGGACACGCTCCGGTAGCTTTTGCGCGCGTTCACAGCGGCGATGCGAACGTGTCCTGAGGTACTGTGCCACATCCTACGCGCGCAGTGATTTGGGGGGCGCTCGGTTTGTGAGCGGCCGTTCTTTCACATCAAACACCCGTTTTGTCACCGAAGGATCTACAGAGAGCCCTCGGAATTTGTTTGGTTTTTTTGAATGGGTGGGCTTAGGTGTCACTATTGCTAATTGGTTAATTTTTCAATGCACGCTTGGTCGGCACGTCGTGTCGGCAATTCCAAAAAATGATTTGATCCAAGGGATTCTGATATGTTCTTGCAGACAGACAACATGCCCCCAATGCTCCATGTCAGCAGCATTGCCCATCAAGGCAAGGTCGTGCTTGTCGCCACAGCAAAAAATGGCGCGCTGTTTTACACGGTCAAACAAAGTGGGTTTGAGGAGAATGCACGATCTCGTGCGGCGGACCAAGATACCGGTTGGGAAGGTTGGAGACCCTTGCCGCTCCCGGGCGATTTCCTCAACGAAGACGGCCACCAAGACGTCGAAACCGAAGACCAGTCGGTCATCGCTCGGGAACGAAAGAAATACGCAGTTCCAGAAGGCAGCGATGCGTTGCTCCTCCAGTCGCGTTATCATTCCCAAAAATTGACAGCGCCAGAGCCGGTGCAATTGGTGTCTGGTCTCGCCCATTTGTTCGTGTTCCGCCAATCCACGTCCAAAACCCTTTTGGTTGACAGGTTCGTGTTGGATGGCATGACCAACAAGCTTGTCCGAAAGTTGGAAGTCCGGTTCAAACGCAGCCGCGAACGTTATGAACCCCTAAGGGATCAATCCGGTGCGAATGGCAGCACGCTCAAAACCATAGATTCTCTCGACTTCAAGGATGAAAACAAACGGCCATTCTTTGAACCAACGCAGGAAATAAGCCATATCGGAACGCTCGAGAACGGCCTGTTTTCTGTTGTTTTGGTGCCAACCGACGATCATGATGTCAGCCGCTGGCATATTTTTGTGTGGAACGCGGACCTCAAAAAGGTGGAGTCGTTTTCCATTCGGGCCACTGAAGAACAGGTGTTTGATATCAGTGATCAGTTTGTTGTGTATCCCGCGCCTGCGCGTATATCGGGCATCATACGGCACAGCTTTGACCTAAATCCTACAGATGGCGATTTTGATGTCATATCAACGCCAACAGGTCTGGCGGCCAGTGTGTATGATGTGCAGGCCGAGCGGGAAACGACCGCCGGACCGCAATTGATGCGAGAGCAGCGCCGGATCATGCTGGCGGTTGGAACGCCCAAAGGCATGATAACGCTGGGATTTGCTCTGGCCAGTGATGGAACAATGTCCCGGATCAATACCGAGGCTGAAGGCATGGCTGATCCGTTGCGGTACGACCGCCGTGATGTGATCTTGCCGGTCACAACCTTGGACGATGTTACGCCAGTGGGCGATCTTGACCCACCTGCGCATGGTGCGATCGCGGCGATTGAACGCGGTGACATGGACCGGATCGTCGTGACGTCGGATGTCACGATTGCGCCGGAGAAGTTCCGCGCTGGAGACATGTTGCGCATCAAGGACAACACCTCGGTTGATGGCATGTACGATGATGCCAATGTGCAGGAGCCTGACTCGTTCGCGTTGCCGATGAGCAAGCGCCCGCTTGGCACCTGGACGCAGATCAAGGCCACGCAAACCGGGCAGTTTTCCGACGGTATGATCCTGGGTTTGGGCCAGCGTGATGGTGCAATGGTGGTGAACGCCCAAGGGCACGGGCTGAACACGGGGAACCCCGTGCAAATTCAGGGCACAGACAGCCTGGACGGACTGCACCAAATTGAGAGCATTGAAGGTGACAAGATCACCTTGCGGCGCAAATGGCAGGCGGGCGACGCCATCAACATCAAGGCGCAGAACGCCAACCGTCGCGGACTGCAATTCAATGGCCCCAAGGCACATATGGTCACGTCTGATCTGGGGCTTGATGACCCCGCCAAACATGATGCTGCGGGGATCACACTGGCGGCATGGGTGCAGATTCCTGCAGATGCAGCGGTGGCCCGGACCCTGTTTCAGCAAGCGGATCAAAGTCTTGAGCTGGTTCTGGAAGAGGGGTTTGTCGTAGCCAATATCCGTTTGCGAGACGGGGTGGTATCGATCAAGGATCCGACACCGGCACCGATTGATGAATGGGCACATTATGCGGTGATCGTGGCCAATACTTGCGGTTACAAAAAGCCAGTCCAGACCACTCTTACCCTGATCAGGGATGGCGAAGAGGTTGCACATACGGGTGATTTGCAAGGTCCTGCGCTGCCAATTGAGCAGACCCCTGAGCGCGGCGGAGAAGAGGATGTTGGCCTATACGTCGGGGAACAGACCGATCTTGAATATTGGTGCGCCAAATACGCAAACGCGATTGCCATCAGTGGCGAATGGGCGATTGTCGGTGTCAAATCGGCTGGCCCGAAAGTCGAAACCAACTTCAACAGGCGCAGGCGCAAGTCGTATCACAAAGGGATGGTGTTGTTTTTCCGTCGCTCAGGCGACACATGGGCACTCCACCAGAAAGTTGATTTACCCGGACTCGCGGAAGGAAAAGGACTCTCGTGGGAAGGCGGCTTTGGCCACAGCGTCGCCATTGACGGAAACACCGCCGTGGTGGGTTCAGAAGTGATGGGTCCTGTCAGGTTTTACGAATTCAACGGCGATACTTGGGAATTGGATTTAAATTATTTCAACGAAAGAAACAGCGATAACTGCGTCGAAGGGTTTGGCTATTCTGTGGCAATCCACGACGACACTGTACTGGTTGGCTCACGGCTGGAAAATCTACATCTTCGGGGCAGGACCGGCGGACCCGGCGTTGTATACATCCTGAAACGGGAACGTTCGGGCTCTTCGGGGCCAAAGGCCCAAAAATGGCGTCGAATGACAAAATTTACGCCGAAGCGATTGGAGTATGCAAGCAGTGTCGGCGTAGGTGCGTGTTTTGGCCATGCTGTTGCGATGTCGGCAAACATGGTCATGGTTTCCGCCGTGAATGCATATGGTGGCGGACAAGTCTTCATATATTCGTTTGATAGTGGCGCGAAAGAAACCGGCGAGACAGCTTTCAAAGGTGGTAGTCGCATTGGGTTAAAAGAAATACAAACGCTTTCAAGATCAAGTTCACGTTCGAGAGATTATTTTGGGGCCGCTTTGGCGATACAAGGGGACGCCGCCCTGATCTCGACGATCGCAGAAGATCGAACAGGCAACATTCAAGTTGGTACAGTTGCCAACGGTAAATGGGAATTTGTGCAGACTCTGTATTCTACCAAACGACAAGAACGCTCGGATTTTGGGCGATACATGGCAATACATGACGATTTTCTTGTCGCTGGCGCTCCGGGGAGCAGCAAAGCACTATCGGTTAAACCAAGCATTGAAACTTTTGGCTTCATAGGCGGAACGTGGAGAAGGCTTCAGACATTGAGGTCTGATCCGAAAATTGATGGTTATGAGATCGGCGAAATCGATTTTATGGGTTTGGCCACCAAAACGACTTTGTTCGCCGCCCCAAAGTCTCTGAGGAATACCGCCGTTAAGGGCGAGAAGGGGGAGCCCCTGCGAAGACCGCGTGATACGTCGTTTAGCGTTGCTGGCTCGGGAAACCTTTCTGACCCTCAGGCCGGGACGCTGAAGATGGCCGAAGTTCAGATCTGGAATACGGCGCGCACGGTGCAAGACATCAAGTCTTCGATGTTTCTGGTCATGAACAGCGTTGATCCCGACCTTGCCGGGTATTGGCGACTGGGTGGCGTTTTGCCCGGGGATCCCGCAACCGTTGTCGATTTTTCTCACTCTGGCAGAGACGCTACGATCCATGGCGATGCCTTTGTTGCCGACAGGTCGCTTGACCGACATCTGAAGTCCGAGGTCAACGGCAAGCCCGCGCCTGCAATAAGCTATGTGAACAACGATCTTGTGGCAGTCACCGAAAACGCCAATTACGTTGAACGGTTTGAATTCAAGCTCGACAAAGGCATGCCCCCGCCAGAGGATCTTTTCAAATTTCAATATTGGGGCAAACGCAGCCATGCGGCGGTGAAAACAACCCCAATCGAAAAAACTGATGCGCCGCAGGCTGCCATCGACTTTGCCGTGTCACAGGAAAAATTCACACGAGTCAAAAACACCGACTGGTGGATCGCCAAATGCAATTTCCGCATTCCCAAAGATGTGAATCTGTTGCGGTCCTTTGGCATTTGCGCGGTCAGTGATGATGAGTCTTGGTCAAAAATGCACGTGCGTAACCATTCCGTTTCCTGCATCTCAAACAGCATCACCGAAGCGCACTATCAAGATACGGTGCCGCTTGCCAAACATGCCGACGATACAGAGGCCGTTGCGGCGTTGGTCGATCTGGATAAAGAGGAAAAGTCAGCAGGCTATCTGTGGCGTGAACGCCAGATTATCCAGATGCAATTGCACAATCCAGACGGCTTTGCGAAAGAAATTGCAGACCTTGAAGTAAAGATCACAAACAAAGCCAATGACATCAAAGACGATAAAGAGCCCAGGGCTAAACACGCCAATGACCTGATGGCGCTGACCAAAAAGCGAGTAACTCTGTATTATAATGATAATTTTGGTCCTGACTCCCCGAACAAAAAGTACCACGCCTACATAGGCAAACTCGATTTCCACACCACCGGGTGGAACAATATCACCACGTCTGTCCGAGTTCCCGCAGGACTGACTGTCACATTGTATGATGGCGTCAACCAGACCGGAGAACATGCAAAGATCACCACAGATGATCCCAACGTTGGACATTCGCACAATTTCAACGACAAAACTTCCTCGCTTTGGGTCAAGACGGCAAAGGACGAAGAGGGCAAAGTCTATGGGTCAAAAGCCGCAGTGAAATTGGCGTTTGACGCCGCACATACAAATCTTAATCTTGCTTGGAGCGATCTGAAGGAGCTGCAGGATCAGCTGAAGGACAAGCAATCTAAGTCGAAGTTGGGCCGAGACACACTTGAGGCGCGCCTGATAGAAATTGATGAAGAGCTGTCGGATCTGGCTGCCAAGATGGCGATGCTTAACAAGACCGTCACGGACGGCATCATCAAGGTTTGGGGCACCCCGCAGGTGATGGAACAGATCCACGATGATCGTGGCTTGGTCACAAACTCCGCAATATTGGTTTCGGCGCGCCCCAAAGGGCGCATCACCGCCCTTGATACCTGTCAAGGCAACGTTCAGTTCAGTTTTGTCGATACAGACAACCGCACGCGGCACGTGCAATATGATCCCGTGTCAGACAGCGAAAACGCCATAAGTGAAGCATGGTTGCCCGAGGGGCTGCGCGCCTGTCTCGACGTAACAAGCAGCTCTGGAAAGGTGCGGTTGGCGAAACCGGTAGAGTTGCACTCAGAATGGACCTTTGAGGCGTGGGTGCTGTTCCCATTGATCGGGCAGAGCAACATGGACTGGAGCCCGGATCCCTACATTTCCTGCCTTGCGGGCACCAGCGATGGCGCGCAAGGGGTGATCGCCGCGCGCTATGATCCGAATACAGATGCTGAAATGCTGGGATCGGTTTTCAAATCCGCGAAAGGGGCGCCGAACTTCGTTTCATCTGGATTTGAGGTGAGCAGGCTCAAGGCTGGCTGGCATCACGTCGCCGTGGCGGCCGACCACAACCAAATGAAGTTTTACATCGATGGACGGCCGGTATCAGCGCCCGCTGAGGATCAAGTCCAAGTGATCGCCACCCCGAAAGAACTCGGCAGGCTGCAGATCGAAGTCATCGGCAAGTTGATGCCGTATCGGTCGTTTGGAAAATTTGCCGAAGTGCGGGCTTGGAACCATATGCTGCCGGATCACGAAGTTGCGGCAAATGCCGCAGCGGTATTGTCAGGACACGAGCCTGGCCTGGTCATGTATCTGCCGTTGAATGAGGCTCAAGGCACTACAACAATTGACGTCACAGGCAATGGGCATGATGGGTTTGTGAACGGTGCGGTGTGGGCTGGCTGCTCAGCCCCAATTGGCAAGCGGCCTGATGGAGACACATCAATCTGTTGTTATGAATACAGTCACATCAGCCGTTCAGGCGCCAAGAAAGTTGCGATGATGCGGCGCGGCTTTGTCAGCCCAAGTGACGGGCAGATTGATATTGCGCCTGACCGGCCGATTGAAGAGCTTGAACTTGTCTGGGTCGGAAATTGTCAGTTTTCGCCCACTTTGTTGGGGTACATCGAAGGGGCCCCACCGTTGCCCAGCGAAAACCTGACGGAGAAATCTGATTACTCAGGCGCCACATCAGTGACGCTGACAAATACAAGTGATGTGAGCTACAGTTGGGACCGTTCAGAACACGCCGGCGCGGGTGGCAAGGCCGAGTTCTTTGTGGGGGCATCGACGACAGAAAGCACAGGTGAGGGGATTGGTGTAACTCTGGTGACCAAATTTGCAGAAGACAAGCAAGGGATCACCGGCGAAATCGCGACAGGGTATGCAGAAGTCGCCAAGAGCCATATCGGGTCCAGCGCGCGTCTCACCGAGAGCAATAGCCTGTCGTTGCGTGGCACGCAGGAACGGCAGGCTAAGTTCGAAAATCTTGGCAAACGGTTCGTCCCCAAAAATGTGGGCTATGCGCTGGTGATCTCTGGTTTGGCTGATGTGTTCATCACGCGTATGCGGCGCAGTGGCCGGATGGTTGCGTATCAGATTGAGCCGGTCAAAGATGTGCCGCCTGACGTGAATACCATCACCTTTTTGTTGAACCCGGCCTACACTATGGCGGGCAGTCTGGATGGTATGACGGGCACGCGTGCGACCAGCGATCGCTTCTTCAAACATGTGCCGGACATGCGCGCGCAATTCGGGTCGAAATACCCGGCAAGTTTCATGCGGCTGGACGAGGCCTATGATCTGAAATCACAAATCGACCGACAGGACAAACAGCGCGCCGCCTATTTCGAAAACTATCAATCTCATACGGTGGATGCGGCGTCTTTGAGCCGGGAGGCAAATGCGGGCGCAAAAATTGGCGACGTCAAAGTGACACGAGACGTTGAAAAGAAACCAGAGACCGCTGATCAAACGGCGGATGAAAAACAAGCAGAGGTCCAGGCGCACATTGCCAAACTGAAAGGTGATGCCGCCGCAAACGTCGACAAGACCAGCGCTGAGGCCAAAGAACGTGAAGCCGAAATCAAAAAACAGATTGCGGCGCGCAAAGATCGCGACAACGCCAGCACGGGTTTTGCCTATTGGCAGAAAAACATGGAAGCCATTCAGGCCAGATCGGGCAAGCGCAATCTGGTAAACAATTATGTCTGGGATGCGGACGGTGGGATGCATGTGGAAAGCCAAAGCTTCGCAAATTCGACGCAGCACACAATTGGTGGCGCATTTTCGATGAAGGGCGGCCTGGGCGGCTCAGGCGATTTCTTCTTTTCCGGTCTTGGGACCAGCTTAGAAGGGCAAGCGACGTTCAAGCTTGAGCAAACCATGACCAAAACAGAAAAGCACACCGACGGGTTCGGTTTGTCGGTGAGCCTATCCGGTGTTGAATCCACCGGGATCACAGATCACGACGACTACCCCCTGCATCCGGGAGAGAAAGTGGACCGCTACCGGTTTATGAGTTTTTATCTGGATGGGTGCACCAAGAACTTCAACGACTTCTTTGACTACGTGGTGGACCCCGAATGGCTCGCCAGCAATGACGAAGAGGCCCGCGCCCTGCGGCAAGCGCAAGGCAAAGCCAATAAGACATGGCGGGTCCTGCATCGTGTGACTTACGTCGAAAGACCCGCCCTGATGGGGTTTGGACAAGATGGCTAAACCTGTGTGTCGGCGCTGCTGCGGGGGGGGGGCGTCGCGCACATCGGACACGGCGGGCCGTCTGCGTTGTTGCGCCCCATCGGACGCTTCGGCGCGGGCAGGGGCGCTGTGTGCGCTTTGCCCGCCTGTGGTAACGATGCGCGCAGGCCCGCGACACTGTCGCTTGCCCCGTCCGCTTGGCGCCAACATGCCTGAAGGGCCGCTAGAAACGCAGGCAGACTCCCGCTGAGAATGCATAAAACGGGACGCTTGAAGGCGCGGATGAGGCTGCGCTTCGACGTGTGGCGGTGCTGTGACATAGCCAATTGACCGCCTCCCTGATTGCGGGCCCTAACCCCGCCGCCGGACCTGCTCGCGTCTGCGGGCAACGTCAGCGTTCTCGTCAGAAGATCAAAGGTTATTGAGCGGGGCGCGCTCATTTGCTGCGGTTTGCCCTTTTGGCGGCTACGCGCAAGCAGCAGGCTTTGCAAAGTTTGGCGAACGGCTATTCTCAGCCCAAAGCAGCCATTGTATCCTTGCTTTGGGAGACGGTACTGACTTTCCCTACATTTGCGATGAACGACTTCAATTGTCAGAATTCAGCCATTTGAGAGACTAGAATTTTCACATCCCCATGGATTTCATCTTCACTCATGGTCGTCCAAACGTCCATTGTAGAAAGCTTCAATTCCTTGAGCTTCCGATTTAGAGGATCCTTGCACTGCATGTTATCGAGTGGGCCATCTGCATTTGTGTAATCAAACATAGGAGCAAGCCCCATTTCTTCTTCCCACCAACTCTTGAGGTCTTCCGCTCCTATATTCGCTGCACGCGCGATAGCTTGCAAAACGAAAGCATAGTTTTCAATTTCACGCCGCCGCCAAGTACGAGAAAAGAAGCATTCTTCTTTGTGATTGTCTGATTTATCGCGCAACGTCGTTTCGCAGACTTGATTGATTGGTTTTTCATCTCTGTCTCTAAGGCTTATTGCCTTAAGCTCAGGGATTGCAGACTTCAGTTTCAAGTAGAATTTTCGCCGCTCCTTGTGGCTCTCAGTTGTTGGGTAAAAGGTAAATTCGGGGAGCGTTTTACCAAGCTGTTTTGCGACGGTTTGGAGTACTTTGAAGTCGCTTTCGTTCTCGGCAAAAAAGACGCGTTTGGATTTCCTAAGTTTATCAATAAAGGGGTCGTAATCTTCCCCAAGCCCTGCAAAAAGGCTCGTGCGTTGATGCTCTTTGACCAAGTATTTAGGCCTCTTCGAGTTGAAGCCAAAGATCTCTTCAACCGGACTGGTTAAGAGCACTTCTCGGGAATGTGTGGCCATCAAAACCTGCTTGTTATTTTCACGCAAAAGCTGTCGCAGTTCATCCATCAAAACACTTTGCAAAGACGAATGCAGGTGGGCATCAGGCTCATCAAGCAGTAAGACGTCATGCTCAGGATTTACGGCGTATGCATAGACGCAAATCCACTGTAAAGCGCCAGACCCCTCGACCATCAAATCACGTTTCGCGCCAGATTTTGTGTATCTGTTCGTAGTCCCATTCCACGTAATTGGCTGAACAAAAACACTAATGGAAGTGTGATAGGTTTCATCATAGTCCCCAACCACGAGTTCCACCTCAAAGGTCCTTCGAAGGGCTTCCTGTAGCCGTTCCCAAGGGTCTGTCGCGCGAAGTTCTCTCAAGTCTTTGGAAGAAATTTTCGCCTTGCTACCCTTCAGTTTGGTCCGTGCTTCGTCATTTCGATTTCGAAGATCCAGCAGAATATTCCTTAATATCGAGCCAGCCATGCCCCTGCCCAACTTAGCTCGCCGAATGGCTTGAGTTGCATACGGTTCTCGCGCATCAAGTCCCGCGACTGGTGGCAGGTAAAGTATGTTGGGAAGATGCTTGACCAACAAAAGGCTCGAATTCTCGGCCTTAATGAAAAGCCTATCATTGGTGAATGACAATTTGATGGTAAGCGTTTG
The DNA here is from genome assembly GCF_040370365.1 of Shimia sp. NS0008-38b. Classification (NCBI taxonomy): domain Bacteria; kingdom Pseudomonadati; phylum Pseudomonadota; class Alphaproteobacteria; order Rhodobacterales; family Roseobacteraceae; genus Shimia; species Shimia sp. NS0008-38b. The sequence continues at coordinate 654,009 of NZ_BAABWQ010000004.1, read as the reverse complement.
CGCTTGTTTATCGGCATCCATCCAATCCACCTTAATAGAGAGACTGTATCCATCTGTACCGTGCCCACCAGGTTTCAGCTGGCACCATAGGTGCTTAAGGTCCGGAAGGTTGATGGGGCTAAAGTTTTCTTCAGATATCCCTGTGCCTTGACCGCTATATCCCGACAAAACTGCGGCATCACCTTTGGATTGGCGAAGAACAAACACACAAAAAGACCAAACAGCTAGAGCATGCAGCAACGTGGATTTCCCACTATTGTTTGGGCCTGCAAGCAAACTTATTCCTTCGCCCTTAAGTGCGAAGTTACCGGTATGAAATTTCTTAAAACGAATTAATTCAATATTTGTAATCATTTATCTCGCGGCTCAGAATAAACGCCATTAGGTTGAACTTAATCGCGACGCACCATTTGGTAAAGCGATGTTTCTAAAAAATTGCCCTCCCCACTGAGCGTTCTTTTCAACAAACTAGCGTTTCGGCATCCGAAAAAGGAATTGCAAACCAACGAAAATTTTGGAGTGCACTAACGGCGCATTGCGGCCATTGGCCTACATGGGGCGGGACATCTTTGGGGGCAGGACTTGCCCTGAGGCGGGTGCGCTAGCAGAGATCAGTCACATGTGATGCCACGCATGGGGCCAGCGCCGCGCGTTTGAGACAAGGTCTCACGGATCAAACCGCGCGTGTTTCCAACTCCCGGTCCAAAGGCGCCGATGAAAGGGAAAGAACTTTATGATCTCCTCGACCAACATCAATGACAACACCAAGGTCGCGGATGCTTCGAACCAGAAGACGGCGAGCGCTGTTGCTGGCACGCGAAAAAGCCATTGGGTCCATACAAAAATATGCATGACATAGACGGTGTCACCGCTTGCCCGAAGCGTGTTCCCACAGATGGCGTTGGTGGCGCGCGGGAAGGCGGCAAGCACCAAAACCGGCAGAAAGCTGAAGAGTGTTGCGCGGGTCTGGGTGGTCAGGTCGCGATACAAAAAATCCACCGACAGGCAGAGGGCGACAAAGACCAGAGACACCAATACAGCACTGGCAAAGGCGCCGCGCCATGCGGTTGAAAGGAAGCGGTCGAGTGCTGTTTCTGTCGCGCCGCGCCCCAGCAACTGTGCCACGAAGATGCCTGTTGCCTGTGTCCATTGCATCGACAGTTGACCCACCAGCAAATTCCACGGTGCGATCAAGGCCAATGCAGCAAAATCCGTCAAGGCCATGCCGGCGTAGATCATTGTGCAGACATGGGCTGCCAAAGTGGCGCTGATAAAAGTGGCTGCAATCGGCAGGGCGAACGCGAGGTGCCGACGCAGTGTTGGCAGGAACCCTCCCTGACGCCAGCCCCGCACCTGTAGGAGGTGACGATCACTTTGATATAGTCGCAAAGCGAAGAACAGAACCTGCACCAGCGTTGCGAAAGCGCTGCCCATTGCGGCGCCGCTTATCCCAAACGCGGGAAGCCCCCAATATCCGTGGATCAGGGCAATGCTAACCAGAATGTTTATGGGGACTGAGAGCGCGTAGCCGTAGAGGGGGATGCGTGTTTTTCCAATGCCGTTAAAATAACTGGACAGGCATTGGCCAACGGACTCAAAGAGCACCACAAGCACAAAAACGGACAGGTAATTCCACGCGTGTGTGACAACATCCGGTGACGGAGCCAGCACACCAATCAAGCTCTGTCCAATGCCAAGCAACAGCAGCCCGCCCGTGCACCCGATCCCCAAACTTATCGTCAGCCCACTGGCGAGAACCGACTTTAGAAAAACCGGATCACCGGTGCCAAAAGCTTGGGCGGCGCGGATCTGCATCGCATGGGCGAAAGCAAAAATTGTGCCCAAGATAATGCCGCCAATGGCCACCGCGAGGCCCATCGCGCCCACAGCGGCTTCGCTGAGAGACGACACCAGCCAGCCGTCGATGACGACCACCCCATGCAAGAAGATCGCCTTTAGTGTCATTGGCCACGTCAACGCGAAGATTGCGCCGTAGCCTGGGACTGTGGACGGGTGGGGGGACTCTGTGGTTTTGGTCACAGGGGGTCAGGGCAGCGAGGGTTGCGGTTCGAAGTAGTTCGCATTGCTGGTTCTGATCCGCTCGATGGTGTCATCGAGACGGGAAAAATGCGCCAGACCTGCGGCCATTGCCACCTCAGCATCATGTGCTTTCACGGCTTCGGCAATCTTGCGGTGATCTTGGACAAGCACCGGCATTTGTTGCTCTTTTTCCAGACCAAGAACGCAAAGTCTGTCGACCTTTGTCTTTTCCGCCACGATCACGTCATAGGCGAATTCAGCCTTTGCGATGTCGCATAGTATTTGGTGGAACTCGTAGTCCAGCCGGGCAAATCCATCCACATCAGAAGTCTGGGCCGCTTTTTCCTGCGCGGCAATGGCTTCGTCGAGGCGGGCAGCACCGAAAGTGTCACAATGGATGCAGGCACGGCGCAAGACTTCTGTCTCAACTGCCACGCGGACAAAGCGAGATTTCTTGATTTCACGCATCGAAAACCGTCGCACTTCGGTGGCGCGTTTGGGGCGGATTTTCAGCAATTCCAGATTCGCCAAGCGACTGAAGGCATCGCGGACAGGCTGTCGTGACACGTTAAAACGCGCCGCGATTTCCGCCTCCGAAATTCGGTCGCCGGGGCGCAGCCGCAGGGTCAGGATCTCCTCATGGAGAAAATTAAAGATTGCATCGACGCTCGTGCGTCCACCTGTGAGTTCTTTCGTCTGCACCATAATCCATCCTTCTGCGGCAACCCTACATGACGCAAGGGGAATTGCAAGCTGGTATACTAGACTGGTATTCCAGATTTCCATCTAGTATACCAGATCGAGAAAGCGACGAATCATCTTTCGCAAGATGACTTGGGGGGGGCATTCGGGAGGAGAAGAATGGCAGGCGTAAATCTCAGCAGCATCGTGAAGTCTTATGGCGCTTTACAGGTGGTTCACGGAATTGATCTGGAGGTTGCGGAGAAGGAGTTCGTGGTGCTCGTAGGCCCTTCGGGTTGCGGGAAATCTACAACTCTCCGCATGATCGCGGGGTTGGAAGAGATCACCGCTGGCGACCTCACCATTGACGACCGCCGTGTGAACCGCGTTGCGCCGAAAGACCGAGACGTGGCCATGGTATTTCAGAACTACGCGCTTTATCCGCACCTCAACGTGGCTGAAAACATGGCTTTTGGTCTGCGCATCCGCAAGATGCCAAAAGAGCAGATCAAAACCACCATTGATGACGTTGCTGAGGTTCTTGGCCTGACGCCATACTTGCAGCGCCGCCCAGCGGATTTGTCGGGTGGCCAGCGCCAGCGGGTCGCCATGGGGCGTGCAATCGTGCGCCACCCAAAAGTGTTCCTCTTTGATGAGCCGCTTTCAAATCTTGACGCAAAGCTGCGAACCCAGATGCGTGCGGAGATCAAAAGGCTTCACAACCGCCTTGGGGTAACGTCTGTTTATGTGACACACGACCAAGTCGAAGCCATGACACTTGCTGACCGGATTGTGGTTATGAACGACGGGGCCATTGAGCAAGTCGGCACGCCAATGGAGTTGTTCAACCACCCCGCAAACACCTTTGTGGCCGGGTTTTTGGGCTCTCCGCCTATGAACATGGTGCCCGGTGTGCTGACCCAGACGGGCGCTCGCTTGGCGGGCGTGGAAATTGGTCTGGGGGCGCAGTATCACGGTCAGGCAGGGCGCGAAGTCATTGTTGGAATTCGTCCAGAACACGTCACGTTGACGGCCACGCAAGACAGCTCTCCATTACCTATCGCCCTCGATTTGGTTGAACCGCTCGGCTCAGAAGCGCTGCTTCATGCTCATTTCGGCGCTGCCGAATTGGTCTTCAAAGCGGAAACCAATGGCGACATTGCCCACCTTTCTGGGGTGAGCGAAGTTCATGTGCCCGCCGGTCTGGTGAAGGTTTTTGACGCAGCAACTGGCCGTGCCCTTGAGGGGCAAACCAAAGCTGCGAAAGAGGGCTGATAGCATGAGCGAACACGGCCCCACCCACAAGAGTACGAGACACGATCGCTGGATACGTTTGATCGATCACCTCAGGGCGGATTGGCAAATCTATCTGATGTTATTGCCGACCATCGTCTGGTTTCTCGTCTTCCTCTATAAGCCGATGTACGGGCTCCAAATTGCGTTCAAAGACTACTCGATTTTCAAAGGCGTCGCGAACAGCCCATGGGTCGGTCTCGAGCATTTTCATACACTCTGGGACAATGACCAGTTTTGGCGCGCGGTGACAAACACCATTAAAATCAGCGCTCTAAATCTGCTCTTTGGTTTCCCCGCACCCATTATCCTTGCGTTGATGTTCAATGAAGTGATGAACGCGAGCTATAAACGCACAGCGCAGACAATTGTCTACCTGCCGCATTTCATCTCTTCAGTCATCATCGCGGGTATCGTCATCACGGCGTTTTCGCCCACAGCGGGGATCATCAACACGTTGATCGGCTGGTTCGGCCTTGATCCGATCTATTTTCTGACCCAGCCGGAGTGGTTCCGACCGATCTTTGTTGGGACGGGCATTTGGCAGGAAGCGGGCTTTGGCTCCATTGTCTTTCTGGCCGCCATCGCAGGGGTAAACCCGTCTCTCTATGAGAGCGCGGTGGTGGATGGTGCCAACCGCTGGCAGATGATGTGGAAAATCACCATTCCGTCGATACTTCCGACCATCCTGATCATGCTGATCATCCGGATTGGCAATGTGATGGAAGTGAGCTTTGAGCTGGTGATCCTGCTCTATCAGCCGGCCACCTACGCGACCTCTGATGTGGTGAACACCTGGGTCTACCGCCAAGGTCTCCAGTCGGGTCAATACGATCTAGCCGCCGCTGCGGGTCTCTTCAACGCCATCGTCGCCTTTGTCCTTGTGATGTCGGCCAACACGCTGTCGCGCCGCTTCTCGCGCACGTCGCTCTGGTAAGGGGGGGGAAACGGTTATGCAAAAGTGGAATCTCTATTCTCGCGGCGACAAGTTTTTTGCCATCACAGTCTCGGTGCTCATCGGGATGTTCACAGTGGCGACGCTGTATCCATTCATCTATATTGCGGCAGTTTCGCTGAGCTCTGGCTTTGCGGCGCAGGCAGGCAAAGTTGTTCTCACCCCGATCGACGCGACACTCGAAGCCTACGGGTACATCATCACAGATCCAAAGTTCTGGTTGTCTTACCGCAACACCTTTATCTACACGATTGGTGGCACAGTGATGAGCCTCGCGTTCATCATCCCAGGTGCCTACGCGCTCTCGCGACCGCAACTGAAGGGGCGCAGGTATTTCAACCTCTTCATCGCGTTTACAATGTGGTTCAATGCGGGCCTGATCCCGTTTTTCCTCAACATGCGAGACCTGGGTCTGCTGGACAGCATGTTTGGCATCATCCTCGCTTTCGCGGTCAATGCCTTCAACATCATCCTGCTGCGGAATTTCTTTGAGGCCATCCCTCAGAGCTTTGAAGAGGCGGCCCGCATGGATGGGGCCAATGATTTCCAGGTGCTTTGGAAGGTCTTTGTTCCCCTGTCCAAACCCGCGATCGCTACCATCACGCTGTTTTGCATCGTGTCGCGCTGGAACGGGTTTTTCTGGGCCATGGTGTTGTTGCAGTCAGAGGAAAAAATCCCGCTTCAAGTCTTCTTGCGCCACACCATCGCAACGCTGTCGGACGACGATGAATTCGCCATGGTGCAGACCGCTGCGGGGTTCAGTGCTGAGACGGTCACCGCAGCCATCATCGTCTGTTCAATTGTCCCCGTACTGATCGTCTACCCATTCATTCAGAAATACTTCGAGAAGGGCATCCTGCTCGGAGGCGTGAAAGAATAATGAGCCCAACGCATAAGGGAGGAAATCATGCGTAAACTCACTATCGGAACGGCCTTACTGGCCTGCAGCGCGATTACGGCGCCTGCTATGGCCGACGACAGTCATCGAATTGTCGACGACCCTTTGGAACTGACAATCCAGATGAACCACGCACGCTATCCCGTCTATGAGGAAAGCTGGCCGGTTGAACAAGTTGCACGGGAGTTGACGGGTATCCACCTGATCAATGACACCGTGGGCGCCAACATGCGCACGGATGAAAACACCGGACGCACCGAGGCGCTAAACCTCATGCTCGCCTCAGGACAAATTCCCGACATCGTGGGCTCGTCTCGCATTCGCGACTTTGTAAACCAATACGGTCCCGAAGGCGCCTTCATCCCGCTCAATGATTTGATCGCTGAGCACGCGCCCAACATCGCCGCATACTACGCGGAGCGCCCGGATATTGAGGCCGCGGTGAAGGCCGCCGATGGTCAGATGTATTACATACCGTACTTGCCGGACGGCAAATACGGACGGGCCTACTGGATTCGCACCGATTGGCTCGACAAGCTGGGCCTCGATATGCCCGAAACCGTCCAAGAGTATGAAAACGTCCTGCGGGCGTTCAAAACGCAAGACCCCAATGGCAATGGCGAGGCGGATGAAGTGCCTCTGTTCTTCCGCCAGTGGCCAGAGTTGATCCGTATGGTGACACTGTGGGACGGGCGCGCGCATGGCTCTGACACGTATCACGATTTCCTCGTAGAGGATGGCAAGGTCTCACATGGCTACCTTGGCGAAGGGTACCGTGAGGGCATCAAGAATCTCGCCCGTTGGTATGACGAGGGGCTGATTGATGCAGAAGTCTTCACCCGTGGTTCATCGGCCCGCGACTTCTTGCTGTCTGAAAACCTGGGTGGATCAACCCACGACTGGTTTGCCTCCACAGGCGGCTACAACCGGTTGTCTGCCGACATCGAGGGCTTTGAGTTCAAAGCGTTTGCCCCGCCCGCGTCGCCGTCGGGTCGCCGTGTTGAGGAACACCGACGTATCTTGGTCAAGCCGGATGGATGGGCGATTGGTCACACCAACGAGCACGCCGTCGAAACCGTGAAGTACTTCGACTTCTGGTTCTCCGAAGCAGGTCGCCGTCTCGCCAACTTTGGCGTCGAAGGTGAGCAGTATGAAATGGTCGATGGCAAACCGGTGTTCACACAGGCGTTTCTTGATGCGGGTCCTGTGAACCGCTCTCTGTATCAGGTTGGATCGCAGCTTCAGGCACGTGGTTACTTTCAAGACTATAACTACGAATGGCAGTGGACCAATGCGTTCGCCCAAGAGGGCATCAAACTCTACGATCAAGGCGACTATCTGATCCCGGATTTTCTCGGTGTCGCTTTCAACGCGGAAGAGCAGAAAGTCTATGACAAGCATTGGGGCAGCATCCGCGACTATATGCTGGAGCGTCAGCAGGTCTGGATTCTTGGCGGCGGTGAGGTCGAAGCCGAATGGGATGACTACCTTGCGCAGCTTGAAGACATGGGGCTGAGCGCGGTGTTGGACGTCATGCAATCTGCCTATACGCGCCAATACAACTGACCCTCAACCGGTCTCGCCGGGAACGGATGTTCCCCAACAAAAAACGAGAAGGCAGCAAGCGCTGCCCTCTCCTTTGATCCGAAATTTTACGTAACAGACCCAAACGGAACATGATGATGTCAGGCCAATTCCTTCCTTTGCTCGACGAACCCAAAGCGGGGCGACTGACCATTCAATACGGCCCCACTTCTCAAAGTGAGATAACTGAGAATCCGCCGTGTTTCTCATGGATTCCTGTGATCGACGATGAGGCACGGTATGTCTTGCGGATCTCGTCCGACCCCGCCTATCCAAAAGGCAAAACGCAGGTGTTTGAGAACCTGCCTCTGAATTTTTTCACCCCTGATGTGGCATTTGCTCCGGGCGCATACCACTGGTCTTATGCAACCTGGAATGAGGAGGCTGGCGCGCCGTCGAGCACGTGGAGCAGCGACCGGAGTTTTATCGTTGCTGACGATCTGCCAGATGTGTCGTTGCCCGCGCGGACAACCCGCCTCGCGGACGTTGAGGCTGGCCACCCGCGGTTGTGGATGACACCTGATCGCCTGACAGAATTTAAAGACGCTGTTGCTCAAGACCCGGCGCATTGCTCTTGGGCAACGTTCTACGAAAAATCGGTACTCCCATGGATGTCTCGCGACGTGATGCAGGAACCTGCAGGTTATCCTGACCACAAACGTGTTGCGCCCGTTTGGCGCCAAACTTACATCGACTTGCAGGAATGTTGGTACGCAATCCGGCATTTGGCGGTCGCGGGCAAAGTCCTAGACGATGAAACGATGACCGCCCGCGCCAAGAAATGGCTTTTGGAAGTGGCAAGCTGGGATCCGATGGGGGTCACCTCGCGCGCTTATACCGATGAATGGGCTTACCGCGTCTGCAATGCTTTGGCCTGGGGCTATGACTGGCTTTATGACGTGTTGGACGAGGAGGAGCGCGCCTCTGTGCGGGCTGCGCTTCTTGAACGCACCCGTGATATCGCCGAGCACGCGATCACCAACGCGAAAATCCACCTGTTCCCCTATGACAGCCACGCGGTGCGTTCTGTTTCGCTCACCCTGATACCTGCCTGCATCGCTTTGCTTGGTGATGACGAGGACGACGAGGCCCGTGACTGGCTGAACTACTGCATCGAATTTCTCTCTGGCGTTTATTCACCTTGGGGGGACAGCGACGGCGGATGGGCCGAAGGCACAAACTACTGGATGATGGGCATGGCCTATTTCATTGATGCGGCCAACCGTTTGAAATCGTTCACGGGTATCGATCTCTACAAACGACCTTTTCTACAAAATACCGGTGATTTCCCTCTCTACTGCAAGGCGCCAAACACCCGTCGGGCGACCTTTGGCGACGACAGCACACAGGGTGATCTGCCTTGTATCAAGACCGGTCTGAACCTGCGCCAGTTTGCGGGGGTCACAGGCAAGGGTGCGTATCAATGGTATTGCGAGGAGAACCTACGTACCAACCCCGGAACAGAAGGCGCGTTCTACAATTGGGGATGGTGGGACACGCATTTTGACGAGCTGGTGTTCCAGACAGACTTTCCCGCGGTTGAAGCCACGCCACCAGAAGACGGTCTGCGTCATTTCAAAGGTATCGGTTGGGTTGGTGTCCAACATGCCATGGCTGATCCAGACAACCACATCCAGTTTGTGTTCAAATCCTCGCCCTTTGGCTCAATCAGCCACAGCCACGGTGACCAGAACTCTTTCTGTCTTGCAGCCTATGGCGAAGATTTGGCGATCCAATCTGGTCACTATGTGGCCTTCAATTCGTCGATGCACCAAAACTGGCGGCGGCAAACGGCTTCCAAGAATGCCATCTTGATCAATGGCAAAGGGCAATATGCGGGCAAGGACAAGTCAAAGGCCATGGCCGCCACGGGCAAGATACTGGCAGCAGAAGAACGGGAGGGGCACAGCTTTATCCACGGCGACGCTACGCCGGCGTATCAATCCCTCTCGCCTGAGGTGACACGCGTGGAACGTGAAATCTATTTCGTCCAAAATTCTTACTTTGTCATCGTAGACAAAGTGGATGCAGAGGTCCCGGTAACCCTCGATTTCCTGTTGCACGCCAACAACCGTTTCGAGCTTGGTAAGACCTCGTTTCGCAACACGGGCGAAAAGGCGGGCTTTTATGGTCAGGTTGTTTGGTCGGAAGCTGGCAAACCGGAGATCACTCAGACCACCGATTTCCTAGATGTTGATCCCTGCGACTACGACGGCCTCCCTGTCAGTACCTTCCTCGCAGCACGATATCCTGCCGCGCGGCGTCATCGGATAGCGACACTTCTTGTGCCCTACAGGTTGGACGCCCCCAAGCGGGTGTTCAACTTCATGGATGATCAGGGGTATGACGCCGATCTCTATTTCACCGATGCCGATGAGAACACGTTCAAAGTCGTGATGAAAAAGCTCGCCAATAGTTGAAGTGCGCCAAGGAGTCTCACAATGACAGTAAAGAACTACTTTCCCGCCAATCAGAACGCGTTGGTCCACGTGCAAAGCGGCCTTGCTCGCAAAGTGGCGGCTTACAGCGACAATGTGATGTGCGTCGAAGTGCATTTTGAAGCTGGCACAATCGCGGCACTGCACAGTCATCCTCACGAGCAGATCACCTATGTCATCTCAGGAAAGTTTGAATTCCAAGTAGGTGAGGAAACCTATGTCGTTTCGGCTGGAGACTCTCTCTACAAACAGCCCGACATCCTACATGGCGCAACGTGCCTAGAGGCAGGAACACTTCTCGATATCTTCACGCCACATCGCGAAGATTTTGTCTAACCCAACACCTATCAAAACATCCATTCCCCAAAGGAGAAACACCATGGCGAAACCTGTCATCGGATTTATTGGCCTCGGCCTCATGGGCGGAAACATGGTCGAAAACCTGCAGAAACGTGGCTTCGATCTGATCGTAATGGATCTTGATCCAGCGGCGGTAAAAGCTGTTCTTGATCGCGGACATGCCACGGAAGCGGCCACACCCAAAGCCTTGGCTGAAGCGAGCGACATTGTGATGCTTTGTCTGACAACGTCAGACGTCGTTGAGAAAATTGTCTACGGCGATGAAGGGGTTCTTGCCGGCATCAAAGAGGGTGGCGTGCTGATCGATTTTGGAACGTCTATTCCGGCATCAACCCGCAAGATCGGCGCAGATCTGGCCGCCAAAGGCGCGGGCATGATCGATGCCCCATTGGGCCGCACGCCTGCGCATGCGCGGGACGGGTTGCTCAATATCATGGCCGCGGGCGATCCTGCGACTTTTGACAGCGTCAAACCTGTCCTGGAACAGCAAGGCGAAAATGTCTTCTATCTGGGCGCTTTGGGGGCAGGGCACGTCACCAAGCTGATCAACAACTTCATGGGCATGACAAGCGTTTGCGCCATGAGTCAGGCTTTTGCGGTGGCAGAGCGCGCAGGCGTGGACAGGCAGCAGCTGTTTGACATCATGTCTACCGGACCATCCAACTCGCCGTTTATGGCCTTCTGCAAAAACTATGCGGTGGATGGTGTCAGTGACCTTGGGTTTTCGATCAACAATGCCAACAAGGACCTAGGTTACTTTCTCACGATGGTTGAAGACATGGGCACCAAGGCAGAGATCGCTGAGGGCACATCAAGCAACCTACAGGCTGCGGTTGCAAAGGGCATGGGCGACGGCAATGTGCCTGAAATTTTCGACTACTTTCTGAAACTGGAGACCTAGACGCGATGTTTGGGCGGCTCTCTGGTTGCATGTGTTTGACGCGCGGGGGACGTACTGCCGTTTTTACCTGCGCGATCGCGCGGTGTTGGGTGTTGCAGTGAAAGGCGCGAGGCTGTCCGTAAACGCTTTGATGAAGTCAAACACCAGCGGTGACGCGTTCCCGGTGACCGGGCGTAAAATGGACAGGCGGTGGTTGATCTGAGGCGCAAACGGGCGGATGGCAATGCCTTTTCCACGGTATTGCTCAGCGTCCAGCGCACTGACCACTGAGACGCCATGGCCTTGGGCCACGATGGTGCAAGCGGCCGTGAACTGGCGCACTTCGATCCAAGAATTCATCTCGGCCCCGTCGTCAGCAAACGCGCGTTCAAGCTGGCGAAAAAAGGGGCTGTCTCTGCGGGAATGGATCAGCTTTTCATTGCGGATGTCGGCGGGTGTTAGCAAGGGTTTGGATTCCAGTGGGTGACCTTTGGGCATGATCAAAACCGACCGAATCGGCACATCCGTGGCGTCGGTTGCCGGGTGTCCGGCAAAGCCATCAGTGATGCCACAGTCATATTGCTCGCCGATGATCCACTCCAGAATGCGTTCGGGGCGGTCGGGTTCAAGTGTCACAGTCACGCCCGGCCGGTCGCTCAGGAAATCAACCAGCACGCCGGGCAGGTGGCTGGTGGCAAAACCGGGCAAACAGGCCACCCGGATATGACCGCTTTTGCGCTCTGCAATGTCGCGGCGCAGATCATCAAGGTGATCCAATCTGTCCAGAATACGGCTGACTTCAGCGAGAAGGTAGCGGGAGTCAGTTGTGGGTTCCAGCACGCCGCGCCTCCGTTGAAAAAGTTCAAATCCCACCGATTTTGAGAAGTCTGACATCAACCGACTCACCGCAGGTTGCGACACGCCAAGCACCTCCGCGGCCTTGGTGATGGACCCGTTTTCGGCCACAGCGCGGAAAGCTTCGAGTTGTCTGATCTGAAATTTCATAGGCCGAATCCCTGCAAATTGTTCCATTTTTTACATGTTTGCGTGCTGTTTATAACGCTAAGTTATGTTTGTGTCGTAAATATTTAACTTGAATTATTTCAGCACCTAGCAAATGCTTTGCACGAAATTTAGTCAATTCACCGAGGGGAACCGAGATATGAATTTCACAAAAGCGACATTTTCTGGCGTGGCACTGGCCAGCCTGATGGCCGGCGCAGGTTTTGCGCAGACCGAGATCAACTGGTGGCACGCCATGGGCGGCGCCAACGGCGAACGCATCGACAAGATGGCGTCCGACTTCAACGCAAGCCAGTCTGAGTACAAAATTGTACCGACCTACAAAGGCAATTACACCGAAACCATGACGGCTGCTGTGGCTGCGTTCCGCGCCAAAGAGCACCCACATTTGGTTCAGGTTTTCGAAGTTGGCACTGCAACCATGATGGCTGCCAAAGGCGCGATCTACCCTATCGAACAGATGATGGCGGATGCAGGCGAAGATTTTGACAAGTCTGATTTCTTGCCAGCTGTGATTTCTTACTACCAGACACCTGAGGGTGAACTGCTGTCCATGCCGTTCAACTCCTCAACACCTGTTTTGTGGTACAACGCTGACGCTCTGAAAGCGGCCGGTGTTGAAGCGCCAAAAACTTGGGACGACATGAAAACCGTGTCTCAGGCGCTTGTCGACAATGGCATGGATTGTGGCTTCAGCTTCGGTTGGCAGTCTTGGGTCATGGTTGAGAACTTCTCCGCATGGCACAACATCGAAATGGGCACCAAAGAAAACGGTTTTGCCGGTTTTGACACAGAGTTCACGTTCAACAACGACGCTGTTGAGGCACGTCTGAGTGACATCGCTGCGATGTCTGAAGGCAACCTGTTCAAATATGCTGGCCGCCGCGGCGACTCCCTGCCGCTGTTCACCAATGGTGAATGTGGCATGTGGATGAACTCCTCCGCTTACTATGGCTCCATGGTGTCGCAAGCTGACTTTGACTTCGCTCAGACAATGCTGCCACTGGATACATCTGTTGCAGACGCACCGCAGAACTCGATCATTGGCGGCGCTACCTTGTGGGCTCTGGCTGGACATGAAAGCGACGAGTACAAAGGCTTGGCGCAGTTCATGACCTACCTCGCGTCCCCAGAAGTGCAAGCTTGGTGGCACCAGGAAACTGGGTATGTGCCAATCACCACAGCGGCATATGAACTGTCCAAAGAGCAGGGTTTCTACGAAAGCAACCCGGGCACAGACACTGCGATCCAACAGTTGAGCCTGAACACACCAACAGCGAACTCCCGCGGCATCCGCTTCGGTAACTTCGTTCAGGTGCGTGACGTGATCAACGAAGAGCTGGAAGCGCTTTGGGCTGGTGACAAATCCGCTGAAGAAGCATTGGACGCGGCCGCGAAACGCGGTGACGACCTGCTGCGCAAGTTCGAGCGCTCAGCAAAATAAGACGGGTAACTCCTGGCGCCTGGTGGCTTGTAAAGCTGCTGGGCGCTTTTTCCGTATAACGACCTCATCTTTTAAGGGGCGACATGCTTAAACGCGTCCATTTCCCGTCTTCGGTGCTGCCTTTTCTGCTGGTGGCCCCTCAGATCCTCATCACGCTTGTGTTCTTTATCTGGCCTGCCTTGCAGGCCGTGTATCAATCCTTTCTGATTGAAGACGCCTTTGGGCTGTCGACAGAGTTTGTCTGGTTTGAGAACTTCGAGTTGTTGTTCCAAGACTCGCACTATCTCGACAGCTTTTGGCGCACGCTGATGTTCAGTGCCGCTGTGGCGATCCTGTCTATGTCATTGGCACTCATCCTTGCTGGGTTTGCTGACCGAATTGTGCGCGGCGCAACGGCGTATCGCACGTTGCTGATTTGGCCCTATGCGGTGGCGCCGGTTCTGGCTGGTGCGCTGTGGGTGTTTATGTTCAACCCGACGCTGGGCATCTTCCCATACATATTGGACTTCGCAGGTATTGACTGGAACCACTATCTGAACGGCGGCCAAGCGATGACGCTTGTGATTTTTGCCGCAGCGTGGAAGCAGATCGCCTACAACTTCCTGTTCTATCTTGCCGCAATGCAATCCATCCCACGGTCGGTGATCGAGGCGGCGGCCATTGACGGTGCAGGACCAGTGCGGCGGTTTAAAGATTTTATTTTCCCGCTGATCTCCCCCACGACCTTCTTCCTGTTGGTCATCAACGCGGTCTACGCCTTCTTTGACACGTTTGGCATCATCCATGCGATCACCCAAGGTGGCCCGGCCAACAGCACCACCATCCTTGTCTACAAGGTGTTTAACGACGGATTTGTTGGTCTTGATCTTGGAGGCTCTGCCGCGCAATCGGTGATCCTTATGTTCCTCGTCATCATCATGACCGTGGTTCAATTCCGCTATGTTGAAAGAAAGGTGGAATACTGATGGTTGAAAATCGTCCCATCCTCACATTGGTGTCCCATTTTGTGCTGCTTTTCGGTATCGCCATCGTTGCGTTGCCGATCTGGATCACCTTTGTGGCGGCCACCCATGACGCGGTGCGCATGACCCAAGCCCCCATCCCGATGCTGCCGGGGCCGTATTTCTGGTCCAATTTCAAAGAGACTCTGTTTGGCACGGGCCTATCGAGTTCTTCCGGCGCGCCCGTTTGGCGGATGTTGCTGAACTCGATGGCGATGGCTTTGATGATTGCCTTTGGCAAGATCTCCATCTCGCTTCTATCGGCTTTTGCGATTGTGTACTTCAAGTTCCCGTTCCGCATGGGCTTCTTCTGGATGATCTTCATCACGCTGATGTTGCCGGTTGAGGTGCGCATCTTGCCCACCTTTGAAGTGGTGGCAAATCTCGGCATGCTCAACAGCTACTGGGGTTTGTCTGTTCCGCTGATCGCCTCTGCCACGGCGACGTTTATGTTCCGTCAGGTGTTCCTGACGGTGCCAGACGAGATGCTGGAAAGCGCGCGCATCGATGGGGCAGGGCCCATGCGGTTCTTTTGGGATATCCTGATCCCGCTCAGCCGCACCAACATCGCTGCGCTGTTTGTGATCTTGTTTATCTACGGTTGGAACCAGTACCTCTGGCCGTTGTTGATCACGACGGATACCGACATGACCACCATTGTGATGAGCATCAAAGAAATGCTTGAGGCGGCAGAACAAGCGCCGGAATGGCACATCATCATGATGACCGCACTTTTGGCGATGATCCCACCTGTTTTTGTGGTGATCGGAATGCAACGGCTCTTCGTGCAAGGGCTGACAGAGACAGACAAATAGGCAAACCACCATGGCAACCATTACACTTAAAGACCTTGTGAAAGCCTATGGCGACACAGAGGTGCTTCATCAGATTGACGGCCAAATCGCGGACGGCGAGTTTGTTGTGATCGTCGGACCATCCGGTTGTGGCAAATCCACGCTACTGCGCATGGTGGCGGGGCTGGAAACCGTCACCGGCGGAGACATTCACATCGGCGACCGGACCGTGAACGATCTCGAACCAGCCGATCGAGACATCGCAATGGTGTTTCAAAACTATGCTTTGTATCCGCATATGTCGGTGCGCGAAAACATGGCGTATGGCCTCAAAATTCGCAAAATCAGCAAAGCGGAGATTGACCGTCGGGTTGAAGAAGCGGCTGACATTCTGGAAATCCGTCAATATCTGGAGCGCAAACCGCGCCAGCTGTCTGGTGGTCAACGCCAACGTGTGGCCATGGGCCGCGCGATTGTGCGCGATCCACAGGTCTTTTTGTTTGACGAGCCGCTGTCCAACCTTGACGCCAAGTTGCGTGTGCAGATGCGTCTTGAAATTCGCAAGCTGCAGCAAAAACTGGGTGTGACCTCGATCTACGTAACCCACGATCAGGTTGAGGCCATGACGCTTGGTGATCGGTTGATGGTGCTCAATGGTGGCTATGTTGAGCAATTCGGCACACCAATTGAGCTCTACGACCGACCACAATCGATGTTTGTGGCAGGCTTTATTGGCAGCCCGGCGATGAACTTTGTGCCGGCGCAGGTGGCCGGTGGGACCGTCACCTTGGAAAATGGCACTTCATTTGCCGGTGGCGATGCGCAAGGCCAGATTGTTTTGGGGATACGCCCTGAACATCTCGCACTCAGCCCAAACGGGGCGATCCATGTACAAGTGCAATTGATGGAACAATTGGGGGCCAACACCTTGCTGCACGGTGTGTTGGACGGTACTGACACGGAGATGGTGGTAAGCCTGCCCGGCCACGTGGTCGCAGAGTCAGGCACCGTCATGCAATTTGAGGCGCCGGCGGAAAGTTTGCATTTCTTTGCGCCGGATACGCAAAAACGGATCGGGTGATGAGCCAGTTTGTACAGTTGGACGGATTCCGCGCGACATCGGCGGGACCAAGAGTGTCGGGTCATCGCGGCGCGCGTGGCGTGCTGCCGGAAAACACAATGGAAAGCTTCGCCTTCTGTCAGACGATCGGTGTTGCCTCTATAGAATTTGACGTGGTGATGACCAAAGACCGCGTGCCGGTTGTGGTACACAACCACACGCTGGACGGGTCTTTGGCGCGCGGCGGGGATGGGCATTGGCTGCCGGATCCGGGGCCTTGGGTGTCGGAGCTGACACTGGCCGAAGTGATGGCTTGTGACATTGGCGCTGCGAACCGGGGCACCGACTACGGTCGGCGTTTTGACGATCAGGCGACGTTGCCAACGGCCAAAGTGCCAACCTTGGCTGAGGTTCTGGCTTTCACGGCCGCGCCTGAGCAGTCAGGGCTGCATCTGTTTATCGAGATGAAAACCGATCCAAACGCCGCGGACATGGCACAAGAACGCCACGATATGGCGGCCGCCGTGATCAAAGAAGTACGCGCGGCGGGTGTTGCGCATCGTGTGGCCATGCACAGTTTTGATTGGGCGATTTTGGATGAGTGTCGCGCGCAGGCCCCAGACCTGCCGACCTCTTATCTGTCGTATCTGCCCAAACCGATGTCTGACACGCCGCAAACAGCGGATCGCACTGTGATGCCGGATTTGACGCAACTAAAGGTGTCACTTCCTCAGGCTGTGGCTGATGCCGGCGGTCAGATGTGGTGCCCGTTTTTCCTCGACGTGACCCAAGACTTGGTCACAGAGGCGCATGATCTTGGCCTTTTGGTCAACGCCTGGACGGTCAACGGTGTGCGGGAAATCAACCGCATGATCGATATCGGTGTGGATGGGATTGTCAGTGATTTCCCGGGGCGTGTTCAGCATTGTTTATTGCGCCGCTCATTGGACTAAAGCCGCGTTTCTTTTGTCAAATGTCGAAAAGCCCTTGGGCAAGCGGACCTCTGCACCTTAGCATGTCAAAGAGCCCGGTGCGCCGGGGATTTTGAACAGACTGAAAGGGCACGACATGAGCATGGATGAAGAGATGTTCCTCAAAGGTCTTGCGGCGCGCAAAGCGACGTTGGGTGCGGAATATGTGGAGAAAGCGCTGGATGCGGCGGACGATTTCAACCGTCCATTTCAGGAAGCGATGACGGCTTGGTGTTGGGGCTTTGGCTGGGGCGACGAAACAATTGATGCCAAAACCCGCTCTATGATGAACCTGTCCATGATTGCTGCGCTGGGCAAAATGACAGAATGGGAGATCCATCTTCGAGGCGCGCTGAACAATGGTGTCAGTGCTGACGAAGTACGTTCGATCATTCACGTCGTTGGGATCTACTGCGGAGTGCCTCAGTCGCTGGAGTGTTTCCGCGTGGCCAAACGGGTCCTAACGGAGTTGGGGCACTTGGAAAGTAGCTCATAAATTCGAAGCGGTCCGCAACGGTTTCTGCCTCAGGCTCGGATGTTCTTTTTCGCAACACCTCCCATGCTTTGCAGCTGTTTTCTGGCGAAAATATCTTTGTCGTATGGGCGGACAGCGCCCTTACGACAAATGCCGTGCCGAAGGGCTGTGAGAAAATTCAAAGATTTTTCCGAGAAGGTATGATCCGCTTTGCGCAAACGCGCGTAATGAGGATATGGTAACTGCAACGCTTGATAAACCCCGCGCCCGGCACACTGCTGTGAGATCGCGTAAAAAAGAAAGTCCGTATGTGACGCAGGCCAAAGCAGTGCCCACCCAAGAAACACAATGGATGATCGCAGTGCGCGATGATCGAGACAAGGCGGCCTTTTCGCGGCTGTTTGACCATTTCGCGCCACGCCTGAAGGGCTTTGTGATGCGCAACGGGACCTCCGCGGCGCAGGCCGAAGAGATTGTTCAGGACGTCATGCTCACCTTGTGGCGCAAGGCGCATATGTTTGACCCCCACCGCGCTCAAGTGTCGGCGTGGGTCTATCAGATTGTGCGCAACCGTCAGATCGACGTGGCGCGTAAAGAGAACCGGCCGATGCCGGAAGCACTAAAAGAAGAGCCCGAGGCTGAGCCCGATGCTAGCCAAATCGTGGCCATGCAAGAAGAAACCGGTCAATTGCGCAAAGCGCTACAAAAATTAAGACCGGACCAGCGGGAGGTGATCGAAAAGGCCTATCTGGGGGAGCTGACCCATCAGGAGATCAGCACACAGACTGGCCTGCCACTCGGCACCATCAAATCACGCATACGCCTTGGCCTTCAGCGCCTAAGGCACGAGTTGAAAGACCTGAGCGAATGACAGCTATCCGCCATCATATTCCCGAACCGATGCTTGCTGCATATGCCACTGGCACCTTGCCACACGCATTTTCAGTTGTCGTGGCCGCGCATATTTCCCTGTCTGAGGAAAGCCGTGCTGTGGTGGAGGCCCATGAAACCGTGGGTGGTCTTGTGTTGGAAGACGCTTGCGCCGCAGACGTTCCTGTTGCGATGAAAACCTCGGTGATGGCGATGTTGGATGATCCCATTCCCGAGACCCCGAGCTTTCATGGCTCAAGCCCTTATCCGGCGCCTGTGATGGCGCTCCTTAAAGGTGCGGAACCGCGTTGGAAGACGCTGGGAATGGGTGTGCGTCAGGACATTCTGGCATCGGACAAGCACGGCAGCGTGCGGCTTTTGTATATTCCGCCGGGACAAGCTGTGCCCGATCACGGTCACAATGGGCTTGAGATGACGCTGGTGTTGCAAGGCAGCTTCAGCGATGAAACCGGCACCTTCGGTGTGGGGGATGTCGAAATGGCGGATGAAACACTGGAGCATACCCCTGTGGCGGCTCCGGGGTCTCCTTGCATTTGTCTTGCTGCGACGGATGCCCGCTTGCGTTTCAACGCGTTTATGCCGCGTCTGTTGCAGCCAATTTTCCGGATCTGAGCGCGAAACAGCGCTCGATCCGTTGCTCGCGGGTGAGCGCGCAGGACTGCGGGACGCTACTTACCGCGGTAAACAACCCAATCTGGCATGTATTGAACGACACGCAGAACCCAAGAGAAGGGGCGCGGGAAATCCGTGCGAAAGCGTCTTTTGCTCATCGCCCGCACAACGTGGCCTGCTGCCTGATCTGGAGTCATCAGCATCGGCATCTTAAATGTGTTCTTATCCGTCAGTCGCGTTTTGATGAAGCCAGGATTGACCAAACGTACGGTTACATCCGTATCCTTGAGATCGTGGCGCATGGTTTCCGCGAGGCTGACAATGGCGGCTTTGCTGGCGCCATAGCCAATGGCTTTTGGCAATCCTCGATACCCTGCAAGTGAGCCCACCAAGGTTATGTCGCCTGCGTTGCGTGCCACAAAACCCGGCAAGATCGCGCCCAAAACACGCAGCGCTCCCATGAAATTCACATCTGCCAAAGTGAGCGCGGCCTCCTTGTTCCAGTCTTTGGTCGACATCGGGACATAGGCGCCAGCATTGTAAATGAGCCCATCTATAGGTCCGATAGACTTTGCAGCGGCTTCAACCGCCGCCGTATCTGTAACGTCCAAAATCAACACCCGCGCATTTGGCAGCGTGGCCGCAAGCGTGGCCAATCGTGCGCCGTTGCGGGCAGATAAGACCAGATGTGCGCCTTTCGCGCTCAACTGTTGCGCAAGGGCGCGCCCCAATCCTTCGCTGGCCCCCACAAGCCAGAAGGTTTTGCCTGCGAAATCTGTCATTGGGTCTGCGCCGATTGAGGATTCTGCGGCACGCTCTCTGACAAAAGCGTATCGGGTGCGGGTTGTTTTTTGAGAAATGGCGCTCTTTTGGCCCATAAGATTGCCGCTTGCCAATGGATAAGCGCAACCACCCTCGCCGACCCCAGCGGTCGGCGGATGGCGGCCCACAGAAGGCTGCGGTTGCTGGCCGGTTTGCGCGGCCCCGTCAGCGTGGCAATCACACCTTCGCCGCCTCGTTCATAAGCGATGCGGATGCGCACCCTGTCTGGGGGCAGGGCGATGTGAAACCGGTAGGTGCCAGACACAACCTGAAAAGGAGACACATGCATGAGTTTTTCAGCGCAGAGTTCATCAGCAGGCAAGATAGGCCGGAAGTCCTCATGCGCGCAGAAATAGCAATGGCGGTCACCAAAGGTGTTGTTCACCTCAGCCACAAAGGCGCAAGGCGCATCATCGATCATGGCAATCCAAAAGCTCACCGGGTTGAAGTGAAACCAGAGAAAGCTGGGCTGAGTCAGCAGCATCAGTCGCGCGCTCTTCAAAGGAAACCCGCGCGCCTGAAGCAAGTCGCGAAACCATGCCACCCCGTGGCCTTTGTCGCGCACGCCACCATGTCGGTGGTCCCACAACGACCATAGGTTGAATGCGTTGCGGGACAACAGGGCAGGCGGGCGGTCGTGACCGATTTCCGTCAAAACGAAATCCACGCCATAGCGGAACGCGTTTTTCAGCGCGCCACGTCGGGCGTGGGTCGTATGGCCCTGTATGTGTTCAAACGTCATGGTATAGATACGATAGCGTGTGTACCTCAGATCACAAAACCCGCTGACAATCTGTGTTATTTGGTCCCCCCTGATCGAGGTGGCAAAATGGCCGCTACGCAAAGTGAACCAACCATGGTCTCGGGACGTAATTCCTTTCAAACGATCAGAAAAAAGAGAGACCCATGTTTGATCAGTCACCAAATGCACGCCGCAAGATTGCCATTGTCGGTTCCGGGATTTCGGGCTTGTCGGCGGCCTATGCACTGGCTGAAACTCACGATGTGACTCTTTTTGAGGCTGACAACCGCCTCGGTGGGCATGCGCGCACGGTGATGGCAGGGCGCAACGGCACGCAGCCTGTCGACACAGGGTTCATCGTGTTCAACTACGCGACCTACCCATATCTGACTCAGCTTTTTGACGAGTTGGATGTGCCCGTTGTCAAAAGCGAGATGAGCTTTGGCGCCAGTATCAACAGCGGTTGGATGGAATACGGATTGAGCACGCTTGGGGCCATTGCAGCACAGAAACGCAATTTGTTGCGTCCCAAGTTTTACGGAATGATTGCCGATATTCTGCGGTTTGGAAAACAGGCAGAGGCTGCGGCTCAAAACGACGACAAAACCATTGGCGAGCTGGTGCAAGAGCTCGGGCTTGGAGACTGGTTTCGAGACTACTATCTGCTGCCGATGTGTGGCGCAATTTGGTCGACGCCGACGACGGAAGTGGATCAGTTTCCAGCGAAGTCTTTGGTGCAGTTCTTCAAAAACCACGCGCTTCTGGCGGGCAACAAGCAGCATCAATGGTGGACAGTGGATGGCGGTAGCATTGAATATGTGCGTCGCCTTGAGACGGCATTGCGGGCACGCGGCTGTACCATTCACCTCAACACGCCCGTAAGCCATGTTGCGCGCGGACTTCAGGGCGAGCAAGGCTTGCCGGGGGTCACAGTCACATCAGGCGACGCCACACCGGAAACGTTTGATGAGATCATTTTTGCCTGCCATTCCGATCAGACGTTGGCTATTTTGGGATCAACAGCAACTGCGGCAGAGCGTGCTGCGTTGGGAGCAATTCGCTATCAACCCAACCGCGCGGTTCTGCACTGCGATCCGAGCGTCATGCCGCATACCAAGAAATGCTGGTCCAGCTGGGCCTACCGGTCACAAAATGGCGCCATCGGGGTGACCTATTGGATGAACAGGCTGCAGAATATCGACGAAAGCGACCCGTTGTTTGTGACGCTCAATCCGACGCAACCCATTGCGCAAGACTCGATTTATGACGACGTCACCTTTTCACATCCGGTGTTTGACAAGGCCGCTTTGAAAGCTCAGGCTGAAATACGCGGCATGCAGGGGCTCAATAACACGTGGTTTGCAGGCGCCTACAATCGCCATGGATTTCATGAAGATGGCATTCACAGCGCGATGCAGGTTGTGGATCTGATGAACACTCAGCAGGACGCTGTGCAGCGGGCCGTTGCCGCCACACCACATGAGCCAAGTGTCCAACTGGATGCCGATGCCCGTTTGATACGCGACAGCGCCTGATCTGATGGCGACCGCCGCCCAACCTGTTTCGAACAAAGGGGTCTATCCGCGCGTGAGTCTTTACGCGGGGATGTTGGCGGCGGCGGGTCTGCCGCTCTATATCCACTTGCCACGCTTTGCGTCCGTGGAACTTGGCATCAGCCTTGCAACGCTGGGCGGGTTGCTGCTGGCCATTCGGGTGATTGATCTGGTGCAAGATCCTGCGATCGGCTGGTTGATTGATCGGTTTCCCAATGCACAATTGCTGTTTGCTGTGCTCGCGGGCGGTGGCTTGGCGATTGGGTTTCCAGTGTTATTCTCCGGAGCACTTGTACCTGCCAGTGGGCTGATGCCTCTGGCTGCTGTTCTGGTGCTTCTGTTTTCAGCCTATAGCCTCGGCATGATCCTGCTTTATGGGCGCAGCGCCACTTTGGCCTCCGCGCAGACCCCTGCCGCGCTGATGCAATTGGCCGGATGGAGAGAGGCGGGCATGCTGGCCGGGGTGGTTTTGGCGGCGATGTTACCAACCGCTCTGGTCGGGCTTGGGGCGTCGGGGCAGGGCTACGGTGCATTTGGCATCGCGATGGGTCTGTGCGCATTTGGACTGTGTCTGCTGTCTGCTCCGATCTGGCGACGGCCCGTGGTGGCGGGGGAGCGATTTTCTTTGGCCGCATTGAAACAGTCGGGCGCGGCGCGTCTGCTGTTTCTGGCACTGGTCAACAGCTTACCAGTCGCAATCACCTCCACGTTGTTTTTGTTCTTTGTGGAGGACAGGCTTGCCTTGCCCGGAGCCGCGGGACCACTTTTGGTGCTCTTTTTCCTAAGCGCTGGTGTGAGCGTTCCTGTCTGGACACGCGTGGCCCGGCGTTTTGGGGGCCGCCGGGCATTGTTGATCGCGATGCCTTTGGCCATATGCGGTTTTGTGGGGGCGGCTTTTATGGGGCCGGGCAATTTGGCGGGGTTCGCGATCATTTGTTTGGCCTCTGGTGCCGCTTTGGGAGCGGACATGGTGATCCTTCCGGCTCTGTTCTCCGTATCCCTTACACAGGCGCGATTGAGCGCGTCGCTTGCGTTTGGCGTTTGGTCTTTTGCGGGTAAGCTGGCTTTGGCCTTGGCGGCGTTTGTGACGTTGCCTTTGCTACAGATCAGTGGGTTTGTCCCAGGTGCCGCCAATACGTCAGAAGCTTTGTTGGCACTTAACGTGGCTTATGCGGTGGTGCCCTGTGTGTTGAAACTTTTTGCGCTGGCCTTGGTGCTGGCATTGCCTTCTGAAGGGGCAGAGTCATGAAACTATTGATGATCTTGATGTTCGCACTACTTGGAGTCCTTGTGTTAAAGGGCCGAATTTGGAGCTTTCGGGCACAAACACCGGCAGATTACGCTGCGCTGAGCCCAAAGATCTCATTGAAGCAGCACCTGAGTGGTGTGATTGCATCTGAGGGATTGATCTATGGTCCCAACGGCCGAGTGAGCAACAGTTTTGTGGCGCGTATGGAAGGGACTTGGAGCGGCAACACTGGCACATTGACAGAGGCGTTTACCTATTCCAACGGCAAACAGCAAAAGCGCGAGTGGGCCCTGACGATTTTGGATGACACCCATTTCACAGCCACCGCAGACGACATCATCGGCGAGGCCAAGGGCGAAGTCTCCGGCGCTTCCATACGTATGACGTACACAATTGTTCTATCGCAAGAGGCCGGAGGACACCGCTTGCGTGTGACTGATTGGCTGTATCTCACAAAAAGTGGCGTTATCATAAACCGGTCACAGATGCGAAAATTTGGGATCACTGTGGCGGAACTGGTGGCCACCATGCGGCCAGATTCATCCTCCGCGTTGTCGCCTTATGCGACAATGGACGCAGCTGAATAGCACCCAAACATCGATATGTAAGACAGCGTGTGTTGCCAGTCTGAGTGTGTGCCCAGTGAGTGTCTTACAGCAAACAGGCACGCGCCCCCAATATTTCTACCAAAAAACTCGTTACGCTTGGGGCGCGCACCCGATTGACGGCGAGGTGTGGGCCGTCGTCTCGCGCGACGCAATACGCGCGCCGCTCATTCCTAAACATACAATCTTCCAGACGCTTAAGTAGGTCTGTCTTGGTCGTTCCGCAGTTGAAAATCCGGACAAGACGTGTGGGTCCGAATAGGGCGAACACAAAATTACGCGTTCAATGGTCTGAATGGTTTCGCACGGCCTCCCCTTAAGAATTCAGGGTCGCGGGCCAATGCGTGGTCGTTAGTTATTTTAGCTCATTAACGTAGGGTAATTTTGCCCGCATAAGGTGATTTCGTCAAGTCGGGTTTGTTGTAGTTTTTGCGAAAATACCGATCCCGTTGATGTCTCAAGCTTTCTTCGCGCCGATCTTGGGTTCTTCCCCATTGCGCAGGCGCGCAATGTTCTCTTTGTGTCGCCAGAGCACAATCACCGTTAAGAAAACCGCCAGTACAATAGCGGATGTATATCCGAAAATCGCCATCCAGAGCGCGCTGCTGCAAGCGGCCACAAGCGCTGAGAGTGAGGAAATACGACTTACGGCGGCTGTCGCCAGCCACGTCAGGCAGCACGCAATGCCCACAGGCCACGCCAAGGCCAGCATCAGTCCCAGGAATGTCGCCACGCCTTTGCCACCTTTAAAGCCAAGCCAGACGGGGTAACAATGGCCCAAAAACGCCAACAAGCCAGCCATCTGCGCGGCATCTTCGCCTGCCATGGCACGGGCAAGCAGCACCGCAACAGTGCCTTTGCCGCCATCCAGCACCAAGGTCAAAGCGGCCGCCTTTTTGGATCCAGTGCGCAGCACGTTGGTTGCACCGATATTGCCCGACCCGATGTCGCGCAGGTTGCCCAAGCCCATGATTTTGGCCAGCACCATGCCAAAGGGGATGGACCCTAGCAGATAGCCCATCACAGCCCAGAGGATCAGCCCAAAGGGCGCGGTTTCAATGATCGGCATCAATCTCTCCGGTAAACGGCTTCGCCAGCCACGTAGGTCGCCAGAACTTTACCCTGCATTCGGGCGCCGTCAAACGGTGTGTTTTTGGATTTAGACCGCAGCTTAAAACGGTCCAGAACAAAGGGGGCGTCCGGGTCAAACAGCACGAGGTCCGCAGGCGCGCCCTCGGCGATGCGGCCACTGGCCAACCCCAAGCGGTTGGCTGGGTTCAACGACAAAGCACGAAACAGCTCGGGCAGGGTCAATTGCTGATTTTGATACAGTCGCAACGCCGCTGGCAACAAGGTTTCCAGCGCCACTGCTCCGGAAGCGGCCTCTTCAAACGGCAACCGCTTGCTCTCCTCATCCTGAGGTGTGTGCATCGACGAAATCACATCAATCAATCCGGATTTTACCGCCTCGATCAGCGCCACCCGGTCGTCTTCCGCCCGCAGCGGAGGTTTGATTTTGAAGAAGGTGCGATAGTCCGCCACATCCAACTCATTGAGTGTCAGGTGATGGATCGAAGTGCCTGCGGTGATATCCAAGCCATTGGCTTTGGCGCGTTTCAAAGCAGGTAGGGCGCGGGCGGTGGTGATCTGATCCGCGTGATATTTGGCCCCAGTCATCTCGACCAAAGCGATGTCACGGTCCAGCCCCATGCGCTCGGCCATTGGCGACACTGAGGGCAGTCCGCGCAGCGCTGCAAACTTGCCGGATGTGGCTGCGGCGCCGGATGAAAGGGTCGGCTCCTGTGGGTGGGCAATCACCAAGGCGCCACAAGACCGCGCATAGGTCAGCGCGCGCGACAACACTTTGGTGTCACGCACCACGTGATCACAATCGGTGAAGGCCACAGCACCGGCGTCCATCAGAAAGCCGATCTCGGTCATTTCCCGCCCTTCGCGCCCCTTGGTGAGTGCGGCCATGGGTAAGACATTCACCGGCGCGGCCTCATTGGCGCGGCGCTCGACAAATTCCAGCACTTCGGGTGTGTCGATGGCGGGAAGCGTATCGGGCCGCGTCACCATGGTGGTCACGCCACCTGCCGCCGCCGCCGCGCCCGCAGTCTTGTAGCTTTCCTTGTGGCGCTCGCCGGGTTCACAGACCTTCACGCCAATATCCACAATCCCCGGCGCAAGGCATTTGCCGCCGCAGTCGATCACGGTCTCAGCTGTGGGGGGGGCGTCTTGGCTAGTGGCGGCAATCACCCCGTCCTGAACCAAAAGCCAGCCTGCCGCATCGGTTCCGTCTGTCGGGTTGATGATGCGGGCGTTGGAAAAAAGCGTGCTCATTGCGGGGCTCCGTAAAAGGAAACGAGAAGGGGAATTAGGGGAAAGGCGCAGGTCGTCATTTGTGGGCCTCGCGATGCCGATTGATTGCAGCGATCGTGGCTGTTGGGTCGGACTGATACTTGATCAGATATTTGTCGCCGGTCTTGGTGATCACCTGCACAAAACTGCCCAATTTATTGAGGGCATCGATGGTGCTCAGAGAGATCATGCGTCCGCCGGGGCCCAAAAGGCGCTGGTTGGTCAGATCCCAACGCACACCCATCTCGTCAGACATAAGGTAGCCGGCGCGCACCATCACCGCGGCCAAACCACCCACGGCGCCAGTCCAGACATAGGGGTTGCCCACGGCCCAGAGGATGCCCATTCCGGCGGCCATTGCGCCAGCGGCCAACCATGCGTTGGTTCGCAGATAGGTTGCGCGTTCGGCCATGAAGCTTTGTTGCACGGTTTCGCCGTCAAGCAGTTCTGCGGTGGGGGTTAAGGTCATCATATCGCGACGGCTCCGCTTTGGTCGTTTTGGGGCTTGCGCGACACGATTGTTGTTATCTCTTGGCGGACGGTCTTGCGATTTGGAACGAACAGCATCGTCACACTATCAATAGGGCGCAATCGGACAAGGATGCCCCAGAACATCCATGGCTTTACTGAGCGGATTTTTTCCAGATCAATACTGGACGGCGACCCCTCTTCAGCCGGATTGAAAAAGATCAGTCGTCGATCTGTGAGTACCCAAAGGTCGCCGCGCCTCTGACGCCACTCAAAAACGTCGTCAAAGACAAACGCGTAAAATGCCATGGAAACCAGCATTGAACCGATCCATGTCAGGGCCGCGTGCCCGTCAAACGCTTGATCCAGAGATGCCCCTAGGAAAAGTGCGGTGACAAAGGAAACAAAGACCAGCTTTGTCAGAAACAGACGAAACACTGGGCGCCATAAATGAAGGGTATTTTCGCCGTCTTGTATGTCAATTGAGGGGGGGAGATCTGTGGGCATCAAAACATCCACATCGCGAGAGCGCCAATCAAAACAGCAAGAATGGGAAGCGCCACCAAAGCCGCCATCACCGTCACATATGGGTTGCGCGGGTTTGGGGGCGGCGGCGTTTTATCACCTTCCGGTGCGGACTCTGACGCAGCGTTGCTGACTAAGGGCTCAAAATGTACAGGTGCACCTTCTTCTTTGTAGGTCCCCAGCCACCGCAGGGGTTTATGTGGATTGAGGGCTTGTTCCGTTTCTTTGAACGCGGAGGACACAATCACCATAACCCAGCCGGTTTGTGCCGACAGCCGTGCGCCATCTTCAACCAAATCCGCCTCAGCAATGCCCAGACCGTCTGTCATGTAACCGGTCAGACCAAGGTCTTCGAGATCGTCAATGTCAAATATCTCGACGAAATCTTGATCCAGATAGGTCGCACCCAAGGCTTCGATCAACGGCCAACGGATGACCGCGCCGTCCTCGTCATAGATTGGCTCACAAAACGCGGGTATCTGCTCTGACGGCAGATCAACGGCAAAGAGCCGCACCAAACCGCGTTCAGAAGCCGAGATCAGCACGTGTCTAACCCCCGATCCAAACCATCATGCCGACAAAGGCAAACATCACGATCAGCGCAATTGTGGCCACCCGGCCGGACATCTTAGGGTCTTTGGGATCTTCGCTCATACCGTGACGTCCTGCGCTGACTGGCGTGCTGCACGCAAATTGCGGGCCAACAGATCCATCGCCGCCATGCGCACCGCCACGCCCATTTCGACCTGTTCCTGAATGACGGAACGGTTGATATCATCGGCAATTTCGCCGTCGATTTCCACGCCCCGGTTCATGGGGCCGGGGTGCATGACAATCGCGTCATCTTTGGCATGGGCAAGTTTGGCCGCATCCAGCCCGTAGCGGTGATAGTATTCGCGCTCTGACGGGATAAAGCCACCGTCCATGCGCTCTTTCTGAAGACGCAGCATCATCACCACATCCACATCCTGAAGACCTTCTTCCATGTCCTCATAAATCTCAGCCCCAAACTCGGCGAAATTGGCGGGCACCAAGGTGGGCGGCCCGATTAAGCGCACCCGGTTTTCCATTTTGCCCAGCAGAATGAGGTTTGAGCGCGCCACGCGGCTGTGGGCCACGTCGCCGCAAATCGCAATGTTTAGACGATGCAAGCGACCCTTGGCGCGGCGAATGGTCAGCGCGTCCAGCAGGGCCTGCGTCGGGTGCTCATGGCGGCCGTCGCCAGCGTTCAGGACGGCGCAGTTTACTTTCTGGGCCAGCAGATCCACCGCGCCGGAATGGGGGTGTCGTACCACCAGCAGATCAGGATGCATTGCGTTTAGCGTCATGGCGGTGTCAATCAGGGTCTCCCCCTTTTTGATGGAGCTGGCCTGCATCGCCATGTTCATCACATCCGCGCCCAAACGCTTGCCTGCAAGCTCAAAGCTGGCCTGTGTGCGCGTGGAGTTCTCAAAGAACATATTGACCTGCGTCAGACCCCGAAGAGCATCAGAGTGTTTTTGCTCGCGGCGGTTGAGATCGACATATTGATCCGCCAAATCCAGCAGGGTTGTGATTTCCTCGGGCCGCATGGGCTCGATCCCCAGAAGGTGCTTTTGGTCAAAGCGCATGGCCTGTTCCTTATGCTGGTGTTGGCCTGCTTATAGGTAGCGTTTTAGGGCGGGGCAAGCGTGTGGCGCGATGTGCTCTTTTGTCTGCAGAGGCGAGGGGATAGTCTGGCATCATGGAATCGGCAATTGACGCTCAGACACTGGATTATCACACCGCACGCGCGCTGCTGGAATGGCAGGTGGAGCTGGGCGCGACCGAGGCGATTTTGGATGGGCCGTTTGACCGATATGAGGCCCCAAAAGAAGCGCCCAAAATGGCGCAGTCTGCCAGTGCGCCTGCGGAACACGACACGCCGCCCGTTGCCGCGCCGACAATCGATCCGGTTGTAGAAGCGCAATCCGCTGCAAAAGCGGTCAAAACGCTCGAAGAGCTGGAGGCCGCGATGGCAGCCTTCGAGCATTGTGAGTTGAAACGCGGTGCCCGCAAACTTGTGTTCTCTGATGGCAATCCAGCGGCGCGGGTGATGATCATCGGCGAGGCGCCGGGGCGGGATGAAGATCGCGCCGGAAAGCCGTTTGTGGGCCGCGCAGGTCAGCTGCTGGACCGCATGTTTGCCGCCCTTGATATGGGGCGCGAGGCTGCGCAGTCACGGGATGCAATTTACATCACCAACGTGTTGCCATGGAGACCGCCGCAAAACCGCGAGCCTGAGGCGCGTGAAATCGGCATGTTGCTGCCGTTCCTTGAGCGCCACGTAGAGATTGTCGCCCCGGATGTGATCGTGTTGATGGGCAACATCGCCTGTCAGGCCGCTTTTGGAAAGCGCGGCATCACCCGGCTGCGGGGGCAGTGGCAAGAGGCCTTCAGCAAACCTGTGCTACCGATGTTTCACCCGGCATACCTGTTGCGACAACCCCAAGCAAAACGCGAAGCTTGGGCAGACTTGCTGAGCCTGAAAGCGAAACTTGGAGAGCTTTCTTGAAAATTCTCGCGTTTTCCGACCTGCACCGCGCCGCATCCGCAGCCCGCCGTTTGGTTGCTGCCAGCCAAGAGGCTGATCTGGTCATCGCAGCTGGCGATTTCACCAACCACCGTCAGGATTTGGAAGGCGCGCTGGGGTTGATCGCCGATATCGCTGCGCCAATCGTAATGGTGCCGGGCAACAACGAAAGCGAAGCGGAACTGCGCGCGGCAGCGCCCACCAACGCAACGGTGCTGCACGGCGAGGCCTATGAGTTCGAAGGCCTGCGTCTGTTTGGCCTCGGATATGCGGTTCCGGTAACGCCGTTCAAAGACTGGTCATGTGATTTGGATGAACCCTCCGCCGCTGCCATGTTGGCGGCATGTGGTGACACTGACATCCTGATCAGCCACTCACCACCCAAAGGTGTGGTGGACGTCACCTCAGCTGGCGTCTCGTTGGGCTCCACAGCTGTGCTTGAGGCCATTCAGCGCATCGCACCGCCGCTGGTTGTGTGCGGACATATCCATGATTGCTGGCGCAAAGAGGCGATGGTTGGCAACAGCCGTGTGGTGAACCTTGGGCCTGTCGGCATGTGGTTTGACATCGATCCATCCAACTAGGAGACCCATATGGGCCGCATCGACGAGACCAAAGACTTTATTCCGGTCAAAATAGCCATCCTGACGGTGAGCGATACGCGATCGCTGGCTGAGGACCGCTCCGGCGACACTCTGGTGGCGCGTCTTGAGGCGGCGGGCCACGTCCTGGCAGATCGCAAAATCATTCGCGATGAGCGTGCGGAGATCGCCGGTCAGCTGCGCGCATGGTGCGCCGACAAATCCATCGACGTGATTATCTCCACCGGTGGTACAGGGCTCACCGGACGGGATGTCACAGTCGAGGCCCATCGCGATGTCTATGAGAAAGAAATCGACGCGTTCGGCACCGTCTTCACCATGGTCTCTATGCAGAAAATCGGCACCAGCGCGGTACAAAGCCGTGCCACCGGTGGGGTGGCGAATGGCACCTATCTCTTTGCGCTCCCCGGCAGCACCGGCGCATGTAAGGATGCATGGGATGGTATTTTGCAGGCGCAGCTCGACTATCGGCATCTGCCCTGTAATTTTGTGGAAATAATGCCGCGTCTGGATGAGCATCTGCGGCGAAAGTAACCGGTGGCGGTTTTTTTTGATCTAAAGCCAGAAAATGTGACGGAAAATTTGCGGTCGTGCGTATCACGGTAGCGTTGCCTTGGCATTTACCGGCGGCAGGCGCATCATGGGCATGAATGGCCACGCGGAAAGGCGCAGCGTATGAGATTTTTGCGGCAGAGTTTAACTGGGCTATTTTTGCTGTCGGTGACGGCGGCCTTCCTGTTGTATGCAGGCAATCTGGTGCGTGGCGCGGTTGAAGAGCGCCTGTCAAAAGACAGCAGCGGCCCCCCTGCGCGCGAGCGGGTGTTTACCGTCAACGTGATCGAGGCCCAGCCAGGCGTGCAAACCCCTGAACTTGTGGCCTTTGGCGAGGTGCAAAGTCGGCGCTCTCTTGAGGTGCGTGCCGCCGCCGCAGGCAACGTTGTGCAGCTGTCAGACAATTTTGAGGATGGCGTGAAGGTAGACGCGGGCGAGGTCTTGGTCAAAATTGACCCGGCAAAAGCGCGCTATGCCTATGATCGGGTGGTCAATGATGTGCTCGATGCACAAGCCGAGCAGCGCGATGCCGAACGCACGCTGATGTTGGCGCAGGACGAACTGGCCGCCGCAGAATCGCAATTGGCGCTGCGCCAAAATGCATTTGACCGTCAGGTCGACCTACAAGAGCGCGGCGTAGGCACAGCCGCAGCCGTGGAGGTTGCCGAACTGGCGCAGGCCGCCGCCCGACAATCGGTGTTGTCCAATCGACGCGCCTTGGCACAGGCTGAGGCGCGGATTGATCAGGCCGTTACCCGGCTGGATCGCACCAATATTCAGCGCGCAGAGGCGCAAAAAGATTTGGATGACACCGTGATCACGGCTGATTTCAGCGGCACTCTGTCTGAGGTGACCATTGTTCAGGGCGGACTTGTGTCGATGAATGAACGTCTGGCCACCTTGATTGATGCAGAGGCTCTGGAGGTGGCATTTCGCATTTCCACGACTCAATATGCGCGGCTGCTGGATGACAATGATGATCTGCACCGCGCAGAGGTGACTGTATCGCTTGATGTGTTTGGCGCAGATCTGACCGCAACAGGTGTGATCACCCGTGATGCGGCTGCGGTGGGGGATGGGCAATCCGGGCGCGTGCTCTTTGCACGGCTTGACAGCCCGCGTGGACTAAAGCCGGGCGATTTTGTCACCGTGCGTGTCAAAGAACCCGCACTGGACGATGTGATCCGCCTTCCGGCATCTGCGATCAATGCCGCTGGCGAGGTTCTGGTGGTGGCTGAAGGTGACCGGATACAGTCTTTCAAGGTGCGCCTGGTGCGTCGTCAAGGCGACGACGTGCTGGTGCGCGGACGCGGTCTGGCCGGGCAACGGGTGGTGAGCCGGCGCACGCCGCTCTTGGGCGAAGGCATTGCGGTGAAACCCATCTCAGGCGACACGTCAGTCGTCGCCCCCCCGGCAACGGTCGCGCTCAGCGATGAGGAACGCGCGAAGCTTGTGGCGGCGGTGGAGGCAAACGGGCGCATGCCCGATGCCGCGAAAAAGCGCATTCTGGATGCGCTGAGCAAGCCCGAAGTTCCCGCGCAAATGATCGAACGTCTTCGCAGTCGGATGGGGGGCTAAATCATGCGGCAGATTGGCGACCGCGCCAGCGGCATTCTGAGTTACTTCACACGCCATCGCACCGCGGCCAATCTGTTGCTGGTGGTGCTGATTGTCGCTGGGATCGCCGCGATGCCGCGCATGCGCACACAGTTCTTTCCAGATGTCGTTGTCGACAACGTGACCGTGTCGGTTTCGTGGGAAGGGGCCGGGGCTGCGGACGTCGATGCTGCCATTGTGCAGGTCATGGAACCCGCCCTTTTGGGGGTTGAAGGTGTCGAAAGCACCGCGTCGCGCTCCACCGAGGGCAACGCCCAGATCACAATGGAATTTGATCCGGGCTGGGACATGGCGCGTGCCACCGATGATGTGCAGGTTGCAGTGGATGCGATCACCACTTTGCCAGCCGAAGCTGATGACCCGGTGGTGCGGCGAGGGGCATGGCGTGATCGGGTGACCGACGTGGTGATCACTGGTGCGGTTGACGTCGATCAGCTGGCACGGTTTGCAGATGAATTTGTGGTTCGCCTCTACGCAGAAGGTGTGACCCGCACCACCATCCGCGGCCTTGCTGAGCGCCAGACCATTGTCGAAGTGTCCTCGGTTGATCTGATCACCCATGACATTTCAATTGCCGAGATTGCTGATGCCATTTCGCAGGAGGTGAACGCCGACCCGGCCGGGGATGTGACCGGCGCCTTTGCCCGCGTGCGCACCGGTGTAGAGAAGCGTGCCCCTGATGAAATCGCCGCGATTGTACTGCGGTCCAATCCAGATGGCACAAAGCTCAGCGTCGAAGATGTTGCAGAGATCCGCTTAGAAGGCGTGGATCGGAACCGATCCTATTTTGTGGGCGAGAACCCTGCGATGTCGATCCGTGTGGACCGCTCTGATGCTGGTGACGCGATTGCCATTCAAGAAACCGTGGAAGAGGTCGCCGCTCAGATGCAGGCCACGCTGCCCAAAGGGGTGAAGCTGGAGCTGATCCGCACACGTGCCGAAGCCATCACCGGACGTCTGAACCTGCTGGTCGACAACGGGTTGACGGGACTTGGGCTGGTTTTGGCGCTGTTGTTCTTGTTCCTCAATGCGCGCACGGCCTTTTGGGTCGCGGCGGGTATTCCCACAGCAATGTTTGCGGCTGTGGCGCTGATGTATATGGCCGGCCTTACCATCAATATGATTTCGCTGTTTGGTTTGATCATCACTTTGGGCATTGTGGTGGATGATGCCATCGTGGTGGGTGAACACGCTGATGCCCGCGCACGCCGATTGGGGGAATCTCCGATGGTGGCGGCAGAGAACGCTGCACAGCGGATGTCGATGCCGGTGTTCTCCTCGACGTTGACAACCGTCATTGCCTTCTTTGGCCTCGTTGCGATTGGGGGGCGATTTGGCGATCTGATCGCAGATATACCGTTTACTGTGATTGTTGTGTTGATCGCCTCCTTGGTAGAATGTTTCCTTATCTTGCCACACCACATGGCGCATGCGATTGCCAAATCCACCAAGGAAAACTGGTACGATCTTCCCAGCAAATATGTGAACCGAGGCTTTCGCAAAGTGCGCGAGAACCTGTTCCGTCCATTTATGCGGTTTGTGATTTGGGCGCGCTATCCGGTGTTGGCGCTGGCCCTTGTCGCGCTGGCCTCACAAGCCGCGTTGTTCATCAACGGTGATGTCAAATGGCGGTTTTTTAACGCCCCAGAGCGGGGATCGGTGACCGGTAACTTTGCCATGCTGCCCAGTGCCACACGCGCCGACAGCCTTGCGATGATGAAAGAAATGCAGCGCGCCACAGAGGCGCTGGGTCGGGACTATGAAGAGCGCTACGGGCGCAACCCGCTGGACTATGTGATCGCCGAAATTGGCGGCAACTCTGGCCGTTCGCTGCCCGGCGCCTCCTCGCTGGATCCTGATCTGTTGGGCGGAATCGCGATTGAACTCATCGACGCCGACTTGCGCCCTTACTCGAGTTTTGCCTTTGTCGGCGAGCTGCAAGACAGTGTTGCCCGCCACCCGCTTGTGGAAACCATCAGCTTTCGTGGATGGCGGTCTGGTCCGGGGGGGGACGCCTTGGATGTCGAGTTCTACGGCGCAGACAGCGACACGCTCAAGTCCGCCAGCGAGGCTCTCAAAACCGCTTTGGAGCAATTTGGCGAAGTCTCAGCGGTCGAGGACAATCTCAGCTATGACAAAGAAGAGCTGATCCTTGATCTGACTCCACATGGCCGCGCGCTTGGCTTTTCGATTGATGCGCTGGGGCGTGAATTGCGCCACCGCCTGAACGGGCTGGAAGCAGCCACCTACCCGGACGGCCCCCGCAGCGCTGCCATCAGAGTGGAACTGCCTGCAGGGGAGCTAACCGCGGATTTCTTAGAAGGCTCTTTGATGCGCACGCCACAAGGCGCTTATGTGCCGCTTGCGGATATTGTCACCGTGCAAAACCGCACAGGCTTTAGCACCGTGCGCCGCGAAAATGGCGTGCGGCTGATCAATGTCACCGGCGACATCTCTGAGGATGATCCCGCCCGTGCCCAAGCCATTCTGGAGCAGTTGCGCGGCGACATTCTGCCCACCATTGCCAGCGAACAACAGGTCGAATGGCGTATGGCCGGGCTGTCAGAGCAAGAAGACGATTTTCTCAAAGATGCGCGTACGGGGCTGATCCTGTGTTTGACAGGCATCTATCTGGTGCTGGCGTGGGTGTTCTCAAGCTGGACACGACCGATGGTCGTTATGGCCATCATTCCCTTCGGCCTTGTTGGCACAATCTACGGCCACCATTTCCACGGGGTGCCGCTGAGCATGTTCACCGTCGTCGGCCTGTTGGGCATGACCGGGATCATCATCAATGACAGCATCGTTTTGGTCACCACCATTGATGACTACGCGGCTGATCGTGGAATAGCGCCCTCCATCATCGATGGCGCTGCGGACCGTTTGCGCCCAGTGTTTCTGACCACAGCCACGACGGTTTTGGGTCTGATGCCACTTTTGTTTGAGCGCAGCCAGCAAGCTCAGTTCCTGAAACCTACGGTGATCACACTGGTGTATGGGCTGGGTTTTGGCATGATCTTAGTGTTGTTGGTGGTGCCTGCACTCATCGCCATTCAGGGCGACATTGCGCGTCAGATGCAGGCCTTAGGCCGTGGACGTCGCGCCAAAGGCATCCGTGCACCTGTGGTCTTGGGCGGTCTGGCCATTGCAACGTGGATGGTGCTTACCTTGGGCTGGATGGTGGTCTATGGCGCGCTGCACCCAGCTCTGCTGACACTCTTGCCATACCTTGGGATGGTGACATCGCCCATCATGGCGTTGCTGCTGTTCTGCGCGGGCGCGCTCGTGGCTTCGGTATGTGCCTATGGGATGGGCGCAGTTTGGATGATGTGGCGGAGCCGACGCGCAAATGTTTCCGCCTGATCGTGTGACCGGCTGTCAGCCCGAACAGCCGTGAATGTCGACCGCATCTCCGCCGCTCAGAACGGTAAAGCGTAGATCAGAACGGTTCACCATAAATGCACTGTCTGTGACGTGCATCATTTCGGTTTCCGTGACCAAAGTATTGCCGGACCGGGTTGTTGTGCCTTCCGCCACCCAAATTTCGGGGTCAGCGGTCTCCACAACGGCGACTTCTGCATTACCGACGACGGGCATGTGAATGCGCGCTGTAAGCATCACACCGTATTCACTCGGCGCAAGGCTACAGGTCACTTTGCGAACGCCTGCCTCATCTGCTGTCAATGGTTGATCGACCAGAGCCGCTGCGATCCGCGCGTCCCGGGCGCCAATTTCTGGCAGCTCGGCCTTTACCTTCAACCGCTGTGGCACGCACACATCACGGCACACGCCAATGTCCAAAACGGCCTTCAGGCGCACGGGCTCACCTGCATTCTTGGGGGCGATACTCAGGGGCAGCACCAGCTCATCGGTATAGCCAATCGAGCGCATGTCGTTTTGCCAAAACACCTCAGGCGTGGGCCATGTGACCGACAGATCCTCTAAATTGCGCGAACCTTTCCACGATATCTGTGGAGGAATGCCCGCATCGCCCGGTGCACGCCAATATGTTTTCCAACCCGGATTGAGGGTGATGCGCACCGCCGCCATATGGGTGCCATCGTCGTTGCGCCATCCGGGCAGCACCTCCGCCTGAACAACCTGGTCAAAAGACTGAGCGGTGGTTTGGACGGGCAGCACTGCGGCGCTGAAGGCGGCAGCCAAGAGGGCGTTGGATTTGATCATAGGTTTGACATGGGCCATTCTGAGATAAAATCCAACTCACAATTGGGCGAGAAACTTGTGGGAAATTGAAACAGATTGCTTACCTCTTGCGCATAAGGTGTGCACATCACATGTTGAATAAGCAAACCAAGCACTTGCTTAAGGGGATGTTTTGAAGAGCTCAGACAGCACTGACAACAGCCTGGACCTCACAGGTCAGGTTTTGGTCGCCATGCCGGGGATGTCCGACCCGCGTTTTGCACATTCTGTGGTGTTTCTATGCGCTCACTCTGGTGACGGTGCCATGGGATTGATTGTCAACAAAGCGATTGACGGCGTGAACTTGGCGGACCTGTTTGAGCAGCTCTCTATCACGCCAAAGCACCGAGAATTTCGCGCAAAACTGTTCTTTGGTGGGCCAGTGGAAACGGGGCGTGGCTTTGTGTTGCATTCCCCTGAATACAAATCCGACCTGAGCAATCTGGAGGTTGGGGAGGCATTTGCGCTGACCACAACGCAGGACATACTGGATGACATGGCGCAGCAACAAGGCCCGCTTAAATCGTTGACCTTACTTGGGTATAGCGGTTGGGGGCCGGGACAGTTAGAGCGCGAAATAAGCGAAAATGGCTGGCTGGTGGCGGAGGCGACAAATCGTTTGATTTTTGAAACGCCCAATGATCAAAAATGGGCGGAAGCACTCAAAAGCATTGGGGTGGACCCTCTGACGTTAAGCGCAGCAGCGGGGCATGCTTAAACATTCGCCTAGTGGTCTCTCGGAGCCGCCGCACGGCGTAAGCGATCATTGATCGCGCGGCCAAGTCCGATGTCTGGAACCGGCGATACTGCAATTGGCGCATCGCTCTGTGCATCCAAGGCATGCAGATGGAGAAACAGATTTGCAGCCGCTTCCACCAGATCGGCCGCCGGACTTAAATTGAGTGTGGCGCCTTCGACGTTGCCAAAGCCCAACAGCCGTTCATGGTCCGAAGTCTCCGTTGCATTAAGACGCACGGTGGCCCCGGGTGCATAGTGTGACAGCATCTGACCTGGAGCGGTCAGCGGGTCTGCCTCTGACCGGGTTGCGAGCGGACCGCCCAAGGCGATCTCTAGGGCTTCTTGCGGCAATCCACCCGGACGAAGCAGGGTCGGGGCGTCGCCAAGACCCAAGATGGTGCTCTCTACGCCCACACCACAGGCACCGCCATCCACCACAGCCTCGATCCGACCGGTCAGACCGTCGATCACGTGTTGCGCCTGTGTTGGGCTGATCTTGCCGGAGGGATTGGCAGAGGGGGCCGCAACCGGTCCGTCAAACTCTGCCAGTAGGCGTTGGGCGACTGGATGGGCGGGCACACGGATTGCCAAAGTGGGCAGGTCAGCGGTTACAAGCGGCGACAGCCCCGCGTCTTGGCGCAACGGCAACACCAACGTGAGCGGTCCGGGCCAGAACGCAGTGGCAAGGCGGTCAGCCAGATCGGTCCATATGACGTAGCGTTTTGCCGCGTCTATATCAGCCACATGCACAATCAACGGATTAAACGTGGGTCGCTGCTTGGCCTCAAAAATACGCGCCACGGCGGCGTCCTGACGCGCGTCAGCGCCAAGCCCGTATACAGTTTCCGTGGGAAAAGACACCAATCCGCCTGCACCCAGAACGTGAGCCGCGCGGACAAATCCCTCGGTGTCTGGCATGAGAATTTGTGTATCCACGCGTGGGCTCCTGTGACGCTGCGTTCTTCTTTGATAGGCCGCTTGTGCCCTTTATCGTAAGGTCAAATGCTGCATACAAGCGCAAGCAACCCTTGCCAAGCCTGCCGGAGAATTAGATGCCTTTTCGCGCCCCCGTCACCGACTTTCAGTTCCTCTTTGATCATGTCGTTGATTTCGCCCAAGTGACCAACACCGAGCGTTTCGCGGATGCTGATCGTGACACAACTGAGGCCATCCTTTTGGAAGCGGGCAAAATGGTTGAAGAGGTCATGGCGCCGATCAATCGCAATGGCGACCTACGGCCAGCCGTTTTGGAAAACGGTGTTGTGCGCACCAGCCCCGGCTTTGGCGATGCCTACAAACAGATAGCCGAAGGCGGCTGGATCTCCACCAGTGCCTCGCCGGAATTTGGCGGCATGGGGCTGCCCCACTCGATCACCACGGCCGTGAACGAAATGATGGCGTCCGGCTGTCTGTCTCTACAGCTCAACCCGCTGATGACCCAGGGCCAGATCGAGGCGTTAGAGCATCACGCCTCTGATGAGATCAAAGCCACCTATCTGGAAAAGCTGATCACCGGCGAATGGGCTGGCACGATGAATTTGACCGAACCTGCAGCGGGCTCTGATGTTGGGGCGCTTCGCTCAAAGGCGGAGCCAAATGGCGATGGCACCTACGCGATCACCGGTCAGAAGATTTACATCAGCTGGGGCGACAACGACTTCACAGGCAACGTGTGCCACCTCGTTTTGGCGCGTTTGCCTGACGGCGTGCCCGGCACCAAAGGCATCAGCCTGTTTATCGTGCCCAAACTGATCCCCGATGAGAACGGCAAGCCGGGTGTGGCCAACACACTTGGTGTGGTCAGTCTTGAGCACAAAATGGGTCTGCACGGCTCCCCGACAGCTGTGATGCAGTTTGACGGTGCCAAAGGCTGGCTTGTGGGGCAGGCCAATGATGGCATGAAATGCATGTTCACCATGATGAACAACGCCCGTCTGGGGGTGGGCGGTCAGGGCGTTGGCGTTGCCGAAGGCGCCTATCAGAAGGCGCTTGGCTACGCGCTGGAGCGCAAACAGGGCCGCTCGCCGATTGAAAACGGCACTGGCACCATTTTGGATCACGCCGACGTGCGCCGCATGCTTGCCGGCATGAAGGCGGATATCTTTGCCGCGCGCGCCATCGAAATGGCCTGTGCTGTGGCGATTGATATGGGCACCGCAACCGGTGAAAAAGACTGGAAAGCCCGCGCGGCTTTCCTCACGCCAATTGCCAAAGCCTTTGGCACCGACGTGGGTATGAAAGTGTCTGAAGATGGTGTGCAGGTGCACGGGGGCATGGGGTTCATCGAAGAAACCGGTGCGGCGCAATTTTCCCGCGATGTGCGTGTGACCGCGATCTATGAAGGCACCAATGGCATCCAAGCCATGGACCTTGTGGCGCGCAAACTGATGGATGGTGGCGATGCGGCTTATGCATTGCTTGATGAAATCGAAGACTGCGCGGAGAAGGTCCGCAAAACCATGCCTGCGCTGGCTGAGCCGCTTTGGCAGGCCACTGAAACCCTGCGTGAAGCCACGGAGTGGATGGTGGCCCAAGGCAATTTGAATGAGCGTTTTGCCGGCTCTGTGCCGTTCCTGCGCGGCTTTGCCCGCGTGTTGGGCGGCTACTACCACCTGCGCGCCGCAATTGCGGAAGGTGGTGCAGGTCCACGGTCGCGTCTGGCACAGTTCTACATCCAACGCCTTCTGCCCGAACATGCTGGCGTTCTGGCGCATGCCATGCAAGGTGCTGATGACCTCTACGCGATCACACCTCAAGATCTGGGTGCCGCATAAAGAAAGATACGACATGAAAGACGGCGCGGCAGGCATTCGCTACCCATGGGACACACCTCCAGCAGAGGGGGAGGCCATATCTGTGGCCGACGGGGTTTTGTGGATGCGCCTGCCGCTGCCGATGGCGCTGGATCATGTCAACGTCTATGCGCTGGATGACGGCGACAGCTGGACGGTGATCGACACGGGTTTTGACAGCAAAAAGACCCGCGCGATCTGGCAAAAATTGCTGAATGGCCCGTTGGCGGGAAAACCGGTCGCGCGCGTGATTGTGACCCATCACCATCCCGATCACATTGGCCTTGCCGGTTGGTTCCAAAGCGAATTTGGCGCAAGCCTCTGGACCACCCGCACGGCGTGGTTGTTTGCCCGGATGCTTCAGCTGGATGAGCAAGCGCTGCCGCGTCAGGAGACGCTCGATTTCTACAAAAGCTGCGGCATGGACGAGGATATTTTCAATCAGCGCGCCAGCGAACGGCCGTTCAATTTTGCGGATGTT
Organism: Shimia sp. NS0008-38b; assembly: GCF_040370365.1. Lineage (NCBI taxonomy): Bacteria > Pseudomonadati > Pseudomonadota > Alphaproteobacteria > Rhodobacterales > Roseobacteraceae > Shimia > Shimia sp. NS0008-38b. The sequence continues at coordinate 612,748 of NZ_BAABWQ010000004.1, read as the reverse complement.
GTCGCCCCGATGCCTTTGGGTTTCAAGCGTATCAAACAAGATGACGTGATCGAGATCGGCGGCCGTATGTGGGATGTTCATATGGGCAACGGGCACGCACCGGAGCATGCCACATTTTGGAGCAGAGATGACAATTTGGTGCTGTCCGGCGATCAGATTTTGCCCTCCATCAGCTCCAACATTGGCGTCTATGCAACTGAACCAGAGGCCGACCCTGTGGCAGATTGGCTTGAGGCCTGTGAACGGCTCGCCACTTATGCGCGCGATGATCAGCTGATCCTTGGAGGACACAAGCTGCCCTTCACTGGCGTGCCTTTGCGCATGAAACAACTGATTGAAAACCACCACGGCGCATTGAACCGGCTGCGGGACTATCTGGAGCACCCTCAAACCGCTGCGGAGTGTTTTTTGCCGCTGTTCAAACGGCAGATCGACGGTGGTGCGTATGGGCTTGCGCTTGTCGAAGCGCTTGCGCATCTCAACCATCTTTACCACATTGGAGAGGTAAGCCGCACCACCCGCGAAGATGGCGCGTATCTGTGGCAGCGAACAAACTAGACAGGCACGCCCATGACCAACGACATCAAAACCACCGCCGAAGCTGTGGAAGCCGCCGCTTTGCCGCATCTGCATGAAGTTCACTCCGACCCCAATGCGACGCCGGTGAATGTGCCCGAAGATGTCGCCAAACAGCCGGTCGAAAAGAAGAGTGCGGCCCAATGGGCCTACGAGCGTCTGATCCTCTATATCGAGAACTTCGAGAAACAACTTGATGAGGAGCACGAGGTTGCAATGGGCTTCGCTGGTGGTGACGCTGGTGTTTTGCGCATCGAGGGTATGGGCTATTTTGATCCAGACATTGTGACGTTTTACGGCTCCGATTCAAACGGCATCAAAACGCAACTGGTTCAACATGTCAGCCAACTCAGCGTCATTTTACGCGCGCTGCCCAAACAAAACGCTTCGGCAACAGCCCCGTCTCGTATTGGATTTCGATTGGCGGAAGATCTAAAAAAATAGGGTGCGGCGGTGTCGCACATCGACTCAGGGTGACAGACCCGATTGAATCAGCTATCCAGCGACAAAAGCAGATACGAAGGAATACCCCATGGCGGAACATAAGCACGGCTCGATGGACACCGAAGTTCAGGAAAAAACCTTTGAAGGCTTTATCAAAGGCTCAGCGTATGTCGCGGCTGCATCAATCGGTATTTTGCTGTTTTTGGCGATCTTCAACAGCTGATCTCTTAGGGCCGTTTGGCCCGCAAAAGGATGTCTGGTGATGACGGTTTTGGTTCGGCTATGCGCGTTGTTGCTTGTGGTGGCTTCGGTTTCGGCCTGCTCCGTGCGCAATCCAATAGAATCCAATTCCCCTGACAGCGAAGTGGCCGCTGCGCGATACGTGGACAGCGGCCCAAAACAGCTTACGCTGTACACGATGATCTCAAATGACACAGGCGCGGGGGCTCATACCTCGCTCCTGATCAATGCCAGCGAACGTGTCGCGTTTGATCCAGCTGGGTCATTTCGGACCGACGGAATTGCCGCAAAGAATGACGTCGTATACGGGATGACGCCGTATTTGGTCGACCAATACACTCGTTTCCATGCGCGTGAGACCTACCATGTGGTGCTGCAAACCATCGAAGTCAGCCCGGAAGTTGCTGAGATGGCGCTGCGCAAAGCCAAAACACTGGGGCCAGTTCTAGAGGCGCAATGTGCGTTGACCACGTCGCAATTGCTGTCGAGCTTGCCGGGATTTGAAGACGCTCCGCGGTCTTACTACCCGCGCAAGCTGATGGACTATTTCACGGCCAAAGGCGCAACCTATGATCGTCTGTTTGAATACGACGACGATGACAAATCCAAAGTTTTGGCGGCCTTTGTGCCGGAATATGAATCGGTTCCGACCAACTGATTTTTGCACAGAATGGCGAAATTTTTGGATTTGTTGTGCGCTCATCGCCACAGTCGCAAAACAGCCGCGATACAGACGCAATACCGACGTGGATTATCCCAGCAAATACAGGGCTAAAAACAACGTGCCAGCCCCTGCAAAAATCGCGGCCAGAATGTTCTTTGTGATGTATCCCACCACCAAAGTAACTGCCGCGGCGGCGATGCGCGCGGGGTCGGGGTGTCCGCCTGTGGCGCTGGGCCAAATCGCCAAAGGGGCCACAAGTCCGGGCAAAACGGCGACTGCCGTATAGCGCAGATGGCGCAGCACCCACTCGGGCATCTGGCGGTCTCCGATCACGCCAAGGAACACATAGCGCAGTCCAAAGCTTCCAACGCCCATGCAAACAATGATCACCCAGACTGTTGCGCTCTCATTCATTTGATTTCCCTCGCTTTTTCGACCCGAAGTTCAATCTCGGCACCGGTTGACATGCCTGCGATTGCGGCGACCATCAAGCCCAAGTTCCACGGTAAGAAGGCAAACAAGAGCGCGGTTGTGACCGAGACGAAGGCAGCCCAGATATGGGCCTGAGTGCGTAACATCGGTCCGATCATTGCCAAGAAGGTAATTGGCACCGCGAAGTCTAGCGCCAATGCGGGAGGAATCGCCTGACCAACCATCGCGCCCACAACGGTGGCGCCATACCACAGGGGAACAACTGGCGTGATGGCGCCAAAGAAGTAAGAAAATTTCTGCGCCAATGTCATTTCAGGGCGCTTTTCGTATTCCATGATCGATAGCGCATAGCTTTGATCTACAAGGCAATACGCCACAAACGCCCGCCGCCAAAACGGCAATGCGCCAAGGTGCGGTGTAAGGGATGCTGAATACATCGCCATGCGTAGATTCACGGTCAAAGCAGAGATAATCACCACCAGAGCTGGCACGTTTTCGGCCATCAGCTGCAGGGCGGTGAACTGCGCAGCACCTGCAATGACCACAACTGAGAACGACAGCACTTGTATGAGGGGCAGCCCGGCTTCCGTGGCCACAACCCCAAACAAAAGCGCAAAAGGCACCACGACAATCACAAATGGCAAACCATCTCGGAAACCGCGCAAAAATTCTTTTGTGTCGTGGTAAGTCGCCATGCCATCCTCACGTCGCATTGCAAGCGCGTAAGCCGTAGCCAAATGACGTGGGGGATGCAATGCGCTGTGTGATGGCCCATGCCAAACTTTCGTGGTGGTCAAGATTGAAATTCCTAACTAGGTTTCCCCATGGCTTGGGAGAACACGGCATGACACATGCGCCGGATATGGCAGACTACATTATCGCGCCGGACCCGATGTCACCACGGTTGACGCGCGCTGTGGTTGGTACAGACCAATTTGGAAACGCAACGGAAATTTCCGTGGTCGAAGAGCGCCCTCTTACAATCTACCTCAACAGTCGCGAGATCGTGACAGCCATGACCATTGGCGACTATCCCGAGTATCTCGCACTTGGCTTTCTGCTCAATCAAGGCATGATCACCGCCGCCGACGACGTCATGGGGGTGGACTATGACGAAGAGCTTGAGGTGGTAGTCGTCCGCACAGCGATAGAGACCAACCACGAAGAGAAATTAAAGAAAAAGACTCGCACGTCGGGCTGTGCCGTTGGCACGGTCTTTGGTGATATGATGGATGGGCTTCAAGGGGTGATGTTGCCGAAACTGCAGGTGCGCAGCAGCGACCTCTACGCGCTGGCTCATAAAATCAACCGCACTCCTTCGTTGTATCTTGAGGCGGGAGCCATTCATGGCACCGTGCTATGCCAAGCGGATAAGCCTTTGATCTATATGGAAGATGTTGGCCGCCACAATGCCGTGGATAAAATCGCTGGTTGGATGTTTCAAGCCAGAGAAAGTGGAGACAACAAGATTATGTACACCACGGGCCGTTTGACGTCTGAAATGGTCATCAAATGCGCTGCGATGGGCATTCCGGTACTGGCGTCGCGCTCTGGGTTCACCGCATGGGGGGTGGAGATCGCGCAGCAAGTCGGTTTGACGCTCATTGGTCGTATGCGCGGTCAGCGCTTTGTATGTTTGAGCGGAGAAGACCGGTTGGTGCGCGACGTTGATCCCGCCAGCATTCCTGAGGAAGGCCGCAAACACGGCCGAAAAGGCGGAGGTCGCGGGTGAAGCAGCCTGTTGGAGTTATTTTAGCCGGTGGTCAGGCAACCCGTATGGGGGGCGGTGACAAAGGACGCTTGATGCTGGGCGAGCGCTCAATTCTCGGTCATGTGATCGATAGGATGACGCCGCAAGTGGCGGACATCGCCCTAAATGCCAATGGCGAGGCAGGCCGGTTTGCGGACATAAATTTGCCTGTAGTTGCAGATAGTGTGACAGGGTATGCAGGCCCTTTGGCTGGCGTTTTGGCGGGGCTTGATTGGGCGGGTGAACTTGGTGCAGACGCGATTGTGACAGCCGCCGCCGACACGCCGTTCTTTCCATGTGATTTGGTGCCACAGCTGCTAATGGCGGCTGAGGATCGGCGCCATTGTCTGGCTCTTGCTGCTTCACAAGCGGCGGATGGAAAACTCTGGCGGCAGCCTACTTTTGGTCTTTGGCCAGTTTCCCTGCGCAATGACCTAAGAGATGCATTGCAAACGGGGCTCAGGAAAGTTGTGCTGTGGACCGACAAACATGATGCAGGTCAAGCTGTCTTTACCCATGATGGTTTAGATCCGTTTTTTAATGTGAATACGCCGGAGGACCTCGCCGAGGCCCGCCGGTTGGCAGGAGAAACAACAAAGTGATGCAAATCTATGGCGTCGTCGGGTGGAAGAATTCAGGTAAGACCGGTTTGATGGAGCGGCTGGTGACCGAGATGGCGGGTCGTGGCCTGTCGGTATCGACGATCAAACATGCACATCACAGCTTTGACGTAGACCAGCCGGGCAAAGACAGCCATCGGCATCGTGTCGCAGGCGCGCGTGAAGTTTTGTTGGCGAGCCGCACGCGATGGGCGCTGATGCACGAGTTGCGAGATGAAAGCGAACCTTCTTTGGCCGTGCTTTTGGAGCAATTGTCACCCGTCGATCTTGTTTTGATCGAAGGGTACAAACGTGATGGGCATGCAAAAATCGAGGCACATCGCCATGAAACCGGCAATCCGTTGATTGCGCCAGAAGATCCAACAATCCGAGGCATTGCGTCGGATGTCGCTTTAGACAGTGACCGTCCGGTGCTGGACCTCAACGATACCAAGAGCATTGCAGACTTCATTTTGTCTGACTTGGGTATGTAACACCGGCTAGGAGGGCAACCTGTGATGAGCCAAGATAAACCGCTGGTGCCACCACCGCTTAAGAACGACTGTTTCGCATTGCCTGCTGGCACGCTCTGGACGCCGGTGTCTGACGCTCTGGAGACACTGAAGGGCCGTCTGCACACCTGTGTCGAACAAGAGGTGGTGCCCATCAAGATCTCCTTGGGGCGGATTTTGGCGGCCGATGTCTCCGCTGTGCGCGCGCATCCACCACAACCAAATTCTGCGGTGGATGGATACGGGTTGCGCCATGCGGACCTTTTGACCGGTGCGCAGACGTTGCCATTGGTTGAAGGACGCTCGGCTGCAGGCGCACCTTTTGAGGGAATTGTACCGCCGAACCATGCCGTACGTATTTTGACGGGAGCAACCATCCCCGATGGGATCGATACGGTCATCTTGCAAGAGGATGTCACAACAGACGGACATTCCATCGCCTTCCACGGCCCTCTCAAACGCGGCGCCAATACCCGTCAGTCGGGCGAAGACGTGCATGCGGATGAAACGATTTTGCGCAAGGGGCGCAAACTCACACCTGCCGATCTGGGCCTTATGGCCGCGACCGGAATTGGGTCGGTGGAAGTGTATAAACCGCTGCGGGTTGCAGTGGTCTCCACGGGGGATGAATTGGCAGAGGCGGGCGCTGACGTGCGTGCTGATCAGATTTATGATGCAAATCGCCCGATGCTGTTGGCCATGGTGGCGCAGTTTGGGTTTGAACCCATCGATATGGGGCGGGCTCCTGATGATCGGGAAGCCTTGCGTGGCTATCTTGATGAGGCTGCGATCCGTGCGGATGTGATTTTGACGTCGGGCGGCGCTTCGTCTGGTGACGAAGACCACATGTCCGCGTTGCTCAACGAAACGCAGGCAATGTCAACTTGGAGGTTGGCTCTGAAGCCGGGCAGGCCGCTTGCGCTCGGCGTTTGGGAAGGGAAGCCGGTTTTTGGCCTACCTGGAAACCCGGTTGCTGCTTTGGTCTGCACATTGATTTTCGCAAAGCCTGCCATGAGCGTCTTGGCCGGTCAGGGATGGCGTTTGCCAGAGCCGTTGAAGGTTCCCGCGTCATTCTCCAAAAACAAAAAGGCCGGGCGTAGAGAGTATCTGAGAGCGAAGTTGGTTGAGGGCCGCGTTGTGGTTTTCAAATCCGAAGGTTCTGGGCGGATCAGCGGGTTAAGCTGGGCAGAAGGGCTGGTGGAACTGCCAGACGAGGCCTTGGACGTTCAAGAGGGTAGTTTGGTCGACTACTACCCTTTTTCAGCTTTCGGGCTGTGATAGTAAGTTGCTGCTCAGTCAAAAATGCCGGCAACACGGCCCAGAAGCATAAAGGCACGGGCGGTGCGTGTGTCTGACAGAGCAGCAATATTGGCATCCGTCGCAGTCTCCTCAAACTCAACGAAGCTCTTGTCAAAGCGGCGCAGGAAGTGATGTGCGGCGTCTCTGAAGATGGGGTCTTGTTTCATGCGGCCCGCCGCCAGAGCCAGAGAGCTGCGATCTCGTATGCCACCAAGCGCTGCAACAACTTTCCCACGCTCACCTGCCGCAAAGCGACGCCAGATCTCTGGGCGCGCAAGGTCAGGGCGTAGATCGTCCATATAGATTCCGTCTTGGCTGAGCAGTGTCAGCACATCTTGGCTGGCTTGAATCAGTTGCGACGCTTGTCTGTCCCGAAGCGCTTTGCGCAGTGCGGCAAACCCTTCAGAATCATTTGCGTCTTCTGGAAAATTCAACGCTTGGATAAAATCCTCGCGCGGCAACGGCGGGGAAAGTACTTCCGCTGGGGTTCCAAGAGCTAACGTGCCCTGATCTGCAGGATCGTCGGAAACAGTGTCAGTTTCTGATGATTTGCGAATGCTGTCATTGCGATCACGGTTCGAAGTAAATGTGGCCAAAGCCGTTTCTGTCTTACGGGTCGCTGCGGCAATTTCATCGAGTTTTTTCGAAACAGTAGGCTCGACACCCTGGCCGACTTGCGCCCCTTGGGCCTGACTAACATATGTGCGGCGCATGGCGTCGATCGCGGCCTGGAGACGGGCGCTTTCTTCTCGCATGACGCGCGAAGATCGAGCGGCTGTTGCCGCAACCCAGATCATGGCAACAGGCATGAACACAGCGAGCAACGTCATCAAAAACTGTAAGCTGTCGGTGTTTTCAAGCGGATTGCTGGGTAGGATCAGGAAGAAAACAACGGTTCCCATCAGCCAGACAAAACTCAAGGCAACAGCAATCAACTCAATGCCCGTGACCTTTGGACCTTGAGGTTTGTCGTAGATGCCCAGCGGCGTGGGGTGGGAATCTGTTTCGTCTGTCATGCGAGAGCGCATCTATACCACTTGGTTATTTGTAAGTAATGCTAAGCACTTCGTAGCTCTTTTCGCCGCCCGGTGTGCGTACTTCCACACTGTCGCCGTCTTCTTTTCCGATCAACGCACGAGCAATTGGCGATTTGATGTTCAACAGGCCTTTTTCGACGTTGGCTTCGTGTTCGCCAACGATTTGCCACGTCTTTTCTTCATCAGTGTCTTCATCGACCAGCGTGACCGTTGCACCAAACTTGATGGCGCCGGAAAGCGTGGTTGGATCAATGATTTCTGCCAGACCAATTACCGCTTCTAGCTCTTTGACACGGCCTTCAATGAAGCCCTGCTTTTCCCGCGCCGAATGATATTCGGCATTCTCTTTCAGATCTCCAAGTTCACGCGCAGAGGCAATGGCCTCGATGATGGCTGGGCGCTCCACCGATTTCAACTGCTTCAATTCCGCTTCAAGCGCCGAATGGCCGGCGCGGGTCATTGGTATTTTTTCCATGGGTGCGGTCCCGTTGGTGATTGGCCGCGAAACGTATTGGCGGCAGGTCTGTTTAACATGATGCAGTGCAGAGTGCACTGAGGCCTCTTTCAAATGCAAGTGGGGCCTCTATTGCAAGGAGAAATATGCGGCAGTGCCGCAAAATCGCGCAAAATGAGGCGAAATGTCGTGGGGTTCTGATTGACGTATTGATTAAACTCGGGATAGCAGATGCGAAAGAAAATTACGCAGCGATCCGGGAAGGGAAGCCAATGTCGGAAATCGAACGCGAAGCCATGGAATATGATGTCGTCATCGTTGGCGCAGGCCCGGCGGGCTTGTCAGCGGCGATCCGTCTGAAACAATTGGATGCGGATCTCAATGTGGTGGTGTTGGAAAAAGGCTCCGAAGTGGGCGCCCACATCCTATCCGGTGCGGTTTTGGATCCATCCGGTCTTGATGCGCTTATTCCTGATTGGAAATCCAAAGGAGCACCGCTGAACACGCCTGTTAAAGATGATAATTTTTATATGCTGGGCGAAGCGGGCGAAATCCGTATTCCGAACTTTCCGATGCCGCCGTTGATGAACAACCATGGCAACTATATCGTGTCGATGGGCAATGTATGTCGCTGGATGGCAGAGCAAGCAGAAGAGCTGGGTGTGGAAATTTTCCCTGGCATGGCGTGCTCGGAGCTGGTGTACGGCGACGCTGGAGAAGTTAAAGGCGTTGTGGCCGGCGTCTTCGGTCTAGAAGAAGACGGCTCTTACGGCCCCAACACTGAACCCGGCATGGAGTTGCATGGCAAATATGTGTTCCTGTCTGAAGGTGTGCGTGGGTCACTCTCCAAAGAGGTGATTGCCAAATACAATCTGCAAGATGGCAAAGACCCACAGAAGTTTGGTCTCGGCATGAAAGAGATCTGGGAAATTGATCCGGCCAAGCACAAAGAAGGGTCTGTAACTCACACCATGGGTTGGCCATTGGGCAGCAATGCGGGCGGCGGGTCGTTTATTTATCACTTGGAGAACAACCAAGTGTACGTCGGCTTTGTGGTGCACTTGAACTACAAGAACCCACACCTGTTCCCATACATGGAGTTTCAACACTTCAAGCATCATCCAATGGTCGCCGAACTGCTTGAAGGCGGAAAACGGATTGCCTACGGCGCGCGGGCTATTTCCGAAGGCGGGTACCAGTCGATGCCCAAGATGGTTGCGCCTGGTGTGGCGCTGCTGGGGTGCTCCGTTGGTATGGTCAACGTGCCCCGCATCAAGGGCAACCACAACGCGATGTTGTCTGGCAAAGCCGCGGCAGAGGCGGCCTTTGAAGCGATCAAAGCCAATCGTTCCGGTGATGAGCTGAGCGCGTACGAAGAGGATGTGCGCGGCGGTGAGATCGGAAAAGACCTCAAAAAAGTGCGCAATGTGAAGCCGATCTGGTCCAAATGGGGGCTGACAGCGTCTCTGATGTTGGGGGGACTAGATATGTGGACCAATACACTTGGCTTTTCTCTTCTGGGTACCGTCAAGCACGGCAAAAACGACGCTGACGCAACTGAAGAGGCGAGCAAGCATAAGCCGATCGACTATCCGAGACCTGACGGAAAACTGTCCTTTGATCGGCTGACCAACGTTAGCTTCTCGATGACAAATCACGAAGAGAGCCAGCCCTGTCACTTGCGTTTGGCGGATGAAAATGTGCCGGTGGCGGTAAACCTTCCAAAGTTTGCAGAGCCTGCGCAGCGGTATTGCCCGGCCGGTGTGTATGAAATTGTAGAAGAAGAGGGCCAAGATCCTCGATTTGTCGTGAACTTCCAAAACTGTGTCCACTGCAAGACCTGTGATATCAAAGATCCAAGCCAAAACATCACTTGGGTCACGCCGCAGGGTGGGGACGGACCAAACTATCCCAATATGTAAGATTAGTGCGCAATTAGTGCGTGTTGATACAAATCCAGACCGGACAGAGAATTCTGTCCGGTTTTTTGATTTTGAGTGAATATGAGGTCTTCCGGGTCGGTTTTGGTGGCCGATTTTCGGAATTGTTGTGAGCAAATGGGCCGCATACTCGGAAACTTGATCGGCTTGGGTGAGAAAAGCGGCCGCAGAGCCATTGCGTGTTGGCAGGGGCGAGACTAGTTTCAAAGTGACAAAAAACGGGAGCATCACGTGGCTATTAAGCTAATCAAATCGGTCGCCCTTTCCGCTATTCTGGCAACGGTCTCGCTTCCAGTGTATTCCGACGGGCTGGCGGGTTCCTATTTGGCGGCGCGGCAGGCGAGCTACGGGTCAGACTATGCTGCGGCCGCTCGGTATTTTAGCCAGGCTCTTACCAATGACCCGACCAACCCGGCATTACAAGAGAATGCGGTGCTGGCCTATCTGTCTTTGGGACAAATCGACCGCGCCATGCCAATTGCACGCAAGATGGTTTCCGATGAGCATCAGAGCCAATTGGCCGAGATGGCTCTCACAGCCGGATTGGTTGAGGACGGAAACTATGGGGACTTAATCGCGCGTCTGGATTCCGGTGGCGTTGGTCCTCTGGTTGACGGATTGATGCGCGCTTGGTCGGAGATCGGCCGGGGTGCCATGTCTGACGGATTAGCTGCGTTTGACGCGGTCTCTGAAGAGCCTGGCTTGGGCGGTTTTGCTGCGTTTCACAAGGCATTGGCTCTGGCTTCGGTTGGAGATTTTGAAGGCGCAAATGCAATATATCTCGATGGCAGTATGAATGGCGTTCAGCTGACTCGTCGGGGTGTTATGAGCGAAGTTGAGGTCTTGTCTCAGCTGGACATGAACGCTGAGGCTATTGCTCGGATTGACGACGCTTTTGGCGCCGATCTTGATCCCGCTTTGCGTGCCATGCGCGACCGATTGGTTGCCGGGGAGGTGCTTCCGTTCACATATGTTCGCAGCGCCGCAGACGGTATTGCTGAAGTGTATTTCTCCATCGCCAATGCGCTTCGCAACGAGGCCAATGCCGATTACACATTGCTCTATGCCCGACTGGCGGAATACCTGCGGCCAGACCACACCGAGGCGCTGTTGTTGACGGCTGAGCTTTTGGAATCATTAGGGCGCTATGAGTTGGCGTCTGAAACTTATCAGCGTGTGCCCGCAGATGACCCATCGTTTCATGCCGCCGAGATGGGCCGCGCCGAAGCCTTGCGGGAGGCGGGTCGAACGGAAGCGGCGCTTGAGGTTTTGGAATCTCTGACGCGAAGCCATGGAAATGTGCCATACGTGCACACTGCGCTGGGAGATCTGCGGCGTCAGGAGCGCAACTTCGAGGGGGCTGTGCAGGCATATGACACGGCCATTTCACTTTATGAAACGCTGGAGCAGCGCCAGTGGTTCCTGCTGTATGCGCGCGGGATCAGCCACGAGCGTTTGGGGGAGTGGGAAAAATCTGAAGCCGATTTTCGGCAAGCTTTGGAGTTGAACCCCGAACAGCCGCAGGTGCTGAACTATCTTGGTTACTCTCTCGTCGAAAAACAGATCAAGCTAGATGAGGCGCTAGATATGATCGAACGTGCGGTCGCAGCGCGTCCAGACAGCGGGTACATTGTCGACAGTCTTGGATGGGTTTTGTTTCGCCTCGGACGGTTTGAGGAATCTGTGGCACATATGGAACGCGCTAGCGAGCTGATGCCGGTCGATCCAGTGGTGACTGATCATCTGGGCGATGTGTATTGGGCGGTTGGTCGCAAACTTGAAGCGCAGTTCCAGTGGCGTCGTGCATTGAGTTTTGTTGATGAAGAAACCGAAGAAGAAGCCAAGCCCGATCGCATCCGCCGCAAGCTAGAAGTTGGTCTGGATGTGGTCTTGGAAGAAGAGGGGGCAGAGCCCCTCGCAGCTCTTGATGGCGATTGAGGCGTTCGCCCCAGCCAAGATCAATCTAACGCTTCATGTCACCGGCCAACGCGCTGATGGGTACCATCTGTTAGATTCGCTGGTGATGCTGGCAGACGTTGGTGACACGGTTAAGGTCAAAAAGGCGGCGCAGACAAAACTGTCTGTTGTCGGACCAATGGCGAAAGGGGTTCCTGTTGATCAGAGCAACCTCGTTGTGAAAGCTGCAAACCTTCTGGGCCTCACGGCAGAGATTACGTTGCACAAAACTTTGCCGGCTATGGCTGGAATCGGAGGTGGGTCCTCTGATGCCGCTGCTACGGTTCGCGCACTATGCAAACTTTATAATCGGCCGGAACCATCTGTTTCTGAGCTGCTACGGTTGGGATCTGATGTGCCTGTATGCATGCAGCCCTGTTTTGTACGTATGCGTGGTATTGGTGATCAGATCGACAGGTTGGGATCTAGCGAAAGCTGGCCGATGATCTTGGTCAATCCAGGCGTGTCGGTTTCCACACCCGAGGTGTTCAGCGCGCTTTCAAGCAGAGAAAATCCCGCAATGGACGAGCCATCTCTTGATTGGATGGATTGGGCCAGTAGCGTTTCTTGGCTGTCATCTCAGCGAAATGATATGCAGGATGCGGCCGTGAAATTGCAGCCGGTGATTGGGACGGTGCTCGCTGCGTTGAGCGAAAGTGTCGGTTGTAAGCTGGCGCGCATGTCTGGGTCTGGGGCGACTTGTTTTGCAATTTTCTTTGATGATGCGCTAAGGAATAGAGCGCTTGAAGATTTGCGCCGAAAGTTTCCGAGTTGGTGGATCGCCAGTACTGAAGATGTTGGGATAAAGTGGCACATGAAGAAGTGCCAATCTCCGTGATCGGCTTTTACTACACAATATTGCGCTGCGGTATCGTAGACCGATGAAATTCTATTTTAGGCGTGCCACAACGTAATCTGCAATGCCCGACAGAAGGTCACGGATTTCGTGATCTGGCAGTGTATTGATGGCGGATTTGGCTCTATCAGTCCAGACAAGAGCATCGTCGCGGGTGGCGACCAAGGTATTGTGCTTGGCCATCAGTCCGAGAGCATGTTCCAGGTCGCCGTCTTCTTGACGTCCTTTCTCAATTGTTCGTTGCCAAAAGGCGCGCTCTTTTGGTGTGGCCTGTGCCACAGCTTTGATCACCGGGAGGGTTAGCTTACGTTCGCGAAAGTCATCGCCTACGTTTTTGCCGGTCTGTGTACTATCGCCTTGATAGTCGAGTAGATCGTCTGCGATTTGAAAGGCGATTCCAAGTGCGTCACCATAATCAAACAGTGCCTGAACCGTTTCAGAATCTGCATTCGCTATCACACCACCAACTTCTGTCGCGGCTGAAAAAAGCGCGGCAGTTTTCCCGCGCACCACTTGCAAATAGATGTCTTCGTCAGTGCGCAGGTCAGTTGCTGCGGTCAATTGCAGAACCTCGCCTTCGGCGATGGTGGCGGATGCGTTTGACAGAATCCGCAGAACGTCGATGGAGCCGGTTTCTGTCATCAATTGGAAGCTTCGCGAAAACAGGTAGTCGCCGACCAGAACCGAGCTCTTGTTGTCCCACAGCAGATTCGCGGTAGGACGACCACGTCGCTGCTCGCTTTCGTCTACCACATCATCGTGCAACAACGTCGCCGTATGAATGAACTCTACGGTTGCTGCCAAGTGGACATGGAAGGGGCCGTCGTAGCCGCAAAGCCGCGCTGCAGCGAGGGTCAACATCGGGCGCAATCGTTTGCCACCAGCACCTACCAAATGGGCTGTGACTTCTGGTATACGCGGAGCGTGTTCGGATGCCATACGTTCTTGGATCAACCGGTTGACGGATTCCATGTCAGAGCTCAGCATTTCTGCCAGAGCTTCATGTGGTTTTGTAGCGGCTTGATCGAGACTCATATTTATCTTCCTGATGTCAGGGCTCGACATCGACCGTGCCCTGATCTTAAATCCCCATTATGAAAGAGCTTTTGCGCAGCACGGATCTGACCATCATTGCCTTCGCCACGGCCCTGCTTCAGGGGGAGGGTATAGACTGCTTTGAAATGGACGTAAATATGAGTGTCCTTGAGGGGGGCATAGGTATTTTCCCGCGACGTTTAATGGTGCGAACGCGAGATTTGCAACGGGCAGAGCGGGTTATGCTGGACAATGACATCGCACTTGGGCGGGCACTGTGACCGAAAATTTAACCAAAAACGATTTTTTGAACGGTCGTGTGCGGTTGTGGCAACCCAAAGGTGGCTATCGCGCAGGGGTTGATCCCGTGCTTTTGGCCGCGTCGATTCCGGCAAAGCCGGGAAACTTGGTCTTGGAGTTGGGCTGTGGGGCCGGGGCTGCGTTCATGTGTTTGGCGGCACGTGTGCAGGGTTTGGTGTGTCACGGGGTGGAAATGCAGGACACATATGCCGCGTTGGCCCGCCAGAACGCCGCCGAGAATCACACTGACGCTACGATCTGGGGGAGCGACATTGCAGATCTGCCAGCGGATCTGCGGCATATGCAATTTGATCATGTCTTTGCAAACCCACCCTATTTTGATCGCGCTGCCAGCACAGCAGCACATGACCCTGGTCGGGACTTTGCAATGGGCGAAGGCACTGCACTTGCTGTTTGGGTTGCGGTTGCCGCCAAACGTTTGGCAGCGAAAGGAACAGCGACGTTTATCCACCGCGCAGAGCGATTGCCGGAGCTGCTGAGCCTGATGCAGACAAAGCTGGGTTCATTAGAAGTTTTGCCGCTACAGCCTCGTGTTGGCAAAGACGCCGGGCTGGTACTGGTGCGAGGAAGGAAGGGCGGGCGCGCAGCATTTAGGCTGCATGCGCCGGTCATGCTGCATGAAGGTGAGAAACACATCTCTGATGGGGAGAGTTACACTCCCCAAATTCGAGCCGTGTTGAGAGACGGAGCACCGTTGCCTTTTGCCTGAAGCGTAAATGCAACGCTCGATCCGGTAAGGTCGACTGATTCGGCGAAAGACCGCGTCGGTATCGCGTCTGTATTACGACTGTATTGCGACAGTGTCGGCGGATTTTCTCTAGTGTTTCGAATGCGTCACAAGTGACACGTGACAGGTGGGTCATTCTGTGCTGGACTGAGAGTGTTAGACATTCACTGCATAGGAGAACCTGATGAGCGTAACCGGACACATTGAAGAGCTGAAACGCAAACACGAAGCCCTCTCTGAGCAAGTAGAGCAAGAACAACGCGCGCCGGGCAGCAGCGACCTCGAAGTCGCTGAACTCAAGAAGCAAAAACTCCGCATCAAAGAAGAAATTACGCGATTGTCCGCGTAGAACCTACTTAGGTTTCAAGCTGGCGCGCGCAGCGAGGACTGCGCCGCCTGTGATGAGCAAGGCCGCCGCAACCAATTGGAATGTTGGCTCGGCAAACCCAGCCACCACCAACGCCACAGTCGACAACAACGGGGCCGCATAAGACGCCGTACCCAACAGCTGAATATCACCGCGTTTGACCCCGATATCCCAGACATAAAATGCCAAGCCTACGGGGCCGAGGCCTAGCGCCAGAACCGAAGCCCATGTCATTGTGTCGGCAGGCCAGATGGTGTCTTCCAACAACAGGTGAAGCACCGCAGAAAGCACTGCGGTGGCCAAACAGAACACAACAACAGACACGGTTGGAACGTCACCAAAGCGGCGCGACATCACCGAATAGCTTGACCATGTGAAAGCGCAAGCAAGGGCCAAGCCATAGCCGGGCAGGTGCGCCGCACTAAATCCGACACCACCGCCCCCGATGATCAAAGCGGCACCCAAAAAGCCAAGAAAGGCTCCGAACAAGTGGCCTGCTTTCAGCGTTTCGCCTGGCAACGCACCAGACAGCAATACAATCAGAAGGGGCCACAAATAGGCTATGAGCCCGGCTTCGGCGGCCGGAGCAAGGCGAAGTGCTGAAAAGTAGAGTGCGTGATAGCCAAAGAGGCCAATCGTACCAAACAGAAACACCTTCATCGGCACGCGGCGCAGTGCCCGCCACTCTCCAGTGACAAGCGCCCAGATCACGCCGAGGCTGCCACCTATGGAGAAACAGAGCGCGTTCAAAAGGAGGGGAGGCGTCGGGGCGCTGCCCACCGTGAATAGCGCAAGCAGTGCCCAAAGAAGGACAGCGACGAAGCCTATGGCTGTGGCTTGGG
Source organism: Shimia sp. NS0008-38b (assembly GCF_040370365.1). Lineage (NCBI taxonomy): Bacteria > Pseudomonadati > Pseudomonadota > Alphaproteobacteria > Rhodobacterales > Roseobacteraceae > Shimia > Shimia sp. NS0008-38b. The sequence goes on along the minus strand of NZ_BAABWQ010000004.1, from coordinate 596,697 downwards.
TTCGAGTCATCGCTCTGGGATCTCCTCTACAGGCGTGATGGTGAGCTTTTCGGTGACTATTGCGGTTTTTTCAATCTCGTCCATCATCCAAGTGCGAAAGGCGGCGATGTGTGGACGGTCTTGTGTGCCATCTAAGCATAGAAAACGAAAGCGCGCTTGCGACCAAATTGCGTGTCCATAGGGCGCGACAAGGCGACCTTCGTGGAGGTCTTTGACAACCAACGCCCGGCGTCCAAGTGCGATACCTGCGCCGGCGAGTGCCGCGTCTATGCTGTGATCTGCGCCTGAAAAACGGGGGCCATGGCTGGTGTCTAGGTCTAGGTTCATTAGGCGGCACCATGCAGCCCAGTCCGCGCGTGGATTTAGAAAGTTGATCGATTCGTCATGGATCAACGTTGCTCCAGCGAGTGTTTCGGGAGTGGGGAAGCGTTCGGCAAGATCCGGTGTCATGACGGGGGTCACCCATTCTCGCGCCATTGGATAGGACCAAAGGCCTTGCTCTTGTTTGTCGATGCCAAAACGTATGGCCACATCGACTTCATCGCGCTTGAAATCCAAATTGCGCAGGGTCGCGGAAAACCGCAGATCGATTTCTGGATGGGCGCGAGCAAACTCATAAAAGCGCGGTGCCAGCCACTTGGCGGTGAATGCGGGTCCAGCGGTAACCATGAGCGTGGCGTCATCGGTTTGGCGTTGAGCGGCGCGCCATGCAGACGAGAGGGTTTGAAAACCCTCGCTGATACCAGGCGCAAGGGTTTGACCAATTTCCGTTAGCGCGACAGCGCGGTTGAGACGATGAAACAGCGGGACGCCCAGATGTTCTTCGAGAGATTTGATTTGATAGCTGAGTGCGGCGGGTGTCACGTGTAGCTCCTCTGCAGCTTGTGCAAAGGACATATGGCGTGCAGCGGCATCAAAGGCTCGCAGAGCGGTGAGAGGGGGAAGGCGGTCAGTCATCTTCAGTTAAATACAGCTTAACTGAAGGCGGGGAAAGTCTCGTTTGTCGATTTGCTTTGCGGGCGTCATATTGGTCTCAGTTAAGTTTTACATCATCAAACAGGAGAGGCTCTCATGATCGAGACTGCAACAACCGCCCGCACTCAACAAGCCTTTGACGACGCGCATGCTGCTCGTGGCGCTGCCTTCGTCGGCTTTTTCAGAGCTTTGTTTGGTGTGAAGTTTGTTCCGCTGGCTCAACCGACCCTTACGGAACCGTCCCGCTGCGCCTGAAGCTGCACTTACGGGGCAAAAAGAGAAGGGCCGGTCTACTTGACCGGCCCTTTTGACATTTTGCGGCGTGGGATCAGACGAAGAACTGACCGCCGTTTGCCGAAATTGTTGAGCCGTTGATAAAGCCTGCATCATCTGACGCAAGGAATGTCACGCAGCGTGCGATTTCTTCCGGTTCGCCCAGACGGCCCGTTGGGATTTGGCCGATGATAGAGTCGCGGACTTTCTCGGGCACGGCCATCACCATTTCCGTGGCAATGTAGCCGGGGCAAATAGCGTTGGCGGTGATTCCCGCGCGTGCGCCTTCTTGAGCCAGAGATTTTACGATACCAAGGTCGCCGGCTTTGGTTGCGGCATAGTTGGCTTGCGCAAACTGACCTTTTTGACCGTTGATCGATGAAATCACAATGATGCGACCAAATTTGCGTTCACGCATGCCTGGCCAGATCGGATGCACCGTGTTGAATACACCAGTCAAGTTGGTGTCGATAACCTCGTGCCACTGCTCCGGCGTCATTTTGTGAAACGGAGCATCGCGGGTGATGCCTGCGTTTGCGACCACAACGTCGATCGGGCCAAGGTCAGCCTCGACCTGTGCCAGTCCAGCCTTTGAGGCTTCGTAGTCGGCAACGTTCCATTTGTAGGTTTTGATGCCGGTGGCTTCGGTGAAGGCGGCGGCCTTCTCATCGTTGCCGGCATAGGTTGCTGCAACGTCATAGCCTTCGGCTTTGAGTGCTTTAGAAATGGCTTCACCGATTCCGCGGCTGCCGCCGGTGACGAGTGCTACTCTTGCCATGATGGTCCTCCAGTTAAAGTCGTCTTGGTAACTCTATTACGTATTTAAAATGAAATTCGCAAGATAGTTGCGCGTTGAATTGCCGCACTGCAGGTATTTTTTGCTGCTTATGCGAAAGAAGATCCCCCCAAAATCAAAAAAGGGCGCCGCTGAGGCGCCCTTTTTCGCTACGAAGCGGATTGGGGCGCGGCCTTACGGGCGCTCAAGACACATGGCCACGCCCATGCCACCACCAATACAAAGCGTTGCCAAGCCTTTTTTGGCGTCGCGGCGCTTCATTTCGAACAGCAGTGTGTTCAGGACGCGTGCGCCGGACGCGCCAATCGGGTGTCCAATCGCAATAGCGCCACCGTTGACGTTCACGATCGCCGGATCCCAGCCCATGTCTTTGTTCACCGCACAAGCCTGTGCCGCGAAGGCTTCGTTGGCTTCCACCAAATCCAGCTCTTCGACGGACCAACCGGCTTTGTCCAGCGCTTTGCGGGAGGCGTAGATCGGACCAACGCCCATGATGGAGGGGTCCAAACCCGCTGTGGCGTAAGAGGCGATACGTGCCAATGGCTCGATGCCGCGCTTTTCAGCTTCATCTGCGGACATCAGCAATGCACCAGCGGCGCCATCGTTGAGGCCAGAGGCGTTTGCCGCGGTTACAGACCCGTCTTTGGCAAACGCAGGGCGCAGTTTTTGCATGGCTTCCATGGTGGCGCCGTGGCGGATGTATTCGTCTTTGTCGACAATCATGTCACCTTTGCGGGTCTTCACCGTGAAGGGGATCACTTCGTCGTCAAACTTACCGGCCTTCTGGGCTGCTTCGGCTTTGTTCTGAGACGCCACCGCGAATTCATCTTGCTGCTCGCGGCTAATCTGCCATTTCTCAGCGACGTTTTCGGCGGTTTGCCCCATGTGGTAGCCGTTGAAAGCGTCCCACAGGCCGTCGCGGATCATGGAGTCGATGTACTTCACGTCACCCATTTTGGTGCCCGCGCGCAAATGTGCAACGTGGGGGCTGAGCGTCATGTTTTCTTGACCACCCGCCGCAACAATTGACGCGTCGCCAAGTTGGATATGTTGTGCCGCAAGTGCGACGGCACGCAGGCCAGAGCCACAGACCTGGTTGATGCCCCAGGCGGCGCTTTCAATGGGCAGTCCGGCGTTCACATGTGCCTGACGTGCTGGGTTCTGTCCTTGGCCGCCAGTCAGAACTTGACCCAAAATGGTCTCTGACACATCCGCTTTGTCGACGCCTGCGCGTGCCACCAGTGCATTGAGCACTGCGGCGCCAAGGTCATGAGCAGGCGTGTTGGCGAACGAGCCGCTGAAGCTGCCGACGGCGGTCCGTGCCGCGGAAGCAATCACTACGTTAGTCATATGCATATCCTCTACCAAATGCTGGTCGGAGCATGACCGTGAACGCCCCCCTCTGGCAACCCACAGAACTCCGTATCCGCCGCGTGAATAACGCATTTGCCGCACTGCGGCAACGGTCAGGGTGTCACGGGGGTGCGCTGGGCAATTGTGTGCTTACTTAGGGGAAATGAGCGTTGGCGAGAGGCAGCAGACTTTAAGCCGCAGACTTTCCATCGCGCTGCGCCTTCCAAGGCGGGGAAACTGTGGGCGCGCCAAAGGCGAAACCCTGCAAACAATCAAAACCAAGTTCGGTCATCATTTTGGCGTCTGCTGGGCTTTCGATCCGGCTGGCAACGGAGTGCATATCAAACCGCTCGGCGATAGCGGCGACGGCACTGGCTATTACCTGATTGGCAGCATCTGTTGCGATGTTGCGGCTGTAACTGCCGTCCAATTTGATGATGTCGAAGTCAAAGTCTCGGAAGACGGAAAGCGTTGTTAAACCGCTGCCGTAGTCATCGAGCGCAAAAGACATGCCTTTCACCTGAAGCTCTTCCATGAAGCCTTTGACAATTTCGGGGACCTGAATCACCGACTTTTCAGAAACCTCGAAAATCAGACGTTCTGGTATGGTTGCCGCACGCGCAAGGCCGCGCTGAAGGCAGTCCATCCAAGGCGCGTATCCAATGGAACGCGCAGACATGTTGATCGAGAGCCTCAAGCCGGGCTGCTCTGAGAGAGCTTGCAGACCGAGTTCCAAGGCGAGCACATCCAGTTGGCGACCTAGCTCGTTGTCCTCGACAGCGCCCATGAAATCTTTCGCAGGGATGATGCGACCTGTTTCGTCCAGAACACGCACAAGCCCTTCGTAGAACGCGGGACGTTTGGTGTTGGAGGCTTGAACAATCGGTTGGTACGCCAGAAGGACCTGTTTGTGCGCAATCGCCTCGCGCACCATTTCAAGGGTGCCGGAATCGCGCGTATTCACAGCATAAGCCAGCGGGCTGCGATGCTCACGCTGTGCTTTCTCACCATTTTTTTTCTTTGGGCGATCCATGGCAGACTCCCGACTTCCCCTAGCAGCAGGTGCTTCATAATATTGGCATACACATGAAGCTTCCCTTAAATTGCCGATGCAAATAGGGCTTGGCCAGAGGGGTTTTAGCCCCGTTTTTAGCTAAGTTTGGCGGAAATGCGGCGATGTATGTCAGGCTAGGACATAGGGATTAACAGCCGCTTTCTAAGATCGCGACTAAGTCTAAGCTAGTTTGACCAATGGATCAAACGACAGCCCTGACGACCAGGGCTGGAAACCAGAGCAAGAAGATGGTCAGGCGTATTTCGCAAAATTTTACGAGCTGATTTGGCGCAGCGTTTGAGCGCTTGGTCTTCGGAAACCTTGCGTGTGGCCTCTGCCCAGGAGTAGCCAACCGCACCATTGTCAGAGACAGCAAAAGCCCCAAACCGGTCGTTGTTCTGAAGTCGTTGATATTCTAGGAACTCTTTGTTGGCGGTCCGAGAAAGTGTTTCCCCAAAACTCTGAGGTTCGAAGTCTTTTGGCAAAACACGCGCGTAGAGCACGCAATACTTCGGGTTTTTGGACTGGGCGTGACAGGCCGCGCGTGCATAGAAGTCCGCAAGCACAATCGAATTGGCGTTTGAGTAATACCCGGCCAGACGCTCCGAACGGTTCACGTAGATGCTGCCGAAGTACTCTGTTTTGCGTTTGAATTGCTTGAAGTCGGACCGTGCGTTACCTTTCAAAGCGAAGTTTTTGATCTCCACCAAAACGCTCCGATTGCTTTGTGGCACAACCTCTTGAGCCAGCCCAGAGGCAGCAGGTACCAAGCACACACACACACAAGTTAGGGCCAAAAGCAGGCGAGTCATATTAGTCTCTTTTTGCCGTTCGTCAGTTCGGCAATAGTCCTATTGCGTTGCTGTGGCGTTAATTACTGCGGCGACGATAGCACGGGCATTTTCGCTGGACCAGTCGGCATCTCCATGTAAACGTGCGATTTCTCGGCCTTCTCGGTCGAGCAAAACAGTTGCCGGAAGTCCCAAAACGGTCATGTCCCGCGCGATCATTTGTTTTGGATCGCGGTGCAGGGGCAGATTTGAAACGTCGATTTCGTCGAAGAATTTTTCCATGGCAGGAACAAGATTGCGGCCAGTTGCCAGTGTGACGACGTCAAAGTCTGTGCCCCCCAGTTGGGTTTGTAGTTCGGACAACATCGGCATTTCGTGACGGCATGGCGCGCACCATGTTGCCCAAAAATTTAGCAGCACAACCTTGCCTTTGTAGTCTTGAAGTGTTGCTTCGCCTCCGTCGCCGGTCACAAAGGCTTTTTGTGAGATATCTCTTGGCTCCGAATGAAAGATGAGTTTCCGCATGTCGCCGTCACGCATCTCTTTGATGGCGCTATAATCGGTTGAGTCTGCCATTGCCACAGGGGTAAGTGCGACAAAGGTGGTGGCAGCAATTGCGATTGCTGCCAAGCCTGTATAAACCAGCGCGAACCTATTCAGTTTCATCTTCCCTCCAAAAGGGCTTCTTATGACCAAAGATACCTCAAACCAGATGTGGGGTGGCCGTTTTGCCGCCGGACCGGACGCCATTATGGAAGCGATTAACGCATCCATCGGGTTCGATCAGCGAATGGCGGCACAGGACATTGCTGGCTCTCGGGCCCACGCAGCAATGCTTGCCGAAACGGGCATCCTGACAGATAGCGATGCAAACGCTATTCGGGAAGGCCTGCTCACGGTCTTGTCAGAGATTGAAAGCGGATCCTTTCAGTTTTCGACGGCACTGGAAGACATTCATATGAATGTGGAAGCGCGTTTGAAGGATTTGATCGGCGAACCCGCAGGGCGTTTGCACACCGGGCGGAGTCGGAACGATCAGGTTGCGACGGACTTCAAGCTCTGGGTGCGCGATCAGATGGACGCAGCAATTTCAGGTATTGAGGCATTGATCCGTGCGTTTGTAGCGCAGGCGGAGGCTGGTGCGGACTGGGTGATGCCGGGATTCACACATTTGCAGACAGCACAGCCGGTGACATGGGGACACCACATGATGGCTTATGTGGAAATGTTTGGCCGCGATTTGTCCCGCTTTAAAGATGCACGGGTTCGGATGAACGAGTCCCCACTGGGGGCAGCGGCACTTGCAGGCACGTCTTTTCCGATTGATCGGGAGATGACGGCAGCAGCGCTGGGGTTTGATCGTCCGGCGGCCAACTCGCTGGATGCCGTGGCAGATCGCGATTTTGCGCTGGAGTTTTTGGCCGCAAGTAGTATCTGCGCGATGCACCTGAGCCGGTTCGCTGAAGAGCTGGTGATTTGGTCGTCTGCACAGTTCCGGTTTGTGACGCTGTCAGATCGATTCTCGACAGGCAGCTCAATCATGCCACAGAAGAAAAACCCAGATGCCGCTGAACTGATCCGCGCCAAGATTGGCCGCATTTTTGGCGCCAACACGGCGCTGCTGATGGTGATGAAGGGTTTGCCTCTCACGTATTCCAAGGACATGCAGGAAGACAAAGAACAGGTCTTTGATGCGGCCGATAACCTGATGTTGGCCTTGGCTGCGATGGAGGGCATGGTGAAGGATATGACCGCCAACCGCGACAGCCTTGAGGCGGCGGCGGGCAGCGGGTTCTCCACCGCAACCGATCTGGCGGATTGGCTGGTGCGGACGTTGAATATGCCGTTCCGAGAGGCGCATCATGTGACCGGCTCGTTGGTGGCGATGGCGGAGGCCAAAGAGTGTGATCTTCCAGATCTGACGCTGGACGACATGCGGAGCGTACACGCTGACATCACCGAGGACGTCTTTGGTGTGCTAGGTGTGCACAATTCTGTGTCCTCGCGGATGTCATACGGCGGGACTGCGCCGACGCGGGTGCGCGAGCAAGTTGCTGCGTGGCAGGCGAAATTGGACTAATCTCTTTTCTGATTGCTTTGCGCCCAGTTTGACAATGGGTTAGACTGGGGGCGCTGCTATTGGGAGACATGAGTTTGTTTCGAGTCATATTTGCTGTTCTTAGCCTTGGGTTTGTGGCCGCTTGCGGTGTGGATGGGTCGCCTTGGACACCCCACGCCAACGCCAATATTGGGGTCGGTTCCGGAGGCGTCTACACCTCTGGAAGTGTTGGCGTGTCCAACGGGCCTGTGAGTATCTCTATTGGTGGTGGTTGTCGTTGGTATGGCTGCTGAGCCTGCCAGCACTTGATCACGTAGGCATAGTTGCGACATTCTGATCTGAAGCGAAGGCGGCACCGTAGAGTCTGTGCCGCTTTATTATTGGATTGGGGAAGTTATGTCGCCACTACGTTGGGTGTTTTTGGGTCTGGCCATTTGGGGTGCGATACAACCCATGTTGTATTTTGGCCCGTGGATCGCGCAAAACGGCTTTGACCTGCAAGCCATGGTGGCATTGTGGAAAGCCAACGACGCCGTCACAGGTATCTATTGGGACCTTGTGATCTCTGCCATTGTGTTGACTGTTTGGGTGCTGACCGAAGTCTGGGTACGACGCAATTGGATTGCACTTTTGGCCATTCCAGCAACCTGGTTGATTGGTGTCAGCTTTGGGTTGCCTCTTTATCTGTTTTTACGGGCCAAACCTGTGCGTTAAGCGACGCGGCGAGGATTGAATGGCGCGTGCGGGCCGCGTAAGAGAGTATCAAAGATACGCAAGCGGCGCGCAGGAGACAGCAGGCATGGACCATTTTCTTTATCGTGACGGAGTTTTGCACGCCGAAGACGTACCCGTGGCGGAAATCGCCGCCGCTGTAGGAACGCCTTTTTATTGCTATTCGACAGCGACTTTTGAGCGTCATTTCCGCCTGTTTGATGAGGCCCTTGCGGGCATGGATCACCTGGTGTGCTACGCTATGAAAGCGGCCTCCAATCAAGCCATTCTCAAAACGCTTGCCGCGCTGGGCGCAGGGATGGATGTGGTGTCGGGCGGGGAATATGCTCGCGCGAAAGCCGCGGGTGTGCCCGGAGAGCGCATCGTATTCTCTGGTGTCGGCAAAACTGCAGATGAAATTGAAATGGCTCTGACGGGTGGCATTCGCCAGTTTAACGTGGAGAGCGAGCCTGAAATGGCCGTGATCAGTGCTGTGGCCTCGCGATTGGGTGTTGAGGCGCCCATCACCATTCGAGTGAACCCAGATGTGGATGCCAAAACCCACGCGAAAATTGCAACGGGTAAATCTGAAAACAAATTTGGCATCCCGATCAGCCGCGCGCGAGATGTTTACGCGTTGGCGGCTTCCCTTCCGGGGCTCAAGGTGATTGGCATTGATGTGCACATCGGAAGCCAGTTAACACAATTGGAGCCGTTTGAGGCCGCTTACCGCAAAGTGGCGGAGCTTACAGAAACCTTGCGCGCAGATGGGCATGAAATCACGCGGCTTGATTTAGGCGGCGGTCTTGGCATTCCATATGAGCGGTCCAATACCGCGCCGCCGTTGCCGGTGGAATATGGTGCCATGGTCAAGCGCGAGCTGGGGCATTTGGGGTGTGAGATTGAGATCGAGCCGGGACGACTGATTGCGGGCAACGCCGGAATCATGGTCAGCAAAGTGATCTATGTGAAATCTGGCGAGGACCGAGAATTTCTGATCGTGGATGGCGCGATGAACGACTTGATTCGTCCTGCGATGTATGAAGCGCATCATGACATTGTACCGGTTGTTGAACCTGTGCCGGGTCATGAGCCCGCCAAATATGACATCGTTGGCCCGGTTTGCGAATCTGGCGACACCTTTGCCAAAGGACGCGATCTGGCGAAATTGGCAGCAGACGACCTCATCGCCTTCCGCAGTGCGGGCGCTTATGGTGCGGTTATGTCCAGCGAATACAACACAAGGCCCATGATTCCTGAGGTTTTGGTGAATGGCGATCAATTTGCGGTTATCCGCCGACGCCCGAGCTATGAAGAGATGATAAATCGCGATAGCATTCCAGAGTGGTTGGAGAGCTGATCTCTCTGACGGATCGTGGAATGGAGCATCGTGGCTGCACATAAAACGTCCGAAGCCGCCCTTAGGCGTCTTAGTCGGGTTATATCCCTGACACGTGCAGGCTTGTTTGCTGAAACCATCACGCGTGCCTTCTGGCCAGTGTGGAGCCTGTTGTTTGTGCTGCTGGCCTTGGTGATGGCGGGGGCGCAGGACCAAATGCCGCTTGAGGCGATCTGGATCGGCGGCGTGTTGGCCTTTGCTGCTCTGGTCGTGTTGATGATACGCGGCGTGCGCCAGTTTGAATGGCCTTCACGCGACATGGCGATTGCGCGGTTGGACGCCACACTGCCGGGGCGGCCGATTCAGGCCCTGCGCGATGCGCCTGCAATTGGCAAAGCGGACACGGCTTCTCAAGTACTTTGGCGTGCGCACCAAACGCGAATGGCAACCCGCACAGAGGCTGCCAGACCTGTCCACCCCGATCTGCGCATTTCTCGGCTCGATCCATTTGGGTTGCGCCATATTGCATTGTTGTTTTTGCTTGTGGCGTTCACGTTTGGCTCGGTGTCCAATCTGGCAACTGTGAAAGATTTGGGTGTCGGCAACGGCGCGGCACTGGCAAGTGGGCCTACATGGGAAGGCTGGATTGAACCGCCGACCTATACGGGGAAACCCGCGCTTTACCTGAACGACCAAGCCAACGGTGCGCTGCAGCTGCCGCAGGGGAGCCGCGTATTGCTCCGCCTGTATGGTGAAGTTGGCGCGTTGACGGTGGCGGAAACCGTTTCGGGCCGGGTTGGCAGCGTTGATAGCGCGGCAGACCCCGAACAAAGTTTTGATATCACGCAGTCAGGTTCTCTGGAGATTTCTGGTCCGGCAGGAGCCGTTTGGTCCATTGAGATGCAAACAGACACTGCGCCAGTGATAGCGGCAAAAGGCACACCTGAAGCGTCTGGGCGGGGCGAAATGACCTTGCCGTTTGAAGCGACGGATGACTATGGCATCGTGCAAGGCAGTGCTGTTGTGCGTCTTGATTTGGCAGCCGTCGAACGACGCTATGGGCTTCGAGATGCGCCTGAGGCGCGGCCAGCGGTGGAGGTGCCTCTACCTTTGCCTATTGCCGGAGATCGTGCTGCTTTCGACGAGGTTCTGATTGAGGACTTCTCTCAACACGCCTGGGCACATTTGCCTGTGGTGGTCGATCTGTCTGTAGAAGACGATGCGGGTCAGATCGGAGAAGCGACTTTGCGGTTTGATCTGCCTGCGCGGCGGTTTTTTGACCCATTGGCAGCGGCGGTGATTGAGCTGCGACGTGATTTGTTGTGGTCCAAGACCAACGGGCGGCGTGTTGCGCAGCTGATGCGGGCAATTTCGCACCGCCCTGAGGATGATGTGTTTCGCAAGGAGACAGATTATTTGCGGTTCCGCACAATTCTGCGGCGGCTCGAGTTGAATTTGGATCATGGTCTGAGCGGCGAAAAGCGCGATGAGTTTGCTGCCGCGCTTTGGGCTTTGGCCTTAGATCTGGAAGACGGCGATTTGGGCAGCGCGGCCGAACGGTTGCGGCAGGCACAAGAGCGCTTATCGGAGGCGATGAAAAACGGCGCCAGCGACGAGGATATTGCGCGCTTGATGCAGGAATTGCGTGAGGCAACCGAAGACTACATGCGCGAGTTGGCGCGACGCAATCAGCAAGACGGTGAGGACGGCGAAAACCAGCAAAGCGCCGAGAACTCCATGCAGATGGATCAAAACGATCTCCAGCGCATGATGGACCGCATCCAAGAGCTGATGGAGCAGGGACGAATGGCTGAGGCCCAGCAAGCGCTGGAAGAGTTGCAGCGCCTGATGGAGAATATGCGCGTCACCCAAGGTGAGGGCCAGCAGAGCCCCGGCGAGCAAGCCATGGAAGGGCTGGCGGATACGCTAAGGGAGCAGCAGGGCTTGTCTGATGAAGCGTTCCGGGAATTGCAAGAGCAGTTTAATCCGGGGGCGCAATCCGGCCAATCTCAGGAAAATGAAGGTTATAGTGGTGGTGAGGGACGTGGGCAGGCGCATGATGGCACTGGTGGTGAAGGCCAAGGCGACGGCGAAAGTGAGGGCCAGACCGGGCAATCGGATGGTGACCAACCGGGGCAGTCGCAGGCGCTGGAGGACCGTCAGCAGGATTTGCGCCAGGAGCTTAACCGTCAGTTGGGCAACTTACCGGGGCAGGGCACACCTGAGGGAGATACCGCGCGCCGGGCGCTAGGCGATGCTGAGGAGGCCATGGAAGGTGCAGAACAAGCCCTGCGCGAGGATGATTTGGCCACGGCAATTGATCGGCAAGCCGAAGCAATGGATGCGCTTCGCGAGGGTATGCGCAATCTGAGCGAGGCTATGGCGCAGCAGCAACAGCAAGGGCAAGAAGGCTCTGCTGAGGCACAAGGTAACGCGCAGGATCCATTGGGCCGCAGTCAAGGCAACCGAGGCCCAGCAGGAACCGAAGAGGGGTTGCTTCAGGGCGAAGATGTGTATCGCCAAGCCCGCCGGTTGTTGGATGAAATCCGCCGGCGGTCTGGAGAGGCGGAGCGCCCCGAGGCGGAGCGCAACTACCTAGAACGCTTGTTGGAGCGTTTTTGATTGATCACATACAACATGTGCTATGAAAGCGTGGTGTAAGTGTCAGCCTGTCATTTGATCCAGTTTGAGGAACAGTTGGGTCATCTGATCATCCAGCCACACGCGGGCACCATTTGCCGAGGTCATGAACATCTCAATATAAGGCGCGGCGGCAGGATAGTTCTGGCTCAGCATATCGTTTGAACTGTAGACAAAAACTGCTGCCACGGCCAACAGAAGAACCAGCGCGAACCCTAGCCGGAAGCCCCGTCCACGCTTGGCGCGACTGTCTTTGCCCTGACCCAAATCTGGATTGCGTTGCGGCGCAGTTGAACTGCGCAGCGTAGAATTGATTTCTTCGATATCGGGCAACAAATCCCGACGGGTCTCTTTGGGTGTCGGGATCGATTTTGCTGCTTTGTCATCGTCCGCGCTGCGCAGGCGTCGCAAACGGCTCGCAGCAGCATCCGCGACGTCGGCACGCGGTGCGTCAACGCCGTCATCCAAACCAAGATCCCCCTGCGTCTCTAAGCTTTGGGGAGCGTCGGCGGCGCGGGCTTGTGTTTCGAGTTCGGCCTCTTCTCGCAGGATGTCGGCCACTGCGGCGTCCAAGCCCCTTCTTTGACGCGGACCGCCTGTGCTTTCGTCGTCTTCAGCCTCATCGGCTATGTCGGGGGCTGTTTCTTCTGCAAACGCGTCTGATGCCTCTGCAGGAGCGTCCGTTTCGAGATCGGCAAGGTCTTCCTTGGGCGCAGCGGTCTCTATTGGCGCCTCGTCATCTTCACCGAAGGTTGCGAGAGCAGCCGCGGTTTCCGAACCTACGGCAGAGTCTGATGCCCAATCTTGTTCTGGTTCCAGATCCCAGTCATCTCCGCCAAGATCTAAGTCGTCGGAGTCATCATCAGTATCGTCAAAGAAATCGTCGGAGACCGCCTCATCCGAAATTGAAAGCTCCGGCGGCTCTACTTCGGTAAAGACGTCCTCCTCGCTTTCAGGGACTTCAGCACTGGCCGCCGCATCTGTGGCCTGCGCGGCGTCATCAAAGGCCTCTTCCTGTGCCTCAATGGCGGGCTCAATGTCATCCGGGTGGGCCTGAAACCAGGTGTTTCCGCAATTGGAACATTGAACGTCGCGACCGGAAGTCGGGATTATGTCGTCCGGCACTTCGTATTGAGCACCGCAATTCGGGCAAGTCAGCCTCATCCTCGTCCCCTGATGATCAAGTTCTTATCCTTGTTTCTGCACCATATTCTGTAACAAGGCTTTGCGAAAGTGCAAAGCCTGCGCAGAACAGATTGCAACCCAGTCGATGCTCGTGCACAACAATCGGGATATAAGGGGTCTGCAGTGATCGAACTTGACAACATTGCTTACAGCTATGGCGGTGGCGAGCTTCTGAGTGAAGTGTCGCTGAAACTTGCGCCCGGCTCATTTCATTTCCTAACCGGCCCATCAGGGTCCGGCAAAACCACATTTCTTAAGTTGTGTTACGGCGCACTGACGCCAACAGCGGGACAGGTCAAGTTGTTCGGCAAAGATGTGCGGGAGATGGATCGTGACGATCACGCATTTACGCGTCGGCAAATCGGCGTGGTACATCAGGATTGCCAGTTCCTCGACCACCTGCCTCTGCGTGAAAATGTCTCTTTGCCTTTGACCGTTTCGGCCAGGGACTCCCTTGAACAACATTCCAATCTCAAAGAATTGTTGACGTGGGTGGGTCTTGGTCATCGCGCAAATGCGCTGCCGCCGGAGTTGTCTGGTGGTGAGCGGCAGCGGGCAGCATTGGCGCGTGCAGTGATTATGTCCCCTGATGTGGTCTTGGCAGATGAGCCAACTGGAAATGTGGATTGGGAGATGTCACAACGGCTTTTGCAGTTGTTGGTTGAGCTCAACAAAATGGGCAAAACCATCCTGATCGCAACGCATGATCTGAATCTGATCCGGTCAGCAAAACACCATGTACAGGCACGGGTGCTGCGTATTTCTGGAAGAAAGTTACAGCTCGCGGGAGCTGATCTATGAGCCAGCGCCGCAAATTGTCTTCTTTGTTTGTGGGTGATGCACAAGCGGATCGCGTGGTGCCGCCTACCGGGTATACTGCACGTCTTACGCTGTTTGCCTCGGGGGCGATGGCATTTTTGACGGTGTTTGCACTGGCTTTGTCGTTGGCAAGTGGCCGATTGGCGGCCCGTTGGGGGGACGAATTGGCGCAAAGCTCGACGCTGCGCATTTCCGCGCCTGCGGAACAGATGGATGCGCAAACTGAAGCTGCGCTCTCCGTCCTAGAAAGTACACCGGGCATTGCCTCTGCTCGGGCGTTGAGCGATGCGGAGCAAAGAGGGCTATTGGCCCCGTGGTTTGGACCGGATTTGCCCATCGACAGTCTGCCGATACCACAGCTGATTGAGATTGTTGAAACCGAAACAGGGTATGATGCAGATGGGCTGCGCTTGCGACTGCAGGCAGAAGTTCCCGCCGCGGTGCTGGATGATCACACGCGCTGGCGTCGTCCTCTTGAACGAGCTGCGGCACGGCTGAGACTGTTGGGGTGGGTATCGATCGGATTGATTGGTGCCGCCACAGCGGCGATGATCACGCTGGCGGCCAATGCGGCTTTGGCGGCAAACGCGCAGGTGGTTTCGGTGTTGCGGCTGATCGGGGCGCAGGATCAATACATCGCAATGGCATTTGTTCGCCGGTTTACGCTGCGCGCCTTTACGGGGGCTCTCGCTGGAACGGTGTTGGGTGCTGCGGCCATTTTTTTGCTGCCATCCGCTCAGCAGGATGGTGGATTTTTGACTGGACTAGGGTTTGAGGGCCTAGGCTGGGCTGCGTTGGTACTGATCCCGATTCTGGCGGCGGTTGTGGCCTATTTTGCAACAGGGGCCGCGGCCCGCAAAACACTGTCGGAGTTGACGTAATGCGCCTTGGAATTCAGTGGATTTTGTCGATTGTCTACGTCGTACAAAACGCGGTGATGATGTTGCTGATGGGGATTGTGTTTTTGCCGTGGGCTTTGGTGTCCCCCAAAGGGGCAATGACAGCGTGTAAATCTTACGCCACTTGGGCGATCTGGACCGCGCGCTGGCTTGTGGGTATCCGCTCTGAGGTGCGTGGCGTGGTGCCAGAGGGGGCCGTTTTGATCCCTGCCAAGCATCAATCATTCCTAGATATCATGATGATTTTTAAGGCGCTCCCACAGCCACGGTTCATTATGAAGTACGAACTGTTGTTTACGCCAATCATCGGGGTCTACGCGTGGCGGTTGGGGTGTGTCCCTGTGCGGCGCGGTAAGCGCGGCGCGGCTATCAAAGCAATGCTTGCTGAAGTGGAAAGCGGTCGGGTGCCACCAGGACAATTGGCGATTTATCCGCAGGGTACGCGGGTGCCCGTCGGTGAGTATGTGCCCTACAAAATCGGCCCCTTTGTACTGTATAAGGAAACCGGTCAGGCTGCGGTGCCTGTGGCGACCAACTGCGGCATGTTTTGGCCGAAGGGCACGATGTTGCGCTCCCCGGGTTTGGCCGTGGTCGAGTTTTTGGACCCGATTGAAACCGGGGTGTCACAAACCGAGTTTATGCAACGTCTGGAACAGGTTATCGAAGACCGTTCGAATGCGTTGATGAAAGAGGCGGGGTTTGATCCAGATGGAGTACGTCACTGATATTGCCGAGTTAGAAGCGCTTTATGGCCCTCCGGGGTCGGCTTCTACCAACAAAGTGGCACGGCAGATGACGCCGCTGTATCGCCAATGGATTATGGCGTCGCGGTTTTGTGTGGTGTCCACAGTTGGGGCAGAAGGCACAGATGGCAGTCCGCGCGGGGATGATGGCCCCGTGGTACGAGAGCTGGATGACCACACGCTGGCAATGCCTGATTGGCGTGGCAACAACCGCATCGACACGTTGCGCAACATCGTGACGGATGGGCGGATTTCGCTGATGTTCATGGTGCCCGGCTCCAACAATGTGGTGCGTGTAAATGGCGTGGCTAAGGTGACCACAGACACCGCTCTTTGTGAGAGTTTTGAGGTGCAAGGCAAACACCCACGCGCTGTGATAGTGATCAAGATTGGCGAGATTTACACCCAATGTGCACGGGCTTTGATGCGCGCGCGCCTGTGGAAATCAGACGATGAGAGCGCAGGTTTGCCGACGGCCGGGCAGGTCTTGGCGGAGCAGACCGATGGGGCTGAGGGCGGACAGGCCTATGATGATGCCTGGGCGCCGCGTGCTGCCAAGACGATGTGGTGAACACCCAAATCGCTCTAAGGAGACGATATGGCAAAGCGACGGACGAAAGAGGAGATGCGCGCAGAGTTTCACAGGCTGTATGACTGCTTTGAGTGTCTTGATCAAACCATCAAAGGACTGTTCCCGAGACCGCCTGAGCTTGACTTTGGCGGACCGATTTCGCGCGAGAAAATGTTGTCTTTTGTGGAAAGCGGCAAAGCCAATTTTAGTCAGATATGTGCGGGAACCCGCGAGGCCATCAACGACGACCTAGAGTTATTGGAGGAAGAGCCCGAGAAAGCCGCTGTGTTTCTTCAAACCTATAAAGCGCTGTCAGGCCGCGATCTTTGGGACGATGTTGAGCCTCCGACCACTGTGGTGAAAGCCTTGTTGAAGCGCGGGAGACTTCACTCCGCGGAGGAGTTTCGCTTGCTTAAAGGCCAACTTGACGCTCAACGCCTTTCAAATGCAGATAGCGACAAAGCCGAGTCGATGCTCGGGGCGTTTGAAGACAGCCACGACGGGCAAGACTGACCGTCGGTGCGCCCCTTCATTCTGCCCCAAATACTCCAGGGTGGACACATCGTAGATGTTTCAGGGGCAACGCCCCTACAAAAAAGGCGCTCGAAGGCGCCTTTTTCTAAAACACACAAAGCTTTAGCTGTGGATCGCGCCGTCGCCACAGGCCAGAGCGGCTTCGCGCACGGCTTCAGAATAGGTCGGGTGGGCGTGACAGGTCAGGGCGATATCCTGAGCGGAGGCGCCAAATTCCATCGCCACACAAAGCTCGTGTATCATGTCGCCGGCTGCCGGGCCGATGATTGCGGCGCCAAGCACGCGGTCGGTCTCTTTGTCCACGATGATTTTCACAAAGCCTTCGCCCTGATGTACAGCTTTGGCGCGGGCGTTGCCCATGAACATGAACTTGCCGACCTTGATCTTGCGACCTTCGGCCTTCAGCGAAGCCTCTGTAGCACCCACGGTGGCGACCTCAGGTGTTGTGTAGACCACACCCGGGATCACGCCGTAGTTCACATGGCCATGTTTGCCTGCGAGCACGTCTGCAACGGCCATGCCTTCGTCTTCGGCTTTATGCGCCAGCATCGGCCCTTCGATCACGTCGCCAATGGCATAGATGCCTGCCACGTTGGTGGCCCAGTGATCATTCACCGCGATCTGGCCGCGCTCGGTCATTTTTACGCCCAGAGCGTCGAGCCCAAGGCCCTCGGCAAAAGGCTTGCGGCCGGTCGCCACCAGCACCACATCGGCGTCCAGCACCTCTTCGGTATCCGGCGTTTTCTTGGATGCGTATTTGACTTTGGCCTTGGTTTTGGTTGCGTCCACACCAGACACTGCCGCGCCCATCACAAACTTAAGCCCTTGTTTTTCAAGGATACGCTTAAAGGTCCGCTGCACATCCGCATCCATGCCGGGGCAAACGGCGTCCATGTATTCCACCACGGTCACCTCGGCACCCAGACGGGCATAGACGGAGCCGAGCTCAAGGCCAATCACGCCAGCGCCTATGACGGCCATTTTCTTGGGCACTTTGGGCAGATCGAGTGCGCCGGTGCTGTCCACCACGATGCCTTTGTCGTTGTCGACCTCAACACCCGGCAGGGAGGAGGGCACAGAGCCGGAGGCGATCACGATGTTCTTGGTGCTGTGGGTCTCATCGCCAACTTTGACCTGACCGGCGGCTGGGATCGAGGCCCAACCTTTGAGCCAGTCGATCTTGTTCTTTTTCATCAGGAACTCAACACCGCCAGTGTTTTGACCCACCACATCGGTCTTATAGGCCTTCATCTGCGTCCAATCGACAGACGGGCTTTTGCCTTTGAGGCCCATGTCAGCAAAGTTGTGCTCTGCCTCATGCAGCATGTGGGTCGCATGCAGGAGCGCCTTGGAGGGGATACAGCCGATGTTGAGGCAGGTGCCGCCGAGGGTTTCACGGCCCTCTACGATGGCAGTTTTCAGGCCCAGCTGGGCACAGCGGATGGCGGACACATAGCCGCCGGGGCCTGCGCCGATGATGATGACGTCATAGTTTGCCATGGGTCAGGTTCCTTATTGTGGGACGTCGATTTGGGACGTCAGTATTGCGTCTGTTTTACGTTTGTATTGCGGCGGTGTCATTCTGAGGGAGGGGCGCTGCCCCTGGCAGATCTTTGATGTGCTCACTTCGGGATATTTGGGGCAAGAGGAAAAGAGCGTGCATTCAAATACCACCATATGCTGGGTCAAAAATTTCGACTTTTTCAAAGCGGCCCAATGCCAGTTGACCGGGGACAACAAAAAGGGCGCAGATGATGAGAAAACCTAAGAAGTTTGGTTCCACGTGTCCTCGGGCCTCGTGGAAGTGATGCAGGCCTTTTGCGTTAACTGCCAACTCACCACCGATAGTTGCGCACAGCAACAACATCGGCAAACCAAGTAGAAAAAACCGTCTGTTGCGGCGTTCGCCAGTCAAATAGAAGAGTAGGGCTCCACAGCCGTCGCACTCGTGGGCTTCCGTTTTGTTCCAGCCACGCCATGGATTGGTCCTGCTCATGCGGCTGGAGACTTGAAGTCGTTTACATTTTGAGCAGCGTATCCCACAGAGCTTGGAGAGAAGCATAGCGTGCTCTCCTGTTCTGAGACGGCTGATCCGTGCTGGTATTTGAACCGACCGCATTTCACCTCTCCGCACGGGTCACGTGTGGCACTGGCAGCGCGCGACCCTCCCCACGGGAGGGCGCGTCACGCCCACCAAGGTGCTTGCGCAGCCCTCTGTGAGAAAGGTCGTCCATCAGATCAGAGATCCATCAGCAAACGACGTGGGTCTTCCAGCGCTTCTTTCACGCGCACGAGGAAGGTCACAGCACCTTTGCCGTCCACGATGCGGTGATCGTAGGACAGGGCCAGATACATCATCGGACGGATCACAACTTCGCCGTTGATCGCCATGGGGCGGTCTTGGATTTTGTGCATGCCGAGGATGCCGGACTGTGGTGGGTTCAGGATCGGCGAGGACATCAGCGAGCCGTAGACACCGCCGTTTGACAGCGTAAATGTGCCGCCCTGCATCTCCGCCATAGACAGTTTGCCGTCACGAGCCCGTTTGCCTTTCTCTGAAATCGCCTTTTCGATCTCAGCAAAAGACATGCTGTCCGCGTCGCGGATCACAGGCACAACCAGACCGGTTGGGGTACCCGCGGCCACCCCCATGTGCACGAAATTTTTGTACACGATGTCGGTGCCGTCGATTTCGGCGTTCACCTCCGGCACCTCTTTGAGCGCATGCACACAGGCTTTGGTGAAGAAAGACATAAAGCCCAAACGCACGCCGTGCTTCTTCTCAAACTCGCCTTTGTATTGGTTGCGCAGGGCCATCACCTCACCCATGTCGACCTCGTTATAGGTCGTCAGCATGGCGGCTGTGTTCTGGCTTTCTTTCAGGCGCTTTGCGATGGTCTGGCGCAAGCGGGTCATTTTCACACGCTCTTCGCGGGATGCATCGTCTGCGGATACCGGTGCACGTGGGGCTGCGGCCACAGGTGCAGGCGCAGCGGCGGGTGCCAATGCGGCTTTCAGTACGTCTTCTTTCATGATGCGACCATCGCGGCCTGTGCCGGTGACAGCGGCTGCATCGATGCCCTTTTCCGCCATCAGCTTGTTGGCAGAGGGGGCGTTCTCCACATCTGCGGACGCCGCAGGCGCGGCAGCGGCGGCAGGTGCTGCAGCCGGGGCGGCGCTTGCGGAGGCAGATGCCCCACCGATCACCGCCAGTTTGGCAGCCGCGTCCACGGTGGTGCCTTCAGGGGCCAAGATTTCTGACAACACACCGGCGGCAGGGGCGGGCACTTCGACGGACACTTTGTCGGTTTCCAGCTCACAGAGCATTTCGTCCTGTGCCACAGTGTCACCTACGGCTTTGAACCATGTGGACACGGTCGCCTCAGTGACAGACTCGCCCAGTGTTGGGACCATCACGTCAACCGCATCGCCGCCCGAGGCCGCAGGGGCCTCAACAGCACGGGCTGCGGCAGGCGCCGGGGCGGCACCTTCGCCAGCGTTGATTACGGCCAGCAGGGCATCCACGCCCACGGTGTCACCTTCAGCGGCAACGATTTCCCCCAAAACGCCAGCGGCGGATGCGGGGACCTCGACGGTCACCTTGTCGGTTTCCAACTCGCAGAGCATTTCGTCTACGGCAACTGCATCACCCGGTTTTTTAAACCAAGTGGCAACGGTGGCTTCTGTGACGCTTTCGCCAAGGGTGGGGACACGTACTTCGGTCATGGATCAGTTTCCTTCCATGGAGAGCGCGGCATTTACCAGCGCAGCTTGTTGGGCTTTGTGTTGACTTGCCAAACCGGTGGCGGGCGACGCGGATGCGGCGCGACCGACATAGGTTGGGCGGGTGTGTTTGGCCTTGATCCGGGTCAGAGCCCATTCGATGTTGGGTTCGATGAAGGACCACGCACCTTGGTTCTTTGGTTCTTCCTGACACCAGACCATTTCGGCATCCTTGAAGCGCTCAAGCTCCTTGATCAGCGAGTGCGCCGGGAATGGATAGTACTGTTCGATCCGCATCAGATAGACATCGTCGATGCCACGGGCGTCACGTTCTTCGAGCAGGTCGTAGTAGACTTTGCCGGAGCACATGACGACGCGTTTGACGTCGTTGTCTGCCTTCAATGTGGTGTCAGAATTGCCCTTTTCGGCGTCATCCCACAGCACACGGTGGAAAGAAGACCCATCCACAAAATCTTCGGCCTCAGAGACCGCCAGTTTGTGGCGCAGCAGTGACTTCGGCGTCATCAGGATCAGCGGTTTGCGGAAAGTGCGGTGCAGCTGGCGGCGTAGGATGTGGAAATAGTTTGCCGGCGTGGTGCAGTTGGCCACAATCCAGTTGTCGCCGCCACACATCTGCAAGAACCGCTCCAGACGGGCAGAGGAGTGCTCTGGGCCTTGGCCTTCAAAGCCGTGCGGCAGCAGAACGGTCAGACCGGACATGCGCAGCCATTTGCTTTCACCGGAGCTGATGAACTGGTCAAACATGATCTGGGCGCCGTTGGCGAAATCGCCGAACTGTGCTTCCCACAGGGTCAGCGCGTTTGGCTCGGCCAGCGAGTAGCCATATTCAAAGCCCAGCACCGCATATTCTGACAGCGCGGAGTCGATGACTTCATATTGGCTTTGACCGGAACGGATGTTGTTGAGCGGGTAGTACCGTTCTTCGGTGTCTTGGTTGATGATGCCGGAGTGGCGTTGGCTGAAGGTGCCGCGTGTTGCGTCCTGACCGGACAGGCGCACAGGGTAGCCTTCTGTCATGAGGGAGCCAAAAGCCATGGCCTCCGCTGTGGCCCAGTCAAAGCCTTTGCCGCTTTCAAACATCTTGCCGCGGGTGTCCAGAAGGCGCCCGACGGTTTTGTGGATCGGGAAGCCGGCGGGCACAGAGGACAGCGCTTTGCCGATGTCCGCCAGTGTGTCGGGCTTGATCGAAGTCTGGCCGCGCTCATAGTCTTCGCCGCGTTTGTCCAGATGTGACCAGCGCCCATCCAGCCAATCGGCTTTGTTGGGTTTGTAGTCTTTGCCAACTTCGAATTCTTCATTCAGGTGTGCCTGGAACGCCGCCTTCATGTCTTCGATCTCGCCCTCAGGGATCAGGCCATCTTTGACCAGACGTTCCGTATAGAGCGTCAGCGTGGTCTTCTGTTTTTTGATGCGTTTGTACATCACCGGGTTGGTAAACATGGGCTCGTCGCCCTCGTTGTGACCAAAGCGGCGGTAACAGAAGATGTCGATCACAACATCCTTGTGGAATTTCTGGCGGAATTCGGTGGCCACTTTGGCCGCATGTACCACTGCCTCTGGATCGTCACCGTTGACGTGGAAAATCGGCGCCTCAACAACCAACGCGTTGTCGGTTGGGTAAGGCGAAGAACGCGAGAAATGCGGCGCGGTGGTGAAGCCGATTTGGTTGTTCACCACGATATGCATGGTCCCGCCGGTTTTGTGGCCGCGCAGACCAGAGAGGGCGAAACATTCCGCCACAACACCTTGGCCTGCAAACGCCGCATCGCCGTGCAGAAGGATCGGCATCACAGAGGTGCGGTCGCTGTCGTTCAGCTGATCCTGTTTGGCGCGCACTTTGCCAAGCACAACCGGGTTCACCGCCTCAAGGTGGGAGGGGTTTGCGGTCAGCGACAGGTGTACCGTGTTGCCGTCAAACTCACGGTCCGAGCTGGCGCCAAGGTGGTATTTCACATCGCCTGAGCCATCGACGTCTTCGGGCTTAAAGCTGCCGCCTTGGAATTCGTTGAAGATCGCGCGGTAGGGTTTGGCCATCACATTGGCCAGCACGGAAAGACGACCCCGGTGTGGCATGCCGACCACGATGTCTTTCACACCAAGGCTGCCGCCGCGTTTGATCACCTGCTCCATGGCTGGGATCAGGCTTTCACCACCGTCCAGACCAAAGCGCTTGGTGCCCATGTATTTGACGTGCAGGAATTTCTCAAAACCTTCGGCCTCAACCAGCTTGTTCAGGATCGCTTTGCGGCCCTCGCGGGTGAAGGTGATTTCTTTGTCATAGCCCTCGATGCGCTCTTTCAGCCAACCCGCTTCTTCGGGGTTGGAGATGTGCATGTACTGCATCGCGAAGGTGCCACAGTAGGTCCGCTTCACGATGTCCATGATCTGGCGCATGGTGGCGATGTCGAGCCCCAGCACTTTGTCGATGAAGATCGGGCGGTCCATGTCGGCATCTGCAAAGCCGTAGGACTTTGGGTCCAGTTCTGGATGCGGGGTTTGATCGCGCATTCCCAGCGGATCGAGATCCGCCACCAGATGGCCGCGAATGCGGTAGGCACGGATGATCATCAGGGCGCGGATGCTGTCGAGCACCGCGCGTTTGATCGCCTCATCGGAGACCTCAACGCCTTTCTCGGCTGCTTTGTCTTTGATTTTTTTCCCAGCGGCCTTGGCCTCAACCGGTTCAACCCATTCGCCGGTCAGCGATTGGGTGAGATCGTCGGTTGGCATTGGGGGCCAATCATTGCGCGCCCAGCTGGGCCCGGTGGCCTCCGCTTTGACGTCCAGTTCCGCATCGCCAAGTTGGCGGAAGAATTCCTGCCAGACTTCGTCAACCGCGGCGGGGTCGGCGGCGTAGCGGGCATACATCTGTTCGAGGTATTCCGCGTTGTGCCCCTGCATAAAGGAGGAGGCGTGGAAGATGTCGTTTGGTGACTGGTCGGTCATGATTTTACCTCAGCATTTCGCTCGAGCAGGGACTTTTCCCCGTAGCCATTGACCCCAGGAGGGATCGTGGATTTCAATTTCAGCCGCGTCGTTCCGGCAAAGGGCCTTTGCAAAGGCGATAAGCTCGCCTTCAGAGATCAAACCGCTGTCAAAAACAAGACCGCGATCCGTTTGGTTTTCGACTTTAGGTTCCAATTCGACGCCCGCGGGAAAGGGTACAATGATGAATTGGTCCATCGGTTTTGATATTTGGGCTACCGCAGCACTCCCTACCAAACCAATAACAAACGAAAAATTGGCCCGCCGACGCCAAGCAGTGCCTGACCCAATGTGGGTCAGGCGCTGCCCTGTGTTGATATGCCGAGCGGTAGGCATTTAGCCGATCGCTTTGAGCACAGCTTCGCCAAGACCGGCGGGGCTGTCAGCAACAACGATGCCAGCTTCTTTCATCGCGGCGATCTTGTCGTCCGCGCCACCTTTGCCACCGGCAACAATCGCACCGGCGTGGCCCATGCGGCGGCCGGGAGGGGCCGTGCGACCAGCGATAAAGCCAGCAGTTGGCTTCCAGCGGCCTTTCTTACGCTCGTTTGCCAAGAACTCAGCAGCTTCTTCTTCTGCGGATCCACCGATTTCACCAATCATGATGATCGACTGTGTCTCATCGTCAGACAGGAACATGTCGAGGATATCGATGTGTTCTGTGCCTTTGATGGGGTCACCGCCGATGCCCACCGCTGTGGACTGGCCCAGACCAATGTCGGCTGTCTGTTTGACGGCCTCATATGTCAGGGTGCCGGAGCGGGACACAACGCCCACGGAGCCACGCTTGTGGATGTGGCCGGGCATGATGCCGATTTTGCAGGCATCTGGCGTGATCACACCTGGGCAGTTAGGACCGATCAGGCGGGACGCGGACCCTTGCAGGGCGCGCTCAACCTTCATCATGTCCAGCACAGGGATGCCTTCGGTGATGCAGATGATCAGTTCCATTTCCGCATCAATCGCTTCGAGGATCGAGTCCGCAGCAAAAGGCGGCGGCACATAGATCACGGAGGCGTTGGCTTCGGTCACTGCCTTGGCTTCGTGAACGGAGTTGAAGACCGGAAGGCCGAGGTGGTCGATGCCACCTTTGCCCGGGGTCACGCCGCCGACCATTTTGGTGCCATAAGCAATGGCTTGTTCAGAGTGGAAGGTGCCCTGAGAGCCGGTGAAGCCCTGACAGATGACCTTGGTGTTTTCGTCTACGAGGATTGCCATTTGGCGTTCTCCCAAAATTTGAGGTCTCGGACTAACGAGAAACCTTGTGTTCCAGTGTCAGGTAAAGCGCGCCTACTGGTCCCTTGTCGGAAATGAAATAAAAGAGTTCTAGTTGCAACTTGCGACCTTCACTCTCAAATTCCGCCCGCTTCCCTTCGATAAAGCGCTCAGGCGCATCATCAAATTTTGCGGGACCAACATATGTAGGCGATTGCCCGTTTCCTGCTACTTTCTTTAAGCGATTAAACTTCTTAACAACGTCGCGCGCGGTGAGGTCTTTGGAGACGACATAGCAAGTAAAGCTGCCCTCAGTTCGGGAGCTTTTTAATGTGTATGTCGGCGTGCCTTTCAACCCCATAGTAGCGCCGTTGGCATCGTAGTGCGCAAACACATTACTTGCGTAAGACGCCGCCACCGCACCATCGTCCGCATTCGATCCGCTGCCGATAGACAGCACAGGCTCAGACAAGCAAGCTCGTTCAAAGATCTCTGCAGCCCGGTTGGCCAATCCATTCGCTTGTGCGACTGAAGGAGCCAATAGCAAGGATAGAATTGCGACGGTTGTTTTCATTAGCCTTTTACCGCTTTCACGATCTTCTCGGCGCCGTCAGAGAGGTTATCCGCCGCGATCACATCAAGACCGGAGGTGTTGATGATCTCTTTGCCGGCTTCCACGTTGGTGCCTTCGAGGCGCACAACCAGCGGAACCTGCAGGCCAACCTCTTTCACAGCGGCCACAACGCCCTCTGCGATCACGTCACAGCGCATGATGCCGCCGAAGATGTTCACGAGGATGCCTTTGACGTTTGGATCAGAGGTGATGATCTTGAACGCTTCGGTCACTTTCTCTTTGGTTGCGCCGCCGCCCACGTCGAGGAAGTTGGCAGGCTCAGCCCCGTAGAGTTTGATGATGTCCATAGTGGCCATTGCGAGACCCGCACCGTTCACCATGCAGCCGATTTCACCGTCCAGCGCGATGTAGTTGAGGTCATATTTGGAGGCCTCAAGCTCTTTGGAGTCTTCTTCGGTTTCGTCACGCAGCTCTGCAACAGCAGGCTGGCGGTACATGGCGTTGCCGTCAAAGGCGACTTTCGCGTCGAGCACTTTGAGATCGCCAGAACCTTCGAGCACGATCAGCGGGTTGATTTCCAGCATCTCCATGTCACGCTCGATAAAGGCTTGGTAGAGCTGACCCATTAGCTTCACACATTGCTTGACCTGTGTGCCTTCGAGGCCGAGGGAAAATGCGATGCGGCGGCCGTGGTAGGCTTGGTAGCCTGTGGCCGGATCAACGGAGAAAGACAGGATTTTCTCAGGTGTGGCTTCGGCCACTTCTTCGATGTCCATGCCGCCTTCGGTAGAGCAGACAAACGAAACGCGCGAGGTGGCGCGATCAACCAGCAGAGCGAGGTAGAGTTCGTTTTCGATGTCAGAGCCATCTTCGATGTAGATGCGGTTGACCTGTTTGCCCGCAGGGCCGGTCTGATGGGTCACCAGCGTGCGGCCCAGCATCTTTTTGGCTTCCTCTGCGGCTTCTTCCACCGAGAAGGCCAGGCGGACACCGCCTTTTTCGCCTGCGTCAGCTTCTTTGAAGGAGCCTTTGCCGCGTCCACCAGCGTGGATCTGAGCTTTCACAACCCAAAGCGGGCCGTCCAGTTCACCAGCTGCGGATTTGGCGTCTTCTGCTTTGAGAACGGCGCGGCCTTCGGACACCGGGGCGCCGTAGGAGCGAAGCAGGGCTTTCGCCTGATATTCGTGGATGTTCATGGAACTGTCCCATCTTGCTACGATTGAGGCAGTTCTGACACAGGAAATTGCGTTGGATAAGTAAATTCGACGAGATTGGTGGATTTTTTGTTATTTGTGATCACAGTCGGAAAAAGTGTGATCACAAATTGCCAAATGATTAAGGCAGAACAGCTTACGTTAGCGGAAACGCCAGTATAGCAAGGGAATGTGCGCTGAGTCGGGCCGTGACTATGCGCAAGCTCTGCCGGCCGGGTTTTCTGTTCCTCCCGCCCGGCACTGCTGCATGAGAGTTTAGTCAGCTTGTATCACAAAGGCATGTTCGATCAGACCAAATGCGTTGGGAAACTGAATATGGCGTAGTCCGTATGCTTTTCCGTCAATCCGGGTCTCGGTTGTCCCATTGACGTGAGATATGCCCAGAGTGCCAAACAGGGCCTGACGGGCCTGATCTGCGGTTACACTGTCTTGGGTGATTGCGGTCACCGCGCATTCATAAGTGTAAGTTGAGGCGATATTCACCTGTACCGAGTTGCCACCAGCTGGGCTGATATCGGTGCTTGATGCAAATATTTGATCCGGCGCAAGGCGTTCGACGTCCAGCCCCTGTTGTTTTGCCGCTGCTGCAATGGCGTCAATGTCGGGGGTATGTCGCCAGCATGTGTTCTGGAACAGGGCAACTGCGCCGCTCAGATCGGTATTGGTTGTTGCGCCCGGCGCGACGGATTCGATCAGGTCAGATGTATCAACGCCAATCGCTTCGAGATCTTGGGCAATCCCCTGAGAGTTTGCCATCATGAGGCCGGGTGTTGCATATCCAGAATTGGGGCCAGGCGTGTAGGGCAATTGAGCTTGCGGGCCAGTGCGAATGATCGGGTCGGTCGCACCGCATGATATAAGGGCAACAAAGGGAAGGGCGCAGAAAAGGAAGCGGTGGGATATGGTCATCGATATGTCCGGGCAAAAATTTAGCGTCGCACATTTTCTGTCGGATCAGATATCAAATTGCAACCGATGAGTGTTTTGCCTCTAAGAAACAAATGCGCTTGTTGTCGGTGTGCAAAGAAAAAGACCCGTGACGTTGCACGGGCCTTTTCAAAATGTGTTATCAGCTGGACGACTTAGGCCAGTGAGCTGTCGATGCCTTTGCAGGCGTCCACGAGGCCTTTCACGGCGTTTACAGACACATCGAACATTTCCTGCTCTTCTTTGTTGAGCTTGATGTTCACAACCTTCTCAACACCGCCGGCGCCGATCACAGTGGGCACACCCACGTACATGTCTTTCACGCCAAGGTCGCCGTCACAGTGTGCGGCACATGGCAGAACGCGTTTTTGATCTTTCAAAAAGGCCTCGGCCATTTCGATAGCAGAAGCCGCCGGTGCATAGAATGCGGAGCCGGTTTTCAGCAAGCCAACGATTTCAGCGCCGCCGTCACGGGTACGCTGAACCATAGCGTCCAGTTTCTCCTGCGTGGTCCAGCCCATGTCGATCAAATCAGGCAGGGGAATGCCGCCAACGGTGGA
The DNA here is from genome assembly GCF_040370365.1 of Shimia sp. NS0008-38b. Taxonomy (NCBI): domain Bacteria; kingdom Pseudomonadati; phylum Pseudomonadota; class Alphaproteobacteria; order Rhodobacterales; family Roseobacteraceae; genus Shimia; species Shimia sp. NS0008-38b. The sequence continues at coordinate 568,736 of NZ_BAABWQ010000004.1, read as the reverse complement.
GTAGCGCACGGATGGCACCATAGTGTCGCCATGGCCGCCCAAAACAAACGCGGTCACGTCACGCATGGACACGTTGAATTCTTCGGCGAGGAAGTGACGGAAGCGTGCGCTGTCCAGAACACCCGCCATGCCGCAAACCATGTGGGTTGGCAGGCCGGAAAACTTCTGCAGAGCCCAAACCATCGCGTCCAGCGGGTTGGTGATGCAGATCACAAAGGCGTCTGGCGCGTTGTCGCGGATGCCTTCGCCAACAGATTTCATCACTTTGAGGTTGATGCCGAGCAGATCGTCACGGCTCATGCCAGGCTTACGTGCCACACCTGCAGTCACGATGCACACGTCCGCGCCGGCAATCGCAGCGTAGTCACTTGCTCCGGACATGGCTGCGTCGATTTTCTCGACTGGGCCGGATTCTGCGATGTCGAGCGCTTTGCCCTGTGGCAGGCCATCTGCGATGTCGAAAAGAACAACGTCACCAAGTTCTTTGATTGCAGCGAGGTGGGCGAGCGTGCCGCCGATGTTACCTGCGCCGATGAGGGCGATCTTAGGTCGTGCCATTGGATCAATCTCCGGTCCGGTTGAATATCGCCGGTGGCTTAAGTCTAAATTTGCTCTGACGCAAGTGTTTGGCTTTGAGGGTGGGCCAACTGACGCAGGCGCATGGAAGCGTGAACAATTAAGCAGCACAAAGGTTGTTCGGTAGTCGGTGCGCTTGATTTGCTTCAGTTCCTGTGGGTAGATGGGGCAACGGAACAGACATTTTCTAAGGATACTACGCAATGATTTCTGCAACGAAAACCCTGATGGCGCTGGCTTTGGTGGCGATGACCGTTTCCGCATGTGGCGGCGGCGGAAACAGCACAACCAATGTTCAAACCATAACTGTTGGCGAACAGCTTGCCTCTTTGGAGAAAGCGTATGCTGAAGGGCTTGTGACCGATAAAGAGTACAAACAGCAGCGTAAGAAAATTCTCGACGAAAGCTGATTGTGTCGGTCCGATGTGTCCGACCTTTGGGCGCATCGGACCCAAAACTGTCGATTCTGAATGACTGATTCTATCACCTTTTGGGTGTTGGCACCGCTTGCCGTGGTCTTTGCTGGGGTGTCTAAAGCCGGATTCGGCTCTGGCGCCGCCTTTGCAAGCGCAGCATTACTTGCGATCATTTTGCCACCTACGCAGGCCTTGGGTCTGATGCTTCCGCTGTTGATGTTGATCGACTTGGTCACCTTGCGTCCCTATTGGGGGCTTTGGAGTTGGCCGGAAGCGCGGATTTTGATTGTGGGCGGCGTGGGCGGCGTCATTGCTGGCGTGGTTCTTTTCAACGTGGCAAGTGACGATGCGCTTCGCTTTTTGATTGGCTCTGTATCGCTTGGGTTTGTGGCGTGGCAGCTATGGCCACGCAAAGGCTCTCAAAAGCCAATGCCGCTTAGAGCGGGTGTCATTGCGGGTGCGGTTGCAGGCTTCACAAGTTTTGTGAGCCACGCAGGTGGTCCACCTGCTGCGGTGTATCTGTTGTCTCGAGGGTTGTCCAAAACCGCCTTTCAGGCGACAACAGTTTTGGTGTTTTGGGCGCTTAATCTGGCAAAGTCAGTGCCTTACGCTATGATCGGCGTGTTCCAAGCGGACACACTGCGCATGGGCGCACTTTTGGCACCATTTGCGTTATTGGGAGCCTACTTAGGGATCAAGCTACATCACGCCGTTTCAGAAAGGGCTTTCTTTACAGTCACCTATGTTTTTCTGACAGTGACCGGCATGAAGTTGATTTTTGACGCGCTGTCCTGAAGGCTCTCCAATTTAGGCATCGTCACCTTTGGCGGGAAGTACTTCGGCCAGGGTTTCAAAAGCTTGGCCCGTAGCCATCAAGCACGTCGACCCATTGGGCATGGTAACTGTGATGGTCCAGCTGCCTGAATCCTCGGAGGCAAAGATCTCGACCACCGCGCCTTGGGTTCCAAGACCGAGAGCCTGACGGGACTCGCCGTATTTGTCGGCCAAGCGTTCGATCACAAGATCACGCGCCGCACAATTACGGAAGTTTTGCGCTTCGGCCAGCGTGGCGCCAAAAGCAAGGAAGGTCAGACCGGTGGTTAGGGTCAGAAGCGATTTCTTCATGTGGTTTCCTTTCAGGAAAATCTTGTCACGCCTGGGAGCTTTGCTCCGTTTGCGCGCCATATGTGTCCAGTTGCTTCGCCTCTTCTTGTTATATGTTGCCCGTTTTGGGCGTTCGTCGTTCCTCCCATAGGAAGCGATAGGGGAAACTGTGCGCCTCAGAGAGCAAAAAAATGGTTAACACGCCGCTCGAATTGTCCATTTTTAGGAAACAATCGTTGTTCTTTGACAATTTTTCTGCGCTGCGGCAAAATTGCTCTTGAATTTTTCTGAGAAAAATGCCCCATTCCACGCAATAAAATTACCGTCAGAGTGTGGAGAGACTCATGGATCAGCGCGCGCGACCTTATCGGTCGGTTCTATATATTCCCGGTTCCAAAGACCGGGCTTTGGAGAAAGCCCGCAGCTTGCCGGTGGATGCAGTGATATTTGATCTCGAAGATGCGGTCGCACCTGACGAGAAAGCGAACGCACGCACAACGCTTTGTGAGGCGTTGGCGCAAGGGGGCTATGGCAACCGCATGCGGATCGTGCGGATCAATGGGCTGGATACACAGTGGGGCGTGGCAGATGCAAAAGCGGCCGCAGAGATGGATTGTGATGCGGTGTTGCTTCCCAAAGTGGAATGCACAGATCAGCTGGACTCACTGGCGGCACTGATCGGGGAAAAGCCGATTTGGGCAATGATGGAGACGCCACGCGGCATGATGAACGCAGCCGCGATTGCGGCCTATCCGCAGCTCAGCGGATTTGTGATGGGTACGAATGATCTGGCCAAAGAGCTGCAGACGCGTTTCCGACCAGATCGCTTGCCGATGATGGCTGGGCTGGGACTGTGTTTGCTCGCAGCCAAGGCTGAGGGCATTGTTGTGGTCGATGGTGTATATAATGCGTTCAAGGATGCAGACGGGCTGAAAGTCGAATGTGACCAAGGCCGCGATATGGGGTTTGATGGCAAAACGCTGATTCATCCTGCGCAAGTGGATGTGGCAAACGCCGCCTTTGCGCCGTCAGAGGATGAAATCGACTTGGCGAACCGTCAGATTGCGGCGTTTGAGGCATGTGAAGCCAGCGGTCAGGGTGTGGCCGTGGTGGATGGGAAAATCGTGGAAAACCTGCATGTCTTGACCGCAAGAGAAATTTTGGCAAAGGCGGATGCAATTTCTGCCCTTGAAGGGTAACTCTGGTCCCACAACCAACTAATCCAGCGAGGAGCGAGATGACTTTATTGGTTTTGGGACTAGTCCTGTGGGCCGGGGCCCATTTTTTCAAGCGTGCAGCACCAAGCGTACGCGAGCCGATGGGAGACAAAGGCAAAGGCATCGTTGCGCTGGCTCTTGCAGTGTCCGTTGTACTGATGGTGATTGGGTATCGTTCGGCAGAAGTTAATGACGTGCTGTGGATCGCGCCAAGTTTTGCCTATCACGCCAACAATTTGATTGTGTTGATTGCGATCTTTTTGATGAGCCCGGCGCCGCGCAAAGGCAAATTGTTCAACAACCTACGCCATCCAATGTTGCTTGGGTTTGCGCTTTGGGCTGTGGCACACATTTGGGTCAATGGGGATGTGCCGTCGGTGATCCTGTTTGGAGGTCTTTTGGCTTGGGCTTTGGCGGAGATTGTTGTGATCAACAAAGCCGAAGGCCCTTGGGAACCAACCGAACGCGGGACCATCGCCAAAGACGGGATGTTTTTTGTTGCCTCCATCGTACTGATGGGCGTGATCGGTTTCATTCATGGGCTTGTTGGCCCAAGCCCATTTGGGGGGTAAGGTTATGAAACTATACCGATTTCTCTCCGAAGAAGACACATCTGCGTTCTGTCACAAAGTGACGGATGCGCTTAACAAGGGGTGGGAGCTTCATGGCTCTCCGACTCAGACGTTCTGTCAGGCAACTGGTGTTATGCGCTGTGGCCAGGCTGTCGTGAAAGAGGTGGAAGGCACCTATACCCCGGAGACAAAACTGGGAGAACACTAATGGCGAAAACCAATCCGGGCCGCTTTTTTGAAGACTACACGCTGGGTCAAATGATCGAGCATGCGGTACCACGCACTGTGGGGGCCGGTGAACGGGCGTTGTATCACGCGCTCTACCCGGCGCGTCATGCACTCTACTCCAGTGATGAATTTGCGCGTGCCTCTGGTTTGCCGCAAGCGCCTCTGGATGATCTGGCGGCGTTTCATGTGGTGTTTGGCAAAACGGTTCCGGATGTGTCGTTGAACGCGGTCGCAAACCTTGGCTATGCCGAGGGGCGTTGGCTAAAGCCTGTTTATGCCGGCGACACGTTGCGCGCCTGCTCTGAAGTTATTGGCCTAAAGCAGAATTCCAACGGGAAAACTGGTGTGGTTTATGTTCGTACAAGTGGCATGAACCAGCGCGATGAATTGGTGATGGAGTATGTGCGTTGGGTCATGGTGCGCAAACGCGATGCCGATGCACCCGCGCCGGTAGCCGTGGTGCCTGAATTGTCCAAAGTGATTGATCCCAGAGATTTGGCAATTCCAGAGGGTTTGGACTTCTCGACATATAGTTTTGCGCAGTCCGGCGAGGCGCATCGTTGGAGTGACTACCAGATCGGTGAGACCATAGACCACGTGGATGGTGTGACGTTGGAAGAAGCAGAACATATGATGGCGACACGGCTGTGGCAGAACACGGCGAAGGTGCATTTTGATGCCACCTTCCGGCCAGACGGACAAAGGTTGATATACGGTGGTCACATCATTTCATTGGCGCGCGCGTTGTCGTTTAACGGCCTTGCCAATGCGCAGATGATTGTTGGATTGAATGGTGGCGTTCATGCCAATCCGGCCTTTTCTGGTTTGACGGTTAAGGCTTGGTCTGAGGTGCTGGATAAAGCCGAAACCTCGGCGCCGGGTGTTGGCGCCATTCGTTTGCGCTTGGTGGCAACCAAAGGTGGGTCACCGTTTGAGTTGAAGGGGGATGACGGAAAGTATTTGTCCGATGTTCTACTTGATCTTGACTATTGGGCTCTAATGCCGGTGTGATGATCTCATGTTGAGATCATTTTTTACCGCCGCCACACTGACTTTGGCCTGCCCCGCGCAGGCAGAGTTGTCTTTTGAGCAAACTGACGATGAGACCATCGCTTTTGTGGAAAGTAACTTGCTTGGGATTTTTTATCATGAGCTAGGACATGCGCTGATCGACATTCTGGGCTTGCCGATCTTTGGGCAAGAAGAAGATGCTGCGGATGTGCTATCAATCTTTTTGATTGATGCGCTCTATGAAGAAGAGACGGCGGTTCGGTTGGCCTATGACGCGGCCTTTGGTTTTCTTGGGGAGGCAGAGGCCAATTCGGAGGTTGCTTATTGGGACGTACATGGGCCGGACTTGCAGAGGTATTACAACACTGTCTGTTTGTTTTACGGCGCAAACCCCGATGAGCGAGAAGATGTCGCCGAAGATTTGGGATTGCCTCAGGAGCGGGCAGATTATTGCCCGGAAGAGTATGACCAAGCTGCAGGCAGCTGGGGGTTGGCGCTTGATGAGATCGCCCACGACGCGGGAGGGCGGTCAATCGTGTCTGGGGATGTCGAAGTTGACACGGATGGGGCTGCCCTGACTGAAGAGGTGATACGGGCGGAGATTGAAGCGCTCAATTCTGAAATGCGGTTGCCGGAGGAACTGCTGGTCTCTGTTGTGGCCTGCGGCGAGGCCAATGCGTTTTATGACCCGCAACGGGTGGAAATTGTGATGTGCACCGAGTTCGCCGATGCGTTGGTTGGGATGGCTCCGAGCGACTGATTGACATGCCGAAGTTCGGGGATAGGCAGCTGTGATTTGACGTGCTACGAAAACGCGTCATGATTGAAAAATTCAGAAGAAAACTTAATCTAAAGTTGGGTGAGCACGTTTACCTGTCCGCACTGCGTGATGTGGCGCTGGGCGTTCCCGCGACAACCAAACCCGATGTGCGGTTGTTTGTGCTCAGTTTATTGGTTTTGTCTACTCCATTTGTGTGCCTTGGGGTGGGCTTGGCGTTGATTGCATTTGATTTCCCCAACGTGATCACAGGTGTCTTAGGGGGCACTTTTTGCGCGATGGCGTGGGTTTTACGACCACGTAAAGCGCAGCTACCAACCAAATGTCTGGACCGGTCAGATTTGCCGATTTTGGTCGAGCTTTTGGATCAGATTTCGGATCACATGGGCGCGCCGAAAGTTGACAAGATCAGCCTCACCGCTGAGTTCAACGCATTTGCCGGGATTGCGCAGGGTCAGCATATATTGGGGCTTGGGTCGTTTCTTTGGCTTGCCAGCAATGACACCCAAAAACTTGCGTTGCTTGCTCATGAAGTTGCGCATTTGGCCAATAAGGACGTCCAAAAGAACCAATGGGGGTACAAAGCACTTGCCGTTTTGGAGGGGCTTTTGGATTTGGCGGAGCCCCCCGTGGTATACTATGTCGATCTTGGAGTTTCGGCGCGTGAAAGCCAGGGTGTCATTGCGGATGGGATCAATGCGACCTTTCGGTTGGCCATTGAAGTGATGATGCTTGCGCTATTGAAACTGATGTATGTGAATTCTCAAAAGGCTGAATACCGTGCCGATGCGAACTCAGCAGCTGTGGCAGGTCGAGAGGCTGTTTTGCAACTGTTGGATCTGACAGTGTTTGTGGAACCGACAGAACGCCGCCGGGTTGCGCTTTGGCCACATAAAGACGAGGCAGGACTGGCTCTTTCACAGAGGTTTGCCGACACCGTTTTTGAGCTCTCAGCAGACGAAAGACGTAAAGTTCTAAGCAACCACGAAGAAGAAGTGCTTTCCGTGGACGCTACGCACCCTCCAACACGCTACCGTAAGGCGTTTGTCATGGGACTGCCGGACAGTTTGGCTGGAACAGGGCTGTCGTTTGGTAAGTGGGCGGCGTTGGAGGCGGAGTTGGCACCGCATTTTGAACGACTTGGTGATGATATGCGAGAGTACATTCGCGAGCGGTGACCCACGAAAACGTGACTCGTTCCCGGGCTGTAACTGGCTAGGGTTTGGCATGTTGAAAACCTCTCTTCTTCTTTCAGTGCCGATGATGGTCGTCGGAAAGATTGCCCGGGCCTGTGAGCTGGCCTTGCTGCTTGCTGTGGATGTTTCAGGCAGCATCGATGGGCGCGAATATCGGGTGCAAATGGAGGGGCTGGCAGCGGCTTTGCGGGATGGTATTGTCGTCGAAGCTCTGGTGGAACAAAGAGCGTCTGTTGCGCTGATGCAGTGGACTGGGGCCGGGCGACAACACGTCAGCATTCCGTGGACGTCGATAGAAGCGGCGCAGGATGCAGAATTCTTAGCCGCTCAAGTGGTGGCGCAGCCGCGCAGATGGAACCAATACTCCACAGCCATCGGGGATGCCTTGTTGGCGGCTGTGAAGCTTCTGGAAGACGGCCCCTTGTGCAAACGTATGGTTGTGGATGTCTCCGGGGACGGTGTGTCCAACGAAGGTCCGGATGTGCGCCAGGGCCGCCGAATGGTTGAGAAACTTGGGGCCACGATCAATGCCGTGGTGATCGAGACAAGTGATGACGACCTCACCGGATACTTTTGGGAGAATGTGATCACAGGGCCGGGTGCTTTTGTGATGACTGCCGCAGGGTTTGAAGACTACCCCGCTCGTATTCGGCAAAAACTGATACGCGAAGTTGCGGATCAGGTGGCGATATTGGATACGTCTCGCCCTTGAGAATATACCCCCATGTGAGCGCAAACAGTGCCTTGCCAACTATGATAGGAGGGTTTGGTCTTTCGGATGCTGCGAAAACGGGCATCCATTCCTGACAAAAATACTTGTGATACATTTTGTGATCACGAATAAAATCGCGTGATCACAAAAGCGAAAAAATCCTAAGTATTGCGCCAAAAAACCGCGGTATTTACGCTATCGTTAACGTGACAGCTCGAAAAAATGCGTTAGAAGAACTCAAGAGAACCTGAAAGGATTCAACATGGCTGACGTGAAAAGGGTAGAGCGCCCGCTTTCCCCGCATCTGACAATCTATCGTCCTCAGATGACTTCGGTGTCTTCAATCATGGTGCGCATCACAGGTATTGCGCTCATTCCAAGCATGGCCATCCTGGTTTGGTGGCTTTTGGCGGCGGCGACCTCTGAGGCATCATTTGCTTTCATTGACGGCTTGTTGCGCAGCTTCTTGGGAGGCATCTTCCTGCTCGCAGTGACTTGGGCTGGTTTCTACCACATGCTGGGACGCTTGCGTCACGTGCTCTGGGACTTTGGCTACTGCCTTGACGTTGATGTCGCGGAGAAACTTGGTCGTGGCATGTTTATTGGCGCCACTGTTCTTACCATTCTTGCTGCACTGATTGTGTAAGGAGTACAACATGACCTTTCTTACGGATCGTAAACGCGCTCAAGGCTTAGGTGCCTCAGGAACAGGCACACATCACCACTGGCAAATGATGGTTAGCTCGACCTTGCTCGGTGTTTTGGTGCCACTGTTTGTTATCACTTTTGGGCTGGGTCTTGGTGGTACATACGAAGAGGTGTTGGCCTACTTCAGCAAACCATTTCCTGCCATCATCACTGGCCTGACTTTGGTTGTGGGTGTCATTCATGTCATGCGCGAGGCGCTGGTGGCGATTGAGGACTACATGCATGGTACAGCTGGAAAGCTGACCGCCATTTTCGTTGGGGCATTTTGCTACACGACAATTGCTGCGGGCCTGTTTGCGCTCGTGAAACTCGCACTGTGATGTGGCGACAAGGATTAAACCAATGACAGCAGCATATGAATATGAAACCCACGAATATGACGTCGTCGTCGTAGGCGCAGGCGGTGCCGGTTTGCGCGCAACTTTGGGCATGGCGGAACAAGGGCTGCGCACAGCCTGTGTGACCAAAGTGTTCCCCACGCGCTCCCACACGGTGGCCGCACAGGGCGGAATCGCCGCCTCGTTGGCCAACATGGGTCCCGACAACTGGCAATGGCACATGTATGACACTGTCAAAGGCTCTGATTGGTTGGGTGACACGGATGCCATGGAATACCTTGCCCGTGAAGCGCCCAAGGCGGTTTATGAGCTTGACCACTACGGTGTGCCGTTCTCTCGTACAGAAGAGGGTAAGATCTATCAGCGTCCTTTCGGCGGTCACACAACAGAGTTTGGTGAAGGCCCGGCCGTGCAGCGGACATGTGCCGCCGCCGATCGGACTGGCCACGCAATCTTGCACACGCTGTACGGCCAATCGGTCAAAAACAACGCTGAGTTCTACATTGAGTATTTCGCCATCGACCTGCTGATGTCAGATGATGGAGAATGTCAGGGTGTGGTCTGCTGGAAGTTGGACGACGGCACCATGCATGTGTTCCGCGCCAAGATGGTGGTGCTGGCAACAGGTGGCTATGGCCGCGCCTACTTCTCCGCCACATCCGCCCATACATGTACAGGCGACGGCGGTGGCATGGTGATGCGGGCAGGCCTGCCGATGCAGGATCTCGAATTCGTTCAGTTCCACCCGACGGGCATTTACGGCTCTGGCTGTCTGATCACGGAAGGCGCGCGCGGTGAAGGTGGGTATCTGACCAACTCTGAAGGTGAGCGCTTTATGGAGCGTTATGCGCCTCAGTACAAAGACCTAGCGCCGCGTGACTATGTATCTCGGTCCATGACCATGGAGATCCGCGAAGGGCGTGGTGTGGGCGAAGAAGGTGATCATATTCACCTGAACCTAAGCCATCTGCCGTCTGAGGCTCTGGCGGAGCGCCTGCCTGGGATCTCAGAAAGCGCGAAAATCTTCGCGGGTGTAGATGTCACCAAGGAGCCCATTCCGGTGCTGCCAACGGTGCATTACAATATGGGGGGGATACCCACCAACTACTGGGGTGAAGTCTTGAACCCGACAGCCGAAAATCCGACTGGCGTAGTGCCGGGGTTGATGGCCGTTGGTGAAGCGGGTTGTGCCTCTGTGCATGGGGCCAATCGTTTGGGCTCCAACTCACTGATCGACCTTGTGGTCTTTGGCCGCGCCGCAGCCATTCGTGCTGGCAAGGTGGTAGATCGCGACGCACCTGTGCCAACACCACCTCAGGCCGAAATCGATAAGTGCTTTGAGCGCTTTGATGGTTTGCGCCATGCCAAAGGGGCGATCCCGACGGCGGAGTTGCGGTTGGAGATGCAGAAAACCATGCAGCGTGATGCCGCGGTGTTCCGGACAGCCAAGACCATGAAAGAAGGTGTTGAGGCCATGACCGAGATCGCTGGGAAAATGAACGATCTGAGCGTGACCGACACCTCTCTGGTGTGGAACAGCGATCTGATGGAGACGCTTGAGCTGACCAATCTGATGCCGTCTGCGATGTCGACCATCGTGTCTGCGGAAGCGCGCCAAGAAAGCCGCGGAGCCCATGCCCATGAGGACTATCCTGAGCGTGATGACAAAAATTGGCGTGAGCACACCGTAAGCCGAATTGATGAAACAGGCACCAAGGTTGCGTTGAGCTATCGCCCTGTGATTGTTGACCCGCTAACAAAACAGGAGGAAGGTGGAATCGAACTTAAAAAGATTGCACCAAAAGCGAGAACCTTCTGATGAAACTGACACCGGTTGCCCTTTGTTTGACGATTTTTTGTTTGCCAGGAACCGCCGCCATGGCGACCGAAGGCGTTGTTGTGGCAAACGGCAACAGCGCAGCTGTCTCCGCTACAGTGGTTGGGCAAGTTCAAAGGTGTATGGCCAAAACCCGCGCTCCGGGGAGCTATGGTGTCTTCTTAGATCGTTCCTTTCCAGTGGTTCAGGCCGAGATTGGCGGAACGTCTGTTGGGGTGCACAACGTAAACGACTGTTTGCAAGACCTTTACAACGTTCAATACAGTGTTGCGGGGCTTGATGTCGGATCAACTGCGCCAGTCCAGTCAACGCAAAAAGATGTAGCGGCCGCAGGCTGCCCGCGCCGTGCGGATGTGATGCATGGAGGCAGTCGATATTGTCGCTGAATTTGAGCGTATATGCGACGCCTCTGACTGACGGGAAAGGATCAAAATGACCTCCCGGCGTGTGATCGTGCATATCGGAGCCCAAAAGACCGGCTCCACGTCGCTGCATCGCTTCCTGAGCCGCAATCGGGATGCATTGGCGTCACGAATTGATGTTCGTGTGCCTGTGAAAGGATCTTTGACCCGCGAGGTGGGGCGCACTGCGACGCTCTATAGCATGCAGCCTGCGCGCCATAAGGACAGCCTAGTGGCGCTAATTCAGCAACTGAAGGCGGATTTGGTCGGTGGCGAGACGGTGTGCATCGTAAGCCATGAAAACATCGCGGGCGCGATGATGGGACGTGGGGACGTGCGCGAGCTGTTCCCATGCGTCCAGGAGATCATACACCTGTTTAACACGCACTTGGCCCCTATTGTGCCAGAATACGTGCTCTACACGCGCGAGATGGCGAGCTGGAAGCGTAGTGTGCACAATCAAGCGGTCAAGTCAGACGGTTACGTCGGCACGCTGGAGACGTTTTTGAAAGAAACGACTGATAGTCGGGACTGGCAAGATGTGCGGCAGTCACTTGAGGCAAGTGTGGGTGCACAGCGCGTGCGTGTGTTTGCTGTGGAAGATGAGACGACACCGGAGCGTCCTGGGCGCCAATTGTTGCGGTTTGCCGGGATGACAGATGCAGAGATTGATGCGCTTGAGCCTTTGGCTGGTCGCTCCAATCAAAGCCTCAATTCTGGTGCGTTAGAATTTATGCGTCAACTCAATGAGTTGGCTTTAGAACAGCCTGCCCGCAAGAAACTGGCAGAGTTGATCAAGGACAATCAATCGCTTTTTGCGGATGGCGTGACGCCACCGCGGGAAGCCTGAATAGGAACGAAGGTAGGCGCATTGCGCGCTCCCACGGATAGGAAGGAAAGACCATGGTCGAATTTGCCCTCCCCAAGAACAGCCGGATTGTAACTGGCAAGACCTGGCCCAAGCCAGAAGGGGCCACAAATGTGCGCAAGTTCCAGATCTATCGCTGGAACCCGGATGACGGAAAAAACCCGCAAGTCGACACGTATTTCCTCGACATGGACAAATGCGGCCCCATGGTTCTGGACGCGCTGATCAAGATCAAGAACGAAGTTGATCCGACGCTGACATTCCGGCGTTCGTGTCGCGAAGGAATTTGCGGTTCTTGCTCGATGAACATCGACGGGATTAACACATTGGCCTGTATATACGGGCTCGATGAGATCAAAGGGGATGTGAAAATCTATCCTCTGCCGCATATGTCGGTGGTGAAAGACCTGATTCCGGATCTGACGCATTTCTATGCGCAGCATGCATCCATTATGCCATGGCTTGAAACCAAGACCAACCGTCCGGCCAAAGAGTGGCGCCAGTCGATTGATGATCGCAAAAAACTCGATGGTTTGTATGAGTGTGTGATGTGCGCCTCCTGTTCCACATCTTGCCCAAGCTATTGGTGGAACGGCGAAAAGTATCTCGGACCAGCAGCGCTATTGCACGCGTATCGCTGGATTATCGACAGTCGTGATGAGGCCACAGGTGAGCGTTTGAATGAGCTTGAAGACTCTTTCAAACTCTATCGCTGTCACACCATTATGAACTGTGCCAAGACCTGTCCGAAAGGGCTGAACCCGGCGAAGGCTATCGCGGAAATCAAACAGATGCTGGTCGAACGCCAAGTTTGATTTCTAACCAGAAAAACAACAAAAAGCCCCGCTTGTGCGGGGCTTTTTGTTGCGCGAGCCGCGGATGGAGCCCTGCGTCAAGAGCATGACGTCTTTGCATTTCTGTGTGTTTTCTCCGGTGACTGCCGACCCTAGGTTATTGGACAAGGAGGAGGTGTGACGCCGATTGGAGACCAACAATGTCTGCCTCAAACACCAACCAAACCGAAGATTTCGCTGTGCGTGCATTGGAGCTACTGAAGCAATCCTACGCCTACTATATGCAACCTTTACGCTCCGTTCCGCATTCGAAAGACAGCGAAAGCTACTACGAGTACGTCAAAGCGGCATAAGCTCTTTTCTTAGGTGAACTGCGCAAGCGCCCCCTCTTCGGGGCGCTTTTTGCATTCGGTGCTGACGCAAGGTTGGGCTTTGTTAAATCGGGCCACCTCGCTAACCTTTTGGCAAAGGGGAGGAGATGTCATGACCGATGTGATTGTTGTGGGCAGCGGCTTAGCAGGGCTGGTGGCGGCACAAGAAGCGGCAAGTCGCGGCAAGCAGGTTCTGTTGCTGGATCAAGAGGGTGAACAGAGCCTTGGCGGGCAGGCGTACTGGAGTCTTGGCGGATTGTTCATGGTGAACACACCCGAACAGCGTCGGATGGGAATCAAGGACACCCACGCTCTGGCGAGCAGTGACTGGATGGGTTCAGCACAGTTTGATCGACCTGAAGACAGCAATCCACGCAAAGTTGCAGAGGCTTATCTCGAGTTTGCCGCTGGTGAGATGCGCCCTTGGCTCCACAGTATTGGCATGCGGTGGTTTCCTGTTGTTGGCTGGGCAGAACGCGGAGGCGAGATGGCACATGGTCACGGGAATTCAGTGCCACGTTTCCACGTAGCTTGGGGGACTGGGCCTGGGGTCGTTGCTCCATTTGAACGGCTTGTACGTCAATATGCCGATGCCGGAACAATCACTTTTGGCTTTCGCCATAAAGTCACCGATCTGCTTGTCCAAGCAGGTGTTGTAGTGGGCGTTAGCGGAGACATCCTTGCGGATGACAACGCCAGCCGAGGCAAATCGACCAATAGAGAGATTCTAGGCCAGTTTGAACACCGCGCGCAGGCAGTCATCATCACAACTGGCGGCATCGGTGGAGACCACGAGATGGTGCGCCGGTTTTGGCCCACAGACCGTTTGGGTAAGGCGCCCAAACGCATGGTGGCGGGGGTGCCGGACTACGTTGACGGGCAGATGCAACGTGTGGCTGAAGGGGCTGGAGCAGGTGTCATCAATGGAGATCGCATGTGGCACTACACCGAAGGCTTGGCCAATTGGGCTCCGATCTGGCCCAACCACGGTATTCGCATTTTACCCGGGCCGTCATCAATGTGGTTTGACGCTCTTGGCGTACGGATGGAAGCACCTTACCTGCCTGGTTTTGATAGCCTGGGAACACTCAAGCGTATCTTGTCGACCGGACATGAGCACAGTTGGTTCATTCTGACGCAGAAGATCATCGAAAAGGAATTTGCATTATCAGGCTCGGAACAGAATCCTGACCTGACATCCGGCAAATGGCTGGAGGTGCTCAAAGGACGGCTGATGTCTAAGGGTGCACCGGCGCCGGTGGAGGCGTTTAAGCAACATGGTGAAGACTTTGTGGTTGCTGACAGTTTAGAGATGCTCGTTGATGGAATGAACCAGCTTGCACCAGATGTCCCTGTAAAATTTGAGAGAATTCGCGATCAGATCGCGGCAAGGGACGCGCAAATCGACAATGAGTATTGCAAAGATGCACAGGTGACAGCGATCCGGGGCGCGCGGCAATATAAAGGGGATCGGTTGATCCGCACAGCTAAGCCGCATCGGATATTGGACGTAGAGAATGGGCCCTTGATTGCGGTACGATTGAATATTCTCACACGTAAGTCTCTGGGGGGGCTGCATACTGACGTCACTGGGCAAGTGTTGCGGTCGGATTGTCAGCCGTTTGAAGGTCTGTTTGCAGCGGGAGAAGTTGCGGGGTTTGGCGGCGGTGGCTACCATGGCTACAACGCCTTGGAGGGCACGTTCTTGGGGGGCTGCATTTTTTCCGGGCGCGCAGTGGGACGGGTGGTCTAACCGAGATACGAGATTGGTCGAATCCATGCTACCCTCCTGATATTGTCATGAGTATTGGGAGGAAATCCGATGCGGGCCATTGCCGCTTTACTAGTATTTATTCTGTGTTCTCCAGTGTTTGCAGGGGACACACCTGCGCCTGACGGCGCGAAAGTCTACTTCATCAACCTCAGTGATGGCGACTCAGTTACGTCGCCATTTGTGGTACAATTTGGGCTGTCCGGCATGGGTGTTGCACCTGCTGGGACAGAGAAAGACAACACCGGACATCATCATATTTTCATTGACCGGCCACCGCTTGGCGAGGGAGCAGAGGATGCGGATTTGCTGGAAAATGGGGTGTTCACCGATGACAACCATCGCCACTTTGGCGGGGGGCAAACTGAGGTGATGCTGGACCTACCTTCAGGTACGCACACTCTGCAGTTGGTGCTGGGAGATCAATTCCATGTGCCGCATAACCCACCAGTGGCCTCAGACGTGATCACCATCACCGTGGAGTGATTGGGCTAACGTCTTTTCAGCATTGCCAAATATGGTTGGTTGGGGGCAGGATCACAGGCATGACTGATATGCCATTGCCCCCATCCGACGCCCATGACCGCCGCGCAATTGCCCCGGTGATCTGCTATCCTAACCACACACTTCCAGTGCCGCCGATGTCGCTCTATGAGGCGGCGCGGGTAGATGCTGTCAAGATCGACGAAGTGTTGATCCCGGCGCGGGATGCGCGCTGTTTTGAGGTGCCCGCTGGGCATTTCTTTCGCATCACATCAGTTGAAGGTCCCCAAGTTGGCGACCTGAACCTTTGGAACCTAAAAGATCTAAACGAGAGATTTTATTCCGGAAAAACAAGAGCTTTGCACGGAACCCACATCACCGCCGGAGAGCGGATGTGGTCAAGTTTCCCGACGCTGCGCCCGATGGCAACGTTAACCACGGATACGCTCGGCTGGTATGGTATCGATGTCTACGGAGGCTCGGTGCATGACGTGATCGGCACGCGATGTGACCCCTATACAGGCAACTTGCTGAAGGGGGATCACTATCACTACTGCTGTCATTCCAATCTGACCCGTGCTTTGGCAGATCACACGGGTCTTTCAGTGCATGAAGCAGAACCCTATGTGCATGATGTGCTTAATGTTTTCATGTGTACCGGGTTTACGCGCGACACCGGTCAGTATTTTATGAAAGCCAGCCCCGTGCGCCCTGGGGACTATCTTGAAGCGTTTGCTGAGATCGACCTTTTGGGGGCGCTGAGTGCCTGTCCGGGTGGGGATTGCTCCTCGGAGCACAGCTCAAGTACTGCCGCTTGCCATCCACTTTTGGTGGAAGTTTTTGCGCCCCAACCAAGCGCACTAGACGGCTGGTCCTCACCAGATGTCAACGGCTATGATCGCAGCCATGGGCGTCAGGATTAACCCTTTTTTGCTGCATCGGTATTGCGTCTGTATCGCGATGGTTTTGCGGCGGTGCGCCTGTTTTGCCTATTTAGGCCGTTAACGTGTCTTATTGGCGCAAAGCACCGCGCCACGAGTTCTGCCTGATTTGGAGTACCAAGCGCCCTCCCAAGAGGGCGCTTGACTGGTCACGCATCCAGTTCTGCGTCCCAGTATAGGTAATCCATCCAGCTTTCATGCAGGAAATTTGGCGGGAATTTGCGTCCGACATTGCGCAGCTCTTCTGATCCCGGTTGACGGGGAGGCTTGCGCAGGCTCATGCCAATCTGACGCAGGCTCTTGGAGCCTTTCTTCAGGTTGCAAGGTGAACAGGCTGCCACAACGTTCTGCCAGCTTGTCACCCCGCCTGCCGCGCGCGGCACCACATGGTCAAAAGTCAGGTCACCTTTTGCGCCGCAATACTGACAGCAGAATTCGTCCCTCAGAAATAAATTAAAGCGCGTGAAGGCCACGCGCTTTTGCAATTTTACATAGTCTTTGAGAACAACCACGGAGGGTATCCGTATTTCGGTCGAGGGACTTCGGACCACATGGTCGTATTCTGCGACAATATCAACTCGGTCCATATAGGCGGCCTTTATGGCATCTTGCCAAGGCCAAAGAGAGAGTGGGTAGTAGGACAAGGGGCGGTAGTCAGCGTTCAATACGAGGGCAGGGTGATGTTTCAACCCGCCGGGGTGTCGTGTGAATTCCGTCCTGAAATCGCCGTCCATCTGGGCTCTCCCTGTGCGTGCTGGAATCTGATCAGCACCTTGCTTATCCCTACTATATCTCGTGTCTGAGTTCTGACAAGCCTCAGGATATACGTAGGTGTCACCGATCATGATGCAGGTGCAAGATGGCAGCCGCCAATGAAGATTTCATGACATATCAACGCGCCATAAACGTGCACCTTGCCCCAAAATGGGGCAAGGATCACATATTCATGTAAGGGGTGTTAGTAGAACTTCAAACCGCTGGCATCAAAGGTCTTAGACAACGTCAGCGTAAAGCGGGTGTCATCCTGCGCAATCATGCCACCGATTCCTTGGCGGCCAATTGCATTGGTGGCTTGGGCATCAACAGAAAACCCGGATTTGCCAAAGTGATAGCGCGCGCCCGCAGCCCAAGTGGTTTCGTCACCGTCACGCGCGATTGGGGTGACCTCGGCCATCAGCTCTAGTCCATTGCCAAAGTTATATCCCAATCCCATTCCAAACCCGACGAGTTCGGTTGATCCCCAAGCCGCAATTTTGGGGCTGGCTGTGAACGACAGGCCGCTCTTGGTTTTGTAGTTGGCAATCAGGTCGGTGTAGAAGACGCCAACTTTTACAGAATCCGAACTGATCTGGCGCCCGTAAAGCATGCGACCTGCCAGCGAGAAGGGATTGCCATTGTCTTGGTCCATAAACCGCAGTTTTGGGCCCAGCATGTAGCGGACATCTGTGGTCGGCACGATGGATGGTTTAGAAGTTGAATTGTCAGAGTACTGTTCAAAGATAAACTGAAGTTCGGTGTCGCGGTCGGTGCTGAAATTTACGGATGCACCTGCGTTGTTGCCGCTGCCGTACCAAAGTTCGCTTCGCACGAACCCAGGCTCCAAAGTCGCGGCGGTGCCCAGCGTAAAGCCGTCTTGTTGCGCGTTCAGTTCCGCTTGGGTGGCTGGCAATGTCAGCACGCGATAGCTCTCGTCTATCTTATCACCCGGTGTGTACACGAGGCGTCCACCAACAAGGATGTGATCCCCATCGGGCCAGAAGGTCATGATGCTTGTCGCGGGGGTGACGCCCCAGCCGTTGGTGACATAGCCTTCCAATGCGACGCGGGGAGTGACGTTGTAGCGGCCACCTGCGGTCCAGACGGGCTCTTTGACCCAATCCCCCGTGCTGCTGTCGATGGTGTTCTCGCCTGAAAGCGGGGCTTCAATCGTACCAAAAAACGAGATTCTCTGACTTGGTCTGTAGCTGACACCTGCCCCGAGACTCACAATGGTTCCGTAAAAGCGGTCACCATTGACCTCATCGGGCATCACCGTCACGCCCGGTGTGAGGTGAATTTGCCATTTCGGGGAGAAGGTGTAGGTGATCGGCGCTTTGATCGCACCGATCGCAATGTTTGATTGAGGTGTATTCCACCCGCCAAACAGATCAGAGCGGAGCGAGCGGAAAAGTTCCGCGGACACCAGACCGGTCACAGAGAGTTGGTCGGTGGCATAGATCTGGTATTTGCCCCAAAGTGCAACTTCTGTGGTTTCGACCTGAGAGATCCCGCTGGGCCCCAAGCCGGGTTGACCGGCGATCGGACCGCCAATCGGGTCAATATAGTTTTGGGCTTCAAGGCCCATGGTGAAACGGTCGCTGAATGCGTAACTGCCACCGCCGTGGTAATTCTGGTTGCCTGTACCCGCCCGATCGTCCGGGCTGGTTTGGCGGGCGCCCACATTCAGTTCAAATGTGCCAGCTGAATACATATTGCCGGTTTCAAAGGACCCTATGCGGGTTGGCCATTGATCCAGCGGGTTTGCGCTTTGCGCGCTGACGGTTGATGCCAACGCTAGACCGCTCACGCATGCCACTGATGTGAGCCAGGTGGTTGAGTGGGCAAAGGGTTTCGCGGTTGTGTGGAAATGTCTCACGGTATGTCCAATGCAAATCAATTTGTTCCCTTCCTACCTGAGGAGGGGACGCGCACCAAAACCAAATCTGCTGCGGGCTCACAAATCGGCAAAAAAACAGGCAGGCGTGACCTTATAAGCCCAATTTGTCACGCATAAATGCAAGCGCAACACCCAAACCGTCCGGGGCAATACCATGGGCTGTGCCTTTCATGATGTGCGCATACACATCGGTGAACCCGGCTTGCTGTAGTGCTTCGGCCGCTTCGGGCAGAGATTGGGGAGGGACAACGTCATCTTGGTCGCCGTGGATCAATAAGATTGGCGGCTTGCTGATGGCTTCGTCTTTCAGCAAATCAGGCTGCAACAGACGGCCAGAAAACGCCACAACACCCGCCACAGCGTCTTCACGGCGCGGGGCAACATGTAGGCTCATCATCGTGCCCTGAGAAAAGCCGAGCAGGACAACTTGTTCAGGCAGCAGGTCTTCGTCCACCATCACGGCATCGAGAAAGGCGTTTAGGTCATTCACAGCGGCCATCATACCGCGTTCGCTTTCCTCTTCTGAGGACCCATCGATCCACGGAATTGGGAACCATTGGCGGCCCATCGGCATACCGGGAATCTCTTCAGGCGCATCGGGGGACAAAAACAGCGTGTCCGGAAGATGTTCGGACAGCGGATCGGCCAAGCCCAGAAGGTCCGCGCCATTTGCGCCGTACCCGTGCAGGAAAATCACTGCGGAACGGGTGTCCCCTGAGGTGGGTTCTTTGCGCAGGGTCTGCAATACACGGGTCATGGAGCGGCCTTTTTGTGGTCTGTTGTCAGATCGTGTGTGGCATGTCGCGCCACCTATCGCAACCGTGTGGGCTTGGGGCAACGCGCTGTTCTGCGCCGCCCCAATATACGTCAGGCAAACGCAGCTTCCAGAGCGATTTCCACCATGTCGCCAAAGCTTTTCTCGCGATCCTCCGAGGGAAGCGCCTCTCCGGTCAGCAAGTGGTCAGACACGGTGAGCACCGCGAGCGCGCGGCGGCCGTGGCGCGCGGCGAGATTGTAAAGCTCAGCAGCTTCCATTTCGACGCCCAGAATGCCGTGGCGGGTCATCTGTTCGTTCAGGTCTGGGCGTTCGTCATAAAACACATCGGCGCTGTAGATGCCGCCGACATGGGTTGGCGTGCCTTTGGAAGCCGCAAAATCCGCTGCGGCCCGCAGCAGGCCGTAGTCCGCACAGGGTGCAAAGTTGATTTCTTTGAAAATACCTCGTGACGGCGTGGAAATGGAAGTGGCCGTCATGGCGATGATGACATCGCGCACTTTGACACTTTCCTGCATGCCGCCGCAGGAGCCGATGCGGATCAAAGTCTGCGCACCATAGTCTTTCATGAGCTCGTTTGCATAAATGGACAGAGACGGCATGCCCATGCCAGAGCCGTGGATGGTGACCCGGTTGCCGTTCCACATGCCGGTGAAGCCCAGCATGCCGCGCACTTCGTTCACCAGTTTGACGTCGGTCAAAAAGGTCTCCGCCGCCCATTTCGCCCGATAAGGGTCGCCGGGCAGCAAAACGGTTTCGGCAATATCGCCGGGTTTGGCGCCGATGTGGACGGTCATAGAGTTTCCTTTCACGCAAAGAAGCAGGCCATATGGCCGAATTAAACAGTATCCCAGATGGCGGGCTTTACATCACAGTCACAAGCAAAAAAACCACGAAAGTGATACGTCCAAAAGCAAAAAGCCGGGGCCTGTTCGCGGAGTGGTCCGCTGAGGCGCCCGGCTTTTCTAATCTGCGTTGAATTGTGCTAGATTTCCATGGTCTCAGGCGTGATGCCTGCCGCGAGTGCTTCATCAAACCATTTGGGTTTGCGGCCTTTGCCGGTCCAAGTTTTGGTTTTGTCTTCCGGATGCGCGTATTTTGGCACGCCTTTCATAAGGCTGCCTTTCCGTTTTCCGCTTACACTTGCCAATTCATCTAGAGAAAACCCGAATTTACCGGCGGCTTCCTCAACAGCTTTGAGTGCATCCGCTTTACGTTGCGCTTCTTGCTTTTCGAGTTGGATGTCGATTTGTGCTCGGAGGTCCAAAAGCGCCTCGCGAGTCATTTCGTCCAATTTCATTTTGAGTTCCCACATATTTACTTAGTACTTTTTCGGTCTGGCAGAGGCGCGGCCATTGCAGCAAGTCATTTGTGGACAATTTAATAAAAAATGGCGCAATATGCGCGGTAAAGTTGCGGGTAGGGAAAACCCTACCCGCTGAAACTGCAAATATGTCGATGCTTTTGGCGTTTTTCTTACTGCGCGGCCACAGAAGGCGGTGCGGCCAACGTGACGATGTCGCGCATGATTGTGTTCAGCTCAAAGTCTTTCGGCGTATATACACGGGCAACCCCCAAAGCGCGGAGCCTGTCTGCGTCATCGTCAGGAATGATGCCGCCAACGATCACAGGTATGTCGGCAAGGCCTGCGTCGGCCATACGGCTCATGAGGTCTTCGATCAGTGGAATGTGGGAGCCAGACAAAATTGACAGGCCAACGACGTGCGCTTCATCTTCCAGCGCTTTGGCGACAATCTCTTCGGGTGTCAGCCGGATGCCTTCGTAAGTGATGTCCATTCCACAGTCACGGGCGCGGAAGGCAATTTGCTCCGCTCCATTTGAGTGGCCGTCAAGTCCCGGTTTCCCAATTACAAATTTGAGGCGACGCCCCAGCCGGTCAGACACGGTGTTGACGGCATCCCGGATGTCATCAAGGCCTTCAGTTTTGTTGGAGGGGGCACCAGAAACACCGGTTGGACCGCGATATTCCCCATGAACAACCCGCATCTGTGCGGCCCATTCCCCTGTGGTAACGCCTGCTTTGGCGGCAGCGATGGAGGCGGGCATCACATTGTGTCCTTTGGCAGCTGCCTCTCGCAGGGCAGCAAGGGCGTTTTCCACCGCAATACTGTCACGGGATGTACGCCAATCTTTTAGGCGGTTGATTTGCTCTTGTTCGACCGCTGGGTCCACGACCATGATGCCGCCGTCGCCGGTCATCAGGGGTGAGGGCTCGCCTTTCTGGAATTTATTCACCCCCACAACAACGGTTTCGCCGGCTTCAATCCGGTTGAGCCGCTCTGCGTTGCTGTCAACCAACCGGGATTTCATATAGTCGATGGCTCCAATAGCCCCGCCCATGCTTTCCAAATTGGCCAATTCGCGGCGCGCTCCGTCTTTCAGTTCTTCTACTTTTGAATCGACTGCGGGGTTTCCGTCAAACAAATCGTCGTATTCCAAAAGATCGGTTTCAAACGCCATAATTTGCTGCATACGCATCGACCATTGCTGATCCCAAGGGCGCGGTAATCCGAGCGCTTCGTTCCACGCAGGCAGTTGAACGGCACGGGCTCTCGCGTTCTTGGAGAGTGTGACGGCGAGCATTTCAATTAAGATGCGATAAACGTTGTTTTCGGGTTGTTGTTCTGTCAGCCCCAATGAATTGACCTGCACCCCGTATCGGAAACGGCGGTATTTCGGGTTCTCGACACCATATCGCGTTTGCAGGATTTCGTCCCACAGATCCACAAAGGCCCGCATCTTGCACATCTCAGTGACAAAACGGATGCCGGCATTCACAAAAAATGAAATGCGGCCAGCAAGCGCAGGAAAGTCTTCGTCTGGCACGCGCGGCTTGAGTGCGTCCAGTACGGCAATGGCGGTTGCAAGGGCAAAGGCCAGTTCCTGCTCCGGAGTCGCGCCTGCCTCTTGCAGGTGGTACGAACAGACGTTCATCGGGTTCCATTTGGGCACGTTTGAGTAACAATACTCCGCCACATCGGCGATCATTTTCAGGCTCGGCTCAGGTGGGCATATGTAGGTGCCACGGCTGAGGTACTCTTTGATCAGATCGTTTTGCACCGTGCCCTGAAGCTTGGTCACGTCGGCGCCTTGCTCTTCGGCGATGGCGATATAGAGCGCCAATAGCCAAGGAGCGGTGGCGTTGATTGTCATCGAGGTGTTCATCTGCTCCAGCGGGATTTGGTCAAACAACTCGCGCATGTCGCCCAAATGCGACACAGGCACACCGACCTTGCCCACTTCGCCGCGCGCCAGAATGTGGTCACTGTCGTAACCTGTCTGGGTTGGCAGATCGAAGGCCACAGACAGACCGGTTTGGCCCTTTTCGAGGTTGGAGCGGTAGAGCGCGTTGGAGGCTTTGGCAGTGGAGTGGCCAGCATAGGTTCGAATCAACCACGGCCGATCCTTTTGGGCGCGCGCCTGTGATGTGTCTTTCGGCTGGTTTTGCTGCGTCTGCGACATAGGATGTCCCCTTCTCCGGCGGGTATGGCGTGGCCCGGCAATAATCTTGCGTCAGGGGTTAGATAAACGAAACATCATGTGTAAGTCAATTCGCTGCATTGCGGCAAATGCGTTCCGCTAGGTTGATGTCTTGCTGCAGTGCGACGCGAGTTTGATGTTTACCTTACCAAAGACAGTTGCGAGAGTCCGGACATGACATCGACTGTTGAACTCCCTATCTGGCTCTTTGTGTTGATCCTGCTGTTTGCAATTGTGACAGCGGCCAGCCATTTGTTGTTTCCCTCCGTGCGCTGGTTTTTCCGGCGGCGCATGGAACGTGTGGTTTCG
This sequence comes from Shimia sp. NS0008-38b, assembly GCF_040370365.1. NCBI lineage: Bacteria > Pseudomonadati > Pseudomonadota > Alphaproteobacteria > Rhodobacterales > Roseobacteraceae > Shimia > Shimia sp. NS0008-38b. The sequence goes on along the minus strand of NZ_BAABWQ010000004.1, from coordinate 545,173 downwards.
CGCGTCAATGAACGGCTGGAACGTCCGATCGAGCCGTTTAAGTTGGCGCAACGCCATGACATGATTCAGCAGTTGATCTATCAGCCCGATGTGACACGCGCTGTCGCAGAACATGCGGCAGAGGAAGGCATTCCCGATGCGGTGGCCTTTGAAGCGGCCAAAAGATACGCGCGAGAGATTGTGCCGTCTTTCTCGGCAACCATGTATTTTGGGGTGGCAATCCGCATTGCCCGATTCCTGAGCCGCGCGTTTTACCGGGTGCGTTTGACTCATGTGGATGAAGCGGCGTTGGATGCCATTCCACAGGACAGCACCGTGGTCTACGTGATGAACCACAAGAGCAATATGGACTACGTCTTGGTGACCTATTTGGCTGCGCGCCGGTCGGCTTTGTCATATGCCGTTGGTGAATGGGCGCGAGTCTGGCCACTGAGCAGGTTGATCCGAGCGATGGGGGCTTACTTCATTCGCCGCAAATCCCGCAACGACCTGTATCGCAAAGTGTTGGCCGCATACGTGCGCCTTGCGACGCAGGCAGGCGTGGCGCAGGCGATGTTTCCTGAGGGGCGGTTGTCGTTGGATGGCGGCCCACAGGATCCCAAGCTGGGTTTGTTGAAATACATCACGGATGCCTACCAGCCAGATGGGCGCGATGTGGTGTTTGTGCCTGTGGCCATCAACTATGATCGTGTCCTTGAGGATCGCATTCTGCTGCAGGCTGCGGCCAATGGGGGAAAAGGGTTTCGCGCACGCATCAGTGTGATTGTCGGCTTCTTCTTTAAGCAAATTCTTTTCCGACTGAGAGGCAAAATTCATCGGTTTGGCAATGCGACGGTGCGGTTTGGCGAACCTGTGTCGCTGACGGCTTTTTCCGCAGACTGTACGCAGGATGTGGCCAAACCTTTGGGAGTGGAGCTGATCCGGCGCATCAATGCGGTGGTGCCAATTCTCCCGGTGCCGCTGATGGCTTTGGTGTTTGAGGGCGTCGCAATGCCGTTGTCGCGCAGCGATGTGGATGATCGCTTTGGTGCGCTGCTGTCGTCGCTTCCAGATGATCGGGCCCGATTTATGAGAGATGCGCCACAAGAGGCGATTGAAGGCGCCTTGCGGACCTTGGTTGGTCGAAAGGTGCTTGTGGAAGGTGACGGTGCGTTCTCTGTGAACCCAGATCAGAGTGACATTTTGCGGTTTTATGCCAACTCCATAAGGCATTTGATTGTGTGACTGTGCGAGCGCAGCAAGAAATGCTGCAACCGCTGGGTCATAAAATTACAAAATAGACCGTTTGAAGGTTGCAATGTTACCCTCCCATCGATATCTCGGTGTCAGGGACGCGATTCTGCATCGCGGCGAAACGAGATATCAGGAGGCTAAGATGGCTCTAGACACCGAAAGCACCTTGGCGGCCTATGAGGCCCCAGAAAAAGACCTGTATGAAGTGGGCGAGATGCCTCCGATGGGTTACGTCCCCAAACAAATGTACGCTTGGGCGATCCGGCGCGAGCGTCAGGGCGAACCTGATAAGGCGATGTTGCAAGAAGTGGTCGACGTTCCAGAGCTCGACAGCCACGAAGTGCTGGTTCTGGTGATGGCCGCGGGCGTGAACTACAACGGCGTTTGGGCGGGTCTTGGCGTGCCGGTGTCTATGTTTGACGTGCACAAGCAACCTTACCACATTGCAGGATCTGACGCCTCGGGCATCGTTTGGGCCGTAGGCGATAAAGTGAAACGCTGGAAGGTTGGCGACGAGGTTGTGATCCACTGCAACCAAGATGACGGTGATGATGAAGAGTGCAACGGTGGCGATCCGATGTATTCCGACAGCCAGCGGATCTGGGGTTACGAGACGCCGGATGGATCGTTCTCACAGTTCACAAAGGTTCAGGCGCAGCAGTTGATGCCACGCCCCAAGCACCTGACGTGGGAAGAAAGTGCGTGTTATACGCTGACATTGGCGACCGCGTATCGGATGCTGTTTGGCCATGAGCCACATGATCTGAAGCCAGGTCAGAACGTTCTGGTTTGGGGCGCTTCGGGTGGTCTGGGTTCATATGCGATCCAGCTGATCAACACCGCAGGCGCAAACGCCATTGGTGTGATCTCTGACGAAAGCAAGCGTGACTTTGTTATGAGCCTTGGCGCAAAAGGCGTGTTGAACCGCAAGGATTTCAATTGCTGGGGTCAACTGCCGACCGTGAACACACCGGAATATGCGGAGTGGTTCAAAGAGGCGCGCAAGTTTGGCAAAGCCATCTGGGACATCACCGGCAAAGGCAAGAACGTTGATATGGTGTTTGAACACCCGGGTGAAGCGACGTTCCCTGTGTCCACTTTTGTTGTGAAAAAGGGCGGTATGGTTGTGATCTGCGCCGGGACCTCTGGCTTCAATTGTACTTTTGATGTGCGCTACATGTGGATGCACCAAAAGCGTTTGCAGGGCTCCCACTTTGCCCACCTAAAACAAGCCTCATCCGCCAATCAGTTGATGGTGGAGCGCCGTTTGGACCCTTGCATGTCTGAGGTCTTCCCATGGGCAGAACTGCCGGACGCGCATATGAAAATGCTGCGCAACGAGCACAAGCCGGGCAACATGTCAGTGCTGGTGCAGGCGCCCAAGACCGGGTTGCGCACGCTTGAAGATGTGCTCGATGCGGGCAAGTAATCTCCAAGGATAGATCAACGGTTTCCCCCGTTTTTCTCCTCATGCCCCCGGAGCCGCAAGGTTTCGGGGGCTTTTTTGTTGTTCTGTTTCTGGAGGACGGTACGCTCAGCCAAAGGGGGGGCTCAAATGGGTCATAAAAATGACAGACAAGACACACGAGATGAGTTGTCGCGCCTTCTGAAAGGTTTGGAGTTCTTTAGGCTTTGGCGCATTGAGGGGGTGCGTGCTGCGAACGGACAAGTCACGCAAGAAGACTTAAATCAGATCGTGATGCCAAGCGCGTTTTTCTGGGATGTGTCTGAGCAGGCTTCTGAAAAGATTGCTTTGAAGGAAGTGAAAAGCTGGTACGGGCACGCCGCGAGTGATTTGAGTTATTGGGCGACGTCTGGCAACCCAGAATTGGCGGAAAGCGTTGCCCGCTTTGTTGACGCGTTTCGTTCCGAAATGGGCTTTGACTTCTTTGAGGAAGCAGGGATCTTAAAGAAGCTTGCAAAAAAGGCGTTGAAACAGGGCCGGATTGCCAACGAAGAGGACTATTATGTGCTCAAAGAGCTAGAGACAAACCTGAGCCAAAGTGATCTGAAGCCGCAAGAGATGTCGGCACTCTCTGATCTCTTGAGGGATTTTGAAGACACACAAGTTTAGCGGAGAGAAACACTCTCTCGTTGGGGGGAGCCCCCCGATGTGTTCCACTTGTCCAGAGGCATAGGCCTTGAAATTTCGAAGGTGCGTGAGTGCGATCGCGATAAAAGTGTGCTCGCTTTGAGGTGAACTCACCCCTCACTTGATCGGCCAGCACCAGCCGGGTCGCGACTCCGTGCTTTGACACAGCCCGTTTTCTTCGCGCACACTGGTTCTTTAGGCTCTTATAGTGCGTGACTTTCAGACGCCGTCTCTCACCTGTGTCCAACGGAGAAACTGAAATGCAAAGACTTACCGCGAAAGATTTTGATCCGGAACTATTGGAACTTTACGACTACTATGCCCATGGCATGATCACCAAACGACAGTTTTTAGAACGTGCGGCAAAATTTGCTGTGGCGGGCATGACTGCGACCACGATCCTTGGGTTGATGTCTCCCAATTATGCACTTGCTGAGCAAGTGTCCTTTAATGATCCAGATATTGTGCCGGAATACATTATGTATCCGTCGCCCAACGGGCACGGGGAGGTGCGTGGGTATTTGGTCCGTCCGGCGGGTGCGAGTGGTAAGATTCCAGCGGTTGTTGTTGTCCATGAAAACAGAGGCCTTAATCCGTATATCGAGGACGTGGCGCGCCGGCTCGCAAAAGCTGGCTATATGGCCTTGGCACCGGACGGTTTGACATCCGTCGGTGGCTATCCCGGCAATGACGCAGAGGGGCGGGCTTTGCAAAAAACGGTTGATCGCACCAAGCTGATGAATGACTTTTTTGCCGCCGTGGAGTTCATGATGGCGCATGACGGGTCGACAGGAAATGTTGGGATCACAGGGTTCTGTTATGGTGGTGGCGTGTCAAATGCGGCTGCGGTGGCCTATCCTGAGTTGAAAGCCGCGGTGCCCTATTACGGGAGGCAGGCCGCTGCCGAAGATGTTCCGAAAATTCAGGCGCCCTTGCTGCTGCACTACGGTGCGCTGGATGAACGCGTGAACGCTGGCTGGCCGGAGTATGAAGCGGCGCTGAAAGCCAATGGCAAGGACTTTGAGGCGCATTTCTACAAGGATGCGAACCACGGTTTTCACAATGACAGCACGCCGCGCTATGATGAAGCGATGGCGAATCTGTCGTGGGATCGCACACTTGCACACTTCAAAAAGCACCTGAGCTGAGCGTTGATGCGCGGCGCGATTTGAGGCCCACATAAGCCGGGTAACATGTCCGTAGTTGGCGCAAGCGCAACCGAGTGGCCTGCGTACACGGGGCAATGTGTATCGGGCAGACAAACAGCGCGTGAACAGGCAAACGGTTCCCCGTTTTTCTTCTCAAGTCCCCGGAGCCGCAAGGTTTCGGGGGTTTTTGTTGGGTTGGCAGCCGTTTTGTACTTTGCGGTCCCAGTTTTGCAGGTGGCGTAGCGCAGAGATGTTCACCGCGCGTTCGATCAAACCTGTTGGAGGGAGCCGACCGTTTCAACGCCTGTCTCGTGAGCAAAAACCAAGGCATGGCCTCAACGGGTGGGTGAGTGCAAATTTGTCAAACCATTTCTTGTTTCATCATTTCATTTTTTGGAAAGGACTCCGACTTAGGGCTTTGGATGGATCTTTTAGTGGAGTGTCACAATGAACATCAAAATCACCCTCTCAGCGCTTGCCATATCTGTTGCGGGTTCTGTCGCTACATCGGCCGAAACAATCACTTTTGCGGCAGGCGAGTGGGCCCCTTATATCGGCTCTGAGTTGCCGGAAAGTGGCCTGCACACACAACGGGTGCGGGAGGTCATGAAAGCTGCGGGGTATGACATTGAGTTGGAGTACATGCCGTGGAAACGATCCTTTGAGATGACCAAGAAAGGTGACTTCGTTGCAACGTTCTCCTGGTCTCGCACCGACGATCGCATTGATGAATTTTACTATCCCGAGGTGCCGGTGGACGCTCAAACAGATGTGATTTTCTACAGCCACACCAAGTATCCTGATGGTCTGAATGTGTCCTCCATTGATGACATTCAGGCGCAGGGGCTCACAGTGATTGGCTATTCCGGATATTGGTATGAGGCAGAGTATCAAAACCGTGGCATGGACATGCGGACGGTGACGTCACCGGAAAGCGCGTGGAAGATGCTGCAATCTGGCCGTGCAGATGTTCTGATTGAGAACCAAGTGGTTGGTGAGATGTCTCTCCATGATGTGCTTGGTGATCAGGCCGGGGATATCCGTCAGGCAGCGGAAGTGCGCTCCGCTCCAGTGTACGTCTTGTTCTCCCGCCAGCACCCGGACGGTGCTTCATTGCGCGACGCGTGGGACACTCATGCGAAGTAAGTCCTGACCCTGCTACGCTACTTAAGAGCCTCCGGTCATTGGGTCGGGGGCCTTTTTGTGCGGGCTGGAAAATCCGCGTCCTTTTGGGGCTGAATTGATCAAGTCGATCATATTCCATAGGGTTGCAGTGCCTCCCCAACATTTGGGTGTATTTGCTTCCTTACTGTGCCAAGCGCGGCCTTTGCGAAAGCGGGTTGGAAATCCGCTGGCCCCCATTCGCCGCCCCCTGTAGGGTCGCGCCATGAGCAGCACATCCGTTACTTTTAGCCATGATCAGGCCGAGGCCTTTGACAACATTTCCTCCTTGCTCAAAGGGCTTGGGGTGGATTTGGACGAGGGGGTTTTGACCCCTGCAACCGAGGGCAAACAGGCGATTGCCGCTGTGACTGGCAAAGCTGGGTCTGGCAAAACGCTGTTGTTGGCGGAGATGGTCAAAGCGCTTGAGGGCGCCGGCGTGGATATCGTTTCTGGCGACTATGAAGGCAAGCGTAAGAAAGATCACCGCACGCTGGCCATACTGGCGCCAACCAACAAGGCGGCAAGTGTTTTGCGGATGCGGGGTGTGCCCGCGACCACCATTCACCGGATCATTTATACGCCGGTCTACGATCCCGAATATGAGAAGATCGCGGAGTGGTTGGCCGAGAAAGGCGAACGGCCGGAGATTGAGGGGCTGACCGATGAGGCCTTGGATCGGGCGGAAGCGTTTTACAAGATACATAAATCCATTCCGGGTGCCTTGGCGGCGGCGGGGCTGCGGGGCAGTGATTTTATCACCGGTTGGAAACGTCGGGATGATCCGCTTGATATCGGGTTTATCGATGAAAGCTCGATGCTGGATGACAAGCAGTTTGAGGACCTAAAAGAAATCTTCAGCACGCTGGTGCTGTTTGGTGATCCGGCGCAGTTGGCCCCAGTGAACCAATCAGGCACGATGGTGTTTGATAAGTTGCCTGCGCCTGCGATTTACAATCTGGAACGTATTCACCGCCAAGACGCCGATAATCCGATCCTTGATCTGGCGCATGCGCTCGCAGACCCGCAGCTGCAGTTTCAAGATTTTGAGCGCATGGTGGAGGACACCGCACGCCGCGATGATCGGGTGCAATGTGCACAGCGGGTTGAGGTGGATTTGATGGCGCGCAGCCCGGTTTTGGTGTGGCGCAATGCCACCCGTATCCGGCTGATCAATGCGTTTCGACAGGTGCATGACGCGCCCGAAGATGCATTGCTGGAAGGGGAGCCGCTGATCTGTGATGGGATTGAGCTTCCGATGAAACACCGCAAGAAGCGGCTCGACTTGGAAGCGCGCGGTTTGATCAAAGGCGCGCAGGTCATTTACCTCGGTCCCGGTCGAAAGCCGGGCTTCTCACGGTTGCATGTGATGGGGGCGGAAGATCCACGCGTGTCTGCGGCCTCGATTGTGAAGATCGAGATGCCGGACGAGGAAGAGCCTTTTATTCCTTACGCGGCACGCATGGGGGCGACCTTTTTGCATGGCGCGGCAGTGACCATTCACAAGGCGCAGGGCAGCCAATGGGAGAACGTGCAGGTGTTCGCGCCTGACCTCTATGTGGCGGCACGGATGAACCGAAACGAAGCGGGGCAACCTTTGTGGAAGCGGCTGGCTTATGTGGCAATTACGCGTGCAAGTGAGCGTCTTCATTGGGTTGTGCGCAACCGTTTGGCCAAGCCGACAGGTCCGCTTACGGTAGAGGATTTGACCGTGGCGCCAACACCGCTGGCGTTGGAGGTGCAGGAGGAAACCGCATGAAGAGCATCATTGTGACTGGCGCAAGCCAAGGCATCGGTCGCGCCACAGCTGAGGCATTTTTGACCGCTGGTTGGCGGGTGGGCCTGTTGGCGCGCAGTGAAGACAAGCTAAAGGATTTGGCGGCGGCGCATGAGAACGCGGTGCCTCTGGTGGCGGATGTGACGGATGCCGCCGCTATGGAGAGCGCATTTGCGCGGTTTGTGGCGCGCACAGAACGGTTGGATGCGCTTTTTAACAATGCAGGGATGTTTGGCCCTGCGGGACCGATTGATGAGATTGATCTTGGTGGGTTTGATCAGGTGCTGAACGTGAACGTGCGCGGCATGTTCATCGCCGCCAAACTGGCCTTCGCACAAATGCGCCGCCAAGCCCCACAAGGGGGGCGGATCATCAACAACGGGTCGTTGGCAGCACATGTCCCGCGCGAGGGGGCGGTGTGTTACACGCTGACCAAACATGCAATCACCGGGCTGACACGCTCTTTGTCGCTTGATGGAAGGCCCTATGACATCGCTTGCGGGCAGATCGACATCGGCAATGCGGCAACGGATATGGTCTCCGATCTCAACGCGCGTTTGGTGGCGGAAGGGCGAGAAGCAAACCCCACAATGGATGTGCAGGATGCGGCCCGGTCCGTGCTGCATATGGCGGAGTTGCCGCTGTCGGCAAATGTTCAGTTCATGACCGTTATGGCGACAAAGATGGCCTACATCGGCCGGGGGTGATCCATCGCCTGAGCGAGCCAAAGAAAACCCCCGACCAAGGGAGGTCGGGGGCGAAAGGTCTGATGCTAAAAAGGGCTTCTGAAAAGGTCTTTTGGTAGTGCCAATCTTTGGTGCTTTCAGGGGCGCGAACGCCCCGAAGCGTTTTTTTGCTTAGCCAATCAGGCCGCCGTCGACGCGCCGTACCGCGAAGACACCGGACCGTGGCAATGATTTGCCCCCATCCGGGAAGTGAGAGTTGCCGCGCTCGCCTGGGTGCTGAATACCCACAAACATTGTGCGGCGGTCAGGGGACCAGCAAACACCGGTGACTTCGCATTCCTTTGGGCCAACCAAGAAGCGGCGTATTTCGCCGGTCACGGTGTCGCCTGCCAGCATCTGGTTGTTGCCCATACCTGCAAAATCTTCTTCGTTAGAATAGTTGCCGTCGGTTTGGATCCACAACAGACCTGTGCTGTCAAACGCCATGCCATCCGGAGAGTTGAACATATTCCCAGCGTTGATGTTCTCACTGCCTGCGTATGCATCATCGTGGACATCGGGATTCCCGGCCAGCGCGAACAGATTCCAGGAAAACCCGTGAGAGCTGTGATCCTCATCGTCGGGCATCCAGCGCGCGATCTGACCATAGTGGTTTTCCACACGTGGGTTGACCGCATTGGCGGAGGTGTCATCGCCCCCGGCGTTGGGTTTCTTGCCGCGGTTTTTGTTGTTGGTTAGAGCAACATACGCTTCAGCTTTAGTTGGGTTCACCGCAACCCATTCCGGGCGATCCATTGTTGTTGCACCGACGCTTGAGGCCGCTTGGCGGGTATGGATGCGAATTTCAGCGTCGCTCATGCCGGTGGTTTCCGGCGTCAGAGCCAGCCATTCACCGCGCATATCGTCGTGGAATTTGGCCACAAACAGGTCGCCGCTCTCCAACAAATCGCTGTTGTTGCCCGCTGCAGAATAGGTGCCGTGGGAGACAAATTTATAGAGGAATTCTCCGCGCTCATCATCACCTAGGTAGACCACAGCCTTGCCGTTTGGTGCCAGTGCCACAGCCGCGTTTTCATGCTTAAAGCGGCCCAGAGCGGTGCGTTTCTTGGGCGTGGATGTGGGATCAAACGGGTCGATCTCAACGATGTAGCCCGCGCGGTTTGGCTCGTTTGGGTTTTTGGCGACGTCAAAGCGGTCATCCACGCTGGCCCAGCCGTACCCCCAATCTTTGGAGGACACGCCGTAACGGGCCAACTCTGCGCTAACTTCATGGGCTTCATCTGCGGCCGAGAAATAGCCGTTGAAGTTTTCCTCGCAGGTCAGGTAGGTGCCCCAAGGCGTTTCACCATTGCCGCAGTTGTTCCATGTTCCTTTTGTCGTGGTGCCGGTTGGATCAGCATGCGTCTTTAGCAGATCATGGCCCGCGGCAGGGCCGGTCAGGTCCATGTCGGTCTCAGGTAAAATGCGGCGATTTAGGCCGCTGTCGACCACAACCTGCCAGTTGCCGGCATCGTCGCGCGCCACTTCAAAGATCGACACGCCGTGCGCGTTCATGCCCTTTTTAACGTCATCAGCTGTCGCCCATTTGGCGTCTGGGTTGTTGCCCCACAGCACCTTGCGGTTGGTGTATTCGTTGTTGATTGCCATAACGGTGCGGCCGTCTTTGGTGAAGATCGACATGCCATCGTTGTTGTCGCCAAAGGCGCGAGCCTGGGTGGCGGCCGTGCCGCGGGTGGCTTCATCAAAGGACGTGGAATCTGCGAACAGGGGATCCCCCCAAGTCACAACCTGTTGCCACTCAAAGCCTTCAGGCACCGTGATGGTGTCATCCGTGTTGGCCGCGATCTGCGCAAAACCAAAACGATCAGCATGGCCGTCGGCCAAAGCGTCACGGGTCAAAGCGGTGGTGCCTACGAGGAAGGATCCGAGACCAAAGGTCATCACGCCCCCCAAGAAGCCGCGGCGCGACAGGGCGGTTTCCACCACGCGGTCAAAATCTGTTTCTTCGGCACGTGGCGAGATCAGTTCGTCAATTTCATCAAATGACAGGTCATCATTGGGCAAGTCAGCGGACATTCCTGGCTCCTCGGCTGGGTGGGCAAAGCCCGTTGGTGTTGCTGAGGGTTTAGAAAACCGTGGATTCAGATTCGTGACAAGAAGGCTTCAGTTTTGTGACCGTCGATTTTGAGCGGAACCGCGCCGAAATCCCCAAAGGCGCAACGCGGTGCCCATGCTTTTCGTGCGCCTCTGGGAGCGGAAAAGGAGCGGCCTCAAAGAGGGCGGGAGAGCCTTGTTTTAGGCGGCTTCAGACAGGAGAGCCTCAAGGGCGAGCGGGCGGCTGTACATTTGAAGGCTGCCATCTGCATGGCGGGGCCATTCCGCGGCATCGCGATCGCGGTAGAGTTCCACACCGTTCCCGTCTGGATCATTGAAGTAGATGGCTTCTGACACGCCGTGATCGGACGCCCCCATCACTGGAAAGCCAGCATCAATCACACGTTGGACTGCAACAGCAAGATCGGCGCGGCTGGGATATAGGATGGCTGTGTGAAACAAGCCCGTGTGGTGATCCGGTGCCGGTGTGCTGCCCTTGCTGCGCCATGTGTTCAGGCCGATATGGTGGTGGTATCCATCCGTACTCAGAAATGCCGCGTCATTGCCATGCCGTGTCTGCACTTCAAAGCCCAGCGTGTCGGCATAGAACTGGATTGCACGATCAAGATCTGCCACTTTGAGGTGTACATGACCTATGCGGGCGGAGGGGGCGTATGTGTCGTTCATATGTGTCTCCTTTGCTGCAGCAAAGCTAGGAGCCTGCGATGGTCATGAAAACTTGCGATTTGGCGCGGTCTATGTGCGTATTTGCGCAAGGCAACAGTATCCGTTTGGATTTCAACAAAAAAAGGTTTGGAGGTTCTGTGACACGGTTTCGTTCGGCGCCATGTCTGGAGACAGACAGATTGCTTTTGCGCGCCCATAGTTTGGCGGATTTTGAGGACAGTGCGGCCATGTGGGCCGACCCGCAGGTTGTGGCACATATTTCAGGCGTGCCGTCGACGGCCGATCAATCTTGGTCTCGGGTGCTGCGCTACATCGGGCATTGGCAGGCCCTTGGATTTGGGTATTGGGTGATCGTTGACAAGGCTGACGGAAGCTTTCTGGGCGAAGCCGGACTTGCAGACTATCATCGAGATACGGAGCCAAGCATCAAAGGTGTCCCGGAAGCTGGATGGGCGCTGAAACCATCCGCGCAGGGGAAGGGGCTTGCGACGGAGGCGGTTACGGCGGTGATGGCTTGGGCGGATGAGGCACTGGCCAAGGAGTTTCCAATGGCCTGTGCGATCTTTGATCCGGCGCATACAGCCTCCGTGCGGGTTGCCAACAAAGCTGGGTTTGGCAATCCGGTGATGGGCACGTTTGGAGACAAAGACGCTTTGTTTTTGGAACGCACACTGGGGACGTGATCAAGGTGTAAGAACGGTGGCCTTACCCAATAGTTTTTGCAATCCAATCTGAGATGTAGTCATGGTGTGCAGCGTAGTCATCCCATGTGGCTTGCGCCCAGTCGCGAACTTTGGCGCTGTGTTGCTTGGTGCCTGCGCGTGGTGCAACGTCTGCGACGGTTAGGGTGAACCGGGTCGGTGGCGCCAAAGGAATAAGGGTGGCCTTGTGCTCTGACATGCCCAGCATCACGTCGTTGGTTTCTTTGGGCGGCAGATCGTGGGTGAGTTGTAGTTTCAGGCGGGCGAGATGCAGACCAACTGATTGCACGGCGCGGCGGGAGTTGGGATCACCTGCGTGTTGAACGGCATAGGTGTCTACCGTCAGGCGATGTGTGGTCCGCAGTGCAGGATCACTGTATTCAGCAGCCAAGAGCCGGTTAAAGGCCGCGTAACACCCGGATGACGAAATCATATAGGCGTGGGTGGGGCCAGTGATGTTGTCAAACCGGCCGCCGCATCCCGGGCAGGTGGTTTGCCTGTTGGACGCCATGGGGGCGGTACCTCAACTGCAGGAAAAAGCCGCCCCGAGGTTGGGGCGGCCTTTATGGTTTTGGGGTTTAGGCGCCGACCATGCCGACAATTTCGTAGGTCTTTTTCAGGATCGGCGCGGCAATTTCGCGGGCTTGGCCTGCGCCATGGGCGAGAATTTTGTCGATCTCGTCTTGGTGCTGCATCAAGCGGGCCATTTCCGTGCTGATCGGCGCGAGTTTCTCCACCGCCAGCTCGGACAGCATCGGTTTGAATTCCGAGAACTGTTTGCCGCCGACATCGGCCAACACCTGATCCACAGATTGCTCTGACAGGGCTGCGTAGATGTTCACAAGATTGCGTGCCTCGGGACGCTCTTCGAGGCCTTTGGCTTCAGAGGGCAAAGCCTCCGGGTCTGTTTTTGCCTTGCGAATTTTCTTTGCGATGGTGTCAGCATCGTCGGTCATGTTGATGCGAGAGGCATCAGACGGATCAGACTTAGACATCTTTTTGGAGCCATCGCGCAGGGACATCACGCGGGTGGCCGCGCCTTCAATCACGGGTTCGGTGACAGGAAAGAAATCCACGCCGTAGTCGTGGTTGAACTTGATCGCCACATCCCGGGTGAGCTCCAGATGTTGTTTCTGATCCTCGCCCACCGGCACATGGGTGGCGTGATAGATAAGAATGTCAGCGGCCATCAGTGCGGGGTAGGCCAACAGGCCCAGCGAGGCATTCTGCTGGTTTTTGCCTGCCTTGTCTTTCCACTGGGTCATGCGCTGCATCCAGCCCATGCGGGCGACACAGTTGAAGATCCATGCCAGCTGCGCGTGTTCGGCCACTTGCGACTGATTGAACAGGACGGATTTCTGCGGGTCGATCCCGGCAGCGATGAAGCCAGCGCAGAGTTCGCGCGTGGCGCGGCGCAGCTTTTCAGGGTCTTGCCAGACGGTGATTGCGTGCAGATCAACCATGCAAAACACGGTCTCATGTGTGCCGGCCTGTTGCATGTCGACAAAGCGCTTCATTGCGCCGAGGTAATTGCCCAGCGTCAGACCACCCGAGGGTTGAATCCCGGAAAAGACGCGTGGGGTAAAGGTGGAGGACGTTTGGACCGCCTCGTTCATTGGAAATACTCCGTCTGGATTTGTTAACGCGCTTGGCTTACCTACGGTGTCAAACCCCGTCAAGGAGTGCAGGCGTGTCCCATCCAGATGATCAAAGCCCCGTAAACCCATTGCCACCCGTTGTCACAGCTCTGTTTCTGCTGCTCGTGGGCGTGGAGGCGGTTTTATGGCTGGGCTCCAAGGGGATCATTGGTGGGCCATCCGCCATTGGTTGGCGACTGGAAACCATTCAAAAATATGCGTTCTCCCCCGATATTTTTGGCTGGATGCTCACAACTGGGCAGTGGCCGTTTGAACATGTGATCCGCTGTGTCACATATCTGTTTGTGCATGCCAGTTTTTCACACGCGTTGTTTGGCGGTGTGCTGCTGCTTGCAATGGGCAAAATGGTGGGAGAAGTGTTTTCCGGCTTGGCGACGCTTGTGGTGTTTGTCGCGTCTGGTGTGGTCGGCGCGCTTGTCTACGCGCTGATATTGGGGAGCGCTCCCGCGCTTGTGGGCAGCTACCCTGGCGTCTACGGCTTGATTGGCGCGTTTACGTTTCTGATGTGGACCCGGTTGGGCGAGATAGGCGCGCCGCAAGCGCGGGCGTTTTCGCTGATTGGGATGCTGGTGGCGATCCAGCTGTTGTTTGGCCTGATTTTTGGTGGAGGGCCGGACTGGCTGGCTGATGTGATCGGCTTTGGTACGGGGTTTGTAATCTCATTTGCGTTGACCCCCGGAGGGTGGCAGCGGATCCGCGAAAAGATCCGCCGCCAGTAAACTCGAACACGAAGCGCAGTTAGGCTGCTTCGGCGTTGTCGTCCATGTCACGTACGGCCCAGCCAAGCGCAATCGCACTGATGCCCGTGGACAAGAGTTCAACCGCCAGCAACACGCCAAGCAGAACTGCGGCGGATTGTGGGAAGTTGTTGAGCACCATCAAACCCAAGACAATGGACACCACCGCGGACAGCAGCATGGCCAAACGCGCGGTGCCTTGAACGTTGAATAGGCCAAAGCCTGCTTTGAACGCCCCTGAAACCAAGAACAGGATGCCAGACACCAAAGTGAGTGACAGCAGGCCCTTTAGCGGTTCAGCAAGAATGTGCACGCCAATGATCATCGCAAGCAGGCCAATCAAGACGCCCGCGATCTTTGCACCAGTTGATTCTGAGCTAAAGGCAGCAAAGATTTGCACACCGCCCATGATCACAAAGCTCCAGGCCACAAACAGCGTTGCGGTCACCGATGCAGCGAAGGGATATACCAACGCCACCAGCCCAAGGACGACGGACACCACCCCGACAATCATCAAAATAATCCAATTATTCATATCGCTCTCCCAGAAATACATCTACGGAGCGACTAAACGCGGGTGTGGTGTCTGTGGCAACAGTCTTTTTGGGTCGGACTAACTGCGCCGCGCGGCGGACCGCAAATCAGAAGGCGCGTAAGCTCCGATCAGGCGGCCTATGGCAAAGTAAACCAATGCCCCAATGGAAATGAGTGCAATCAAAGCCACATACCGCCAGCCGGGGGTGCCAAACAAGGGGATCATCACAACCCAAGCGCCCCAGATGGTGCCCCCCATAAAGGCTGACGCGATGCAGATGCGCCACAGACGGCGGCGCAAGCGGGCGTCAAATTTGGCAACGCTGCCATAGCGCCGTGCGCCAAAGGCCAGCTGAGCCACCATGATCCATGCGGAAACGGTTGCCGCCACGGCAGGGGCCATCCATTGGATGTAGGGTGCCAAGCCAAAGGCAAGCGCGGCATTGACGACCATGGCCCAGACGGCAAAGCGGAAAGGGCGTTTGGTGTCTTCGCGGGCAAAGAACAGCGGTTGCAGGAGCTTTTGCAAAACAAAAGCCGGCAGCCCAACCGCGTAGATCGACAGAGCGACAGCGATGGCGGCGCTGTCATCTGGGCCTGTAGCGCCGCGCTCATAAAGGACAGAGACCAGTGGCAGCGGGATCACCAAAAACGCCACAGCACAAGGAATGGTGAGGAACATCGCAAACTCGCCCGCGCGGGAGAAGGCGTCGCGCGCGCCATCGCTGTCATCCGCTTTCAAACGTCGCGACAGGTCAGGCAACAAAACGATGCCCACCGCAATGCCGATGACGCCCAGCGGCAATTGGTACAGCCGGTCTGCCGCATAGAGCCAGCTGACAGCGCCGGGCGTGGAGGAGGCCACAATTTGCCCCACCACCAGATTGATCTGCATCACGCCACTGGCCAGAGCAGCAGGCACGGCAATGCGCACCATTTGCGCCATTTCTGGTGTCACGCGCGGCAGGCGCAGGGAGATATTCAGCCCTGCTTTGCGCGAGGCGATCCACACAAGAAGCAATTGGGCCACGCCAGCAACGGGTATTGTCCAAATAAGCCAGGTGACCACATCTCCACCCAGATAATGTCCCGCGAGAAGGGCAGGGATGATCAGGATGTTGAGCAGGGTTGGCGCCGCCGCAGCCGCGGCAAAGCGTCCGGTGGCGTTGAGCACGCCGGAAAACAGGGCAGCCAATGACATAAAGAAAATGTAAGGAAACACGACACGGCCAAAACCGACGGTCAAATCAAAGCGTTCGTCCCCTGAGAAACCTTCGGCGGTGGCCCAGACCAGCGCGGGCATGAAGATCATGCCAAGCGCCGTGAGAGCCAACACAGCAACCGACAGCAAGCTGAGCGCATCGCTGGCAAAACGTTCGGCATCCTCTTCGCCCTCCAACTTTTTGGAGAACATCGGCACGAAGGCCGCGTTGAACGCACCTTCTGCGAAGAAACGGCGAAACATATTGGGCAGGCGAAACGCGGCCACAAACGCATCCAGCAGCGGCCCAGGTCCAATGAAGCTTAGGATCAGAATTTCGCGCACGAAGCCCAACACGCGGCTGGCGAGGGTCCAGAACCCCACGGTGAGAAAGCCACGCATCAGACGGATCGGCTTCATGAGCGGGCCCTTTCGGCGCCCTGCTTGATGGCGTCACGTAGCCTTTTCTCAAGTGTTTTCTGTTTGCCAGAGGCGTGGAACTTAAGGCCGAACATGTCTTTGACGTAAAAGGTGTCCACCACCTGTTCGCCAAACGTGGCGATCACAGCAGAGGCGATGTAGACATTGGACGCCGCCAACGTTCGGGTGAGATCATACAGCAATCCAGGCCGGTCGCGGGTGTCGACCTCGATCAACGTATAGATCTCAGAGCCTTCGTTATCGAAGGTTATGGTGGTCGGCACATTGAAGGCGCGTTCGCGTTTTTTGATGACGTCCCGAGATTTTATCGCTTCTGTGGTGACCACTTCGCCGGCCAATGTGCGTTCGATCATCGTGCGCAGCCGCGGCAAGCGTGAGGCCTCGTACGGGGCGTCTTCGGCGTCCTGAATCCAGAATGCCGCCGTGGCGTAGCCGTCTTTGGTGGTGAAGGTTCGCCCATCCACGATGTTGGCACCCACAAGCGCCAAAGCACCGCACATGCGGGTGAAGATGCCGGGGTGGTCTGCCATAGCAAAACACACGCGTGTGGCATCGCGATCTACATCAGGGTGCAGATCAATGCGGACTTCGTCGTCGGGTATATTGCGCAGTAATTCAGCAAAGACCTTGTGCGCGGTGATATGTAGCCCCTGCCAGTAGGGTTCGTAATGGCGCCCGGTTTCTTTCTTGAGGTCTTTTGCAGGCCAGTCGGATAGCTCTTCACGCAGCAGCTTCTTGGCTTTTGTGCCGCGGTTTTCGCGGGTCATGGACTCCATGCCGTCCTCAAGTACCAATCTGGTCTGGCGATAAAGCGCACGGATCAGTACGGCTTTCCAGTTGTTCCAGGTGTTTGGGCCCACACCGCGAATGTCACAGACAGTGAGGATGGTCAGCAGGTTCAAACGGTCAACAGTTTTCACCGCTTTGGCAAAGTCGCGCACCGTTCGCGGGTCAGCGATATCGCGTTTTTGCGCCATGTCAGACATGAGCAAGTGATAGCGCACCAGCCATTCCACGGTTTCGCTGTCCGCTTTGTTCAACCCCAACCGAGGCGCTACTTTACGAGAAATCTGAGCCCCAAGGACCGAATGGTCGATGTCGCGCCCCTTGCCAATGTCATGCAGCAGCATCGCAGCCATCAACACCTTGCGGTTCACGCCTTTCTGGAGAATGTCAGACGATAGAGGCAGTTCGTCTTGAAGCTCCTCACGCTCAATTTCTGCATAGTTGGAGATCACCTGAATGGTGTGCTCATCCACGGTATAGGAATGATACATGTTGAACTGCATCATTGCCACGATGGGCTCAAATTCCGGAATGAACGCTGACAGGACACCGAGCTCGTTCATCCGGCGCAGGGCACGCTCGGGATTGCCGTGTTTGAGCAGTAGATCAAGGAAGATGCGCTGGGCTTCCTTACTGGCGCGAAAGTCATCGTTGATCAGGTCAAGGTTGGCCGTCACCAACCGCATGGCATCTGGATGGATCAACATGCCGGTGCGCAGGCCCTCTTCAAACACGCGAAGCAGGTTGAGTGGATTTGCAAGGAACGCGTCTTTGTCACTGACATTGAGACGGTTGTGTGTGATCTCATATCCGGGTTTCACGCGCGGACGTCGGCGAAAAATCCGTTCCAGTAGCGGTTCAGCTTTTGCATGGATGGCTTCGAGTTTGGTCAGCAAAATGCGGGTCAAATCGCCAACCGCAGTGGTTTCGCGGAAGTAGTCTTGCATAAAGTGCTCAACCGCACGCCGCCCGCCTTTGTCGGAGTAGCCCATAGCATCCGCCACTTCGACCTGCACATCAAACGTCAGCTGCTCCATCGGACGTCCGGCAATCAGGTGCAGATGGCCGCGCACAGCCCAGAGGAAGTTTTCAGCTGCGACAAACTGCTGTAGCTCGTCTTGATGGAGCACGCCTTTGGCGACGAGTTCTGACACGTCTGATACGTGGTAGACATATTTTGCGATCCAGAACAGCGACTGCAAATCTCGCAGGCCGCCTTTGCCCTCTTTCACATTGGGTTCCACCACATACCGTTGACCTTGCTTCTTGTGACGAGCGTCGCGTTCTTCGAGTTTGGCTTCGATAAACTCGCGCTCCGTGCCTTTGAAAAGGTCGGCCTCAAGGCGAGTATCAAGTTTGTCAGCCAGCGGATGAAAGCCGCGCAGAAAACGGTTTTCAAGCAGCGCTGTGCGAATGGTGAAGTCTTCTTTCCCCAGACGCACACAGTCTTTCACGGTGCGCGAGCTGTGGCCAACTTTCAGGCGCAAATCCCATAAAATGTAGAGCATGGATTCAATCACGCTCTCCGCCCAAGGGGTGATTTTATAAGGCGTCAAAAACAGCAAGTCGACATCAGACTGTGGCGCCATTTCTCCTCGGCCGTAGCCGCCCACCGCAAGAAGCGCGATGCGTTCTGCTTCTGTGGGCGTCGAAATCGGATGAAACCGTCGCGTGGCCGCAAAAAACGCACAGCTCACAAGACAGTCAGTGAGCCATGTATAAGACCGTGTCATATCCCGCGCAGCCCGCGGCTTTGCGCGGAACGCAGAGGCTATCTGCGTCATACCGGCTTTCCGCCGTGCCATCAGCAACCCGACCAGTTCTTTGCGCAGCGCGTTTTCCTTGCCGTCCTGTTTCAGGATATCGACAACGGCCTCGGTGACTTCAGCGCGGTTGAAAATGTCGTCTGCGTCGCAGATCAGCCCCGCCTTGGGCGGAGCTGGAAAGATGTCGCGGGCGTTAGAGGCCAGCGCCTCCAAATCGGGTTGGGGCAGGGTCAATGATTACCACCTTCTTGTCGCGGATAGAGGCCACAGCCAATCCACGTTCGTTTGTTCCGTCTGCACGCAGGCGGAAGATGCCGTTCACACCTTGAAAGCCTGCGCCTTGTGTCAATGCGCCGGTGGTCAATGCGTCGGTTTTCCCGGCTTTGACCAGTGCGCCAATCGCCGCAATGCCGTCATAGGCAAGACCGCCAATAGGGTGTGGCAACCCACCGTAGGCCTGCGCGTAACGGCTTTGGAATTGCTGTGTTAGCACGGGATCAGGCATCGCAAACCAGCCACCCTGCACGCCAGGAAGCTCCACTGTTTGGGATGGGATGTCCCAACGCGTCAGGCCCATGTACTGGATCGTTGCCGGGCTCAGACCCGCTTCTGGCAGCAGCTGCGTCACAAGCGGGAGGGCACCGGAGGTGTTTGAGGTGAGGAACAACACGTCTGCGCCGTTTTGGTCGGCGGTCAGTTTGATCTGGCTGACCGCAGCGATCACACCTTCCTGCGAAAACTCATAGCCAACCGACCCGGCGTTCTGTGCACCTTGGGCGTTGATCGCTGTTGCGATGGATTGATTGCCGAGCTGCCCAGAACTGTTTTGCGAATAAACAGTCATGATGTTGCTTTTGCCGTTGGTCTTCGCAAAGGCAACCATGCGGTTGGCGGTGTTTTCAAACGTTGGTCCCAACACAAACAGGTTGCCGCCCGCGATAGTGGTGTTGTTTGAGAACGACAGAACGTTGACGTTGCTGTTTGCCACGGCTTTGGCAGCAGCGTTTGCGGCTTCGCCAAAGACCGGGCCCAGAATGATTTTCGCGCCTTCGTTCACGGCTTTCACAGCCGAAGCCTGCGCGGTGTTTGGATCGCCAGCTGTGGGATAGACCCGCAGGTCGATCTGCACATCGCCAAGGTCAGCAATCGCGAGTTTGGCAGCGTTCTCTAGGCTTTGCGCCAGTTGCGCGTCGCCTGCGTTGGAGGAACCCGCCGGCACCAAAAGCGCGACCGGCACAGGTGCGGAGGTCGAGATTCTCTGCCCAGTGTTGAGGGTGGATGGGTCACAAGCTGTCAGTGCAAAAGCAGTGAGGCCAACCGCGGCCCCTTTCACAAAACGCTGAGCAGGTTTAAGAAAAGACAAAATCGGCAAAAGTTCCACTCCCATTGGGTCGCAACCGTGTCAATGCGTCGGTCGCGTTGGGGCGAATAATAAACGAGTGAAAAGGCGGGTCCAGCTATGAATCTCCAGACGGTGAAATTGCAGCCGGGGTTGTACTTTGTCGCCACACCTATCGGATCTGCCCGAGACATCACATTGCGGGCCTTAGATATTTTGGCTTCCGCGGATGTGATTGCCGCCGAAGACACCCGGTCTATGAAGAAATTGCTTGAAATACACGGGGTGGCGCTCGATGGTCGGCCTGTTTTGGCCTACCATGATCACTCGGGCGAAGGCGCGCGAGCGAAACTTTTGGGGCATTTAGATGCAGGCCGATCCGTGGCCTACGCATCAGAAGCGGGCACGCCGCTTATTGCCGATCCCGGGTATCATTTGTCGCTTGCGGCCTCTGAAGCGGGACATTTGGTGACCAGCGCCCCGGGACCAAGCGCGATTATCACCGCGTTGTCGCTGGCCGGATTGCCAACAGATTCGTTTTTCTTTGCAGGGTTTTTGCCAAACGCCAAGAAGGCGCGGCAAACCGCACTTGAGGCGGTGCGTGAGGTGCCGGGCACTTTGGTGTTTTATGAATCTCCCAAAAGGGTCGCGGCTATGGTGGCCGACGCTGCGATGGTGCTCGGGGGCGGACGCAAAGCGGCTGTTGCACGCGAGCTGACCAAGAAATTCGAGGAAGTGTTGCGAGGCTCACTGGATGATTTGGCGACTGAGTTGGCGGATCGTCAGGTCAAAGGTGAGATTGTCGTGCTGATTGATCGACAACGCGGTCAAGCTGCCAGCGAAGAGGACATTGAAACCGCCTTGAAAGACGCGCTGAACACACTGTCGGTGCGCGATGCCTCAGATGCGGTTGCCAAAGCCTATGGCATCAACCGGCGGAAAGTGTACCAATTGGCATTGCAGCTGCAGAAGGCGGACTGATCCGCGAGAGCATAGGTTTGGTATGAGTGATCCGCGCAAACAGGATGTTGGACGCGCAAGCTATTTGGCGGGGCAATCCGCGGAAGACTGTGTGCTGCGCCACTACGAGGCTCGCGGGCTGACTCTTGCTAAATCGCGGTGGCGAGGCAAGGCAGGCGAAATTGACCTGATCCTGCGCGAAGGCGCGGTTTTGGTGTTTGTCGAAGTCAAAAAAAGCAAGTCCTTTGACCGTGCCGCTGTCAGGTTGCAGCCCAAACAAATTCAACGATTGATGCAAGCGGCGGAGGAGTTTTCCGGGGGGGAGCCGCAGGGGTTATTGACCGAAATGCGCTTTGATGTTGCCTTAGTGAATGGGCAGGGTCAGGTTCACATCCTTGAGAATGCGCTGTGGGATTTCTGAGCGCCCATTGCAAGCAGCCATAGCATGGGCCATGTAGGTGTGGACTTTTATTCAGGGTGCGCACATGAAAATCGCCTTTCAAATGGATCCGATCACCTCGGTCGACATCAACGCTGACAGTTCTTTCCGTATTGCCGAAGAGGCGCAGGCCCGTGGCCATGAGCTGTTTTACTATTCTCCGGATCAATTGGCCTATGAGGAAGGTGAGATCACTGCGCGTGGGCACTCGATGGTGGTGCGGCGTGAACAAGGTAACCACGTGGATTTGGGGCCCTTTGAGCGTGTGAACCTGAAAGACTTTGACGTGGTTTGGCTACGTCAGGATCCACCGTTTGATATGAATTACATCACCAGCACGCATTTATTGGATCGGCTTGCGCCGGGTACATTGGTGGTGAATGATCCGTTTTGGGTGCGCAATTATCCTGAGAAGCTCTTGGTTCTGGATTTTCCTGAGCTGACGCCGCCGACCACAATTGCGCGTGATCTGGACACCATCAAAGCCTTCAAGGCCAAGCATGAAGATGTGATCCTTAAGCCGCTTTATGGCAACGGCGGTGCGGGCGTGTTTCGGCTGGACGCAAACGACCGCAACCTGACATCTTTACATGAACTGTTCACCGGATTTAGCCGTGAGCCGTTGATTGTGCAGAAGTTCCTGCCGGATGTCAGCAATGGTGACAAGCGGGTGATCTTGGTGGACGGCGAGCCTGTCGGAGCAATCAATCGCGTACCAGCGGCGGGTGAGACACGCTCCAATATGCATGTGGGTGGCCGACCAGAGAAAATTGGGCTGACGGAGCGCGATCTAGAAATCTGTGCCGCGATTGGCCCTTTGTTACGCGAGAAAGGTCAGGTTTTTGTCGGCATTGATGTCATTGGTGACTACCTTACAGAGATCAATGTAACGTCTCCCACAGGCATTCAAGAGTTGGAGCGTTTTGACGGAGTCAACATTGCCGCAAAGATTTGGGAAGCGATTGAGGTCAAGCGCGCTTAGCCATATCGAACGCTGTAATTGTATTGATGACGCGCGCGGCCTCCGCTGAGGAAAATGTGCTTGTTTTGGCATCCTGTCCTCCGTGGCCGAGCCAAAGGTGGCACGCGTCACAAAGGGAGCGACATCGGCACGTAACGTTTGTGGGAGCCAAAATGGCGAAGGTGCCGATGTCGACGCCTTCACCGTGCCCCAGTTTTAGTCGCGGCAAAGTTTTAGTGACCTTCGATGGACCTTTGGCCTGACATTGGCGTGGAGGCCCGCCGTTGCGCAGGTCTTCGTATGGGGCTTCGCCTATGCAAAGGCTTTGACCACAGCGGGAACGGAGATGCGCTCCTCAAGCGTTTCGATGCTGCTCAGCAAGAAAGCGTCCCAATTTGTTTTCTTTGAAAATCCACCAATGTTGAGCTCGTTGCGGATATGGCGTTCGACTTGCTGTGTCTCCGGGCCATACACGCCATCCGTTTCCAGCGGTTGGTCAAAAAGGTAGCGAAGGGCGCTTTGTAGGAAAAAAGTTCTGCTTTTGGAATGCCTGCGAAATCCAACCGCATCGCCGTTGTCAAAATGAATGTGATCGCCAAATCGGGGGTCGAAACCATGAGTCAGCACCGTGCCAAATGCACGTCGCAAATGCGCTTCGATCAGAAGGTATTCAAATCGCTGAGTGGTATGGCTGTTCGCTGCCCAAATACCGCCCCCGGCAAACATAAAGCCATCAAGATCAAAGGCGGTTTTTCGGTGACTGTATGCAACGCCGCGGCTTGTGCCGGACGTGCCTCCGACAAGGATTGAGGTGACGTCTCCAACACCTGAGGCCGAAAGACTGAGGAAGATATCCTGAAACGCACGATCCACTGCAGATGCAAAGCGTGTTTCCAAGTGTGGCCTGATTGGATATCCAGCCACGCCATAGTTGCTCGGTGGTTCTCGATCGTACAAAATTGGCACACCTGCCAACGAATTGATGCGCAGAATTTTCATATTGATTGGTCTCAGTTCATTGCGTGACAGGCCGGTGGAAAATGAATGATTTTACTGCTGTGAAAAGGCCGCGGGTGACGCCAACGCGGTGTCCGAAGCCGCTCTCAAAGACTAAGCGACTATTGGCTTTGGACGCGCTTTGAGCACCGCAGTGCTTTGGCAAAAGCGCGCGCGCTGATAGTGCCGCAGGATTTCGGCACAGTTCGGTTGCTGAGGGCATTTTCGCCCAAATCATATTGGTTTCCTTGGGTGTGTCGTCAGGACTTTAGAAGTTGTCCGCCGAACTTATCGAAATGGCGTGATCGCATCGTGATTGGTTCTAAAGTTGAGGCAGCATGCCACTCAAAGCGCCAGGCACCCTTGCAAAATTGAAGATGAGCCTCATTGGATGGGGGCTCTCATGACATTGGAGGAAAGGTCTTGGAGTTCGACGCTTACCCCTTGTGCCGCCAAGCTGGATGAGGCTCAAACTTGAGCCACGGTGGGCAGGCAAAGTGTTGCAGAGTAAGACCTTAGGGCGCGTTCCCATGCGTCCCTTGAGGTTGAGGACTATCGGGGTAGATCCATAGTCTTGCCGCTGATCGCGCCGTTGCTTACGTCAGATTACCGATGTTGTCGTGCTCTTTGATCTTTCTAGATGGTATTGAGTGTTTTGCACGTCGCTACCGATACGTCAGAAAAGCGCCAATCTTGCAAAGGACAATGTGCTTTCCATAAGTCACTGATGTGGCTTAATGTTTAGTGCGACACCTAGATAGGCGGGAAAAGCTTGGGCCAAAGTTCACCTCTGACGGACCCTGTGATCTTACGACTGAGTGGTCCACTTACAGTCGTAGATGCGGACGGCGTTGATTATACGCCCAGAAGCCGCAAAGCGCAGGCTCTGCTGGCGCTGATTGCAACATCGCCCAAGTTGTGCCGCAGTCGCAGTTGGCTTCAGGACAAATTGTGGAGCCGCAATGACCCAGTTCAAGGGAGTGCAAACCTGCGCCAGACCCTAACGACGCTGCGCAAGGCACTTGGCCCTTATTCATATATATTAGAGGCGTCACGTTTGGACGTGGGGCTTGCTCCGGCGAGTGTGTCTGTGATCGGTGCAGAAGGCGCGGCGGATAGAGCCGAAGAGTTTCTCGAAGGACTGGATGTTGCCGATCCGGAGTTCGAAATCTGGTTGCGATCGATGCGGGGTAAGGCAACACCCGCACCGCATATACATGAGATTTCCAGACCAAACACAGCTCGTTGGAAAGTGTTGTTGCACCACGAGCGAGGCGAGGATGACACGGGGTTGGTCCTGACTTGTGCTGATATGGTTGCACAGGTGTTGCGTGAGCAGGGTGAGTTGGAAATCACGGAAGATCCGCGAGAAACGGGTGATGACCGTTTGATTAAGGTGTCTGTAATCAATGTCGATGGACTAAAGGAAGGCTGTGCGCTTCGTTTGGTGGCCCAAGACATGCAGTTCAATCGACAGATCTGGGCGTATACGTGGTCCGGTTTGGTGTCCAATCACTTTGAGCTTCAGGACCTCGATCTGTTGGGGATGATCTTTCGGCTTCAGTCGGAGATCAGCCGCTACATGGCGCAAGCGCGAAATCTGATCGATAGCAACGGGTGCTCGCCCTTAGTTCTTGGTGCTGCAATCCCGCGGATATTTTCCTTTCAGCCTGAGGAATTGGATCAGGCCGCTTTGATGCTGTCGGACGCGATGGACAGCCGGAACGCAGCTCAGTTCATGGGGTGGCAGGCTCAGATCGCAGTGATCAATTTGATCGAACAGTTTACGGATGCGCCCGAAGCGTGTGTGGAGCAGGGCAAAACACTTGCGGCAAAAGCCATTGAAATGGACCCAATGAATTCGGTGGTTTTGTCGACGGCGGCGAATGCGCAAGTCTTGCTACACCGTGGGGATGCATCTGCGGGTGGTGACTTGGCGAAGCTGGCGGTTCAGGTGAATCCGGCCAACCCTTTGGCTTGGTGGGCGTACGCAAATGTCGCCATCTATGCTGGCAAAACGGAGGAAGCGCTCAAAAGTGCTCGTGTTGCTTCAAAGTTGGCGGCCCGGACACCCCTGCAATTTTGGTGTGATTTTCAAATGGGGTTGGCCGCATTCAAAGCTGGGGATTTTCCCAGCGCCAGACGCGCGCTGGAAACCTCGGCCAGTTTGGCGCCTCAGTTTCGTCCGCCGCGACGATACCTTTTGGCGATTTACGCTCATATGAAAGAGTTCGACAAAGCCGCGCGTGTTTTGGTGCAGCTGAAAAAGCTCGAGCCGGGGTTTTCACTCGACGGTTTTGTCAATGACCCCAGCTACCCTATCAGCCTTGTTCGCAAGACCAACATACTCTCTTGGAACGACTTTCAAGATTTGAGCGCCTTTACCTGACTCTGTCCGAAATTCGGCTGCCTCCAAGGGAGGTTATAAAGGGCTCTTTCTATGTGAGGTTTTGACCATGGAGGAGACTCGAAGTCGTTTCTTTTCCTGTGTAGAACGATATTTAATTTGCCGCTCAAAAAAAATTGATGCAGAATTTTCCCATTGCGAAAGCGAATTCATATGGGGCGCCGGAGAGGAGGCCGCTGGAACGGGACATTTTGTGTCTGGTTTCGCGGTTCTGGCGCGCGCTATCGAGGGAGAGAGAACGATGGTTCACATCAAAAATCCAATTTTGCGGGGGTTTCATCCCGATCCGTCTATCTGCCGGGTCGGCGAAGATTACTATATCGCGACATCAACATTTGAATGGTATCCGGGGGTGCAGATCAGTCACTCTCGAGACCTGGTTCATTGGAGAACCGTCGGGCAGGTCCTAAATCGGCAAGCCCAACTCGATATGCGTGGAAATCCTGACAGCGGTGGTGTCTGGGCACCCTCTCTGTCGTTTGCCGATGGCCAATTCTGGTTGATTTACAGCGACGTCAAACGCTTGGATGGAAACTTCAAAGACGCACATAACTACCTTGTCACTGCGCCCACCATAGACGGTCCCTGGTCTGACCCGATCTACCTGAATTCCAGCGGATTTGATCCATCTTTGTTTCACGACGACAACGGCAAGAAATACCTTGTGAATATGGTTTGGAACCACCTTGCCTCCATGGGAAATGACCATGTTCGAGGCGCCAAGTTTTTTGGCGGTATCTTATTGCAAGAATATGATGTTCTGTCTGAGAAGTTGGTTGGAAATATCCAAAACATCTTCCCGGGTAGCGAGCTTGGTTTGGTTGAAGCACCACATCTGTTCCAACGGGGCGACTACTATTATCTGATTACCGCTGAAGGTGGCACTGGATATGAGCATGCGGTCACATATGCCCGATCACGCGATGTTTCGGGGCCTTATGAATTGCATCCAAACACGTTTCTTTTGACGGCACAAAACGCGCCGGAAGGTGCGCTTCAGCGGGCAGGGCATGGGCAATACGTCGAACTGCCTGATGGCACGCCCTACCATACTTTTCTGTGTTCCCGCCCCCTTCCGGGTATGAAGCGATCTCCGATGGGCAGGGAGACAGGTATCGCGCGCTGTTGTTGGGGCGAAGACGATTGGCTCTATCTGGATCACCAGAAATTAGAACCCGCCACCAATGTCACGCCGCCTGAGTTGCCGTCGCACCCTTGGCCTGATCCGCCGGTGGTTTTTGATTT
The DNA here is from genome assembly GCF_040370365.1 of Shimia sp. NS0008-38b. NCBI lineage: Bacteria > Pseudomonadati > Pseudomonadota > Alphaproteobacteria > Rhodobacterales > Roseobacteraceae > Shimia > Shimia sp. NS0008-38b. Next base: position 518,124 of record NZ_BAABWQ010000004.1, on the reverse strand, counting down.
CAAATCCATGAATGTCTTACCACCTCAGCTGCAATGGCTAAGAAGTCCAGAAACCGAGCGGCTTTTTGAACTTCGCCAAGAGGGTCTGCGCCTGTTCGGTCGAGAGTCCATCGGCTCCTTGTTTGAGCAATCTCTGGTGGCGGCACGCCAAACGGAATGGGTATGTGAAGCGCAGACCTGTGTGGATTTTGACCCAGAAGATTTTCAGCAATTAGCAGGGCTTACGGCATATTATAACCGAACTCAATTTCACTACCTTGCCTTGACGCGAGATCCTAAAACGCAGGGGCGCGGGTTGGTCATCTTGAGCTGTGCGGATTGGCCAGAGGCTCGGGTATCCTATGCGATGGCCGACATGGTCGCGGTCCCTGAGCAAGGGCCAGTGTGGATGAAACTGAACATTGATCACGCGGCTTTGCAGTTTGCCTACTCGCTCGATGGGCTGTCATTTGAACCGATTGGCCCCGTTTTGGATGCGTCGATTTTGTCGGACGAAGGGGTGCGCGGAGAGCATTCCAACTTCACCGGAAACTTCATTGGTATGGCAGCGCAAGATGTTACCGGGCGGGCTAGGAGCGCTGATTTTGCCATGTTCAAACTGGATCAGAAATCAGCGGATGTTTGAAGGTTCAGGCCGTCAAATGACGTCTGGAAAACCAAGATCGTTTGGTTTTGTGGCTGGCGACATTGCGTGTCGCCAGCTGTTGCTTGGTGTTTTTTGAACGAAATGCCACGTCGGTAGTGTGGCCGTATCGCGGCGGTTTGGCGGAGGCGCCGCATCTGGCTGCGCAATGGCGAAGATTCTGTGTTTCCTGCCTTGTTTCGCGTCTGGAACAGGGCGTTTGTGCGGGCCAAGCCTGTTGTCTTGCGGTGCCACTCTGGGGTGGTGATTAGGTGCTTGTGCGAAACCTTTGACGCATTAAGGTTGAGTGCTCTATGAGAAATGTCTGATAAATTAGCGAAAATTTTCTTCGAAAGGATTCGTTAATACAATCTCAAGGTGTGTTGCGTATCCAGATCACGAACTACTCTTCGGTTGTCAAATATGTCGAATCAAACGATCTCACGCGGGTATCTACGCCTGCGCAGCGGCATCGCACTGGTCATCCTGACAGTGGCGAGCCTGAGCGCGTTTTACGTTTCACTGATCGGACAGCGTTATGTGGTCGAGAATGCGCAAAACACGCACATGCTGGATCAAATTATGGTCTCTTTGGCCGAATTTTCACTGGCCTTTGACGAAATCAAGTTCAATCCTGAAAGTGAGGCTGCGTTAACGGCAGGAGTGCGGCTACAAGAGAATATACGCATTGGTGAAGAAGCTGTTGTCGCATTGCAGGCGGCCTATGAAAGTGGCTCCTATTGTCCGGAAACGCGCTATATTCTGTCACTCGATGCTCTCAATCCCATTGGGACGTTTCGTGAAGTGATAATGATTGCGCATCTGATGAACTACGGCGAGCGCACCCCAGCTGACCGTGCGAGGTCGGCTGTTTTGGGCGCAGAAATGAGCCGTCAGGTGCTGCCAAGTTATATGAGGATGTCAGAAGTTGAATCGGCCGCTGCCGCGCGGTTTGCCGAGGGACAGCAACTCTATTCAGTGATCGCGATTGCGATTGGTTTGTTTGGAATTCTTGTGGTGGTCCGATTTGTGCACATGCCGATGGAACGCTTTATCATCACCGCCACAGCGGACATCGCAGAGAGCCAACGTGAGGCGGAGGCTGCGTCCGAAGCCAAGTCGGTGTTCTTGGCAACAATGAGTCACGAAATTCGCACACCTCTGAATGGCGTCATGGGGTTGAGTGAGTTGTTGCAAGATTCAGAGAAAGACCCGGCCCGCCGCAAGATGCTGGATATGATCGTGTCGAGTGGGCATGCGCTGTTACAAGTGATCAATGATGTATTGGATCTGTCTAAGATTGAGGCCGGCAAGGCGGAATTTGAAAGTCAGGTGTTTGACGCGCGTGCACTGTGCGAAGAAGCTGTTGAACTGTTTAGCGCTCAAGCGCACCGTAAAGGGGTGGAGCTTCGGTTTGAGGTAAAGCCGGAAAACACAAGTTGGATGGTCAAAGGCGCGAGCAAAGCGGTGCGCCAGATGACCCTAAATTTGGTCAACAATGCCGTCAAATTCACGGATGAAGGCTCCGTGACATTGAAGCTGGAATTTGGGCCCGATAAGGTCACTGACGGGCATATGACAGGACACCAGATCAGGATTGCGGTCAGCGACACGGGAATTGGAATTTCTGAGACGGCCTTGCCTTACATCTTTGAGCAGTTCAGTCAGGCAGACACGTCAACCACGACTCGGTTTGGCGGCACTGGTCTTGGATTGTCTATTGTGAAAAAATTGAGTGACGCGATGGGGGCCGACATTCACGCAACCAGCGTTTTGGGTTGGGGCTCGACGTTCATTCTTGATGTGCCGGTGATCATACAACCCGCTGCCGCACCGGCGTCTGCGGCAGTTGGCGGGCGCAAACAATTTACGGGCAAGGTGCTGGTGGCAGATGACAATGAGGTCAATTTGTTGGTGGCAGAGAAAATGTTGCTGAAGATGGGATGTTCCGTCATGAAAGCCTCCAACGGGAAAGAAGCGGTCACACAGCAGCGCAGCTGGCATCCGGATTTGATCTTGATGGATGTGAGAATGCCGGAAATGGATGGGCTGGAAGCCACAAGGATTTTGCGCGAAGAAGGTGCCATAAATACAGACGGCCCGCTGCCAATTGTGGGACTTTCCGCCAACGCACTCACAGAACATCAGCAAGAAGGCATAGAATTTGGTATGAATGGGTATCTGACCAAGCCTTTGAAGAAGGTCGCACTGGAGGACGAATTGGCCAAATACCTGCGATTTGATATCGTCGAGACAAAAGGTGCATCGCCCAAATGCGCCTGAAAGTTCTAATTATATCCGCGATGGCGATGTTGATTGGCGGGCTGCCTGCGATGGGTGGGGATCGTCGAGAGGTAGAGCTTTTCAATTGGCAGAGATATGTGGCGCCAGAAGTCATTACCCACATGTCTGAAGACTTCGACTGGAACGTAAGACTGACGACGTACGAACGTGCGGATGATGCGGAAGCGGCACTTCTGGCACGCGGGTCGGGCTATGAATTGGCTGTGATTGCCTCCGAATCTGTGGGGCGTTTGATCGATGCCGGTGTGCTTCGCGATATCTCAAACTTCGATATCGCCAATCGTGCTCGGCTGGAGCAGGGCCTTTGGGGGACGTTCATCGAGGCCATGCCTGAGGCGTCAAAATACGCGGTGCCATACGCTTGGGGTACTTTGGGGTTGGCCTATGATGTCGAAGCCATTCAGGCCCGTCTTCCAGATGCGCCGATGGACAGTTGGTCTTTGTTATTTGAACCAGACAATGCGAAGGCGTTGCAAGATTGTGGCATTTCGATCGTGGATTCCAACGAAGAGGTCATTGCTGCTATTCTAACTTATCTGGGGCGTGATCCGCATTCTCGAGAGCAAGAGGATCTGGATGCAGCTTTTGAAGTTCTTGAAGCGATTGCGCCTTACGTGCGCTACTTTGATACCGATCAGTATGAAGGCCTTTTGAACGGTAAGGTTTGCGCCGCGATCAGTTGGAGCGCCAACTCTTTTGGACCAATGTCTGAGGAGGAAGGCGGGCAGGTTCGCTACGTATTGCCCAAAGAAGGGACCAACCTCTGGACAGATATGTTTGTTATTCCTGACGACGTTGAGGAGATCGAGCTGTCGCTGCGTCTGATCAACCATTTTGGAGACCCCGCGGTGATCGCGGCAAATGCGCCATATACGCTGACAGTTGTGCGGTCTGATGACATGCGCGCGCGGATAGAAGAACCTTACTACGATCATCCTGCATTGCGGTTGCCGGATGACGTCGCGGACAGGCTCTACTATGTGAAGCCCCACGACGGTGCTGGCAAACTCCAACTGGATCGGCGTTGGCGTAAGATGCAATTGGGGCTGTAGGTGGCAATAGCTGAGTTTAGGCCGCCTGCTGTTCTGCCAACGGCTTTTTCTGGGGCAGGTCTTGTGACTTAAGCAGCGCGTGGCACGCTTCCTGAAACGCCTCTTGTTGAGGGCGGCCGAAATCTCCAAAGGCATACAGGCGCAGTTTGATCCGTTTGGCTGCGAGCTGATCGGCGCCGAGGCAATCGGCAAGCAATTCTGGCAGGTTGGCGGCGTCAGGCGCAGCCAGATGGCCACCTTCTACGGACGGGTAGGCTTCTAAAAATGCATCGGTATAGTCGTGCGGGTTGGTCACGATATACGGTTTTCCGGTGTAAAGGTAGTCGATGACCGTGGAGGAGATGTCAGTAATCAAAACATCCGCAGCTTCATAGAGGGCAAAAGGGTCCTCCGAAGGGTCGGCCATGCGGAACGTGACCCCCGCTGGCAGGGCTGCTGTTGCGGCGCCAACTTTCGCCTGAACATCGGACCAAGAGGGATCGCGAAACGACACGGGATGCGGCTTAAAGATCACGTCGATTGGCTGGCCGGACTGAACCGTGTGGTGCAGAATGTCATGTGCTTGAGGCAAGGAGCAAAAGTTGCTGTCTTCAAACATGCCGGCCCATGTTGTCATGTATACGACGGTTTTACGGGCGCCCGTGCTGGGCGGTTGCGACGCTTTTGAATTCTGTGGCGCTGCCAATTGGGGCCGCCCCACGATGCGGAACTTGTCAGGGGAGATTGCAACGCCGTTGCGGGCATAGCGGTCTATCGCCATTTCCCCAGCCACAAACAGATGGTCATAGACTGCGGACATTGGATTATAGCTTGGAGGCTTATCGCTGTCCCCGTGTAGTAGCTGTACGTGGGTGACGTTGGGGTTGGCTTTGATCACATTGAGGTTGGCCATACAGTTGTTGACGTAGAACACCACTTCCGTGCTGTCCGGTAGGAAGGGGGTGTTTGCAGGCATGTCGGAAACAAGCAGCACCTCGTAAAGGTCCGACTTGGGGAAGTGTTTTAGATGCTTGCGTTCTTTTAGGAGAATGACGAACGGTTCGTTCAATGCGATTAGCGGCTCAAGCCACATCGTCGCTTGATATGGGGTCGCAAGGCGCGGTTCGGTGAAGTAGAGTGCAATGCGCGCGGATTTGATTTTTGGCACATCCAGAGCAGAGGCGTAGCGCATGACGTAACTGCGTCGTGCCGCAGTGGTGGTCATGCGCAACAGACCGAGGCGGAGGGCCGTAAACCCTACAAAGCAGAGCGCTGAGACAGCCATCGGCCACAGTGAAAGAGCGCCACCCGCCATCACTGCGATTGTCACGAGCAATGCGCCCAGTGCCGGATTGCGCAACTCAGCCGGTGATTTGAAATCTGAGTGCGGCAGTGAAGAAGCGGCGGTGGCGCGTCGATTGGCCGTCGATTTGCGCCGACACCAAAAATCTGTCCCTAACACTGCTGCGGTAAGTGCCATGTGTATGAAGATTATGAGCATCACGCTGCAACCTCTTGTGACTGGGGTTGGGACAAGCGCTTATAAAACTCGACTGTAGCGCCAAAGTGACCAATGTCTGATTGCGTTTGAGGCGTGGAGTTTCTTTTATCAGCGGCCAAACTGTCCAACGCAGAGGAAATGCTGTCTGGGGTTAAGGCACAGGTCGAAACCATTGATGGAGGATCTGAGCGCCCCACCCAAAGAACGGGTTTGCCTGATGACATCAACCGCTCAATACCCTCGGCTTGTGCTGATAAAAGGATATCTGCGGAAGAGATTGACTCCGCCTCTGTTCCAAAGTGCACAGTGAGCGAGGGCGCAGCGGGCGTTTGCGTATTGAGGGGTGTTTCGACGTTGGTTTTGGCGCCATGGGCTACCAGCTGTTGATAGAGGCCGTTTAACACGGGGGCCGTCAAGGTGACCGCAGCGGGCGGAAGCCACAATTGCAAATCTGCGCGTCCTTCGGATTGGACCGATGTGATCAGTGACATGACATCATCCTGAGACATTGCAGAGGCGTCGTGGCTCTGATCCGGACACCAATGCGGTGCGAGGTGCAAACCAAACGTGGGACGCACTTCGCTTGCCGCGGCAAGATCGGGCAACGATGTGCCGTCAAATGTCACCACGCGCTGGGCGATGTCGCCGAGCGCGTTTGCGCGCCACCGCGCCGCTTGGCTTTGGGAGGCGGCAATCACACGGGTGTAAAGCGCGAGTGTTTTTGGGAGTTGTTCTGCGCGCGCCAGATCACCAAAAGCAGTGACGAGCATGTGCTGATATTGGCTAAACCGAGTGAAATGGCTGTTTTTGGGTGTGTCATTTGCATAAAGAATGGTTTGAAACGCGTCCTGTACACAGCCGCTGAGAGACTTAAGCGACGGTGCAAACCACAGATGGGTTGGCTTTGTTGCGCGCAACTCTGTCATGGCGTTGGCTTCGCGACAGATGAGAGTGAATGGCAAACCGGCGGTGCTTAGTGTATCGCACAGGGCCTTCGTCGCTTGGATTTGCGTTGCGGTGCTGCCTGCATGATACACAGCGAGAGGGGTTGGCTTTAGAGACAATTGGCGGGCCAACAACGCGTTTGTCGTGGCACCTGCCAAGCGTTGTGAGTGGATTTCCAATCTATGTGCACTCCAAACGACGATGATTGCCGAAGCTGCGATCAGAACGGGAGGGAACGCAAAAATGAGTGAGATGTCGCCGCCAGACATTCCCCACAGCAAGGTCGAACAGGACAGTGCAGCGCACAATGCGCGGAGTTGAAAGAGAACGTTTGCAGAAATGTCTGAACTGGAGGCGCTCTTGATCGTTGAAGACTGGCACACTTGGTTTTGTGCGCGCTCAGCGAGAAACCGCACAACACGCACGCCCAGATAGCCGACCACAAGACTCGTGAGGCTGGCGACCGCCACGCTCCAATAGCCCAGGGAGGCGTTGATGGAGACACCATGGATCAGCCATGGCAGCAAAATCATCGGTGGCACAATGACTTCCGGATAGCGATTGAGAACTTGGGATTTGCTCGGCAAGAGTTTGCCGTGGCTTGCGACTGGCATAAAGGCAGGGGCGTGCACGAGCAGGGTCAAAACAAATGCCGTCAGCGTGACTTGATTCAGAGTTGGTATTGGGGCCACAGCAATCGCATATGCGACAGCAATGAGCAGGACCGCTGGCAAGAGCAGTTTGGACATTTTTAGGCAAGCCTTCTGCTTGTAGCGCCGGAGCGCACGGGGGTGCCGAGAGAAAATGCACCAAATTTGTGACTAATCTCTTAAGTCGGAAAAGCAGTACTGCAGGCAAGGTTGAGCGCAGGTTCAGCGTCTGTGTGTTGGGTGCGTCGATCGCGATAGCGTATGAAAGGGTTGGCCGTTATTGGGGGCGCATGATCCGGGGCGGGATGAGCGCCGCAAGGGCATGCGGCGCTCAGTTTGCTGGTTTCTCACCCACGCAGCCTGTGGTGCAGGATGATCGGCACAGCGAGATCTTCTTCGTCTTCAAGATGACGCGCCAAAAAGGCCTCAATTGTCTCTGCGTGGCGATGCAAAATGCCGGTTTCCTTCCTCATGGTCGAAGGGTCAAGGTGGCTGAGTTGGATCACCCGGTTGGCGGATGTGGTAAAGCCATCCAGCACTTGATCAAGCTCTTGGTGGTCGGTTTCCAGTATTTCCAAACCACGATCAAACCGAGGGTCGGCCTTTGAGAGTTCTGGGAAGTATTGATGATCTTCCCAACCATGGTGGCCATGCAGGTTGCGCACCAGCATATTGCCATAGTGGCCAAGACGTGCGGCGTAGTCGTTTGCCTCGCGTTCGCCATCCAGAAACACTTCGGCATCAGTACGTATCACTTCGGCCAATTGGCGAAACATGCGATGCGCACCCAACCAATGGCGCGTGGCCTCTTTGAAATTGGGGTGCGCTTCCCAGCTGTCACGTGGATAGGTTTGTAACAGCTGATGCATTTCATCAGGCATAGGGGTCGTGCGAATTTGGGACAGATTGGTCATGGCGTCCTCCTTTCACACAAATAGGTAAGTCGCGGGTGTGCGAAGTCATCTGTACAAGCGCGCACAGCGGCGGTGCAAAATTGGGAGGTGTCAAAGCCCGCTGTTGTCGTCATGGCCCACACGCAGGGCACGGATGCGGGCACGTTGTCCGGCAACGATATGGGCGCGCATGGCCGTCTCCGCGGCGTCACCGTCTCGTGCCATAAGCGCATTTATGACAGCTTTGTGTTCAGCAATGGCGCTTTCGAAGCGTTCGCTATCGGCCAATGTGGTGCGTCCGAGGATCAGCATCGCCTTGTGTAAACCGAGCATCGATTTCAGTAAGAAACGGTTTTTGGCGGCTTCGAGAAGGGCGCGGTGAAATTGACGGTTGAGGTGCGACGCCTCGATGCCTTTGCCAACTTTGGCAAGGTCATCGCTGATCGCGGCGAGTTCCGCGATTTCTACGTCTGAGGCGACGCGGGCAGCCATGCGTGCGGCAGTGCATTCCAACACCACGCGCATTTCATAGAGCTCCATGACCTCGGAGTAGTCGAGCTTGCGCACCGTTGCGCCGATCCGAGGCAGATGTGTGACCAGACCATCAGTTTCAAGTTGGCGGATGGCTTCACGTACCGGCGTTCGGCTGACGCCGAAGCGCGCGGCTAGATCGGTTTCGCGCAGGCGATCACCGGGCGAAAGGTTACCATCACGGATGTCCTTAAGTAGCGCGTCGTAGGTGGCATTGCCATGCAGGCCGTCGGGGGTGTCATCAGTTGTCATCAAAGCGTCCGGCTTGAATAATTGCATCCAGATGTATACAAAAGGATGCAATCCGTCAAATCAGATTGGAATCACCCATGAGCACCATGCGACACCGGTCCCTCACCTTAGTTGTGGCCGCCATTGGAGCCTTTGTGTTTTGGGCGCTTGGGTTGCCGTTGCCGTTTCTGTTCGGGCCGATGATGGCCTGCTTGTTGGCGGCATTTGGTGGGATGAGGCTCGTTGGGTTTGGGGAGGTTTCAGCTGGGGCCCGCACGATTTTGGGAGTGGCTGTCGGCACGTCGATCACTCCCGAAGTTGCGGCACAGCTGCCGAGCATGGCGGGGTCCTTGGCGTTGATGCCGCTCTATATCTGCATCATTGCGATGATTGGCGTGCCGTTTTTTCACAAGCTTTGCAAATTTGATCCTGTGACATCCTATTATGCGGCGATGCCAGGTGGGCTGCAGGACATGATCTTGTTTGGACAAGAGTCCGGAGCAGATGTGCGGGTGCTGTCGCTGATCCATGCCACGCGGGTTTTGGTTATTGTGATGGTGGCACCGGTGTTGTTGGTCACGGTTTACGATGTGAGCCTATCGGGTTCGATGGGAGATCCCGCCCGCGCCATGCCGCTTCAGGAGATGGTGATCATGGCGGTGGCGGCCATCGTTGGCTGGAAGGGCGGGGAGAAGATTGGTCTGTTTGGCGCGTCCATATTGGGTCCCATGATTGTCACTGCGGCGCTGACGCTGGGGGGGGTCTTACACGCCCGCCCGCCCCAAGAGGCGATTTGGGTCGCCCAATTTTTCATTGGTGTTGTGATTGGCGTGCATTATGTCGGCGTGACCCTGCGCGAGCTGCGTAGCGTGGTTGTCGCCGGGCTTGGTTTTATGGTTGTTCTAGCGGCTTTGGCTGCAGTTTTTGCGCAGATCGTAACGTATTTGGGATTTGCACCGGCAATGGAAGCGTTTTTGGCTTTTGCACCGGGTGGGCAGGCCGAGATGACCATTTTGGCCATTGTCGTCGGGGCCGATCTTGGGTTTGTGATTGCTCATCATTTGACCCGGATTGTGCTGGTGATTTTGGGCGCGCCGATCGCGGCGCACCTTCTAAAGGCCAAAACCCCTGATTAGCCTTTGCGTTGAAAGGCAATCATCAGAAGTGCCAGAAGAGACGAGCCCAGCATTAACAGCAGACTCACGGCATTGAGCAGTGGGGTTGAGCCCTCTTTGAGGCGGTCAAACATCGCAATCGTCAACGGCGCATCTGAACCGACCAACATCAGCGTGGTGTTGAAATTTTCAAAACTCATCAAGAAGGCCACCACAAAGGCGCCAATCATGGCTGGTGCAAGATAGGGCAGGGTGACCGTGCGGATTGCGGTCAAATGTCCTGCGCCCAGATTGAGCGCGGCTTCTTCGAGGGTGCGGTCAAATTTTTGCAGGCGTGCGCCAATCACCAGTGTGGCAATCGTGGTGATGAAGGAAAACTGACCAAGGATAACCAGCCACAGACCGGGTCGCAGGGCCTCCACATCCCACTGAAACCCATCCCAGAGGCCATTGGCCACACGGCTTGTCGCCACCAGAATTGAGATGCCCAGAACGATGCCAGGGATCACCAAAGGCAGCAGCATAAAGACATAGAGCAGGCTTTGGCCGCGAAACTTGTACCGGTTAAAGAGGAAGGCATTTGTGAGCCCTACCACCATCGACAAGGCCGAGACACAGAAGGCGACAAACACAGAAGTGCCAACCGCGCGCAAGATCGAGCGTTCGTGAAAGACGCCGATCATCGGGCGCTCAGAGCCGAAAAACCAACTCCAGGTAAAGCCTTCCCATGGCAGGGACGGAAACTGGCTGTCGTTGAAGGCAAAAGCGGCAACCACGATTAGGGGCAGCGCAAGAAACAGAAAGAACAACGTCACATACGCCTTGTAGGCGGTGGTGAGCAGGCGGGATTGAGGGATGGATGGGATCATATGTGTTGGTCCTTATCCCATAGTCTTTTCGAGGGATTGCCCTGTGAGGCGCAGCATCGCCCAGACAATCACAGAAGAGAGGATCAGCAACAGGAAGCCAAAGGCTGCGCCGAGTTCCCAGTTAAACCGAACAATGAACTGCGAATAGATCAATTCCGTGAACCAGAGGCTTTCCTTGCCGCCCAGCATGGTGGGGGTGAGGTAATTGCCAAGGCACAGCATGAAAACAACGATGGAGCCGGACACAATTCCCGGCATTGCGTGGGGCACGATGATCTCGCGCAGCACGCTCAGACCGTTGCCACCAAGATCATAGCCAGCCTCAACGACCTCATCAGGCAGGCTTTCCAGCGTGGTGACAAGAGGCACAACCATAAACAGCATCGAGGTATAGACGAGCCCCACCATGATGGCGGCGTCGTTGTAGAGCATCTCGACTGGGCCTTGCGCGAGGCCGACGTGTTGCAACAGATTGGAGATAATGCCGGTTTCGCGCAGCAAGATCATCCAGCCAAAGGTGCGCACAAGCTCTGACACCCAAAAGGGTACCAAACAGAGCAAAAACAAGGCGGATTGGGTGCGCCCTTTGGCCATTTTGGCAATGTAGTAGGCCACCGGAAAACCGATCAGAAGGGTGAGAACCGTGGCGACAATCGACATCACCGCTGTACGCACGAAAGTCACCACGTAAAGAGGTTCTGTAAAGAACGTGAGGTAGTTGGCAAAGCTGATCTGATATTGCCCAACTCCGATGCGTTCGCGCAGTGACACCAGCAACAGGTCAATATGGGGGATCACGATCAGTAGGCTCAGCCACAAAAGCAGGGGCGTTAGCAGAAGGATCAATCCGAGTTTGGCTTCTTGCTGCATCACTGGTCCTCAGCGGCAAAACAGTTGGCTTGCCCCGCGTCCCAGCCGATATGGATGTCGTCTCCTTTGCTCAGCCGCGCAAATTCGCCCGATTGCGGTAGGTTGACCGAGACTTCTTGAAGGCCCTTGGCGTCGCGCACAAGGACGCGACTGGCAGCACCGTTGAATAGCACTGAGGAGACTTTGCCTGACATGTGATTTTCGGAGTTGGCAAGTGCGTCTTGGGTATGGGCAATGCGGATGGCTTCTGGACGGACAAAAGCGTCGATGCGTTGCCCTTCGCGAAAGTCACGCCCATGAGCGTGACCGCGCAGCGTCAGGCCGTTGGACGTTTGAACCAGCGTCTTATCGCCATCGGTTTTGAGGATGGTGCCGCGCCAGCGGTTGCTGTCACCCACAAATCCAGCCACGAACGCGCTGTCTGGGCGGTAGTAGAGTTCCTGTGCGGTGCCGACCTGTTCAAAACGCCCAGCGTTCATGACAGCAATGCTGTCTGACATCACCAAAGCTTCTGATTGGTCGTGTGTGATATAGACAAAGGTGGTATCAAACGCCGCTTGCAGCGCTTTCAGTTCGACTTTCATGTGTTCGCGCAGCTTCAAGTCCAGCGCACCGAGTGGCTCATCGAGCAAAAGGACGTCCGGCTCCAGCACCATACAGCGGGCAATGGCCACACGCTGTTTCTGGCCGCCTGAGAGTTCATCAACACGGCGATGCCCAATACCCGGCAGGCCAATGCGCTCTAACGCCTCATCAACCTTGCGCGAGATATCCTTTTTGGATGTCCCGTTGCGCCGCAACCCATAGCCGATGTTGTCGGCGATGTTCATCATCGGGAATAGCGCGAGGTGTTGGAACACCATGTTAACTTGTCGCTTGTTTGGCGGCACATTCAGGACAGATTTGCCCTTGATTTGAATGTCACCTGAGGTGGGCTCTAGAAACCCGGCGATCATGCGCATGATGGTGGTCTTGCCACATCCAGAGGGGCCAAGGATGGAAAAGAAAGACCCGGCAGGCACGGAGAAAGACACATTGTCTACGGCGGTGGTGTCACCAAAATTCTTTGTAAGGTCAGTGCACTGCAAGTCAGGGGTCATGGGGCGCCTTTGGGACGTATCGTCAAGAATGAAAGCGCGCGCCCAAGAGCAGGCGCGCGCACAAGTGTGATTTATGTCGGGTTACTTGGCCGCTTTAACGCGATCTAGAACGCCACCTTCGATGGCTTCGAGGCCAGCAGGAACGGGTGGGTACCACTTGATGTTGTCGATGGCTTCAGATGGGAAAGACGCTTGGTAGCGGGCTTTCAGCTCTGCAGAGGCAAATTCGTCCGCACCTTTTGAGGCGGTGAAGTTACCAGCCGCTGCGGTGATCATTGCCGCGACTTCTGGCTGCATCACGAAGTTGATCCATGCATAGGCTGCATCATCTGCTTTGCCTTTGGCCGGCAGAACAAAGGTATCTACCCAGCCCAGGGCACCGGAGGCGGGTGCGACAAAGGTGATGTCTGCGTTGTCAGCGTTCAGCTTCCATCCACCGGTGTCCCATGCCATGGAGGCAACAACCTCTCCTGAGCGCAGTAGGCCCATCAGCTCGTCGCCGCCGCCCCAGTAGGTTTTTACGCCCGCTTTACATTCGATGAGTTTTGCCTCGACCTGAGACATGATGTCTTCATAGGCCGCTGCGTCGCCATAAGCGGCAAACGGGTCCAAGCCCATCGCATAAGCAAAGCCAATCAGAGTGGGGCGCTTCAAGCGGTAGGAGACTTTGCCCGCGACTTCTGGAGCACAAAGATCAGTGTAGTCTTGCACCATGGTGGCTTTGGCTGTGTCGATGACCAAACCGGAGGTGCCCCAAACATGCGGTACGCCGTATACATCACCAGCAACGGTGGTGTTGCTTTGGGTCGCGTCCATCATCGACGGGATAAAGAGCGCAGCGTCGATCTTGGAGATGTCCATCGGTTTGTAGATACCGAATTCTTCCTGAGGGCCTGCAATACGGTCTTGGCTTGGTTGGGCCAGATCAAATCCACCGCCGCCAGTGGCGCGCAGTTTGGCGATCATTTCTTCGTTGTTCGATTTGGTCACCTCAACGGTGTGACCGGTTTCTGCTTCGAATTTGGCCACAACTTCTTCGGGGGCATAGCCGCCCCAAGTCAGCAAGCGCAGAGTGTCCGCAGAAGCGGCCCCAGAGCCCAATGTGGCAACAACAGCAATCGCTGTAGACAGCTTGAACGATTGAGACGTCATTGAAAGAGTCCTTTGAAATTTCAGTTGAGTTGTTAACTGTCGGCAGAATGGAATGTTTTGTTCATTCGGTCAAATTTAATTGCATGTTGTTACCTAATTTTCGCAATTATCCCCCTGAGGTTGCATTTTGTAAGCTTTTGAGGATGAGAGATTGAGCACGCACCGCAAGCGAAGATGCTAAGAAGAGTAGTATTGGATAGGTAAATGCGACTATTTGGCATTTATAGCGCGAATTTTATGGAGTATTGTCCATCAACTGAACAAGTGAGGTGCCGATGACATCTGTTGCCACAGCAAAAATTGATTTGGCGCCGCACAGTGCAGCATTTGCCGCTGATCCTTATGCCACATATGCGCTGATGCGGGCTCTGCCGGGGGCGTATTACTACGAAGAGATCGACACTTGGATGTTGACCCGTATGGCGGATGTGGAAGCCGTTGCCCTGAACAAAACGATGCTGCGCAACAACGAAGCGTTTGTCTCGGAAGAGGCCCAGAGGGCGCAGCAAAAGGCGCTCAATTTTCACGACATGCCGCACCATGAGCGGTTTGTGCAGGTGAATTTGCTGGAAAGCGAAGGCGCAACCCATGATCGGTTGCGTAAAGTGGTGTTTCGTGAGTTCACACCGGCGATGATTTCACGGCAACGCGAGGCCATTCAGAATTTTGTCGATGGCTTGCTTGATCACCTGTGTGAGCGCGACGAGATCGATTTTGTGGATGACTTTGCCGCGCATGTTCCGGGCCATATCATTGGTCGTGTTCTGGGAGTTCCTGATGAAGACTGCCCGCAGCTGCGCCACTGGTCTGAAGAGGTGGTCCGGTTCTTTGATCCGGGACGCGGGGATGCGGATAAGGCGCGGGCAGAGCAGGCGACCAAAGCGTTTTATGAGTATCTACTGACCCTGTTGGCTGTGCGTGAAAAAGCGCCCCGAGAGGACCTGCTATCCCGTCTGATTGCCCATCGCAACGAAGGTCGTTTGAGCCAAGACGAGTTGGTGTCGACCGCCATGCTGATCCTGATGGCTGGGCATGGTTCTACGATTGATGTGTTGGGCAGCGGCATGCATGCGCTTCTGACATTCCCGGATCAACACGCCCGATTGCGGGCAGATCCTGGCTTGATGAAAACCGCGGTGCAAGAGATGTTCCGTTTTGACTCGCCCTTACCGTTTTTCCATCGTTTTGCGACCGAGGAAACTGAAGTGGCTGGGCAGTCTTTTCCGGCGGGGACGCGGTTTGGCTTATTGTATGGCGCCGCAAACCGGGATCCTGCCCGGTTTGAGAATCCAAATCTGTTTGATGTTGGGCGGATGCCAAACAGGCATATGGCCTTTGGGGGGGGTGCTCATTTTTGCTTAGGAAATCATCTCGCCAGACTGGACATGGATGTGATTTTCAGCTCGCTCAATCGACGATTTAGAACCATTGCGCTTGCCGATGAGCCCGTCGTTTACAAACCGGGGTTGTCGGTGCGTGGCCCCAAAGCCCTGCGCGTGGCTTGGACACGTGCGTAGCCAATACCAAGAGGACCCTCATGATCAAACTGACTTTTGTACAGGCTGACGGAAGCCGCATTGCGGCGCTCGCTGAAGCGGGTGACACCGTCATGCAGGCTGCGGTGGCCGCAGGCGTTTCCGCCATTGCTGCTGAATGTGGGGGAGCCTGCGCCTGT
The DNA here is from genome assembly GCF_040370365.1 of Shimia sp. NS0008-38b. NCBI lineage: Bacteria > Pseudomonadati > Pseudomonadota > Alphaproteobacteria > Rhodobacterales > Roseobacteraceae > Shimia > Shimia sp. NS0008-38b. The sequence continues at coordinate 502,635 of NZ_BAABWQ010000004.1, read as the reverse complement.
GGCACATGTCACTGTGTGATGACGCCCGAGTGGGCCAAACGGTTGCCTGCGGCGGCGGCGGATGAGGTCGACATGTTGGAATTTGTGATCGATCCGCAGCCAAACAGCCGGTTGAGCTGTCAGGTCACAGTGGATGAGCTGATGGACGGGATCGAAATTCACGTCCCTGAAAGTCAAATTTAAGACCGTGCACGCGCCTTTCACCAGTTCCGAGATTGTTTTTGCGTCGGAGCCTGAGGGTGTGACGCTTTGGCCCTACCGAGTGTCAGTGGCAGGGCGCACAATCGCGCATGCTGAGGAAGGCGTGGTGCGACGCAACTACCATCAACATGTTTGGATTTACACGTTGGAGGGCGAGGGGGCTGTGGATGTGGCCGGAACGCGTCATTTGGTGCATCCAGGCGCTGTGACTTGGATTGATACGGCGCAGGTCTATGCGCATGGGGCCGGTGTTGGCACGCCTTGGCGGTATCTTTGGATGTCGGTCTCTGGATTTGAGTTGGATGCGCATTATGCGCAGTTCGGGCTTTCTGGTGATCCAAGTGCCTTGGTGCCTGAACAGGTTGGTGCTTGTTTTGAGACCGTCGTGGAGGCGTTGCTTGCCGACGGTGGAAACTCTGTTGCGCAGATCAATGCAGCAGTGTCGCAGGTTTTGGCCGCTTTTGCAGCCGTGCGCGGACATGCCGTGCCGCTGGCGCAGGATGCGCATATCTCAGGGCTGGTGAGCGCCTTGCGAAAAGACATCACGCGCACTTGGACCATTGCAGATATGGTTGATTTGACGGGCGTTTGTCAGTCGCACATGTTCCGCCGTTTCAAAGCGCATACCGGAGTCAGCCCAATTGTTTGGCTACGCCGCGAGCGGATAACACTAGGGGCCTTTCTGCTGCGCAGCACCAATGAGCGGATTGGACAAATTGCGGCGCGTAGCGGCTATGCTGATCCCTTTCATTTTAGCCGGGATTTCAAACTGGAGAACGGCTGTGCGCCGCGTGTGTACCGCGCACAGTTTCGCAACGGTTCTTAGAGCGCACACCACTCAGCGTTGTCGCGTGAGGAACGCTGGCAAGCGTCAATGAAGCGCATACCCGCAACCCCATCCTTAAGCGTGGGAACATCATGCGCCACCTCAACGCCCAAGAGATGTAATGCAATTTCCCGATAGAGCGTGCCAAAAGCCTCAAGGTAACCCTCAGGATGGCCCGCGGGAATGCGTGAGACGCCGTTGGCAGCGTCCGTAGCACCTGCGCCTGCACGGGTGAGGCGCTGTTCCACACCGCCAATGGGCGTAAAGATCATCTCATTGGGTCGTTCTTGTGCCCAAGACAGACCACCTTTGGTGCCGTGAATGCGCAATTTAAGGCCATTTTCGCACCCGGTGGCGACTTGGCTGGCAAAAATCGATCCGCGTGCGCCAGAGGCAAACCGCAGTAAGATATTGGCATTGTCATCCACCTGTCGTCCGTCGACAAAGCTTGAGAGATCGGCTGCCAAATGAGAAGCGTTTTGGCCTGCCACAAACGTTGCGAGGTGGTAAGCATGTGTGCCGATGTCGCCAATGGCCCCCGCGCCCCCTGTGCGGGCGGGATCCGTGCGCCATGCGGCCTGTACATTGTCTGCATCAGGCGCGCGTGACAGCCAGTCTTGTAGATATTCAGCATGTACCAAGCGGAGGTCACCCAATGTGCCATCTGCGACCATTGACTTGGCCTGACGGATCAAGGGGGAAGCGCTGTAATTATGAGTCAGAAAGAACTGTGCATCGTAATCGGCGCATTCGTTGGCAAAATCCTCTGCTTGAGCAAGGTCGGTTGTGAGAGGCTTGTCGCAGATCACATGAATGCCCGCTTTCAAAAAGGCGCGCGCGACGGGCAGATGCATGTGATTGGGGGTGACGATCGAGACTGCGTCGATGCCACCTTCAAGCACACTCTCTTGTGCCGCCATGTCCTCATAGGATTTGTAGCTCCGCGCAAGTCCAAGCGCATCGGCGCTGCGTTTTGCCTTGTCGGGTGTAGATGACAGACAGCCTGCATCGAGTTGCCAGCAACCATCAAGGCGTGCGGCGATGCGGTGGACAGCGCCAATGAAAGCGCCTTCACCGCCGCCAACCATTCCAAGTTTTAAGGTGCGCATGTGGTCTCCTACAGTCCGAGCAGGGCTCGCGTTTCGTCTTTGTTCAGGCCGCTGTCTGCGAAATCGTCGAACGCCTTCTCGGTAACGTTGATGATGTGATTGGTGATGAAGGGCGCGCCTTCGGCGGCGCCGGTGGCTGCGTCTTTCAGGCAGCATTCCCATTCCAGAACCGCCCAACTGTCATAGCCATATTGCGCCAACTTGGAGAAAATCCCTTTGAAGTCAACCTGACCGTCGCCAAGCGAGCGGAAGCGGCCGGCGCGTTGCAACCATGGCTGATACCCGGAGTAAACTCCCTGGCGGCCATCGGGGCGGAATTCAGCGTCTTTCACATGATAAGCGGAAATGCGTTCGTGGTAGATGTCGATGAAGGCCAGATAGTCGAGCTGCTGCAGCAGGAAGTGGCTTGGGTCGTAGTTGATCGTGCAGCGGGCATGGCCATTCAGGCGGTCCAGCAGCATTTCAAATGTGGCCCCGTCAAAAAGGTCTTCGCCGGGGTGCAGTTCAAAGGCGATGTCCACACCGGCCTCGTCATAGGCGTTCATCACCGGCAGCCAGCGCTTTGCAAGTTCATCAAAGGCCTCTTCGATCAAGCCAGCGGGACGTTGTGGCCAAGGGTAGAGGTAAGGGAATGCCAAGGAGCCCGAGAAGCTGACCGAGGCGGTGAGGCCAAGGTTTTGCGAGGCTTTGGCGACCTTAAGCAGCTGGTCCTGCGCCCAGTCTTGTCGGGCTTTGCCGTTGCCATGCACGGAGGCCGGAGCGAATCCATCAAATTGTTTGTCATACGCGGGGTGTACCGCAAGCAGTTGTCCCTGAATATGGCTCGACAGTTCGGTGACTTGTAGGCCGCGATCGGCCAACATTCCTGTCACCTCATCGCAATACGTTTGCGATGAGGCTGCCTTTTCAAGATCAAAGAGCCGCGGATCACCTGACGGAATTTGCAAACCTTTGTACCCAAGCCCAGCGGCCCAATCGGCAATGGATTCCAATGAGTTGTAGGGCGCGTCGTCTGAAGCAAACTGCGCTAGAAATAATGCGGGGCCCTTGATGTTGGTGGGCATCAGTTCTCCTCCAGTTCCATGATGGCAAAGGCGTGATCCGCCTCAAAGGGCGCAGGTCGGTCGCAGGTGGATTGGATTGTCACTGCGTTGCCGGTATCACCGGATTGTAAAATGGCGCCCATCACCTCAACCACATGCAAGGCTAAGTCGTTGTTGCAGCGGTGTTGGTGTCCATCGCGAATTGCCGCTGCCATATCGGCCAAGCCTGCACCGCGATAGTTCGCGTTCTCACCGTCGTTTGGTTTGGAGAAGGGGTGGCCAGAGGAAATCAACACCTCAGAGCCATCTCCCTTCACAAGGCGAAGCTGGCCGCCGAAGAAATTCGGATCAGGCACGTAGAGGGTGCCGTCAAGCCCATAGAGTTCCATGTTGTTGTGCTCATGAGATTGCACGTCCCAGCTGGTGCCGTAACTGATGATGGCACCATTGGCGAATTTCAGGATGGAGTGCACTGTTGTCGGGGTTTCCACGGGAACCTGTTCGCCGTCACGTGGACCGCAGGCGATGGTGCGCTGTTTGCGAGGCGTGCTCGACATTGCCACAACACTGGCGACCGGTCCAAGCAGCTGTACAAGGTTGGTCACGTAGTAGGGCGCAAGATCAAAGATTGGGCCGGCACCCGGCAAAAAGAAGAAGTCGGGGTTTGGATGCCAGTGTTCCATCCCACTGCTCATCACGTGAATTGTGCCGGAGGTGATCTGGCCAATGTCGCCATTGTCGATCATCTCACGCGCCTTTTGGTGACTACCTCCCATGAAAGTGTCCGGAGCGGAGCCAATGCGCAGGTTTTTGTCAGCTGCAAGCGTTGCCAGCTGCGCGCCTTCATCTGCGGTCAGAACAAAGGGTTTTTCCGAATAGACATGTTTTCCCGAACGCAGAATGTCGCTTGAGACTTCAAAGTGCGCGGCGGGTATCGTCAGGTTTACAACGATCTCGATACTGGGATCAGCCAAGAGGGCGTCAATCGTTAAGGCGCGCAAGCCAAATTCCTCTGCCCGGGATTTCGCAACCTCGGGGTTTATGTCGGCGCAGGCGACAACCTTATAGTCGCGGAAAAACCTGCCCATGCGCATGTAGGTGGCTGAAATATTGCCGCATCCAATGATGCCAACGTTCACTGCAGAGCTCATGATCAGATGTCCTTCATGTTGGCGATCGAAACAGCGGCAAACCGATCCGCATCATTTGGCTTGTCCTGTTCTGCGACCAAAATGGCGTTGGGAGCTTGGTCGCGGATTTGAAGGATCAGTCCTGTCCAGTCCATGATGCCTTCGCCAATGTCAGACCAGCCGTCTTCGTCCAGACCAAGGCCCTCTTTGGCGATGTCTTTGACGTGTACCGCAATCAGTCGGTCTGCCCATTTCGTGACGAGGGGAGCAGGATCCAGCCCAGCACGGGCAACCCAACCAAGATCGGCCTCCCAACCAATGTCGGGCGCGGTTTCCAGGATGACCTCCATGGGGTAACTGCCATCTGGCAGCTCTTCAAATTCAAAATCGTGGTTGTGCCAAGAGAATGTTTTGCCAGTCGAGCGTACCTTTGTGCCGATCACTGTCAGCTCATTGGCAAATGCGATCCACCCGTCTTTGTCTTTGGGGCGCGCATCAGGCGCAAGGAATGGGCACACGATGTGTTTGATGCCGAAGGTGTCGGCCAGCATCACAACGTTGTCAAAATTGTCGCGCAGATCGTCCATTCCAAAGTGACCGCTTGGCATTGTGAGGCCATTTGCGGACAGCGCCTCTGCGAAGCTGTCCGGATCGCCATAAACGCCGCCGTATCCTTCGACGCTGGTATATCCCAGGTCTGCAAGCCGTGCGAGAAAGGTTTCTTGGTTCGCGACTTCGCGCGAGGAGTACAATTGGAAAGAAAAGCTCATAAAGAGGCTCCAAGAAATGGCCGTCAGAGACGGTCTTCGGTGGTTTTGTCAAAAAGAGATCCCTGAGCAGGATCGAAGCCGATGCGCATCGTATCGCCAGATGTGACTTTGGCCTGACCATTGATGCGGAACCGGAAAGGGCTGTTGGCAAGGGTGGTGTAGACAAGTGTGTCAGACCCCATGGGCTCGACCAATTCGACGACAATCTCTGCCGTGAAAGGTTGAGCATCAACATCGGTGCCGGTCACAACAGATTCTGGCCGAATGCCCAGCCACGCCGGACGGTCAGTCAATTGGCCACGCGAGGTGTGATAGTCAGAGAGGGGGAATGTGTTACCTCCGCTGCTGAACGACGGAGACTCACCGCCAGACAACTGGCCTTCAAAGAAGTTGATCGAAGGCGAGCCGATGAATCCTGCCACATATTTGTTGGACGGGCGATTGTAGACTTCTGCAGGTGAGGCGATCTGTTGCACCACACCGCCGCGCATGATGGCGATGCGATCCGCCAGTGTCATGGCTTCGACCTGATCATGCGTTACATAGATCATGGTGTTGTCCAGTTTTTGGTGCAGAAGTTTCAATTCCACACGCAGATCAGCCCTTAGTTTTGCGTCGAGGTTGGAAAGCGGCTCGTCAAACAAGAAGACATCAACGTCGCGCACTAGCGCGCGACCTATGGCAACACGCTGACGTTGGCCGCCTGACAAAGCGGCCGGTTTGCGCTTTAACAACGGTTCGATCTGCAAAACTTCGGCGGCGCGGGCCACACGTTCGGCAATCTCCGGCTTTGGCACGCGAGCGTTCTTCAGGCCAAAGGAGAGATTGCCCTCGACGGTCATTTGCGGATAGAGCGCATACGATTGAAACACCATGCCGATGCCGCGTTCTGAGGGTTCTTCCCACGTGACATTGCGCCCACCGATGTGGATTTCCCCGTCGGTAACATCCAAAAGCCCTGCAATGCAGTTCAGCAAAGTTGATTTTCCGCAGCCCGATGACCCCAGCAGCACGAGGAATTCGCCTTGGCTGATCGTTAGGTTGAGATCTTTGAGAACTTCGACTGCGCCAAAGCTCAGTTTCAAGTCTTTGATTTCAATGCTGGTTTCTACAGTGGGCACAGCGTTGTTCACGACGTCCGTAACCAGTTGGTCATCCAGGTCGTTTTTGGCGAGAGTTGTTTTTCCCATCGGATTATCCTTTCACCGCGCCAGCGGCGATGCCGCGCACGAAGAGTTTGCCTGAGACGAAATAGATGACGAGGGGCACAAGCCCGGTCAGCATCGTCGCGGCCATATTCACGTTGTATTCTTTGACGCCCTGCACCGAGTTGACGATGTTGTTCAGTTGGACCGTCATTGGATAGGTGTCGGGTTTGGTGAAGATTACGCCAAACAAAAAGTCATTCCATATGCCGGTGACCTGCAGAATGATTGCCACCACAAAGATCGGCAGCGCCATCGGCAGCATGATCTGGAAGTAGATCTGCCAGAAGCCTGCGCCATCAACCCGAGCCGCTTTAAAAAGTTCTTCGGGCACGGAGGCAAAGTAGTTGCGGAACAGTAGGGTGAGGATGGGCATACCAAAGACGGTGTGTACAATCACAAGACCCCAGATACTGCCCATCAGGCGGATTTTTGTGCCGGTGATCAGGGATAGCCCTTCGCCGGCTTCGCGCAGCAGGATCACCATGGGATAGATCATCACCTGATAAGGGATAAAAGCGCCAAATATCAGGATGGTAAAGAACACCTCCGAGCCCTTGAACTTCCACAGCGACAGCGCATAACCGTTGACCGAGGCAATGGCGATGGAGACAATCACGGATGGGACAAGGATTTGCACCGAGTTCCAGAAACCGCGAGACAAGCCTTCGCAGTTGATGCCGGTGCATGCTTCGGCCCAGGCCTTGACCCACGGCTCGAAGGTGATTTCCACAGGTGGGGCAAACACGTTGCCCAAGCGGATCTCCGGCATGCCTTTCAGCGAGGTTACGATCATCACATAGAGCGGCAGCAGATAGTAGAATGCCGCAACAAGGAGTGTGCCATAGAGCATAATGTTGGTCGGCGTGAGGCGCTTTCGAGGCTTGGCGCCACGCGGTGTGGCGCGGACGTTGGTGGTTGCATCAGTCACGGCGTTTGCCTCCGAATTCGAGATAGGCCCATGGGATCAGAACAACGAGGACCGAGAGCAGCATCATGGTGGAGGCTGCGAAGCCTTGGCCAAGGTTTTGAGCTTGGAACATTTTTTCGATGACGTATTTTGCGGGGACTTCGGATGCGATGCCCGGCCCGCCCGAGGTTTGCGCCACAACGAGATCGTAAACCTTGATTATTCCCGCCGCGATCAGAACCAGAGCGGTCACAAAAATCGGGCGCAACATTGGGATGACGATAAAAATGTAGGTTTTCCAGACCGGAATACCCTCAACACGCGAGGCTTTCCAGATGTCTTCGTCAATGCCACGCAGGCCAGCGAGCAGGATCACCATGATGAAGCCGGAGCCTTGCCAGATCCCTGCAATCAGGATGCCGTAGATAACGATGTTAGCGTTGTTGAGCGGATCGAAGGCGAAGCTTTCCCAGCCCCATTTTTGAATCACACCCTGAATGCCAAACTGCGGATTCAGGATCCACTGCCAAACAAGACCAGTCACAATGAAACTGAGAGCAAACGGGTAAAGGAAGATAGTGCGGAACACGCCTTCGCCGCGAATTTTGCGATCCAAAAGGGCCGCCAAAACAAAGCCGATCACAAGGCTCAAAACCAGCGAGCAGATACCATAGATCGCGAGATTCTCGATGGAGACAAGCCAACGGCGCGTGCTCCAGAGGCGTTCATATTGATCCAGTCCCACCCATTTGTCGGGCGCTGGCAGCAATTTGGATTTGGTGAACGAGTGATAGATTGTCCAAAGAGTACAACCGATAAACACCACCAGCGCGGTGAATATCATCGGGATCGCGGCGAGTTTCGCCGTCATGTTTTTGAAGAGGCGGTTGGGCCGCTTGGCAGTAGTCCGGGGGGACTCCGCCTGTGCGCCGTCAGTCACAGCCATGGCTTGGGTCTCCAGCCTGATGCGTCTGAGTGCGACTTACATCAGGTCCGATTGGGGAAATTGGGGCAGAGGAGGGCAGAGCCCGCGTGTTGCGGGCTCTGCAATCGGCGGATTAGTCCGCTTCTGCGATGATTTCGGCGTATTTCGCTTGCGCGTCAGCAGCCGAGTAAGACGGATCGTTCCAGAATTCGACCATCAGGTCTTCGATTTGACCTGCAGTGTCCGGGGACAAGGTCTGGTTGCCATCCGGTAGGATATTTCCGCTGGCAAGAATTGCCAAACCCTTCTTCATGCAGTCGTTTGCGGTAGCAAGATCGACATCGCCACGCACTGGTAGGGACCCTTTTTTCAGGTTGAAGTTAACCTGAACTTCTGGGCTCAAAAGCAGTGAAGCAAGTTCTTTTTGCGCAGCTTCTATTGCTGGGTCATCCTGTTTGGGGAAATAGAACGCGTCCCCGCCTGTGGAAATCACCTCATTTACTCCCAAGCCAGGGAGGCAGGTGTAATCTTCGCCAGCGACTTGATTAGCAACCTGGAATTCGCCCTGCGCCCAGTCACCCATGATCTGTGCGCCAGCTTTACCAGTGATCACCAGATTTGTGGCTTGGTTCCAATCTTGGACGTTGGAGTTCGCGGCCATGGCGCGTGCGGTTGCCGCAGCTTCGAAAACCTTAGCATATTCAGCGCCAGCAGCGACTTCGGCATTTTTGTCTGCGTTTACGGCTAGCCAAGCGTCCTGACCAGCAATTGCCACTGTCATAACACCAAATGCTCCGGAGGACTGCCAAGCCTGCTGACCCATCGCGAGCGGAATTTTACCTGCGGCTTCGAGAGCGGGGGCAGATGCGACAAATTCGTCCCAGTTTGATGGCACGTCGGCGCCTGCATCAGCAAATGCCTGATGGCTGAGCCAGATCCACTGCCAGGAATGGATATTGACTGGGGCGCAGTAGATTTTGCCGTCAACGGTACAGCTGTCCAGAAGCGACGTTGGGTTCACAATGTCTTTCCAGCCTTCGGCTTCCGCAACATCGGTCAGGTCTAGCATGAGGCCTGCCTCGATCAGCTCTTCGGCCTGACGACCGTGATTGAGCTGGGTTGCGTGCATCGGATCGCCGCCAATGATGCGGCTGACAATAATTGGTCGCGCGGTCCCACCTGAGCCGGCAATTGCGCCGTCGACCCAATTGTTACCTGTGGCGTTAAACGCCTTGGCGAATTCAGAAACAGCTGCGGCCTCGCCACCTGAGGTCCACCAATGTGTAACCTCGAGATCCGCGGCAGAGACAGCACCTGCTGCGCAGACTGCGACAGCCGCAGTTGTGGATTTGTAAAAGTTCATTTTTTCCTCCCTAAGCGGGTCGTTGTGACCCTTCTGTAATCGATTACATGTCCTCCCAAACAACTTGCTGTTTTGATGCATGGATGCCGAATTCGGATCATCGCGCACATTGACAGCGAGTTGTAATCGATTACATATCGGTAACTTCCGAAAGGAAATTGAGTCAAGAAATAATTCGAGGCGCGAATAAATTGTGAAGCAAACTTTGCCGAAGTTGGTGGATGTAGCGCGGATTGCAGGGGTGTCGACAGCCACCGTTAGTCGCGTGCTTAATGATCCGTCTGTGGTGTCGGAATCGACACGAAATGCGGTTCTGGAGGCCGTTAAAAAGACCGGCTACAGAGTGAATCGGGCCGCGAGAAACCTGCGTACGAACACCTCAAAAACCATTCTGGCATTGGTGCCCAACATTTCTAACCCGTTCTTCTCCAATATTTTATCAGGCTTAGAGCGGGAGTTGAGTGCGGCAGATTACAACCTTCTGCTGTCTGACAGCGGCGATGGGCCAATGACGACGGAACAGATTCAAGGATTTGTGGCTGCAGGACATGCTGATGGCTTGATTGTTCTTGATGGATCCATTGCACTTTCCGATTTAGAAGACACGCAAGCCGTGTTTCCAAATTGTCCAATTGTTTTTGTCTGTGAGTGGGTGCACGGCTTCAAAGGACACTCGGTTCGATCCGACAATGCCGGAGGGATTCGCGTTTTGGTGGATCATTTATGGGAGTTGGGGCACCGCCGCTTTGGCCATTTGGCAGGTCCGTCCTCAAACATATTGTCACATGAACGTCGGGAGGCATTCGAGGCGCGCTTGTCAGAACTGAAAGGGGAAGTCCGACCCGACTGGATCGTGCAATGTGACTTTTCGATTGCCGGAGGGCTCAGTGCCGCAGAGGTTGTGAAAGATCTGAAGGACGGTCCCACTGCCTGGATATGCGCGAGCGACCAGTTGGCCTTTGGTCTTATCTCCGGTTTGACAAGGGCGGGACAGCGCGTGCCGTTGGAAATCTCGGTCACAGGGTTCGACAATATTGAGATGGCCGAAGTGTTTAACCCGCCTCTCACAACTATTCACCAGCATCGAAACAAATTGGGGCACAAGGCGGCTCGGTGTTTGTTGGATCAAATTGCACAAACGTCCGACACATCGGACGGTGATGTTCATACGCTGCCGGTATTTTTGGTTGCTCGCGAAAGTACTGGGCCGGTTTTTCAGGCCTAGGAATTAGCCGCCAGTGTGACTCATGTGGCGGGTCATTTGGCCATCCACCTGCTGGCGGGAATAGTCAAAATCATGTCCTTTAGGCTTTAATGAAATGGCGTTGCGAATGGCATCCTCCAATACCATGTCACCCTCGCTGGCGCGTAAAGGTGCGCGCAGGTCTGCCATGTCCTCTTGACCCAGACACATGTAGAGTTGTCCGGTACATGTCAGACGCACGCGGTTACAGCTTTCACAGAAGTTGTGGGTCATAGGTGTGATAAAGCCGATCTTTTGGCTGGTTTCTTCCAGCCGGACATAGCGTGCTGGGCCGCCGGTGCGCTCGGGGAGGTCGGTCAATGTGTAACGTTCACTCAACGTGTTACGCAGATCGTCAAGCGACCAATATTGATCCAAGCGGTCTTCGTTTCCCAAATCGCCCATGGGCATTACTTCGATCCAAGTCATGTCCATGTCACGCTCCGCGCACCATTCCGCCAACGTGAACAGCTCGTCCTCGTTGAAACCTTTGAGCGCAACGGCGTTGATTTTGATGCGCAGGCCAGCCTTTTGCGCGGCATCCAGACCGCGCATCACTTGAGGCAGTCGGCCCCAACGGGTGATCTCGGCAAATTTGGTCTCGTCAATTGTGTCCAGCGAGACGTTGATGCGCCGCACACCACAGGCGTAGAGTTCATCGGCGTATTTTTCCAGCTGCGATCCATTGGTTGTGAGAGTCAGCTCCTTCAGCGCACCGCTTTCTAGGTGCCGCGTCATGCCTCTAAAAAAAGTCATGATGTCCCGACGTACCAAAGGCTCGCCGCCAGTGATCCGTAGTTTCTCAACACCAAGGCGCACAAACGTTGAACACATACGATCCAACTCTTCGAGCGTCAGAAGCTCTTTCTTCGGCAGGAAGGTCATGTTCTCCGCCATGCAATAGACACAGCGAAAGTCGCACCGGTCAGTGACGGAAACGCGCAGGTAGGAGATTGCGCGGTGAAACGGGTCAATCAATGGAGCAGTCATACACCATAGTTAGTCCCCGATTGCGTCCACAGCAAGAGCGCCAAAAGTTGTAGATGTATTTTGGCACAATATGCTGGCCGACCAAGTCTAGGCGAGGTGCTTGGAGGCCTCTTTCACGGCAAAAGGCTTCATGTTGTCGCTATGGGTGGCCAAGAAGGCGCGTGTTCGATCCGGATCGTGTTTGGACAGGTCGCGCAGCCACCAAGCAACGGCTTTTTGGATGAACCATGTGTGATCCTCGGCATAAGACGCCGCCCAACCCAAAACACGGTCTCTGATCTCCAGATCTAGGGGCTTGGGGAAGTTTTGTTTGGTCCAGGGCAGGGTGATTACGAGAGCGGCGCGGCGTGTCCACATGTGATCTGACGTGGTCCAAGTCTCAACAGTATCGATGCGGGTCGGATCGGCCATCAGGCGACGTTGGCCCGCCATACAGACGTGATCAGCAATCGCCCAGCTGTCAAAGTCACGTACCCAATCGCAGATCAATTCCCAAGCGGCGCTATCTGGACGGAGACGGGCTTGGGTGAGTGTTTTTGCCGCGACAATGCGCGCTTCAAAAATATCAGTGCTCCAGAGCTCGCTCGCAAGCCGCACTCGGTCCTCAACACCAAGGCTCTGACGCCAAGTTTTGCTGAGCTCGTTCAGTGCGGGATTGGCAACGCCAAGCACAGGCCGCGTCTGCTTGTGATAGGACGCCATCCCTTCGGCACGGTCGGTTTCAGCGTTCGATTTTAGGGCTGCAAGAGCGTCCTCAAGCGTCATCATTCTACCGTCACGGATTTGGCGAGATTGCGCGGCTGATCCACGTCGGTGCCTTTGGCGACCGCAGTGTAATAGGCCAGAAGCTGTGCGGGGATGGCATAAAGAATGGGAGACAGCACCGGCGGAACTTGTGGCATCCGGATTGTGTCCCAAGTGCCATCAGCGCCTTCTTTGAGACCGTCCGTATCGGTGATCAAAAGTACCTTACCGGCGCGCGCCATAACCTCCTGCATATTGGAGATCGATTTATCAAAAAGTTCGTCATAAGGCGCCATCACCACAACGGGCACATGTTTGTCGATCAACGCAATGGGGCCATGTTTGAGTTCGCCGGACGCATAAGCTTCAGCATGTATATAGCTGATTTCCTTTAGTTTTAGGGCGCCCTCAAGGGCGAGGGGGAACATGCGTCCGCGCCCCAAAAACAAAATGTCACGCGCCTCTGAAAGCTTGCGTGCAACGTCTTTGATTTGTGCTTCTGCAGCAAGCGCTTGATTGATCAGGCCGGGCATAGCACGTAGGTCGGAGAGGTGTTTTGTCATCTCCTCGTTCGTCAACTTGCCGCGATCTTTGGCGGCCTTGAGTGCCAGCATTAACAACACTGTCAATTGGCAGGTAAACGCCTTGGTTGATGCGACACCAATCTCTACGCCTGCCAAAATGGGAAGTGCCAGATCGCTTTCCCGAGCAATTGAACTTTCAGGAACGTTGACCACAGACACAATACTCTGCGCCTTGCCTGCGCAATAGCGGAGTGCCGCCAATGTGTCCGCTGTTTCGCCCGATTGTGAGACAAATAGTGCTACCGTTCCTTCGGTAACCGGTGGCTCACGATAGCGAAACTCCGAAGCGACATCTACTTCAACCGGCAGTCCGGCGATCTGTTCGAACCAGTATTTCGCGGTCAGGCAGGCGTAGTACGCAGTGCCACATGCAACCATGGTCAGCCGATTGATTTGGGTGAAATCCAGGTTTGTGTCTGGCAGAGAAACCGTATTCCCGTCTTGAGACAGATAATGGTCGATGGCATTGCCCAACACCAATGGCTGCTCGCCAATCTCTTTGGCCATGAAGTGTTTGTGGTTGCCTTTGTCGACCAGTGTTTGGTCGATGTTGATGGTCTTCGCTTCGCGGGTAACCTCCGCGCCCTCTGCGTCGAATATTTGCAAGCTGGTGCGGGTGAGAACAGCGCTGTCACCCTCATCAAGATAGGTGACCTCGTTTGTGAGCGGCGCAAGAGCAATCGCGTCAGAGCCTACATACATTTCTCCGTCGCCGTGCCCAATTGCCAGTGGCGAGCCTTTACGGGCCGCCACGATCAAGTCGTCTTCGCCTTCAAAGAGGAAAGCAAGCGCGAACGCGCCGTCTAGGCGGCTTAGAGTTTTAAGGGCAGCTTCAATGGGGTGCATGCCGGATTGGATGTATTTTTGCGTCAGAAGCGCGACGGTTTCTGTGTCGGTTTCTGTGACGAAAGAAAACCCATCGTTGGACAATTCTTCGCGCAGATCTCGGAAGTTTTCGATGATGCCATTGTGCACCACCGCCACGGGACCGGCCTGATGCGGGTGGGCGTTGGACACGGTCGGCGCGCCATGAGTGGCCCAACGCGTGTGGCCGATACCGGATTTACCGCGCAGTGGCTCATGTACCAATAAATCGGACAGGTTGACCAGTTTTCCAACGGCGCGGCGACGATCCAAAACGCCATCATTCACAGTCGCAATACCCGCGCTGTCATACCCGCGGTATTCCAGCCGTTTCAGCGTTTCGACCAGCAAGGGGGCTGCTTCATGTGAGCCAAGAACACCTACAATACCGCACATTATTTGGCACCCGAAGTCAGTTTTTGTTTCTTTTTCTTTAACATTTCAAACAATTTTAGTGCAACGCCGGGTTTGTTGGTTTGCTCCGCACGAGATAGCGCCAGTGCGGTGTCTGGGACGTTTTTAGTGATCACCGAACCTGACCCGGTCATGGCTTCGTTTCCGATAGACACAGGCGCGACCAACATGGTGTTTGAACCAATGAAGACGTTGTCTCCGATATGGGTGTGGTGTTTCATCACTCCGTCGTAGTTGCAGGTGATTGTCCCGGCGCCAATGTTGGTGCCCGCCCCCAGGGTCGCATCGCCAATATAGGAAAGGTGATTGACCTTTGTCCCTGTGCCAATCTGCGCATTTTTGATTTCTACAAAGTTACCGATGTGAACATCTTCAGAAAGTTCGGCCCCGGGGCGCAAGCGGGCATAAGGGCCAACCATGGTACCACGAGAGACATGACAGCCTTCCAGATGTGAAAATGCACGGATGGTGGCGCCGGATTCGATCGTCACACCCGGACCAAACACGACGTTCGGTTCAACGGTGGCGTCGCGGCCAATCGCCGTGTCAAATGATAGAAATACCGTGTCTGGCGCGGTGAGTGTCACCCCGTCTTCTAGCAGAGCAGTACGCGCATTTTTTTGATAGATAGCTTCTGCTCCGGCGAGGTCTTTACGAGAATCCACCCCCAGGGTTTCCGCCTCGTCACACTTCACGGCAGTGACTTTTGCGCCGCGCGCATTTGCAAGCTCTGGCACCTCAGTGAGGTAATACTCACCTGAGGCATTGTTGTTGCTGAGTTTCGCGATCAGATCAAACAGCAATGTTGCATCACACGCCATCAAGCCTGAGTTGGTGAAACGAATTTGGCGTTCTTCTTCTGTTGCGTCTTTGTATTCAACAATTTTCGCTAGACGATCCCCGTCCATGACCAATCGACCATAGCGTGGTTGGACCTGTGCGATGTCAAAGCCGAGCACGACAACATCGTGATGGCGGCGGGCAGCGATCATGCGCTCAAGCGTTTCGGGTTTCAGAAAAGGCGTGTCTCCAAAGAGCACAACCACGTCGCCTTTAAATCCTTTGAGGGCCTCGCGCGCTTGGTCCACAGCGTGGCCGGTGCCCAGCTGCTCGGTCTGCATTAACACTTCGGCGGTGTGATCAAACTCCAATGCAGCCGCCTGCACCTGATCTGCTTGATGACCCGCGACCACGATGGTGCGCTCGGGTTCAAGTGCTGCGCCAGTGCGCATCGCGTGATGCAGCAATGGGGCGCCTGCGATAGGGTGCAGAACTTTTGGCAGGTCCGAGTTCATCCGTGTGCCTTTGCCTGCGGCTAGGATGACAAGTGCAATGCTCATTTGTTTTCTCTTTGTATTTCGTTGGGGGCCGTTTTATCGGAGTGCGTAAAGGGTGCAAGGCCATAGGCCATCAATTCAGATTGCGCCCTGTAACAGCAATGCGCAAGAACTTGCGCAATAGGGTATGGAGCAGCCAATGAAAACAGTGGTTTTTGATCTGGATGGGACGTTGGCGGACACAAGCGGTGATCTGATTGCGGCGGCGAATGTGTGCTTTCGCGATATGGGACATGCTGATGTTTTGTCAATTGAGCAGGACGCCGGTGTGGCGCTGCGCGGCGGGCGGCGTATGCTGACCGAAGGACTGACACGACTTGGCGAGATGGATGAGGCGGTTGTGCTTCGCTACTACCCAGTTTTGTTAGAGGCTTACGGCGGCGCGATTGCAGAGCACTCTTTCATCTATGAGGGGGCGATGGATGCGATAGAAGCCCTCAAGTCTAAAGGCTATGGCGTGGGCGTCTGCACGAACAAACCTGAAGGCTTGGCACAGCAGTTGTTGGTCGCTTTGGGCGTGCGTGACGCGTTTGGGGCTCTGGTGGGGGCGGATACGCTGCCTGTTCGTAAACCTGATCCAGCTCCGCTGGTTGAAACGGTGCGACGCTTGGGAGGCGATCCGGCCATGACCACATTGGTGGGCGACAGTGATACAGACCGCAATACGGCCAAAGCTGCCGGGGTGCCGAGCATTTTGGTGACCTTTGGGCCAAGCGGTGAGGATATGGCGGCTCTTGAGCCAGAGGCGTTGCTGCACGACTATGAGAGCCTTCCTAAGGTTGTGGACCTTTTGTTGGGCTAAAAACGCCCGCAGATTGCGGAGCTTTGATCTTTGTCCTAATGCTTGTGACAAGAAGACAGGTGGCGAGACCCTTATGAGCGACGTTTTTACCGGAAACTTTACGCAGCAAGAGCCGATTTCTGAAGAAGGCATCGCGGCGGCTGTTGCCGTGATGCGCAGCGGGCGGTTGCATCGCTACAATCTCACTGAAGACGAGGTTGGCGAGGTTTCGGCTTTGGAACAAGAGTTTGCCAGAAGTGTTGGGGCAAAATACTGCCTCGCAGTCGCGTCAGGTGGATATGCGATGGGCTGTGCTTTGCGGGCCATGGGTGTGGGGGCGGGCGACAAAGTGTTGACCAACGCCTTTACATTGGCGCCCGTTCCCGGTGCGATTGCCAGCGTGGGGGCAGTGCCCGTGTTTGTGGGCGTCACTGAAGCATTGGTAATTGACCTCGAAGATCTCGCCGCCAAGGCAGATCAGGCGGATGTGCTGATGTTGTCGCACATGCGGGGCCATATTTGTGACATGGAGGCCTTGATGGCGCTTTGTGACGCGCATGGCATTCGTGTGATTGAGGATTGCGCCCATACGATGGGCGGTGGATGGAAAGGCATTCCGTCGGGCCGATATGGTGCACTGTCTTGTTATTCCACGCAGACCTACAAACATATGAACTCTGGTGAAGGTGGCTTGTTGGTTGGCGATGATGCTGAATTGATGGCGCGGGCCACAATACTGACGGGCAGCTATATGTTGTATGGACGCAATGGCGCGGTGCCTGAAGCAGAGGTATTTGAGGCGGTGAAATACGACACGCCCAACGTGTCAGGGCGTATGGACCACCTAAGAGCCGCAATTTTGCGGCCGCAGTTGCGGAACTTGGATCAGCAAGTGGCCGCATGGAACGCCCGACACGATGTGATTTTAAACGGTCTGCGTGGGACGCCGGGCTTAGCCGTGGTTGAGCGACCCGAAGGGGAGCAGTACGTCGGCAGCTCAATCCAGTTTTTGTTGCTGGATTGGGCCGAAGAGAAAATCCACGACGCGCTTGCGAGATGCGCCGCGCGGGGTGTGGAGTTGAAATGGTTTGGAGGAGCAGAGCCTGTGGCTTTCACCTCGCGCTATGACAGCTGGCGCTATGCGCCAAGCAACCCAATGCCAAAGTCAGACCGAGTCTTGAAGGGCATCGTTGATATGCGAATTCCGCTGACCTTCTCTGTGGAGGATTGTGCTTTTATCGCGCGGATCATCCGCGCCGAAGTGGGTGCGGTGTTTCAGGCGGGCTGATCCTTAAAGAACGTCCAGCACAGCTTCGGGTGGACGCCCAATTGCGGCTTTGTTGTCGGATAAAACAATCGGACGTTCAATCAGGATCGGGTTTTCGGCCATCGCGGTCAGCAAGGTTGCATCGCTGTCGGTTTTGGACAGACCCAACTCTTTGAAGCGGGCTTCTTTGGGGCGCATCATGTCGATGGCCGCGCCGCCCAAACGCGCCAAAACCTCTTGCAATTCCAAAAAGGTAGGAGCGTCTTCAAGGTAGCGGCGCACGGTAACTGCGCCTTTGTCTTCTAACAGCGCAAGAGTTTGGCGTGATTTGGAACAGCGTGGGTTGTGCCAGATTGTGATCATAGCCAGTCCTCTCGTTTGCTGCCAACCGCCTCGGTGACATTGGAAAACCCGTCGCGCTTTAGCAATGCGTCAAGGTCACGTACGATGGTTTCTGCCAGCGAGAACCCACCATAGACCAGAGCGGTGTAGAGTTGCACAGCAGAAGCCCCCGCACAGATTTTCGCATAAGCTTGTTCGCCAGAACCAATGCCGCCTACACCTACCAGTGGCAGTTTGCCCTCTGTGAGCTGTGAGAGACGGGCGAGTACGCGGGTGGATTTTTCAAAGAGCGGTGCCCCAGAGAGCCCCCCCATTTCGCCCTTATGCGCACTTGCCAAACCATCACGTGAAAGCGTGGTATTGGTGGCGATAATTGCATCCACTTTGGTCGCAATCGCGACCTCGGAGATCTCCGCGATTTCGTCCTCAGAAAGATCGGGTGCAATTTTCAGGAAGACAGGAATTTTTTGCGCCAACGCGTCGCGGGTCTCCATGACACCAGACAGCAGCGCCGAGAGGGCGGCTTTGCCTTGAAGATCACGCAGTTTTTCGGTGTTGGGCGAGCTGACATTCACAGTTGCGAAGTTTAGATGTGCGCCGCAATGTGCCAGCACACGGGCGAAATCTTCGGCACGGTTGTCGCTGTCTTTGTTGGCCCCAAGGTTCAGACCTATGATGGCATCTTGCGGCCGATTGGAGAGACGTGTGGCAATAGTTTCCATGCCGTCGTTGTTGAAGCCAAATCGATTGATCGCCGCCCGGTCCTCTGTCAGGCGAAACAGGCGAGGCTTTGGGTTTCCCGGCTGTGGGCGGGGCGTCGCTGCGCCAACTTCAACAAATCCAAAGCCAGATTTCGCCAACCCTTTCAACGCAGTGGCGTTTTTGTCAAACCCTGCTGCTAAGCCAACGGGGTTGCACAATTTGAGCCCTGCAATTTCAGTTTTTAAACGGGAGGAGGTGATCTTTCCGGGCGCGTTGGCCAGCCCCATTTGCAGGGCTTGAAGCGCCAACCCATGCGAAGTTTCTGGATCAATGCTGCGCAGGACTTTCATGCCCATGGTTTCCATCATGCGGCTAAGTGACATCACAGTAGCCCTGCAGGAAATTGATGTATTCCAGAGATCAAAGGCAAGGGTTGTGCCCATGTCACATCTGAAAGACGCAAGTCACGGTACAGGTGAGGGAATTTCGCGCCGCCGCGAGACACTTCCCACTTCAAGGCCTCGCCCAATGGATCCGTCTCAACCGCCAGCAAAAAGAGGTTTTCTTCCCCAGCGAAGTGCTTCGCAGCGGTTTCAGCCGCCTGCTCTGCGGTGGAAAAGTGCACGTAGCCATCAGCCACATCAATCGGCGCGCCGGGGGTTTGCCCGTCTTCGCGCAGGGCCGACCATTCGTCGGCGCGAAATATCTTGAAGATCAGCATAGGGTTGCTCATGCAACGCGCATGGCGCAAGGTCAAGCGGCGTTATATTCTGTTAAGCCTTTGACATTTGCGGGGCTTAAACTGCACGATATTGACTGAATGATAAAAAAGAAGGGATTCTTCCATGATCGCACGATTGATGACAGGGGCGGCAGCCCTAGCAGTGACGGCCGGTATGGCCGCGGCTGACTATACGCTGCATATCGTTCATATCAACGACCTACACAGCCGCATTGAGCCGATCAACAAATATGATTCCACCTGTAATGCGGAGGACAATGCTGAGGGTAAGTGCTTTGGCGGCTACGCGCGCGTGGCCACAAAGATTGCTGATTTGCGCGAACAGCTGGCGGGTGAGAATCTGCTGGTTTTGGATGCAGGCGACCAATATCAGGGCTCTCTGATGTACACGACCTATAAGGGTGACGTGGAAATCGAGCTGATGGAACAGGTCGGCTTTGACGCGATGGCAGTTGGCAACCACGAGTTTGACGACGGTCCCGAAGGTCTACTGAAGTTGGTTGAAGGTGTGTCCTTCCCGGTCATTTCAGGCAACTTGGACGTATCCCAATCCAATATTCTCGCAGGTAAAGTTGCCAACCACATCGTGTTGGATGTCGGAGGCGAAAAGGTTGCCATCATCTCCGCTTTGGCAACCGACACAGCGGAAACTTCCAGCCCCGGTGAATCGGTGATCTTCCAAGACGAGATCGAATCTCTGCAAGCTGATGTGGATGCGCTAACAGCCGAAGGCGTGACCAAGATCATCGCATTGAACCACGTGGGCGTGAACAAAGACATGGAGATTGCTGCCGCTGTATCTGGCGTTGATGCGGTTGTTGGTGGTCACTCCCACACAAAGTTCTCCAATACTGAGGAAGGCGCGATGGCCTATCCAACTATGGTTGGTAACGTGCCCGTGGTTCAGGCCTACGCTTATTCCAAATATGTTGGCCACCTGACCCTGACGTTTGATGATGCAGGCAATGTAACGTCTGCCACTGGCGACACCATTTTGTTGGATGCGTCCGTCGCAGAAGACGAGGCGATTGTTGCTCGTGTGGCCGAACTGGCTGGTCCAATCGAAGAGATGAAGACCCGTGTTGTTGCCTCGACATCTGACGTAATCGATGGCGATCGTGGCTCTTGCCGCGCTGGTGAATGTGCTATGGGCAACCTTGTTGCTGGTGCCATGCTGGACCGTGTGAAGGATCAAGGCGTTGAGATCGCGATCCAAAACGGCGGCGGTTTGCGCGCATCTATTGATGCTGGCGAAGTGACCATGGGTGAGGTGCTGACGGTGCTACCGTTTCAGAACACATTGTCGACTTTCGAAGTCTCCGGTGAAGCTATCGTGGCCGCATTGGAAAATGGCGTGAGCAAGCTTGAAGACGGCGCAGGTCGTTTCGCGCAAGTTGCGGGCATGTCCTACACCTTTGATGCCAACGCTGAAGTGGGCAGCCGCATCAGCGACGTTATGGTTGGCGATGCGCCGATTGATCTCGCCAAGGTCTATGGCGTTGTGTCCAACAACTATGTGCGCAATGGCGGTGACGGCTACAAAATGTTCCGCGACGCTCAGAATGCTTATGATTACGGCCCAGATCTCGCAGATGTAACGGCTGAGTATCTCGCTGAAAACGGTGCCGCCGCTGCGGCGCTGGATGGGCGTATCACGAAGAAGTAAGCGTTCAATCGCTTGACCTTTTAGGCCTCCGCCGGGAAACTGGCGGGGGTTTTTCTTTTGAGGCGCCTATGGATCGATCCACTGATCGACTTGATCAACCAAAAAATTCGCGATGCGGCAGAAGCTGGCGAGTTCGATAATTTGGCGGGGGCTGGTAAGCCTTTGCCCAGAGAGGATGATCCAGAAAATGCGCTTTTGAACCGGTTGATCAAAGAGAGTGGGGGGGCGCCAGAGTTTGTGTCGTTGTCGCGTGACATGGCTCGGCTGCGTGCAGAATTCCGGGAGGCTACGGACCGCACCAAGAGGCGCGATATCATGAAAGACATGTCGATGTTGGAGGCAAAAATCGATCTGGCTCGCAAGGCGTATCGCTGATGTGTGGACGCTATGCGATAACATTGCCTGATGATGCGATGGTACAGCTGTTTTCGGCTGCTCCAGCAAACAACTTACCAGATGTGCCTAACTATAACGTCTGTCCAACAACAGACATTCATGTGGTGACGGGGGATGCTGAGTTTGGGCGCCGTTTGGTGTCGATGCGTTGGGGATTTGTGCCCGAGTGGTACAAGACACCAACGGACGGTCCCTTGCTGATCAATGCTCGCAGCGAAACCATTGCGCAGAAGCCAGCGTTTCGCAATGCATGTCGCACGCGGCGCTGTTTGATCCCAGTCAGCGGGTTTTATGAATGGACCAAAGACAGTGATGGAACCCGTTGGCCTTGGTACATACACGCAGACCAAACTTTGGCGTTGGCCGGGGTTTGGCAGCGGTGGGGCAGCGAGGACAATCAGCTTTCAAGCTGTGCTGTTGTAACGACGGGCGCAAATGAGACCATGTCACAGGTGCATCATCGGATGCCGGTTGTGATTGACGAAGCGGATTGGGGACTTTGGTTGGGAGAGCAGGGGCATGGTGCGGCCACGCTGATGAAAGCTGCAGACGAGGAGCTGCTGTCGTTTCATCAGGTAGATCGTGCAGTGAATTCCAATCGCGCTTCGGGGGCGCAACTCATTGAAGTCGCTTAGTGATTTTTTGACACTTCGGTGATTTTCAAGAAATACGGTATAATCCTTCAGCCGCCACCGTATCGCTTCGCGGTTGGCGAACCGATCTGGGTTGGCAATGATAGCGATGACCTTTTTTGGAGAGTAACTCATGTCTCGTGCCCCCTACTATGCTCCGCAAGGTGGCTTACCGCCACAGACCCAGTTGTTGACCGATCGTGCGATGTTTACAGAGAGCTTTGCGGTGATACCAAAGGGCACGATGACCGATATCGTGACCTCCTACCTGCCATTTTGGGCGCAAACACGGGTTTGGGTTATTGCGCGGCCCATGAGTGGTTTCAGCGAGACGTTTTCGCACTACATTGCAGACGTTGCGCCTGGTGGCGGCAGCGACAAACCGGAACTTGAGATCTTGGCGCAAAGCGTCCTGTTTGTGGTTGAGGGCCAGGTGTCTGTGACTATTTCAGGCGTCGTGCATGTCTTGAATGAAGGCGGGTACGCGTTCCTGCCTGCGGGATGTGACTGGCAGTTGAAGAACACAACTGAAGCATCTGCGAAATTCCACTGGATCCGCAAAAAGTATCAATCGGTTGAGGGTATTGAGGCGCCAGAGCCCTTTGTCTCCAGTGATGCGGACACGCCGATCACCTACATGCCGGATACTGATGGAAAGTGGGGCACCACACGCTTTGTTGAACCTGATGACATGCGACACGATATGCATGTGAATGTCGTTACGTTTGAGCCCGGCGGTGTTATCCCATTTCTAGAAACGCATGTGATGGAGCACGGGCTTTACGTGCTCGAAGGCAAGGCGGTTTATAAACTCAATCAGGATTGGGTTGAAGTTGAAGCCGGAGACTACATGTGGCTGCGCGCCTTTTGTCCGCAGGCGTGTTACGCAGGTGGGCCAGGCAAATTTCGCTACCTTTTGTACAAAGATGTAAACCGCCATATGCCGCTTTAGGGCCAGAAGTCGCGACATGACGTAGCGGCGCTGGGGTAATGCGGCGCTGCAGCATCAAATGATAGCGATAACAACTGCGCTTGCAGGAAAAATCGGGCTGTTTTGGGGTGGCCATTGGCAGGGAAACCAAGTCAATTGGCCTCTCAGAGCCAGCTAGGATGTCATCGATGACAGAGCGCAAAACCAAAATTTTTATCAATGGATTTGGCCGCATCGGTCGAACCATTTTGCGGATTTTGGCTCGTGGCGATTTCCCCGACTTTGAGATTGTCGGGATCAACGATATCGAGCCGCTGGAGACCTGTGCTTACCTGTTTGAATATGACAGCGTGTATGGTGCATATCCCGGCCTTGTAGACGCGGCCGATGGAGAGCTGCGTGTCGATGGCAACGTGTTCCCATTCTACGCGGAACGTGACCTAAGCGCACTCAGCTTGGGTGATGTGGATGTTGTGTTGGAATGCACAGGGATGGCTGGTGCCAGAGCTGTCGCTGAGCGCGGGCTTGCCGCCGGGGCAAAGAAAGTTTTGATCTCAGGGCCTTCTGATGAAGCTGATCAAACGGTTGTTTTGGGCGCGAATGGCGAGCTTTTGGCGGATCAAAAGATCGTTTCCAACGCGTCGTGCACCACCAACGCGTTGGCACCGCTGCTGCGCGTGCTCGATGATGCGTTTGGCCTTATTAGCGGGCATATGACAACGGTGCATTGCTACACTGGAAGTCAGCCGACGGTGGACAAACCGCGCGGTGATTTGGCGCGCAGTCGTGCGGCGGCGCTGTCGATGGTGCCGACCACCACATCTGCACAGCGCATGATTGACAAGGTTTTGCCGCACCTCAAGGGACGGGTTGAGGCCCGCGCGGTGCGCGTGCCCACTGCAAGTGTTTCTGCGATCGATTTGACGATGCAGGCAGAGAAAAAGATGTCAATTGAGACGGTTAACGCGGTGATGAAGGCCGCAGCTGACCGTGACGGAATTCTGGGATGGACGCAAAAGCCATTGGTGTCGACAGACCTGCGGGCGCGTCCTGAATCCCTGATTGTGAGCGAGAGAGAGACCAGCGTTTCTGTAGGCGGGCTGTTGCGCGTGTTCGGCTGGTACGACAACGAATGGGGCTTTTCCAACCGCATGTTGGATATGGCACGAGTGATGGGGCGGCGGTGATGCGCCGAGCGAGGGGATTGGGAGATTAAGAATGACGAACACCAAGGACAATGACCGCGCGCGCGAGGCCGCGCTAAAGTATCACGAATTTCCAAAACCCGGCAAACTTGAGATTCGCGCCACCAAACCCATGACCACGGGTCGTGACCTGAGCCTTGCCTACAGTCCGGGCGTGGCAGAGGCTTGTCTCGAAATTGAGAAAAACCCAGCGGATGCAACGCGCTACACTGCCAAAGGCAATTTGGTCGCGGTAATTTCGAATGGTACGGCTGTCTTGGGGCTTGGAAATATTGGCGCTCAGGCGTCCAAGCCGGTGATGGAAGGGAAGGCGGTTCTGTTCAAGAAATTCGCCGGTATTGATTGTTTTGACATTGAGGTGAACGAATCTGATCCAGAGAAGCTGGCGGATTTGGTATGCCGTTTGGAACCCACATTTGGTGCGGTGAATCTCGAAGATATCAAGGCGCCTGATTGCTTCTTGGTTGAGCGGATTTGCAAAGAGCGCATGAACATTCCGGTGTTTCATGACGATCAACACGGCACCGCAATTGTGGCGGCTGCAGCTGCCTACAACGCGTTGATTGTGGCCAAGAAAAAAGTCGAAGAGATTAAGGTTGTTGCGCTGGGTGCAGGGGCTGCGGGCATCGCCTGTCTCAAGATGCTGATGACCATGGGGGTTCAGCACGAAAACATCCTGATGTTGGACAGCAAAGGCGTGGTGCACAAGCAGCGCAACGATTTGACCGCTGAAAAGGCGGAATTCGCGCAATCCACTGAAAAGCGGACCACAATGGAAGCCATGGAAGGTGCCGACCTTTTCCTTGGTGTGTCTGGTCCGGGCCTGTTGACCAAAGAGATGGTCGAGCAGATGGCAGACGATCCGATCATCTTTGCACTTGCCAATCCGACGCCTGAGATCATGCCTGAAGAAGCACGTGAAGCTGCGCCAGGCGCTTTGATCGCGACGGGGCGATCAGACTATCCAAACCAAGTGAACAACGTTCTGTGCTTCCCGTTTATTTTCCGTGGGGCTTTGGATGCTGGTGCAACCGAGATCAACGATGCGATGAAGCTGGCATGTGTTGAGGCGATTGCCAGTCTGGCACGCGAAACCACCAGCGCTGAAGTTGGGGTGGCTTACAAAGGTGAGACACTCACGTTTGGTCCTAACTATCTGATTCCGAAGCCATTTGATCCTCGTTTGTTGCCAACGATTGCAGTGGCTGTCGCCAAGGCGGCGATCGACTCTGGTGTCGCAACCAAAGATCTTGATCTGCATGCTTATGAAGACAAATTGCAGGCACAAGTGTTCCGGTCTTCGATGATTATGCGACCGGTGTATGAAGCGGCAAGCATGTCGCGTCGCCGGATCATTTTTGCGGAAGGTGAAGACGAGCGTGTGCTGCGCACGGCGCAGGCGATGTTGGAGGAGACTGTGGACACGCCGGTCTTGATTGGCCGTCCTGAAGTTGTTGAACATCGTCTTGAAAAGGCAGGGTTAAAAATCAAACCGGGCGTTGATTTTGAGCTGATCAACCCAGAGCAGGATGAGCGCTATCGAGAGTATTGGACGCATTATCACAGCAAGCTACGTCGTCAGGGTGTGAGCCCGGACAGCGCGCGGGCTATTATGCGAACCAACAGCACAGCAATTGCTGCCATTGCGGTGGATCGCGGAGATGCGGACAGCATGATTTGCGGCACCTTTGGAGAGTATCGCTGGCATCTGCGGTATGTGACGGAGCTGTTGCAAAACAAAGAGTTACACCCTGTGGGATCGCTGTCTCTGATCATTCTAGACAAAGGCCCGTTGTTCCTGGCGGACACGCATATTCATATCGAGCCGACCTCTGAACAGGTGGCGGAAACTGTGATTGCAGCGGCGCGTCACGTGCGCCGATTTGGCGTCGCTCCCAAAATTGCGCTGTGCTCGGGGAGCCAGTTTGGCAACCTTGATAGCCGGTCTGGTCGGGTGATGCGTGGGGCGCTGGAGTTGTTGGACCAGAACGAGCATGACTTTGAATATGAAGGAGAAATGCACACCGATGCTGCGCTTGATCCTGAGCTTCGGGACCGTTTGTTCCCCGGTGGGCGTTTGAGTGGAAAGGCCAATGTGTTGGTCTACTCCAACACAGATGCTGCTGGCGCGACGCGTAACATCTTGAAATCAGTGGCAGATGGGCTTGAAGTTGGGCCAATCCTAATGGGAATGGGCAACCGGGCGCATATCGTAACTCCATCGATCACTGTGCGTGGGCTTCTCAATATTGCAGCGCTTGCTGGGACGGCTGTGTCGACCTACGGCTGAGCCGGCTTTTGGACCTGAAAACAGCCCCCGTTAACCAGTTTTGGCGGGGGCTGTTTTGCGTCTGTATCACGTCAGTATTGCGTCTGCGCCAAAATGTGGGCGCCGAGGCGCGTTAACCTTTGCGCGACTAGAGCGGCCAGAACAGCAGGATCGCAGGGATCGACACAGCAACCACCAAGATTTCGAGGGGCAGCCCCATGCGCCAGTAGTCGCCAAAGCTGTAGCCGCCGGGCCCTAGGATCAGCGTGTTGTTCTTATGCCCGATCGGGGTGAGAAATGCCGAGGAGGCAGCAACCGCAACCGCCATAAGGAAAGGGTCGGCGGAAACGCCAAGGCTTTGCGCCATTTGAATGCCAACAGGGGCGGCGACAATGGTGGTGGCGGTGTTGTTGAGCACATCGCTGAGCGTCATGGTCACCAGCATCAAAACAGTGAGCACTGCCCAAGCCGGGAAACCAGCTGTCAGATCGACAAGGCCATTGGCGATCAGCGCGGTGCCCCCTGAGCTGTCGAGGGCTGCGCCAAGCGGGATCATGGAGCCTAAGAGCACAACCACGGGCCACTCCACATGGGTGTAAAGCTCATTTATGGGCACAATATTGGCAAGCACATAAGCAACCACCACCAATCCAAGCGCGATGGGCAGGTAGATCAAACCAAAAGACGCGGCGGTCACCGCGCCCACAAACAAACCGATGGCCAGCCACATCTTGCTGTTGGCGGTCACCACCAAGCCCCTGTCGGCCAGCGGCAGACACCCAAGCCAGTCGGTAACATCGGGGCCGCGGTCTTTGTGCACAAGGATCAAGAGGATGTCGCCGGGCTGCACCACGGTTTTACGGATTTGACTGTGGATGCGGCGGCCTTCACGGGAGATGCCCATGAGCACGGCCCCTTGTCGCCACGCCAGCCCCAGAGCCTGTGCCGTACGACCGGTGATACGTGCGTTTTCTGTGACGACAACTTCGATGATATCCAGCCCGTCTCCGGCCGCTTTGAGGTGTTCCTCGCGCTTCTCATCAGAAAAATTCAGGGACAGTGCGGTGCGAAATTCATCCAATGCATCAGGTGTGGCCTCAAGCACCAGCGCGTCCCCCTCGCGCAGCACATTGGTGCGCGCGGAGCCGTAGAGCCGTTTGCCATCCCGCATTAGCCCCAGGATTTGGACATCCGCCTCTTCGGCGTCTGGTTCCAGTTCGCCCAGACGTTTGCCGATCAGCTTGCTCTCGGTGGGAATGGTCAGCTCGGCGATGTATTGACCAAGGTCGGACACTTTTTTACCGGCGTCTTCGCGATCAGGAATAAAGCGCCAACCGATCAGCGCCACAAAGGCAAGGCCGACAATCGCGGTGATGCCGCCAACCGG
Organism: Shimia sp. NS0008-38b; assembly: GCF_040370365.1. Lineage (NCBI taxonomy): Bacteria > Pseudomonadati > Pseudomonadota > Alphaproteobacteria > Rhodobacterales > Roseobacteraceae > Shimia > Shimia sp. NS0008-38b. The sequence continues at coordinate 474,657 of NZ_BAABWQ010000004.1, read as the reverse complement.
GGCGAAGTCAAACATCTTAAATGGCTCGCCAAGGGCGTCTTCGCGGATGGAGGCGATGATGATGTTGGGCGGCGTGCCGATCAACGTGGCCATGCCGCCAAGGATGGTCGCAAAGGACAGTGGCATCAGAGATTTGGCCGGGCTGCGGCCTGCTTTGCGCGCGGTCTGGATGTCCACGGGCATCAGCAGGGCGAGGGCGGCAACGTTGTTCATGAAAGCTGAGAGCACGGCCCCAATCGCCCCGATGATGCCGATATGGGTGCCCAACTTGCGGGTGCTGTCCACCAAGGTGCGGGTGATCAGAAACACCGCGCCGGAGCGCACAAGACCGGCGGAGACGATCAGCACCAGCGCCACGATCAGCGTGGCGGGATGCCCAAAACCCGCAAAGGCGTCTTTGGTCGGGACCACGCCAAGAACGACACCGAGCATAAGGGCGGTGAACGCAACCAAGTCATAGCGAAAGCGCCCCCAGAGCAGCATGACAAAAACGCCGCCAAACAGGCTGAAAAGGATAATCTGATCGGTGGTCATAAGGGGCGGCCTGTTGTGAATTGGTTTGTGGAGAGTCAACCGCAGGGCGCTTTGAAACGCAAGCGGCTTGCGGCCTTTGGCTGCTCTGACGTATAGAGACCCCTGACACCACATAGAGCCAAGACATTCCCGGAGGCGAACCATGGCCGGCCATAGTAAATGGGCAAACATTCAGCACCGCAAAGGGCGCCAAGACGCTGCGCGGTCCAAGCTGTTTTCGAAACTTTCCAAAGAGATCACCGTTGCCGCCAAGATGGGCGACCCCGATCCAGAGAAGAACCCGCGCCTGCGGTTGGCGGTGAAAGAAGCCAAGAGCCAATCGGTGCCCAAAGACGTGATCGACCGCGCGATTAAGAAATCGGTTGCGGGTGAGGGCGATGACTATGAAGAGATCCGCTATGAGGGTTATGGCCCCAATGGCGTGGCGGTGATTGTCGAAACCATGACGGACAACCGCAACCGGACGGCCTCGACGGTGCGCTCGACCTTCACCAAAAGCGGTGGCAACCTTGGCGAGACTGGCTCGGTTGGGTTCATGTTTGACCGCAAAGGTGAGGTGACCTATCCGGCGACTGTTGGCGATGCGGACACGGTTTTTGAAGCGGCAATTGAAGCCGGTGCCGAGGATGTGGAGAGCTCTGAAGATGGGCACATCATCTGGTGCGAAGACACCGATCTGAATGACGTGTCCAATGCGCTGGAAGCGGCATTGGGTGAGTCTGACAGCACCAAGCTGGTGTGGAAGCCAACCACCACCACAGAGCTTGATCTGGAAGGTATGCAGAAGCTCATGCGGCTGATTGATGCGCTGGAAGATGACGACGACGTGCAGCGTGTCACCGCGAACTTTGAGGCGTCTGACGAGGTCATGGAACAGCTTTAAGCGCTGGTTTCTGTTTGTTTTTGAAGAGGGCGTGCTGTCTTGGCGCGCCCTTTTTGTGTGTCCGTTTGTTTGCCCGCGCGTAGGCGTGCGGCGGGTAAGCCAAGAAACAGCTGTGCGGCCACGGGGCTGCGGACGATCATGTGTTGCAAGAGAACAGGGCCGATCATGCCGATTGCCACACCCAAAAGTGTCACGGCCCAGATGTTGCCCGGGCTGGCCAACGCCCACCAAGTGTGTGTGACCGCGGCGGTGAAGAAGACGTGAAACAAGTAAATGGCGTAGGCATTTGTGCCAACGCGGGCAAGCCGCGCAGAATGCGGCCGCAGCATCAGCAAGCCGAAGCAGGCTGAGGCACCGAGAGCGATGGCCAAAAGTCGACGGGGCGTTCCGGTGAGGATCAGCTCATGGGTCGCAAGGCGCCAGCCAACGTAAAGGCCTATGGCGAGCAGGAGCCCGCCTGCGGGCCGTGCCCAAGGGGCCGTGCTCAGGGAAAGGCGCAGGTGCGGGGTTTGACTCACCAGATAGCCGGACATGAAGAAGGGCAGTAAGAAAGCGGCGTTGGTGATCGAAAACCAGTTGGTTTGGGGCAGAGGCAACAGTCCCAGTCCCCACCAAAGCACCCCGATCACCGCAAGTCCGGCGGCGATTTTGCGGTGATGCGCGCCGCCCAGCACACAGGTGATCAGCACAGCGGCGGTCATGATCAGAAAGCTGGCCTGTAAGAACCAGAAATGCGCGAAGCTGCTGACATAGATCATTGGCAAGGGAATCTGATCGGTGTTCACCAGTTGGCGGGCGCACCAAAACACGGTGGCAACCGAGGCCATGGGCAAGAGCAGGCGGCGGGCCTTTTTGCGGATGGTGAGACGTGCATCAGGCCAAAGGCCGGTGACACGCACAAACACCATGCCGGAAATGAAGCTGAAAATCGGCATGCGCATGTCTTCGGTGGTATGGCTGAGCAGGCTGATCGGGTGATCCAGCGGAAGTTCCAGGCCATGGCTTGGCGAAATACCCACCATATGGTGCAAGACGAGGATCACACAGACGATGGCGCGCAGGGTGTCGATCTCGGCGCGCTGCGCCAGGATTGATGCCTTGAGCTGTGGCTGTGCGGACGTCATCTTTGGGTCGCTCCGTGGGAAAGCGCTGAGGATGTGTCTTGAATGGCGTAAGCCTATCACAGCTTAGAGGTTTTTAGGGAACAGTCGGAATCGCCAAAAAATGGTGTGGCGAAAGGGTCACTTCAGATGGCTTTGTGCCACGCGCCGCACCGCTTTGGTGAGCGGTGCCAGAGCCGGGGCCAAGAGACGGCTGGATTGCCAGAAGAGCGGGGTCTCGTATGGTGTGTTTTCCAGCAATGGCACCAATGCGCCGCTGGCCAGATGGGAGCGGATCAGGGGCTCAGGGTTCATCCCCCAACCGAGGCCAAGCAGAGAGGCCTCCACAAAACCGGTGGCGGAGGGAAGGCGGTGGCTGGGCGGCGTGGTGGTGACGCCGAGGTTCTGAGACGTCCAGATATGTTGCAGGCGGTCTTTGGCATCAAAGATCAACACCGGGGCCTGTGCGATTGCCTCTGCGGTCACACCATGGGGGAAATGGCGCGCCATATAGGCTGGGCTGGCAGAGGCAACATAGCCCATCGGGCCAAGGGACAGGCTGTCGCAGCCAGAAATGGGTGCTTCATGCGCGGTGACGGCGGCGATCACCTCACCGCGGCGCAACCAATCGGCGGAGAAGTCCTGATCGTCGATCACCAAATCAAACAACACATCAGGCACCTCGGCCACGGCTTTGAGAAACCACGTGGCGAGACTGTCTGCTGTGACCGCGATGCGCAGACGGGCGGTGCGCGGCGAGAGTTTTGAGAGATCACGCGCAAGGGCGCCTTCCAGCAGGCCAACCTGATCCAGATGTGCAGCCAAGCGGCGCCCGGTTTCCGTACCCTGACAGGGGGTTCCGCGCAGCACCAAAGGCATGCCCACGCGCTCCTCAAGCATTTTAAGACGTTGAGAGATCGCAGATTGCGTAACGCCCAATGCACCGGCTGCGCCCTCAAAACTGCCGGTCCGCAAGATGGCGGCAAGGGCTGCGAGATGGGCATAGTCGAGGGTCATTGCGGTTTTGCCGGAGTGACATGGGTGGGGCACACCTGAGGCCGTTGCGCAAAGTCGGTTTCATAGACCTCAATCCATGTGCTGGCCTGTTCGGGACTGAGACCCAAATTGCGTGCCAGCTTGATCGTGAGGGAATATGTTGTGCGATTGGGATGGAGTTTTCGCAGCGTTTCAATGTGACGTAGCCGCGCCGTCGGAAACTGTTCCAGAAACGGCGCCATGTCTTCAAGCGCCATATTGTAGTGAAAGGCCAAAGCCTTTCGCAGGAACATTTCGTCATAGCCCTGTGCCTCCAAACGCCTGCAATAGGTCATTTTGGTTTCTCGAGACTCTGGCGGCAGCTTTTTGAAGTCAATCAGCGTCATAAGAAGTTCTAATGTTTGTTCAGATGTTTTAATTTGAGTAATTGGTTTTGGGGCTCTAGTCAAATCCACAAGCGGTTGTCTCGCTTGCATGGAGAATTTGATGGACTTAAGTGTTTTGGGCCCGGCCACGGCAGGCTTTGCATTGGGATTTTCGCTGATCATGGCGATTGGTGCGCAGAATGCATTTGTATTGCGCCAAGGGCTGCGCGGTGAATACGTTTTGCCGTTGGTGCTGACATGCGCGATCTCAGATGCCATTCTGATTACGCTAGGTGTTGCTGGCTTTGGCGCACTCATTTCCGCCAATCCAACGTTGCTGACTTGGGTACGGTTTGCGGGGGCGGCTTTCCTGATTGTCTACGGCGCGATGAACTTCCGCGCGGCGCTAAGAGGTGGAGATGCTCTTGCTGACAAAGGGGGGACAGCGGGCAGTTTGAGCGCTGCGGTCATGACCTGTGTGATGCTGACATGGGCCAATCCTCATGTGTATTTGGACACAGTGGTTTTGCTGGGGGGGATTTCTGCGCAATACAGCCCTGCTTGGGCTTTTGGTATGGGCGCTGTGATCGCGAGTTTTGCGTTCTTTTTCACGCTAGGGTTTGGAGCGCGGCTGTTACGACCCTTTTTCACCAATCCGCGTGCGTGGCAGATTTTGGATGTGGTGGTGGGGATCACCATGTGGGCGATTGCGGCGAAGTTGATCTTTGGCATGTGAGCTTGGCAAACGGGCTCCGGCGTAGAGGTGCACAGAACCTGTGCGTGGCGCGGGGTTTGGCGGGGGGGCGATTTGCTCCTAAGTTGGGGGCAAGTCAATTCCCAAGGAGGAACATGCCATGAGCTGGAACCCGATGCTTGAACCGACCATGCCGGATGCGACGTCGTTGGAGTCGATTGAGACGGTGATCGTGCCGCGGTCTCGCGACTTGGGCGGGTTTTCGGTGCGCCGGGCGTTGCCTGCTCCAAAGAGACAAATGGTTGGCCCATTCATTTTCTTTGATGAAATGGGCCCCGCTGAGTTTCTGACCGGGCAGGGCATTGACGTGCGTCCTCACCCGCACATCGGTCTCGGCACGGTGACTTATCTTTATCGGGGAGAGTTTGAGCACCGAGACAGTCTTGGCACGCATCAAATGATCTATCCGGGTGAAGTGAACTGGATGGTGGCCGGAAACGGCGTGACACATTCAGAACGTACCAGCGAGATGACACGCAAGACGCCGAGCTCGCTGTTTGGCATTCAGACCTGGATCGCGTTGCCGGAAGATCGAGAGGATGATCCGGCCATGTTTGAACATCATGGCAAAGAGGCGCTGCCGGTCCTGGAGGGAGAAGGCAAAGAAGTGCGCCTAATCCTTGGAGATGCTTGGGGGGCAAAAACACCGGTGAGCATGTTGTCAGAGACGTTTTATGCGGATGTGCTGTTGCAGCCGGGGGCCAAGCTGCCGATGCCGGACAACCACGAGGATCGCGGTCTGTATGTGGTGCAAGGGGCCGTTGAGATTGCAGGTGACGTGTTTGAGGTGGGGCAAATGGTGGTGTTTCGACCCGGTGACGCCATCACCGTTACGGCTGGTCCCCAGGGCGCACGCTTGATGGCGCTGGGTGGCGCGACGATGAACGGGCCACGCTACATTTCGTGGAATTTTGTCAGCTCCAGTAAAGAAAAGATTGAGGCCGCGAAGGCAGATTGGGCCGCTGGAGATTGGGCGCATGGGCGGTTTCAGCTTCCGCCGGGTGACACAGAAGAGTTCATTCCGCTGCCGTGATGAAACAAGATGTTTAACCTGTTTCCTATCTCGACTCTTCATCTGGCGCATGTCTATGTGGCGGCATGACAGATGCGCGTGAATTTGGCCCGTTAAAGGGTGTGTTTTGGATGTTGGTTACGGGCGTGTGCTTTGTGGCTGTGACCGCGCTTGTGAAGATGGTGGGCCCAAGGTTGCCCGCTGCCGAAACCGCGTTTCTGCGCTATGCGCTGGGCATTGTGTTTCTGATCCCGATGATCCGCCCGATTTTGAAAGCCAAGCTGACAAAGCGACAATTGGGGTTGTTCACCTTGCGTGGTGTTTTGCACACCGGCGCGGTGGTGTTGTGGTTCTTTGCCATGGCGCGCATTCCGATCGCCGAGGTGACGGCGATGAATTACCTGTCACCGGTCTATGTGACGATTGGCGCTGCGTTGTTTTTGGGCGAAACTTTTGCATTGCGACGCATTGCAGCCGTGGTGTTGGCCTTGATTGGTGTGGCGATCATTTTACGTCCCGGATTTCGCGAGTTGAGCCCGGGCCATTTTGCGATGTTGTTCACAGCCCTGGGATTTGCCGGTGGGTATCTGATTGCCAAGGTGCTCAGCGAAGAAGTGAGCCCGACGGTGGTGGTCGGCATGTTGTCAGTGACCGTCACCATCGGACTGGCGCCCTTGGCATTTGCAGTGTGGGTCACGCCGACGTTTGAAGAACTGGTGATCCTATTTGGCGTGGCCTGTTTTGCGACGGCGGGTCACTACACCATGACATTGGCCTTTGCCGCCGCACCTGTAACCGTGACCCAACCTGTGAGTTTCTTGCAGATGGTTTGGGCGGTGCTTTTAGGGTGGCTGGCCTTTGGAGAGCAGCCAGACGTCTGGGTGCTGGTCGGGGCGTTGATCATCATTGCGTCCATCAGTTTTATCACGTGGCGGGAGGCAGTTTTGAAGCGACGCCAGATCACACCTTTGGTTGGGCAAACCAAGCTCTGAACTTCGTGTGCGACCAATCAGGTGTCGCCTTTGAGATTGTCCTATGTGGCGTGCTGCGCCTAGTGTCGCGCAGCAGCCTTAGGAGGATCCCCAGTGACACAGCCAAACATTCTTATTTTTATGGTGGATCAACTCAATGGCACGTTGTTTCCTGATGGGCCTGCGGACTGGCTACATGCGCCCAACCTGAAAAAGTTGGCAGCGCGGTCGACGCGGTTTCAGAATGCCTATACCGCCAGCCCGTTGTGTGCGCCTGGGCGGGCCTCGTTTATGACCGGCCAGCTTCCCAGCGATACGCGGGTGTATGACAACGCTGCCGAGTTTGCTTCGTCGATCCCGACCTATGCGCACCATCTGAGGCGGGCGGGGTATCAAACCTGCCTGTCAGGCAAAATGCACTTTGTCGGCCCAGATCAGTTGCATGGGTTTGAGGAGCGTTTGACCACGGATATTTACCCGCCAGATTTTGGCTGGACGCCAGACTATCGCAAACCCGGTGAGCGCATTGAGTGGTGGTATCACAACATGGGCAGTGTGACCGGCGCGGGGGTGGCTGAGATTTCCAACCAGATGGAGTATGACGACGAGGTGGCCTATCACGCGACGCGCAAAATCTATGATCTGGCGCGTGGAGGGGATGCGCGACCTTGGTGTTTGACGGTGAGTTTCACGCATCCGCATGATCCTTACGTGGCGCGCAAGAAGTATTGGGATCTATACGAAGATTGCGATCACTTGCTGCCTGAGGTGGGCGCGATCCCCTATAAAGAGCAAGACGCCCATTCCAAGCGTATTTTTGATGCCAATGATTGGCGCAGTTTCGACATCGGTGAGGAAGACGTCCGCAGATCACGCCGTGCCTATTTTGCCAACATAAGTTATCTGGATGACAAAATTGGCGAGGTGATGGAGGCGCTGGAGGCCACGCGGCAGGACGCAATTATCCTGTTTGTCAGCGATCACGGCGACATGCTGGGCGCGCGGGGGTTATGGTTCAAGATGAGCTTTTATGAGGGATCCAGTCGCGTGCCGATGATGGTGGCAGCCCCCTCAATGAAGCCGGGTTTGATCACAACGCCGGTGAGCAACATCGACGTGTGTCCAACGCTGTGTGAGTTGGCCGGGGTGAGCATGGAGGAGGTGATGCCTTGGACCACAGGGGAAAGCCTCGTGCATCTCGGACAGGGCGGAGAGCGGACCACGCCTGTGGCGATGGAATATGCGGCGGAGGCGTCTTATGCGCCGATGGTGTCGCTGCGCTATGGCAGGTGGAAGTATACACGCTGTGCGCTTGATCCTGACCAATTGTTTGATCTGGAGGCGGACCCGCATGAATTGACCAATCTGGCCGATGTGCCCGCGCACCAAGGGACGGTACAAACCCTGCGCGCCAAATCCGAGGCGCGGTGGGATCTCGCGGTCTTTGATGCGGCTGTGCGCGAAAGTCAGGCACGGCGCTGGGTTGTGTATGAGGCGTTGCGGCAGGGTGGGTATTTCCCATGGGACTATCAACCTTTGCAAAAGGCTTCAGAGCGCTACATGCGCAATCATATGGATTTGAACGAGGTTGAAGAAAACCAGCGGTTCCCACGCGGAGAGTGAGGCCGCACACGGGGAAGTGGAATGTTAAGGCTTCTCTGGTTAGGCTGCGGCGCAAGAGTGAGAGGACAGCTTTATGATTTTGAGAACAATGGCTTTGACTGGCGCTTTCGCGGCGTTGACAGGTGTTTGTCACGCGCAGATGTATATCGACACCGGCATCGAGAGCGGCACCTACGGCGAACCACTTGAGGATGTGGCGCTGATCCAGGGCTGTATTTTTGAGCAGGAAGTGCCGAGTTGTGAGCTGTCCAGCAATGGCTTCACTTATTGGGTCAATTGGGAGTCTCCGACGCCGGGGTATGTGGTGGAAGCCATGGGAGCGTTATATGTGAATGCTCCCTTGTGGATACGCGCCGACATTGTCGATATGGGCGACATAAACGCGGAGCTGGCTGTGCTGGCGATGCGGCATGATCCGGCCCTAGATCGGTTTGCGGAAATACGCATGAACCTGCAGGGCGATTGGGTGTTTGCTGGAGATCCGGCCTATACGTCCAGTGTGTGGGGCGATCGGGTCACAGAGGAGGTCAACGGTGACTTCTCGTCTGAGTATCAACTGCAATTGGCGGACAGCTGTGATGCGTCTGGCGGACAGGGGCCGGTGATGATTGCACATATCGACCCGTGGACCGAGCCGCCTTGCATGATTTTGGAATCGGTCACGTCAGACAAGATGATCATGCAGATCGCCGGTGGCGATGGCACATTTTACAAATATGTGCGGCCTTGATCTGTCAAATCTCAGAGGGCAGTGCTGTCAGCGGCCAAATTCTTAGGCTTCGTTGGCGCGCAACATCAAATTGGTAACCTCCCGCGCCTCGGCGCGGGCTTGGGCCGCATCAAGCGGCGCATCAGATTGCGCCGCTTCCAGCCAAACCCCGTCCATATAACATTGTAGCGCTTCACGCAGGGTTTCGCGACGGTCCTCCGGCACCAGAGCACGCAACTCGGCACGGACATGAGCGGTGACACGGGAGCGGTTGATGCGGTGCAACCTTTGCAGGCTTTCTGCATAAGGAGCATTCGCCCAAAATTGCATCCAGATTGAGCATTGCTCGTTGGTGAAAAGCCGGTCAGCGAAGTTCGCGTCGAGCACGGCCATCAGCCGATCATGCGGGGTTTTTGCCGTCGCATACCGTTCTAGCATGGCATCTTTGAGCAGAGTCAGCAGGCGGCGCATTGTTGCCTCCATCAGCTTCTCTTTGGAGCCAAAATAGTAGTTGATTGACGCAGCAGAAGCTCCGGCTTCGGCCGCAATTTCAGCCATCGTTACAATAGCATATCCGCGCTTGTGCACCGCCGTGATGGTGGCGGTGATCAGTTCTTCATGTCGTATGTCGCGGATGCGTGTTCTGCCCATGATGCCACTTTAGCGTGCTCGCAGCCGGGGGCAATGTTGTTGTATAAATAAAAAAATGAAATGCTCATTTAAAAAATGGGCGACCGGTGTTACTCTACGATCCGACCCAAGAATCCGCGCGCTGCGCGGTTGTGAAAAGGAACGCGCGATGCAGCTGCAGCCCACGGCAAGCCATTTTATTGACGGTGCCTATGTTGAAGACACCGCCGGCACTAAAATTGACATCATCTATCCAGCAACCGGTGCCGTGATTGGCACGGTGCATGCCGCGACGCCCGCAATTATTGACCAAGCTTTGAACAGCGCAAAAGCTGGGCAAAAGGTCTGGGCGGCGATGACGGCGCGTGATCGTGGACGCATTCTTAGCCGTGCGGCGGCGATGATCATGGAGCGTAATCACGAGCTCTCTGTTTTGGAGACCTATGACACCGGCAAACCCTATCAGGAAACCAGTGTTGCGGATGCGACCAGCGGCGCAGATGCGCTTGAGTACTTTGGTGGTTTGGCGGCGACCCTGACTGGGGAGCATATCCCATTGGGTGAAGATTGGGTCTACACCGTGCGTGAGCCGCTTGGTGTCTGTGTGGGGATCGGTGCATGGAACTATCCGACGCAGATTGCTTGCTGGAAGGGCGCGCCTGCGCTGGCTTGTGGCAATGCGATGGTGTTCAAGCCATCAGAAACCACACCAATGTGTGCGTTGAAAGTGGCAGAGATCCTTCATGAAGCAGGTGTTCCGGCCGGTGTTTACAATGTGATTCAGGGCATGGGCGAAGTGGGCGCAGCCTTGGTGACTGATCCGCGGGTGGACAAGGTGAGCCTCACCGGATCTGTGCCCACGGGCAAAAAGGTCTATGCGGCGGCGGCAAGCCACATGAAACATGTGACCATGGAGCTGGGTGGGAAATCCCCGTTGATCGTGTTTGAGGACGCCGACATTGAGAATGCCATCGGTGGTGCCATCAATGGCAATTTCTACTCCTCCGGTCAGGTGTGTTCCAACGGCACGCGCGTGTTTGTGCACAAAGACATCAAAGAGACGTTTTTGGCCCGTCTTGCGGAGCGTTTGCAGAACGCCAAGCTGGGTGACCCGCTGGATGAGAGTGTGAACTTTGGCCCCATGGTGTCGGAAAGCCAGATGAACATTGTGCTGGGGTATATCGAGCAGGGCAAAGCGGGCGGTGCGCGTCTGATCTGTGGCGGAGAGCGTTTGGACATGCCGGGGTTTTTCCTCGCGCCGACGGTGTTCGCTGATGTGACTGACGACATGGTGATTGCACGCGAAGAAATCTTTGGGCCGGTGATGGCGGTTTTGGATTTTGAGGATGAAGCCGAAGTGATCGCGCGCGCCAATGACACCCAGTTTGGTCTATCTGCGGGTGTGTTCACCAAAGATCTGAGTCGTGGGCACCGCGTGATTGGTCAGTTGGAGGCAGGCAGCTGCTTTATCAATTCCTACAATGATGCGCCGGTGGAGGCGCCCTTTGGGGGTGTGAAAGCCTCCGGTGTGGGGCGTGAAAATTCTAAAGAAGCCATTCAACATTATAGCCAAGTCAAATCTGTCTATGTGCGCATGGGCGATGTTGAGGCTGCTTACTAAGGCACGCGCTTTGACGGTGCGCGCGCGCAACGTGCGCCACCAAGGTGTGTTTGCGCGGTTAGGCGAGGATAGAGAAAGACATCCATGCAGGCAGATTATGTGATTGTTGGGGCCGGCTCGGCGGGGTGCGCGATGGCGTATCGCTTAAGCGAAGCAGGCAAGTCGGTGTTGGTGATCGAACATGGCGGCACGGATGCTGGGCCTTTCATCCAGATGCCGGCTGCGCTGAGCTATCCAATGAACATGAGCCTTTACGATTGGGGATACAAAACCCAGCCGGAACCGCATTTGGGTGGGCGCACGCTGGTGTGTCCGCGTGGCAAGGTGATTGGCGGATCAAGCTCGATCAACGGAATGGTCTATGTGCGCGGGCACGCGGGTGACTACGACCATTGGGCGGAGAGCGGTGCGGACGGCTGGAGCTATGCTGATGTGCTGCCGTACTTCAAACGGATGGAGAATTGGCACCACAGCGGGCAAGGCGGCGATGCGGATTGGCGCGGCTCCGATGGGCCACTGCACATCAGCCGAGGTCCGCGCAACAACCCATTGCATGCGGCTTTTGTCACAGCTGGTGAGCAGGCGGGCTATCCGGTGACGCAAGACTACAACGGCCATCAGCAAGAGGGTTTTGGCCCAATGGAGATGACCGTGCACAAGGGGCGTCGTTGGTCGGCGGCCAATGCCTATCTGAAACCTGCATTAAAGCGTGACAATTGTGATCTGATCAAAGGATTGGCACGCAAGGTCGTTATGGAGAATGGCCATGCTGTGGGTGTTGAGATCGAGCGCGGTGGGCAGGTGCAAGTTGTGCGTGCAAACGCTGAAGTGATCTTGGCGGCCAGCTCTTTGAACTCGCCCAAGCTTTTGATGTTGTCTGGGATTGGTCCAGCGTCGCATCTCGCAGACCATGGCATTGATGTGGTCGCAGATCGCGCCGGTGTGGGGCAAAACCTGCAAGATCACCTCGAAGTTTATTTGCAGATGGCCTGTAAGCAGCCCATCACGCTGTACAAATACTGGAACCTGATTGGGAAGGGGCTGATCGGGGCGCAATGGTTGTTTACCAAGACTGGGCTTGGTGCATCCAACCAATTTGAAAGCGCGGCCTTTATTCGGTCCCGCTCCGGCGTATCCTATCCGGACATTCAGTATCATTTCCTGCCAATTGCGGTGCGATACGACGGGCAAGCGGCAGCAGAGGGTCACGGCTTTCAAGCTCATGTCGGCCCGATGCGTTCGCCCTCACGCGGGCAGGTCACGTTGGAGTCTGCTGATCCAAAGGCAGCCCCCAATATATTCTTCAATTACATGTCGACCGAGCAGGATTGGGAAGACTTCCGCAAATGTATCCGACTGACGCGTGAGATTTTTGCGCAAGAGGCCTTTGAGCCCTATGTGAAGCATGAAATCCAACCGGGTGCAGATCTGCAATCGGATGATGAGATCGACAGCTTCATACGGGAGCACGCCGAGAGCGCGTATCATCCATGTGGCACCTGCAAAATGGGCCGGGTCGATGATCCAACTGCGGTGGTAGACAACGAATGTCGAGTGATTGGGGTGGAGAGTCTGCGCGTTGCAGACAGCTCTATCTTCCCACGGATCACCAACGGCAATCTCAACGGTCCGTCGATCATGACAGGTGAGAAGGCGAGCGATCACATCTTGGGGCGCCGGTTGGCGGCGTCAAACGCCGCACCTTGGACGCATCCTAGGTGGCAAGACGCGCAGCGCTGATCCAAAGGTCAGTCGCCGCGTGACGCGGCGCGGAACAGATCGGGCAGATCGCCGACTTCGGCAAAGTGATCGACCTCAAAGCTTGGATTCTGTCCGCTGCCCGTGTCTTTCCATGTGGGACGCAACACATAGACATCAAAGGCCACTTCCGTGTCGGTGCCTTGGATTGCGTTGAGACCTTTGCCTTGTAGTTTCACATTCACATCAGCGCCTTTAATGATCACAGAAAACCCGCCACTTGCGGAGGTTTCCCCATCAACCAAAAGCTTGATGCCATCGCCGTACGTCACTTTGCGCACAAGCACATAGCTTTGATCCGGGTCTTTTGCGGCGGCGCGGAAACCCCATTCATCCAACAAGCCCCCGCCGTTCCGAATGTCGTCCCCCAAGTAACTGGTGACACGTGTGATTGTGTTGTCGTAGACGACGCTGTTTGGGTATGAGATTTCGAACACCGACCGGGCCGCGATCATGGCGTCGGCTTTGGCCTTCAGGCCAGCTTTCTCTACACCACCGCCAAAAGCCGCACCGCTGGAGTAATCGGCGATCTGTACGGTTTTGTCCCGAGGATTGGTGGGGGCGTCAAAGCCGGGGATGTCGGAGAGATGTATCAACCGGCCGTCGCCGGGAGCGTCACCCTTATCCCACAGAAAAAGGCTACCGGCGCTAAAATCACCGGAGTTGATATAGCCGTAGTTTGTCTTTGCATAATCGAGGTTGACGGGGATCACATCTCCATCGCTTAGGCAGGCGGACAGAAAGACAAAAGCGGTGATGGCGGCGGCTGGTTTTAGTTGTGGCATGTGGTGTCCCCTTGGCGGGCAGTTTGGAAAGGCTTTGATCAAAATCGATATTTTGGCGAGGCTAAACGACAAACCGATGTTGTGTCACGGTTTTTTGCAAAATGCGTTTGCCAATTGATCCGCGTCAAAGTGGGATGGCTTTGGATGGGCTAGACGTTGAGCAACCTAAATCAAGGAGCGCAGACATGTCGAACACCCCTCACGAACTGGCCGAAGAATTTCCTGAATTTGTTGAGAAAATGAGTGCATTGAAAGTCAATGATGCGCATTTTGCCAAAATGGCCAGCGACTATCACGATCTGAACCGCAAGGTGCACGCAGCGGAAACCAACGTGGCTCCACGTGAAGAACTGTCAGAGGTTGATTTGCGTAAGCGGCGTGGCGCGCTGAAGGATGAGATCTACACCTATTTGAAAGCAAACTGATCGATGAACCTGGTCAGTTTTGGCCAAGTGTCGGTGCGCCACAAGCCGGTGTGACCCGCGTCAGGCGCTTCGACAAATTCTTTTTGACCAGATGGGGCGGCGGAGAAAATCTGTCGCCCCATTTCTATGGGGATGAGACTGTCGTTTGTGCCGTGGATGACCAACAAAGGATGTCGAAGTTGAGCCGCCCATCGCAGGCTGTCCCACTGTCCGTCTGTGTACACTTGCAGTGGTGTCAGTGCGGGGTAGTGATGTTGCGCCAGCGCTTTGATGGAGGTGAAGGGAGCTTCGAGGATAATTGCATCGGCTGGGCCGACGCCTTTCATGTGGTCTGAGGCGGCCGATGCGTTGAGCCCAATAGCGACGGCTGCGCCAAGGCTTTCGCCGTAGACGATGGTTTTTGAACTGCTAGGCGGGAGAAGGGTGAGCGGCAAGAGAGCGTGTTTTTCCAGCCAAACAAGCTTGGCGGAGCGTTTGAGAGAGTCCTCTGATGGGGCTTCGGTGCTGCCGCTGCTGCCCGGGTAAGCCAGCGCGATGAGGCCGTAACCGCGATCCATGAAGCGCCGAAAGCGCCCGGCGCGGTTGGCGAGATTGCCGGCATTGCCATGTAGGTAAAAAATCACGGGATGCCCCTTTTTGGGGGGCGCGGTCCAGATGATGAGGGTGTTGCCGCCGCTGTCAACGGCGTGTTCGGTCACCTCAGGCAGGCCAACCTCTGCGGGTGCGATGCGGGTTTTGTCAAACGGGTAGAGGATCAGCCGCTCTGCTAGTGGGGCGGCAACAACCAGTGTGCCGGCGAACATCACCAGAAATGCAAACATGCGAAAGAGACTCTGCGCAACGCGTTTCATTCTGCCAAAAGGACTCTCTTCAAATTCGTTACGACCATGTCAGCCCACATCATAGGGCAGCACGCCGCGGGCATTTTCGTTGATGTTCAGGCGGCGTTCCAGCGGTGGCACTGAGCGTTGGTGGCAATGGGTGCGCTCACAAATTCGGCAGGAAATGCCAATTGGTTCAAAGGCCTGCGGGTTGTCGAGCTCCATGTGATCGGCATAAACAAGCGCATTTGCATGGCGGATTTCGCAGCCCAAAGCGATGGCGTAGCGGCGCACAGGCGCGCCGAAGTGTCCGCCGGATTTGGACACGTCGCGCGCCAAGGAAATGTAGCGCACGCCATCCGGGGTTTCGGCGAGTTGGCGTAAGAAACGGCCCGGGGTTTCAAAAGCACGGTGCACGTTCCACAGCGGACAGGCACCGCCAAAACGGGCGAACTGAAGGCGTGTGGCAGAGTGGCGTTTGGTGATGGTTCCAGCTTGATCCACGCGCACAAAGAAAAAGGGAATGCCCTTGTTTCCTGGGCGTTGCAAAGTTGAAAGGCGGTGGGCCACCTGTTCAATGGAGGCGCCGAAACGGTTGGAGAGCAGCTCCAGATCATGGCGGGTTTCGCGCGCCGCATCCAGAAACGCCATATACGGCATCAACGCCGCTCCGGCGAAGTAGTTGGCCAGTCCAATTTTGGCAATGGACCGGGCGGCTTCAGATTGGAAGCGGGCAAAATCCAGTGTTGCTTCAAGCAGTTGCCCGTGCTGCAGTAGCGCGACTTGCAGCAGAAGTTGGAAGGTTTGGGTTTCCGGTTGGGCGTAGCGAGAGATCTGCAGGCGTTGGGTTTCGGTGTCAAACACACGCAGCTGATCGATATCGGTGAAAGCCACGGTGATGCCCGTGTCGCGCAGCGCAACACTGGCGGCGGCACGTACGGATCCATGGGACGCAGCCTGTTGCGCGAAACGTTCCGCCGCGTGGTCAACGGCGTCTATGTAGTTGTCACAATAGTGAAAAAAGTCTCGGACCTCATCCCAAGGGCTGGCCAGTGTTTGCACATCCTGACGGCCAAGGGCTTCGTCCAAAGACGCCAAGCGCTCATGGGTTTGTCGATAGGCCCGGTGCAGTTCCAGAAAGGCACGTGCGAGAGCGGGGGCGTTGGAGGCGGTGAGGCGCAGATCCGCCAGCGGCGCGGAGGCCTCTGCCAGGACCGGGTCCGCTAAGGCTTCGCGCATATCGGAGACAAGCCGCTCGCTGTCGCCTGTGCTTAACTCTGTGACATCTAAACCAAATTCCTGCGCCAAAGCCAAAACAACCGTGGTTGAAACCGGGCGGTTGTTGTTTTCCATCTGGTTCAGGTACGGCAGGGACACACCAAGTCGTTGAGCAAAGTCTTTCTGGGTCAGCGTCAGCCGCGTGCGGATTTCGCGCAGTTTTGCACCTGCATAGAGTTTCTGCGTTGCCATAGCTGTCCTCATGATTGCATAGGTGCAAATGTAACCTTGCAAAGATGCGAAGGCCAGAGGTTGTCCGGGGCTGCGGCGTTTGGCCGTTAACCGGCCATGTTTGGGGAGGAAGGCCTGTCGGTTTTGCGTCGGTATTGCGACTGTTTTGCGGAGGTGTCGTTTTGCGCAAGCTTGGGGTTAACGACGCACCAGTGATGCGCCGTTTTAGCTTGAGAGTTACAGAGCGAGCCCAAGCGCTTTTTCGCGTCGGATCACCAGCAGGATGGCAGTCACACCCAGAATGGAAGTGGCCAGCATCAACCAAAGCAACGGGAAGGCGCCTGTGGCTGGCGTCAGGAGCGCACCTGCCAAAGCGGAGAGTGCCGCGCCGCCGCCAATCATAATGGCGCCGGACAGACCAGAGGCTGTGCCTGCCAGATTTGGGCGCACAGAGAGTGCGCCTGCGGTGGCGTTGGGTATGGCAAGACCATTGCCGACGCCGACAAATGTCATGAAGCCGAAGAAGATTTCAGCCGAGCCGCCTCCGGTGGCAAAGATGACAAGAGACGCGGCGGTGCCCGCGCCACAAATCAAACAGCCCGCAAGCACCATTCGGTTCACGCCAAAACGAACGGAGTAGCGGCCAGAGATGTAATTTCCGAGGAAATAGCCAACAGCGGGTGCGCCAAAATAGACGCCCATTTGCGAGGAGCCCATGCTGAACAATTCGGTGGCGACAAATGGCGCGCCGCCAAGATAGGCAAAGAACGCGCCCGCGGTGAAACCGTTGGCCAGTGAGTACCCCCAGAAGCGCGGGCTTGTCAGCAGTTCGGGGTATTCTCGAAACTGTTGGGACAGGCTGAGACCGGAGGACGTTTTGGTTTCTCCCAGATCTCTGAAGGCCAGCCAGAAGATGGCCAGCCCAACCAGAAACAGCATCCAGAAACTGGCTTGCCAACCAAAAGCATCATCCAGAACGCCGCCAAGGGCGGGCCCCAGCATTGGCACCACGGTCATGCCCATGGTGACGTAACCAATCATCGAGGCAGCCTGATCCGTCGGCACCATGTCGCGCACTACAGCGCGCGACAGAACCATGGCGACCACCACAGCCGCCTGCAGCATCCGAAAGGTGAGGAAAATGGCCGCGTTGGGCGCGTAGATACAGCCCAGCGTGGCCACAAGGAACACGGCCAGCCCACCTATTATCACGGGACGGCGGCCAAATTTGTCTGAGATTGGACCCACCACAATTTGAAGGACCGCATTCACCGCCAGATACACAGCAATCGACAGCTGCATCACGCCGTAGTCCGTATCAAAATACTCCGTCATTGACGGAAGGCTGGGCAAGAAAATGTTCATGCTCAACGCAGAGATCCCGGCCAGCAGGATCAGCGTGAGAATGTTGGGCGGTGTGTTGCGGTCGAGAAATTGACCACGTGTCTGGGGTGGTGTGCTCATGCGAAAGAGGTAGGTGCGGAAAAGTAAAATGTCTATGCGGTAAATTCATTTGTGAAGTATTTGCTAGTTTGCAATTAGCTAGTCATGTTTTCAATAGGGTTTGCAAATTTGCTCAATTGGGCTTTTGCCAAACCAGTCTGCACCTTATGCTGCTGCCAAACCCCGTGTGTGCCTGGCTCTGGCAAGAAGGTGCAGCGGGACGCCAGAGAGATCACAGAGATCACCTAAGATCACGGGGAACCGCCATGAAAGACATTCTGCAGCAATTGGAAGAGCGTCGCGACACCGCACGTTTGGGGGGCGGGCAACGCCGGATCGACAGTCAGCACGCCAAAGGCAAGCTGACCGCGCGGGAGCGCATTGAACTGCTGCTGG
This sequence comes from Shimia sp. NS0008-38b, assembly GCF_040370365.1. NCBI lineage: Bacteria > Pseudomonadati > Pseudomonadota > Alphaproteobacteria > Rhodobacterales > Roseobacteraceae > Shimia > Shimia sp. NS0008-38b. The sequence goes on along the minus strand of NZ_BAABWQ010000004.1, from coordinate 456,382 downwards.
ATGAAGACAGCTTTGAAGAGTTTGACATGTTCAAAGCGCACCGTTGTGTTGAATTTGGCATGGAGCAGCAGAAGCCTGCGGGTGACGGTGTGATCACCGGCTGGGGCACAATCAACGGTCGAATGGTCTATGTGTTCTCCCAAGACTTTACCGTGTTTGGTGGCTCTCTGTCAGAAACCCACGCAGAGAAGATTTGTAAAATCCAAGATATGGCGATCCAGAACGGCGCGCCGATCATTGGGCTGAATGATTCCGGCGGTGCGCGCATTCAGGAAGGTGTGGACTCGCTGGCAGGATATGCTGAGGTGTTTCAGCGCAATATCATGGCCTCCGGCGTGGTGCCGCAGATCAGTGTGATCATGGGGCCTTGTGCCGGTGGCGCTGTGTATTCACCAGCCATGACCGACTTCATCTTTATGGTGAAAGACACGTCTTATATGTTTGTGACCGGCCCGGACGTGGTGAAAACTGTGACCAACGAAGTGGTCACCGCAGAAGAGCTGGGTGGGGCAAGCACACACACCAAGAAGTCATCAGTGGCGGATGGGGCGTTTGAGAATGACGTTGAGGCGATGGCGGAAGTGCGCCGCTTGGTGGATTTCCTGCCGCTCAACAACCGTGAAAAGCCGCCTGTGCGTCCTTTCTTTGATGAGCCGGGGCGTGTGGAGAAAAGCCTAGACACGCTGGTGCCGGAAAACCCGAACACGCCATATGATATGAAAGAGCTGATCGCCAAAGTGGCGGATGAAGGCGATTTCTACGAAATTCAGGAAGACTACGCCAAGAACATCATCACCGGGTTTGTGCGCCTTGAGGGGCAGACCGTGGGTGTGGTGGCCAACCAGCCTATGGTGCTGGCAGGCTGTCTGGACATTGACAGCTCGCGCAAGGCCGCGCGGTTTGTGCGGTTCTGTGACTGTTTTGAAATCCCTATCCTGACGCTGGTGGATGTGCCGGGCTTCTTGCCGGGCACGTCGCAGGAGTATGGCGGCGTGATCAAACACGGTGCAAAGCTGTTGTTTGCTTATGGCGAGGCGACGGTGCCGAAGGTGACAGTGATCACCCGCAAAGCTTACGGCGGGGCCTATGACGTGATGGCGTCCAAACACCTGCGGGGTGATTTCAACTACGCTTGGCCCACAGCCGAGATTGCGGTGATGGGGGCGAAGGGTGCCACAGAGATCATCCACCGTGCAGATCTGGGTGATCCCGAGAAGATCGCGGCGCATACGGCGGACTATGAGGACCGTTTTGCCAACCCGTTTGTGGCGGCGGAGCGGGGCTTCATTGACGAGGTGATCATGCCGCAGAGCACCCGTCGGCGTGTGAGCCGGGCCTTTGCAAGCCTGCGCAATAAGAAGCTCGAGAACCCGTGGAAAAAACACGACAATATTCCTCTGTAATGCGCTAGAGAGAGATTCTCTAAGAACTTAATGCAAGGAAAAGTTGAATATGCGCTTTGTCGTTTTTGTAGTCTGTATGTTGTTTGCGCTGCCTGCGGTCGCGCAAAATAAAGCCTGTCGTGGCAAACAGACCATTGATTTTGGTGGGGGAGGAGTCGGTTGTATTGTGGCGATACAAGAATCCTCAATCACCAGCACGCAGTCACGTGATGATGGGGCAAGTACCCAGTCTCAGGTGAACATACAGCCGCTGGTCGTGGCTGCAATGAGTGGGCAGGTTCCACAGAACCGTGGCACCGCAAAGTCGCAGCTTCTTGCTCTGTGTAAGGCCGCTTTGCCAGAAGTTAAGGCGCAATTCTCTGCGCGTAAATATAACCGGATCATTCTGGTGTCAGATTGGCGCGCGTCCGATGGTGGCACCTTTGAGGGCTTTTCCAACGCCAAGTGTAAAGGGTTCAGTTTCTTTAGTAATGTTCGGCACTGATCTGACATATCGACTTGTTTGGCTCACTGCAGTCGCAGTGGGCCAGACGCGCTGTCTGCAGCGTGAGAGCCGCGGTGCTGTGGACGATCTGCCAATTTCTGTGTGCCTTGGGGCGTTGCAATGAGCCGCTCCCGTTGGCATATCCTGCGCGAAGGTGATGTGCTCACCATGAGCCGGCGCTTGCCGGTGCGTTGGGATGTGATGGCGGAAACAACCCTGCCGGATGCAGGATTGCTGCGCACCGCGCAGCAGGTGCGACAAGACATGTGGCGTGGCCTGCAGGATTTGCGCGGTTTTGCCCCCATTGTTGAAGTGCGCCGTGACGGGGGCAAACTTCATCTGCGTGCGGGGGGCGCCGTGGATGGCAAGCTGGCGCAAGCCCATGTAGAATCAACGATTTTTGAAATTCTGAACTGCCCGGAACGTCGCGAGAGGTGGTCAAGACATGCGCGCCACAGACGGGGGCGGGTATGAATAAAACGACAGATATGTTGACGTTTTCGCAAGAAAAATTTCCAAAGCGCACATTTTTTGGAGCTTTTACGAAAAATCTGTGTCAGCTTGCGACTCACGTTACAGTTTCCGCCGCGTTTGGAGGGGCCCTCATGGGCGCGGCCACGGCTGGGGTTTTGGAGGAGACCCCAGCTGTGCCCTCCGGTAACGACATCCATCTTCAAGAAATCCTGATCCAAACCCGGGCCGACAACAGCCGCGTCGCTCGATTTCGCTATGTCATGCCGCTGATCCGGCAGGGCGTCTCTTTTATGGATATTGAAGAGGACTTCTTTCACCTGTGCATTGGGGTTGCGGTGCCTTATTTGGCGATCTCAGACGAAAAAGTAGATCAGGTGATTATATCCATGGCCGACAGAGAAACAGAATTTGGCGTGACAACACATCTCGCCCAACAATTTTTTGAAGCGTTCAGCGTGCAGGACGGCACCTGTATCTGGGAGGGTTTCTAATGACACCACAAGATATTGTTAACACTCTGCCTGTGGCGCGCGCCAATGCGGCTTTGCGGTCACAGCAGATGAGCTTGGGCGCGTATCTGTATCTTTTTGCAGCAGATTTGCGTAACCTGCGCCCATGCCACAATCCCGTGGCACTGAGGCAGGCAGGATCAACGTATCCTGCTTCACGTCAAAACAATGAGTGGAGAAGCAGATGTCCAAGAGCATCAAGACATTCCTCGCGATCGGCCTTGTGGCCATCGTGGCGGCCTGTGGCCAAGACGAACCCCTTGAAGAATATGTGGTTGTCGACCCAGAGCCGATTTCAACTGAGCCGACCTACACCGGCAAATACAAGTAAGGCGTTTCGCCTGACAGGTGGACAGGCCAGCTGGCCTGTTCACACCCCCGCGCCAAACCTCTTTATCCGGGAGGCTATGGCATGATCAAACATCGTGGGTTCCCCGGACGTCTGCCGGGATCGGATTTTCAGTTCATCATTCGGCGCGCCAATCCCAAAGGGGTGACGCCAATTACGCGCCGGGAGCGGTTCAAAGATCGCAGACCTGCTGACCGTCGTGCGGACGCAGGCTTTATGCAGGCGTTGTGGGAGCATTTTGGTGACCAGCCCTTTGAGCGCGGCAACCTGGATGCGGGCCGTTTGAGCTGGCTTTTTGGCCGTGAAGTTGTGGCGGTTGAGGAAGAGTTTGATCCCGAAAGCTATGACGCCCTCTTGGTGATTGACGAAGCTGTGGCGCGTGCCTCCTTTCCGGATGCTTTTGACGGGGATTGGGCGTGATGTTGCCGACGTCATCAATGAATGGGCGGCGCTATGCCCAAAACCGAACCACTGCACAAATTGTACTTTGGTTCCGGTGCTTTGATGGCAATATCGCTGACATGGAGCAGCGCAATTCACCTGCGCTCTCTTGTAACAGTGTATTCCGTTACCCTTCCCCTATCGGGTGGTTTTGTTGTGTCCCTTCAGAGCCACCCGTTTTTTACCTGACGGCTGTGTGTGTGCATGATAATCAGGGGGCGGCGGAAGCCACGAAGGCAACAGCAGCGGGCTTAAGATCCGCGCGAAACACGGAAGCAGGCACATGCGTATCAAAGCAACTCTTATCGGACTTTTTGCACTTTCAGGCCTTGCGGCCTGTGGCGACACATTTGGTGAGCAAGCGCTCATCGGGGCGGGGGCGGGCACCGCAACCGCGGCGGTTGTCGGCGGCAATCTGGCGGCCGGCGCCATCGTTGGCAGCGCGGCCAACGTCGTCTACTGCAAAGAGTTCTCCAACAAGTGTTAACCGCCCGGCCGCTTCTGCGGCACGTGGCACACACCTGATTTCTCCGGTCGCGTTGCGACCGGACCCGAAAACGAAGCCATCGGACCGTTTGCGCGGACCGATGGCTTTTTTGTTGCCAAATCAGGCGGCCTTCGCCGCCTGACCTAAGACCAAAAGGACGAGATAATGTTCGACAAGATCCTGATTGCCAACCGGGGCGAAATCGCCTGTCGCGTGATCAAATCGGCCCGTAAAATGGGCATCAAGACGGTTGCGATTTACTCAGACGCCGACAAGCAGGCGCTGCATGTGCAGATGGCAGACGAAGCCATCCACATTGGTCCACCGCCCGCGAACCAGTCCTATATTGTGATCGACAAAGTCATGGATGCGATCCGTGAAAGCGGCGCGCAAGCGGTGCATCCGGGCTATGGGTTCTTGTCGGAAAATGCCAAGTTTGCCGAAGCTTTGGCGGCGGAAGGTATTGCGTTTGTTGGCCCCCCTGTGGGCGCGATTGAGAGCATGGGGGATAAGATCACCTCCAAGAAAATCGCCCAAGAGGCCAACGTGTCCACTGTGCCGGGCTATATGGGGCTGATTGAAGACGCTGATGATGCGGTGAAAATCTCCAACGAGGTTGGCTACCCTGTGATGATCAAGGCCTCTGCGGGCGGCGGCGGCAAAGGCATGCGGATCGCGTGGAACGACCAAGAGGCCCGCGAAGGGTTTCAGAGTTCCAAAAACGAGGCGGCCAACAGCTTTGGCGATGATCGGATTTTCATCGAGAAGTTTGTGACCCAACCGCGCCACATCGAAATTCAGGTGCTCTGTGATGCACATGGCAACGGGATTTATCTGGGCGAGCGGGAATGCTCGATCCAGCGTCGCAATCAGAAGGTGGTTGAAGAGGCGCCAAGCCCCTTCTTGGATGAAGCCACACGCAAAGCGATGGGCGAGCAGTCGGTCGCATTGGCCAAAGCGGTTGGCTATGCCAGCGCGGGCACGGTGGAATTCATCGTGGATGGCGACAAGAATTTCTATTTCCTTGAGATGAACACCCGTTTGCAGGTGGAACATCCTGTGACGGAGTTGATCACCGGTGTGGATCTCGTGGAGCAGATGATCCGCGTGGCCAATGGCGAGCCGCTGAGCATCACCCAGGAGGATGTGAAGCTGCAGGGTTGGGCGATTGAGAACCGTTTGTATGCGGAAGACCCCTATCGCAATTTCTTGCCCTCTATTGGTCGTCTGACCCGCTATCGTCCGCCTGCGGAGACCAAGGCCTACGCACCCGGCACGCAGCCGGGGGATGCGGGCGATGAGGTCGTGCGCAATGACACAGGCGTCTATGAGGGCGGCGAAATCAGCATGTATTACGACCCGATGATTGCCAAGCTGTGCACATGGGCGCCAACACGGGACGCGGCGATTGAAGCGATGCGTGTGGCGCTAGACAGCTTTGAGGTTGAGGGCATTGGCCACAACCTGCCATTCCTGAGTGCTGTGATGGATCACCCGATTTTCATCAAGGGCGATATGACAACCGCCTTTATTGAGGAGCAATACCCGGATGGGTTTGAGGGTGTCACACTGCCGGATGTAGAGTTAAAGCGCGTGGCGGCGGCTGCGGCGGCGATGCACCGGGTGGCCGAAATCCGGCGCACCCGTGTGTCTGGTCGCATGGACAACCATGAGCGCCGCGTGGGCAAGAAATGGGTGGTGAGTTTGCAAGGTCAGGATTTCGCCGTGAAGGTGAAGGCAGATCGGGAAGGCTCCACCATCAAGTTTGAGGATGGCAGCAAGCTGCGTGTGGCATCTGATTGGACGCCGGGCGATCAGCTGGCCAAGGTTGATGTCGGCGGGCGTCTGGTGATGAAGGTTGGCAAGGTTTCGGGTGGCTTCCGTCTGCGCACCCGTGGGGCGGATCTGAAGGTGCATGTGCGCACGCCACGCCAAGCGGAACTGGCGCAGTTGATGCCAGAGAAAGTGGCACCGGACACATCCAAGTTGCTGCTGTGCCCGATGCCGGGTCTGATCGTGAAGGTCGATGTGGAAGTGGGGGATGAGGTGCAGGAAGGCCAAGCGCTGTGTTCTGTGGAAGCCATGAAGATGGAAAACATCCTGCGTGCGGAGAAGACCACGGTGGTGACCAAGATCAACGCGGCAGCTGGCGACAGTCTTGCGGTGGATGACGTGATCATGGAATTCGAGTGATCTGATGTTGGCGCGCCTGCTTGTTCTCTGCCTCGTGCTTGTTGGATTTGCGGTCATCGCATTTCTGGCAAACGCCGAGGTGTTGGACGTGCCGATCCGGCAGGCGCTTATTGCGGGGCTGGTTGTGGCCTCTGGCTGGTTGGTGGCTTTTCTGTCGCAAGATTGGAACCGTGACCGACAGCGCAGAGAGATGCAGACCGATGTGCAACTGGCCCTGCGCGCGGAGATTCAGGATTGTTGGGAGACCTTCACGTGGCGGGACCGCGACACGCGTGCATTTGGCCGTGGCGTGCAGGCGCAGATCTTGGCGGGTGGTGACGGGGAGGGCGCGTTTCACCCTTTTATCGTGCGAGACGCCAAGATGATCGTGTTTGAGGCGATGAAAGACCGGCTGCATCATCTGCCGAGTGAGGTGGTGGATGAGGTTGTGCAGTTTTACTGCCAATTGGCCGACTTACAGGCCTTTGCGGATCAGATGATGGGCGAAGAGTTTCGCGCGTTGACATCAGAACGGCGCAGCGGGGCGTATGGGCACTATATCCAGATGACCGTGGAATGCGAAAGCCGGGCGCGCGATGCGCTGACGATGCTGAATTATTCTTTGGGAGTTTGGGACGACGCAGGCAGTGTCAGTGTGGCTGCGCAGCGACAAGCGCAGCAAGATGCTGCGCGCAAATCATTGCGGGCGTGGATCAGTAAGACGGATCGGGACCAGGCCGATCGTTTGACTGACGCGGCTCTTTAGGGGTGTAGCTCATGATCGTACCTCCAACAGCTCGTGTAGATGACCATAGTGTACGCGGATTACGGTATTCTTACAACAGCGCAACACCGGGTTGTGTGGGCCTGCGAGATCACGTTTCGCGTGACCTGTATATGGGGAGACCGGGTGGGTCTGACAAGGGAGAGACACAAGCATGAGTGAGAGTGATGTGGCGATCAGCCGCCAAACGCAGATGGGCGCAGTTGAGATCGGGCGGCTGGCTTACGGCTGTTGGCGGTTTTCTGGCAGCACGGTGCCTGCGGCCACAGCCAAAATAGAAGCGGCGCTTGAGATTGGTGCAAACCTTGTGGACACCGCTGCGATTTATGGATTTGGCGGGGAAGGATTTGGCGGGGCAGAGGACGTTTTGGGGCATGTCTATGCTGCCAACGCGGGGCTGCGAGAACGGACCGTTCTGGTGACCAAAGCGGGGATTCATCCGCCGGTGCCTTATGACAGCCGCGCGTCCAATCTGATCACCAGCTGCGAGGGCTCGCTCGCGCGGCTCCGGACCGATGTGATCGACGTTTTTCTGATCCACCGACCCGATTTACTGGCCTCCTTTGAGGAGGTGGCAGCGGCGTTGACGCAATTGCGCGCGGATGGAAAAATCCGTGAAGCAGGTGTCAGCAACTTCTCCCACACCCAGATCCGGGCGTTGCAGAGCAAGTTGGATTTTGCGCTGGTGGCCACGCAGCCCGAGTTCTCACCTTTGGCGATTGAACCGCTGCAGGATGGCACGCTGGACATTGCCCAAGAGATGAACCTGACCACCATGGCGTGGTCGCCGCTGGGCGGGGGGCGGTTGACGCCCCAGCATCAGCCTGAAGCGGGCACACAAGAAGCGCGGGTGCTGGCGGTGTTGGAGGCGATTGCTGCGCGCGAGGGTGTTGGTGTGGATCATGTGGCGCTGGCTTGGGTGTTGGCGCATCCGGCCAACACGGTTGCCCTGATTGGCACGCAGAATGTGGCCCGGATCAGAGACAGTGCCAAAGCCTACGATGTGCGTTTGAGCCGTCAGGATTGGTATGACGTGCTGGTGGCCGCACGCGGAGCCCCCATGCCGTGAGAGCTGCGGCGCGACATATCACGCTGACGGCACCCACCGCCGCTTATGGCTCGCGGCGGTCGCGGATTTCCTGCTGGCGCAGAGGCAATTTGTCGATGCTGGCCGAGATTTCGCGCACCGTCCAAGGCTGCGGTTTGCGCAGATACACGGTGCCGTCTTTGCTGAGCAGCACCATGGTGAACCCGCGAGGTCGCAGTGTTTCGCGCAGAGCAGACTGGGCGGCGGGATCGGTGTCTGTCAGCACCACCACATCACGTTCGAGCAGCTCTTGTGGCAAAGCGTTGATCAAGTCCATTTGCTGTGCAAATCGGGGGTCGCGGTCCGTGTCAGCAAAGATCACCAGAGGGCGATTGACCCAAAGGAAGTCTTCCAGACTGGCGTTGGGATCAGATTGTATTAATTCCGGTGTATTTTCTGCCTCCTCCGATCCAACTTCGGATGTCGTGATTTCGGCAGATTTGGGGGCAGATTCTGAGGCCTGCGCGGTGGCGCCTGAGGCGGCCATTATGGCAATCAGAACAAAGGGTAAGCGGTATGTCATCGTCTCTCCTGTTGACACCAATATAAGCGCCCAACGCAGCATTACGATCCCCTTTGTGAAAGTGGGTCAAATTTTAACGTCAGTTAACAGCATTTCCATGGGTGTTAAGACATGATGGCGGCCTCTGTATATCCGGTCGCACCTTGGGGGTGGGCCTTAACAAAGGTGCACGCTGCCATGGACGTCATCCTGCATGTGGGAAGCCATCTCTCTGGGGTTTCCACGCTTTCGAGCTATCTCAACCGCAACCGCAAACCGCTGAGATCGCGCGGCGTAGAAGTGTGGACCACCGATGTGACGCGCAAGGGGCTGTTTGACGGTTTGACCCTGCGGTCGGGATTGAACGGCGTTGATATGCGCCGGGCGCGCGGTGCAGGGCGTGTGCAGCTGCGCTGTGCCATGCTGGAGCGGGACAAGATCAAAGAGCTGATGGTGTTGGACCCGGTGATGTTGGGCACCATGGAGAACAACCTGGCGGCGGAACGTCTGTATCCTGCGGCGGGCGAACGTGTGGCACGGATGGTGCATGCTTTTGGTGGACGGGTGAAACGGATCATCATCGGCATTCGCGCGCTTGAAGACTACTGGGGTGGCGCGTTGGCACATGGGCTCAAGAAAGGGATTGGCATGCCGGATGAGGCGATGCTGGACCGGCTTGTGACACAGCCCCGCAGTTGGCGCAAAGTGGTGATGGATGTGGCGTGCGCCGCACCGGATACAGAGGTTGTGGTGGTCCCTTATGAGCGTTTGGGCGAACAACCACAGACCGTGACCGGATTTGCGATCAAGGGGCGGTTTGCGCCGCCGACAAATTTTCGCCTCAACGGCTTGGCACAGGTGCCCAAGCTGCCGGAGTTGCGCGAGATACTGAAAGACCGCGGCGAACCCACGGAGGTTTTGCCGCAGGGCATGGACCGCTGGCACCCATTTGGGGACCTGCAGGTCGACATATTGAGAGAAATTTACGTTGAGGATCTCGCTTGGCTGCGCGCCGGAGCGGATGGCTTGGGGTATCTGATTGAAGACAGCACTGCGGATCGAGTTGGCCAAGCCAGCCGATTTGGCTCTTAGCAAGGCACGAGGATGACAGCGATGACGGACACCAAGAAATGGGCCGAACTGGCAGAAAAAGAACTGCGCGGGAGACCGCTTGAAGATCTGACGTGGAAGACGTTGGAAGGCATTGATGTCAAACCTCTTTATACCGAAGAGGACACCAAAGATTTGGACCACATGGGCAGCATGCCTGGATTTGGTCCGTTCACACGAGGGCCCAAGGCAACCATGTATGCCGGGCGTCCTTGGACGATCCGCCAGTATGCTGGGTTCTCGACCGCCGAGGAATCCAACGCGTTTTACCGCCGCAATCTGGCCGCTGGTCAGCAGGGTGTGTCGGTGGCCTTTGATCTGGCTACGCACCGGGGTTATGACAGCGATCATGAGCGGGTTGTGGGCGACGTGGGCAAGGCTGGCGTGGCGATCGACAGTGTTGAGGACATGAAAATCCTATTTGACGGCATTCCGCTGGACAAAGTGTCGGTGTCGATGACCATGAACGGCGCTGTGGTGCCGATTTTGGCCAGCTTCATTGTGGCAGGCGAAGAGCAGGGGCACGACAAGAGCCTGCTGGCGGGCACCATTCAGAACGACATTCTGAAAGAGTTCATGGTGCGCAACACCTATATTTATCCGCCAGAGCCGAGCATGCGCATCATCAGTGATATCATTGAGTACACCTCGAACGAGATGCCGAAGTTCAACAGCATTTCGATTTCCGGCTATCACATGCAGGAAGCGGGCGCGAACCTCGTGCAGGAGCTGGCCTATACGCTGGCTGACGGGCGTGAATATGTGCGCGCGGCCATGGATGCGGGGATGGATGTCGACAAGTTTGCTGGGCGTCTGAGCTTCTTCTTTGCCATTGGCATGAACTTCTTCATGGAGGCCGCAAAGCTGCGCGCGGCGCGGTTCTTGTGGCACAAGGTGATGACCGAGTTTGGTGCAAAGAACGAACGCTCCAAAACATTGCGCACACATTGTCAGACCTCTGGTGTGAGCCTGCAGGAGCAGGACCCGTACAACAATGTGATCCGCACCGCCTATGAGGCGATGTCCGCCGTGCTGGGCGGCACACAATCGTTGCACACCAATGCGCTGGATGAGGCGATTGCGCTACCGACGGATTTCTCCGCACGGATTGCGCGCAACACGCAGCTTGTGTTGCAAGAAGAGACTGGCGTCACCAATGTGGTCGACCCGTTGGCGGGCAGCTACTACGTCGAAAGCCTGACCGATGATTTGATCCAAAAAGCCTGGGCCTTGATGGAAGAGGTTGAGGAGATGGGCGGCATGACCAAGGCGGTGGCCTCAGGCATGCCCAAACTGCGCATCGAGGAAAGTGCGGCGACGCGTCAGGCGCTGATCGACAAAGGCGACGAAGTCATTGTGGGCGTGAACAAATACCGCAAAGACGGCGAAGACCCGATCGACATTCTGGATGTGGACAATGTGGCGGTGCGCGAAAGCCAAGTGGCGCGACTGGAGCGCATTCGCTCGGAGCGGGACAGTGCGGCATGCGACGCAGCACTTGAGACCCTGAGCAAAGTGGCAAAAGAGGGCGGCAACCTTTTGGCGGCGGCTGTGGAAGCGGCGCGGGCGCGGGCCTCGGTGGGAGAGATCAGCATGGCGATGGAAAAGGAATTTGGACGTCACCGGGCCGAAGTGAAAACGCTGGCAGGTGTATACGGCGCCGCCTATGAGGGCGACGCGGGTTTTGCGGCCATTCAGAAATCCATCGAGGATTTTGCCGAAGAGGAGGGGCGTCGCCCCCGCCTGTTGGTGGTGAAGATGGGCCAAGATGGGCATGATCGAGGTGCCAAAGTGATTGCCACGGCCTTTGCGGACATCGGATTTGATGTGGACGTTGGTCCCCTGTTTCAAACCCCTGCAGAGGCGGCGCAGGATGCGGTGGACAACGACGTGCACGTGGTGGGCATTTCCTCGCAGGCGGCCGGGCACAAGACACTGGCACCACAGCTAATTGAAGCGCTGAAAGAGAAAGATGCGGAAGACATCATCGTGATTTGTGGCGGCGTGATACCGCAGCAGGATTACGCGTTTCTGCAAGAGGCGGGTGTGAAGGCGATCTTTGGGCCCGGCACCAACATTCCGGAAGCTGCGGAGAACATTCTCAAGCTGATCCGCGATACAAGAACCTAAGAGGGCTGGGGGCCGTCCGTCTGCCCCCAGACCCCCCGCAGGTTTTTGGCTCAAATCGCAGCTGCGCCCAAAAGCAAACGTGTCGCACGGTCTGCGGCGCGATGGCCTAAGGCATGGGTTATTTGACCAATCTCAGAATGCCAATCCACGGGTAGGACTTGCCGCTTTCGCGACGGTCGACCAGTTTGTTGTCGGCGTCCAACTGCACTGTTTTTGCCTTCACCGAGTTGCTGACGTTGCCGCCAATGGTGGTGATCTTTTTGGCCGCAAGGTCAACAGACACAACAATATCGCTGTGGGACGGGTAAGATCCGTCTTCGCCATAACGGGCCTGAGCGGTTAAAAAATCAAAGCGTTTGGCGTATTGCCGTCCGTAGTGCACGATGTCCCCCACTTGCGGGGTCTCGTCCTTTTGCGCAAAGGCCCGATACAGGTTGGAATTTGACAGCTGAACAAAGCGCTGGAAGTATCTTGCGTGCGCCATCTTTGCCGGGAAGTTATTCGCGCCTGCGCTGTGCAGGACATAGCTGACAAACACAGCGGACCACGCGGGATTATAGTCGTTGCCATCTTCGTCAATGAGGACGGTTCTTCCGGTGTAGGATTTGTCGACAACTGCCCAATAGTCGCCGACACGCAGATACTGTGGATCCTCGGACTCCTTGGCGCTGCCGTTCTTAAAGAAGGCCAATTCTTCTTTGCAAATTCGGGCGATGTGTTGTGCCAGAGTGGTTGTGTCGGTTGGCATTTCGACACTTGGCTTTGCCTCTTGGGCACCGACAGCATCAAAGTGGAATCGCTCGCTTTCAAACTGGATCATATACGGTACGGGCAGCGTGCCATGGGGCGGGAACCCGTGATAATGCACATCTTTGGCAGCGTCATTTCCCCAGACGGCGGTTGGGTTTGCTTTCACATGTCGGCCCCAATTGGCCATGGCTGTGCTGCTTGAGAGATAGGGATTCAAAAAATGCGTGGCGCCCTTGATGGCGCTGGCTTGGCCAGCAGCGCGATTTTTGACGTGGGTTTCGACAAACTGGGCAACGGCTGTTTTTGGGGTGGGCAGTTCATGCCAACCCTCCAGTTTGTTGATCGCAGAAAATTGTCTTTTCTGGTTGATGACGGCTTCGATGGTGCGGGGGTAGCCTTTGTGTGCAACACGGTTGAAAACTGTGTCGACAACCGCCGCCAGGCCGCCCTCAAATTGGGTGGCTCCGTACTTCTGAAAATGCCCCACTTCAGAGGCGGCCACAGCTTGAAGCGCTTGAAGATCACGCGAAGTGACCTCAATCGGCACATTCATCGCATTTAGGACGGCTGGCAGAGATACATTTTTCGCGGCGCCAAGCGTATCAGGCACCTCATAGGTGCAATAGGCGATGAATTTGCCCGGGTTGTTCGGGTCAGGTGAGGAGGAAAATTGGCCTCCGGTGTCTAAACAAGCGTCTTGCAGCCCCCCAAGCGAACTCTTTTCCTGTCGGGTCACTTGCCAAGGTTCAAAGGCCATAAAGCACCTCCTTTAGCTGTCACTAAGCTCTTTTAGAATCTCTTTGTTGCCGGCTGCATTTCGGGCGTCTTTTGCCGTCAGGATCGCTGAAATTTGCGGAGAGCCATGCGGTGCGACCGTCAACCCTTTGCTTTTTGCAAGGGTAAGATACCGCGGCGCGTTTTCGCTTGGATTGGCGTTGATCAGCGCGACCAAAGTATCCTCAACGGCGATTTCGGCGGTATTGGCGGAGCCTTCGACCGCGACAACCTGTTTGGCGGCCAGTTTGTTTGTTACCGCGTTGACCGTGTTTTCGTCCGAGCGGGCAAAGAATGTGGTGGCGGCTTTTCCAGACATAAAGGAGCCACGCATAGACACGCTGCCGCCGGTCAATGGGTTGCCGCTTTCGTCGACGGCTTGGGCAAGATCGAAGTTTGAGGCCATGTTGGCGGCTTCGCCCACGGCATTGCCGTTGGCATCCACTTTGCTGGGCGGGGTGACACCAATGACCTGCCGTCGAAAGCCGGTGTTCAATTCGATAGGGGTTGATTTGGCGGGATCAACGGTCACGCCGATGTTGATGCCGGTACGCTCGCCAAAAACCATGGTGTTTGTGGTGAGGTCGGCACAGCCAGACATCGATAGGGCAACCAGACCCATCAGAAAGGTGCGGTGAGGCGGGAGGACTATCTTCATGATCCGCCCTCCTTGTCTTTGGAGTCGGTGACTTCACAATCAAAGACCGTTGTTGTGCCGTTCAACTTGCTGGCCAAGGACACCGCAGCATCCCCTGTGACAACAAAATCTGAATATTGGACAAGTCGCGCGCCTTTGACCTTGGCGCGATTGCAGCCGATGGAGGCCATCACATCTTTTTTGGTGCCGCCGTTGCCGTCCGAAACGGTTACACTTTTGGGAATGATCGTCACGTAGTCGCGATCATACCCAATCACCAAACGCCCCTGTTGGCGCGTATCGCTGAGCTTCGCGTTGATGCCGATGACGGTGTCATGCGCCACGTAAAGATTTTTTGCTTCGCAGCCTGAGAGCAAAATAGCTGTCAGAATTAGTCCGGAATGTGCCAGTCGCAACGACGTGCCTCCCCCTCCTTAAAGTTCTAAAAAACAATCCCCACCGTCTGACACTCGTAAAAAAGTTTGTTCTAGATTGTTTGGTAAATATCGAATGAGCCTACAGTCGCTCTGAGTTCTGTCAAGGGCGGACAAAGAGGTGTGCTCGCGCAATCCTAGCGTGAAACTGGTTTCTCCCTCTCCGGATTTCAGCTGCAGGCCAACCACCCGGCTGGCGCTGAGATGTGGGTGTTGGGTTTGAAATGGGTTTGCGGGGAGGATTGCCTCTTCGGCCTCCGAGGATGGCGCGACAAAAACATGTGTGGCCTTGTAGTGCCCGAGGGTGAGGCTGGGCTGGGCATCGCGGGTGTCCAAGTGAATGCCGGGGGCGCTGGTCACATAAACCGAGGCCGTTTCCGTTTGCATGATCTCTGTGTGAATTAGGCCAAATTCATTGATGGAACATCCTGTCACCAAGAGGGTCGCCAGCAGGCTGACCGTCAGTTTTTGGATGTTTGACAATGGCAAAATGCGCGTTCCCAGTTCAAGTCGATCAACGGTCAATGACCGGAAACTAGTGCGCTGACATGGACTAAGCAACTCTTCGTCTGACTGTCTGGCGACCGCCCGTTTGATGTTTGCGAATGGGGGCGGTGGAAGACTAGGTCGGTACACGCACAACAGGAAATTGAAAACGTTGACTGGCGGGCTCAGGCACATGTGCGCATCTGGTGTTGCTGAGATCGCGGAAGCGGATAAGGTAGAGTGTCGGAAATCAAACAAGCAGAAGGGGCGAGCCATGTTGACATTGGATCATTTGGCCGTGGCTGGCGGGAGCCTTGCTGAGGCGGTGGCGCATGTGGAAGCCGCGCTTGGTGTGCCCATGGGGCCAGGTGGGGAACACGCGCATTTTGGGACGCACAACCAGCTGATTGGGCTGGCAGACGGACTGTATCTGGAAGCGATTTCGGCCAATCCAGCGGTTGGCGCTTTGCCATATCCAAGATGGTTTGACCTTGATCGGTTTGCGGGTGCTCCAAGGCTGAGCAACTGGATTTGCCGCAGCGACGACTTGGATGCCGATCTCGCTCTCATTGAGGCGGATGCGGGCAAGTCGGTTGCGCTGTCGCGGGGGGACCTGCGCTGGCGCATGGCGGTTCCAGGCACAGGTGTCTTGCCGTATGACAATCGCTTTCCCGCGCTTATCCAATGGGATGTGGCGGTGACGCCTGCGGAGATCTTACCAGCCTCCGGTGTGGCGTTGATCCGGTTGGAGGTCGCACACCCTGAGGCTGAGGCTTTGAGAAAGCTGGTGGCGTTGGACGACCCGCGCGTGGTCTTTGTCAGCGGGGCGTCTGAAGTGAGGGCGACATTTGAGACGCCGCATGGCCGGCGGGTGTTGCAATGAGCTTGCGAGACGCGGTCAGTACTGACGTCCCGGCAATTGCGGAGATTTGGAACCACGAAATCCGAGAAGGTGTGAGCACGTTCACAACCGAGCAGAAAGAACTGGGCGCATTGCAGGCGGCTCTGGCGTCTGGCGCGGTGTTTTTGGTGCACGAGGAGGCCGGTCGGGTTGTGGGATTTGGCACTTTTGGACCGTTTCGCAGCGGTCCGGGGTATGCCCACACCGCAGAACACACGGTGTATTTGGCGCAGGAAGCTCGCGGTAAGGGGCATGGGCGGGCGTTGGTCGATGCGTTGGAAGAGGCGGCGAAAGCGCGCGATTTCCATGTGATGGTGGCCGCGGTTGGAGGCGAAAACGTCGCAGGGATCAATTTCCACAAAGCGTTGGGATTTCAAGAGGTTGCTCGCATGCCGCAGGTTGGTCGCAAGTTTGATCGCTGGATGGATTTGGTGCTGTTGCAAAAGATGCTGTAATGCAGCGCTGGCCATTTCTGTGAGAGAGGATATTGTAAGCATATGTCGATTTGGTCTCGCATATCCCAAGCTCTCTCAGCCCTCAGTCAGGGTGAGTCCCTTTCCTCGGTGTTTGATCATCTGCGCGCACCGCCAGAACGGACCGTGGCGTTCACCATTGCGGTGATTGCTTTGGGCGCAAAAATGGCGAAGGCGGATGGGTTGGTGACACGTGACGAGGTCACCGCGTTTCGGGACGTGTTTCAGATTGCCCCCAAAGATGAGGCGAACGCCGCCAAAGTATTTAACATGGCACGTCAGGATGTGGCGGGCTTTGAAGAATACGCCAGTCGCATCAAGGGAATGTTCGGCGCGGTTGATGGCCGGCCGGATGATTTGATGGAAGGCCTGTTTCATATCGCGGTTGCGGATGGGGAATATCACCCCAACGAGGATATCTTTCTCAGCCGTGTGGCCGAAATTCTGGGCATGCATGAGCTGTGTTTTCAGGCCATGCGCGCGCGCTTTGTCCCGGATGCTGAACCCGATCCCTACCGGGTGTTGGGGGTGGCGCCAGAAATGTCGATCGAAGACATTCGCAAAGCGTGGCGCAAACTGGTGCGTGAGACCCATCCTGACAAAATGATTGCACGTGGGGTGCCTGAAGAAGCGGTGAAGATTGCCGAGAAACGGATGATCGACATCAACCGTGCTTGGGATCAAATCAACGAGGCGGCCTAAGCCATGCGGATAGCCACCTACAATGTGGAGTGGTTTTCCAGCCTATTTGACGACAACAATCGGCTTGTGATGGATGGCGGCTGGTCAGGTCGACAGAATGTGACACGTGCGGCGCAGATCGAGGCTCTTGGTGTGGTGTTCACCGCCTTGGATGCGGATGCCGTGATGGTGGTGGAAGCGCCGGATCAGGGCCGCAAGCGTGACACGGTCAAGGCTTTGGAACACTTTGCCGCCGCTTTCAAACTGCGCGCGCACCGCGCGGTGATGGGCTTTGCCAACTCCACCCAACAAGAGATTGCATTGCTCTATGATCCTGATGCGCTCAGCCCTGTGCATGACCCGCGCGGGCAGGAGATCGGCGCGTCAGGCATGACGGGCGCGCCGCGGTTTGACGGGGTGCTGCGCATTGATCTGGATGTTGATGCAACGGAAGACAAAGTGGTGTTTTCCAAGCCACCATTGGAGTTGGCTGTGCGCACCGCAGCGGGTCGCAACTTGCGGATGATTGGTGCGCATTTGAAATCCAAAGCGCCGCACGGTGCGCGCACCCATGATGAGGTGATGCGCATCTCCATCGCCAATCGACGCAAGCAGTTGGCGCAGGCGATCTGGCTTAGGCGGCGCATTGAAGACGATTTGGAACGTGGTGACGACGTGATCCTGATGGGCGATCTGAACGACGGTCCGGGCTTGGATGCCTTCGAGGATTTGTTTGGGCGCTCCTCTGTGGAAATCCTGTTAGGCACCAGCGGCGGTGCTGCGATGTTTGACCCACATGCACAGATGGCACTGCGTCATCGGTTGGCCGCACAACCCACCACGGCGCGGTTTCACATTGAACGCGAAGGCCGGTATCTGAACGCGCTGCTGGATTACGTGATGATCTCAGAAGGCCTACAGGCGGCGGATCCGCGCTGGCGGATTTGGCATCCGTTTGAGGATCAGACATGTTGGGATGTGCAGGATTTGCGCGAGGCGTTGCTGACTGCGTCGGATCATTTTCCGGTGGTGTTGGACATCGAGATTTGAAGACTTTTGATAGGTTCTTAGTGGGAGGCGCAACATGAACAGGACGAAACATCTGATCTTTGCAGCCATCATAGGGCTGTCTGCGGGGGCCGCCTCTGCGGAGGAGGCCGGGGACGGGCAGAGTTTGATGGAGCGGGGGCTGACGCTGTTCTTTGAAGGTTTGCAGGAAGAAATGGCCCCAACGGTTGAGAGCCTAAACTCTCTGATGGAGGAGATTGGACCCGGCGTGCAGGGGTTTTTGGAAGACATGGGGCCCAGATTGGGGGCGGTTTTTTCCAAAGTGGAAGACTGGAGCCAGTATCATGCGCCAGAGATGTTGGACAACGGAGATATCATCCTGCGTAAGAAGACCCCGGAGGACATCGAGATTCTGGATGAGGGCACTGAAGGCGGCGGCATAGAGCTGTGAGCAGTGTTGTGGGTTAAGGCGAGCTTCTTGGCGGCCCCACATTGCTCCCGCCTTGGGGTTTTTGGGCGCGTATAAAGTGCGCCCCAACTGACCTCACAGGGGGCGTTGTCAGTCCTTGACCGTGACTGAGGGGGTGGCCCCAAGTGTGTTGCACAGGCTGTTGAAGCGGCTTTCGGCCACCTCGCCGTATAGAGCGCCGGTGCTTGTGGGCAGCCTGAGGTTGAGAGCGCCTTTCTTGGGGTAATACTTCAACGTGCCCATGTTGTTGCTGTCTTGTTGCCAGAGCATCGCACCAAAGCGGATGGCTTTGCCGATCACCTCTGCGTCATGGCGTTCTTTGTCGCTGAGCAGGTGAGCGAGGTCTTCAAAGCGGGTGCCTTCGGCCTTGTTTCGGTAGCGGTGCAGCAGGGATAGGCCCAAAAACAGTCGTTCGCTGTGTTTGAGACCACCAAGGTTGGCGCGGGTTGTGCTGTCAAACACCGTTTCGGCGCGGTAGTCCGGATGCGCACGCCAGCTGACGTCATGAAGCAGGCAAGCGGCTTTGATCAAACGCAGCCGGTCAGCTTTGGCGGATTTGAACAGTGGGAATACAAATTTGTAGAGTGCCTTGCCAAATCCAGGAATGCGGGCGTCTTTGGCTTCCATAAAGCGGCAGGCTTCAATCAGCGGATCACGCTGGCGAATGTGATCTGACATCTGCTCATAGAGCACACCTTCGCGAATGCCATAAGAACTGATGGCGATGTCATGGGGTTTGAAGCGACGCAGCACGCCTTTGAGCACCTCGATGGCCAGAGGCACCAGATCCATACGCGAACTGGAGATGCCGCAACGACTGCGCAGTTCGTCCAGATCGTTTTCCTGAATGTAGCGGGCCGTGTCGCGCACCGTGGTGGCTGTCATGCGGTATTCGTGCAGAACCTTAAGCGGATAGCCCCGGCGCTCCATGTCGATGCGGGCGATGGCACGCCAAGAGCCGCCAACCAGAAACAAGCGATTTCGTTGATTGCCCATCTGTTGATAGAGATCATCAAGCGTGTCGTTTATGAAGCTGCGGCGGCCTTTTTTGCCCCCCTTCAGGTCGCGCAACTTCAGTGGGCCCAAGGATGAGGTCACCCGTTTGCCCACCTCGCCGTCGTTGATTTCCGCCAGTTCCATAGAGGCGCCGCCGATGTCACAAATCAGACCATAGGCACCGGGCCAGCCGGTCAGCACCCCTTGGGCAGACAGGCGTGCTTCTTCTGAGCCGTCGATCACGTGGATGTTGACGCCGGTTTGTGCGAGCACTTCCGCACAGAAATCAGGCCCGTCGGTGGCTTCGCGCACAGCAGCGGTGGCCACTGCGGTCAGCCCATAGACACGCATGGTTTTGGCAACAGCCGCAAAGCGTGCGATGGCGGCAAGGGCGCGCGCGCGGCCGGTCGGGTTCAGCTTGCCGGTCTCGGCAATACCAGCCCCCAAGGCGCACATGATTTTCTCATTGTAAAAATAGGCAGGGCTGCGGGCCGCACCGTCAAACACCACAAGGCGCACAGAGTTGGAGCCGACGTCGACCACGCCGACACGTGACAGGGCACGTGCTTCGGGATCTTCAAAGATCGGGCGTTCAAACAGCGAGTGGTCCGGAGAGGAAGTGTTTGTCATAGAGCGTCAGATCGTAGCCAAAAGTGCGCGTGGTGGTGGCTTACAGTGCGCCACGCGCCCTTTTGGGTCAATCGTCTGCGAAGGTCAATTGTTCTCAGTCTTCGGTGTGGGTCAGTTTGGGCACATCTGAGGCCCCGGCAGAACCGCGCCCTGACAAAGAAGGGTTTTCCATAAAGAACCGGTGGCAGTTAAACGCAAATTCGCCTTCGGGCACCTGTGTGCGTTCAAAGCTGCCGTCTGGTTTCATCACCCAGCTTTGGGCGACATCCGCCATGTTGGCAGCCATGACTTGCGATAAGATTTGCGCTTTGACGGTGGCGTTTTTAACCTCAACCAAGGTTTCAACACGGCGGTTGAGATTGCGGCCCATCCAGTCAGCAGACGACATAAAGATACGCGCCTTTTTGTTTGGAAGTTCCTGCCCATTGGCGAAACACACCAAACGTGAGTGCTCAAGGAAACGACCCACGATTGATTTGACGCGGATGTTTTCGGACAGACCTTCGATGCCCGGACGCAGACAGCAAATGCCGCGCACCACCAAAGAGATCTTCACGCCGGCCTGAGAGGCTGCATAAAGTGCGTCGATGACTTCGGCGTCCACCAAGGAGTTCATCTTGGCCCAGATCGCCGCGGGCTTGCCATTGCGGGCGTTTTCGGCTTCTTGTCCAATCATCTCGATCAAGCGCAGTTTGAGAGAGATCGGGGAGATCGCCAGATTGTCGAGCTTTTCGGGCTCCACGTAGCCAGACAGGTAGTTAAACACCTTGTTGGCGTCGCGCCCAAGATCCGCATCGCAGGTGAAGAGGCTGACGTCGGTGTAAATTTTGGCGGTGATCGGGTGGTAGTTGCCTGTGCCGTAGTGGGTGTATGTCACCAGCTGTTCGCCCTCACGCCGCACCACAGTGGAAATTTTGGCATGGGTCTTCAGATCAAGAAAGCCGTAGACCACATGCGCGCCCGCGCGTTCCAGACGGCGGGACTGACGGATGTTGGCGGCCTCGTCAAAGCGGGCTTTGAGTTCCACAAGGGCGGTGACGGATTTCCCATCTTCAGCGGCTTCACAAAGCGCTTCCACAATGGGGGACCGTTTGGACGTGCGATACAGCGTTTGTTTGATGGCCACCACGTTGGGGTCACGCGCCGCCTGCTGCAAGAAACGCACCACCATATCGAAGGTCTCATAGGGGTGGTGCAGAAGCATGTCTTTCTGGCGGATGGCTGCGAACATATCGCCGTCAAAATCCTGTACCCGTTCGGGCACGCGCGGCGTGAAGGACGGCCACAGCAGGTCAGGGCGGTTATCCAGCACCAGCTCCTTGAGATCCGCGAGGCCGATCATGCCGTCGATGTCCACCACCTCGTCGCCGGTGACTTCGAGCTCTTCCATGATCAGTTTTTTGAGGGCTGTCGGCGCATCAGCAGAAATTTTCAGGCGCACAACTTCGCCGCGGCGGCGTCGTTTCAGTGCGACTTCGAATTCGCGTACGAGGTCTTCGGCCTCGTCTTCGACTTCCAGATCGCTGTCCCGCAGCACGCGGAACGCACAGTGGCCTTTGGGTTTGTAGCCCGGGAACACGCTGTCTAGGTGCAACAAGAGCAATTCTTCGAGGGGCAGGGCACGAATGGTGCCATCTGGAGAGGGCAGAAATACAAACCGATCAATCTGGTTTGGAATCGGCAACAGCGCCAGCAGCACACGTTTGTTTTTCTTCCGCTCCAGTTGCAGCGCAAGCGAAAAGCCGGTGTTGGGGATGAAGGGGAAAGGGTGCGCAGGATCGATTGCCAAGGGGGACAAGACCGGGAAGACGCGGTTCATGAACACATCAGCAAGGAAATCGCGGTCGTCGTCAGACAGCGCGTCACGTTGCATAATGTGGATGTTTTCGCCTTCAAGTTCGCCACGTAGATTGATGAACATGCGTTGCTGATCTTGCAGCAAATGGCGCGCGTCAGCGTTGATCAGAACCAATTGTTCGGCCGGGCTAAGACCGTCTTGTGCCGGGCTTGAGTGGCCTTCGCGCACAAGTTCGCGCAGACCTGCCACGCGGACGGTGTAGAACTCGTCAAGGTTGGTTGCAGAGATCGACAGGAACCGCAGGCGTTCCAACAAAGGCACGCGGGCATTTTCGCTTTCTTCCAGCACACGCCAATTGAACCCGAGCCAACTAAGTTCGCGGTTGTGGAACCTATCGGGGCCCGTCAGGTCGGCGTCGGGCAGGGCGATTGGGGCGGGGAAATCAGATTTCAGAAAGTCAGCTTGGGTCATAGTGCTCTCATGCCATTGGCAGGTAACGAGAAGATGACTGTAAGCGGGTTTGTTCGAAGGGTCCAGAGAAGGCGGATTCGTCTGGGATTTCCAGCGTGTGGCTGCGCAAAAATTATACGTGCTGTGACAGGAAAAAACGTGGAGGCAATTGAGCGGGTTAGTCTTGGTCTAACACACGCTTGGCCAAAGCTTTGGTGATGGGGCGCTTTTCACTGAGGCTGAGTTGATCCAGAGCCTCAACAAGATGTGCCGTTTTGGCAAAGCTGCGGTCCATGTTTTTGGCAATGTAGCTGAGCACATCAGGTGTCGGGGTCAGTTGGCGGTCCCCAAACTGTTTGGCCATCACGGCCATAAGGAGCATATCGTCGGGTTGCTCCAAAGTGGCCACGGTGCTGCCCTGCATGCGCGACAGTAAGTCAGGCAATGTGAGGCCCCATTGCAATGGGGCGCCCACGCCGGTGAGCAACAGGGTGTTGCCTTCGGCCAAGGTCAGATTGTGCAGATGGAACAGCGCCGTTTGAGCTTGAGGGTCATCGGCAATGCGTTGCACATCTTCGACCGCAATTGGAGATGTGGCAAGCGTGGGGACAGCCTCTTTGGTGAGCGTTGCTGCATCAATGATGTGTGCGCCAGCGATTGCCGCCCACACGTGGGTCAAATGGGTTTTTCCGGAGCCGACGGGCCCGGACAATACCAACTTGCCTCCTGCCCAATTGGGCCAGAGGTCCACAAGCCCAAGTGCCATAGCATTGGCCGGGCTGACGAAGAAGTCATCACGCCCAAGGGCTGCCCGAACGGGCAGATCAAAGTTTAGCTGTTCAGCCATCGGTGCTTAGTTGGCGTCCTGTACGCTTTCCGTCTCTGGGTCGCTCTCTTGATCGCTGTGTCCGCGATAGAGCTTAGATGACATGTATTGGCCCGTCACGAAACGTGCAAGTACACCAATGGAGGCCGCAACAGGGACGGCAACAAGCATGCCGACGAATCCAAACAACGCACCAAAGACGGACAGGGCCAGCAAGAGCCACACGGGATGCAGGCCAACAGACTTGCCAACAAGTTTGGGCGTCAGGATGTTGCCTTCGACCATTTGTCCAATGGCAAAGATTGCCCCCACCAGTCCGATGTGTAGCCAATCACCCCAGAACTGAAACAGTGCCAGACCAATGGCCAATGCCCCACCGATCAACGCACCAAGGTATGGAATGAAGGTCACCAGGCCGGCGATGAAGCCAACCACCAGACCAAATTGAAGTCCAACCACCATCAAAGCGACAGCGTAGTATGTGCCGAGTACCAAACAGACGGTGCCCATGCCTCGCACAAAGGAGGCCAGCGTTTTGTCGATGTCTTTGGCCAAGGCGCGCACTGTTGGAGCATGATCGCGTGGCAGCAAACTGTCGATCTCAGCCACCATGCGGTCCCAGTCAAGCAGCAGGTAGAAGGCGACAACAGGGGCGATCACCAGTAGCATCACAACGTTCAACAAAGAGGCGGCAGAGCTGAGCGCCCCTTGGACAAGCTCACCACCGCGTTCTTTTAGAACTTCGCCGATCTGCAACAGCGTTTGATGCATCACCGACTCGGGCTGCATAAGGCTGGGAAACTTCGTTGAGACAAAAGTGCGCAGTTGCGCGATGACTTCGGGCAATGTGTCCGCCAGCGCAACGGCCTGTTGGATCAGGCTTGGCACCACCGCAAGCACGCCAATCGCAAAAACCAATACGCCTACCAAGGTGATGATGGCGGTTGCTGCCACACGTGAAAGGCCACTTTCTTCCAGCCGGTCGGCAACCGGATCAAGGAAATAGGCAATAGCGCCACCAAGCACAAACGGCAAAAGCACATGGCCAAGGGCCCAAAGCATCACCGCAAAAATAACTACAAAAATACCCCAGAACTGAAACTGCTTATGGGCGGGAAGGGCCATGAAATCGGGCTCCGTGCAAAATACCAATGGCGACAGTCATCGCCCAAGCCGGGGACGGTTGCAAGCCTTGGAAGTCAGCTCGCGCGCAACGCAAGCAAATCGGTGCGCCGGATCGGTTTGGGCAGGCATTTGTCAAACCCAGCCTCAAGGTAGCTGTCGACATGATATTGGAACACATTGGCGGTCACAGCGATCAGTTCTGGCAGCTTCGTCAATTGCTGTTGCCGCTCTAACTCCCGGAGTGCGCGGGCCACGTCGTCTCCGTTCATTTCCGGCATGCGAATGTCGATAAACAACATGTCAAACGTGCCGTTTTGAGCTGTGTTGAGCGCTGACTTTCCATCCGAAACCGTGACCACCTCAGCGCCCAGGCTTTCCAGCATGCGCGCGAGTACCATCTGATTGACCTGGCTGTCATCGGCAACCAAGACCCGAGCCCCGGCAAAGGATTTGTCCATATGCCCGTGTAATCCCGCGTCGTCGGGACGTAAATCAGTCGGGGCAAAAGGGGCCCAAGCGGAAAAGGTTGTGCCTTTGTCCGGGGTGCTGGTTACGCTGACCTCACCGCCCATCAGGGTGATCAGTTTTTTGACAATGGCCAGTCCCAAACCGGTGCCACCTTTGCGCCGCGCAACCGAGTCATCCGCTTGTTTGTAAGGGGCAAACACTTGGGCAAGCTGTTGTTCACTCATGCCTGCCCCAGTGTCAGTGACCGTGGCGCGGCATCCGCTTGAATCGGCGTCCAGATGCAAATGAATGGTGCCATGGTCCGTGAATTTGACCGCGTTGCTGAGCAAATTTCCCAGCACTTGGCGCAGACGGTATTCATCTCCCAATCGCAAATCATTTGGTGCCGTGTCCGTGGCCGTGCATTCCAAAATGACCCCTTTGCACTCAGCAGAGGAGCGGTGCAGTGCGATCACGTCGGCGACG
The DNA here is from genome assembly GCF_040370365.1 of Shimia sp. NS0008-38b. Taxonomy (NCBI): domain Bacteria; kingdom Pseudomonadati; phylum Pseudomonadota; class Alphaproteobacteria; order Rhodobacterales; family Roseobacteraceae; genus Shimia; species Shimia sp. NS0008-38b. Next base: position 431,079 of record NZ_BAABWQ010000004.1, on the reverse strand, counting down.
GCCGCGCGCAGATTGAACGGGGCCATTTCCAAAGCCAATTCGCCAGCGTCTATTTTGCTGAGATCAAGGGAGTCGTTCAGGGTTCTCAAAAGCCCCTGTGTCGAGCTGTCGACCGCATTCAAAAGCTGTTTTACATCACGGCTGCAATCCGTTCCGTCTATTTCAGAGGTGAGAAGATCGACGGACCCGATAATTCCATTCAGCGGCGTGCGGATTTCATGCGCCATGTGCGCGAGGAACTCCTCACGCGAACGGGCTGCAGATTGGGCATCCTCTTGAGCGGAGTTTGCATCGATCAAAGCGGCTTTCAAGGCAATCTGCTCATTCACGCAGAGCGCGATCTGCTGCAGGGATTTCTGGTCGTCAGCGGTCCAATTGCGTGGTTTGTGGTCTATTGCACAAAGCGCCCCGATTGGGGTGCCGTCAGGTAGGTGAATGGGCGCCCCCAAATAGGCGATGATACCGAGGTCTTTTACGGCACCGTTGTGTTGCAAAACAGCGTGTGTGCGCGCATCGCCGACTTCTAAAACAGCGTCGCTGTTGCGGACATGTTGGCAAAAAGAGTGGCTGAGTGGCGTTTGACGTGCCTCAGCGACCTGCCCTGAGAGGCCAACGTGACTTTTGAAATACTGGCGATCCAGATTGCATTGTACAATGCTTACCAGCGCAACGGGGGTTTTGAGGACCCGGCTTACAAGAGTGGTATGGTTGTCAAACGATTGTTCGACGCTGGCATCCACCAAGCCAAGTGCTTGCAGAAAAAGGTCATCTGCTGCAGGGAAATCAGTCTCCAAAGCTCCGGGCGTGTTCGTCATTTGAACTCATTTACTCAGGTAAAAGTGCGGGCACCCATTTCAACTGCGCCGTCACACTCCCTTAATCAAGGGGAAAAAGCGGGATCGGCACCTTTTGACAAGACAATGTGATCAAACCCTTTGCAGTGGTAAAAGTGAAAGCTTAATTCCGCACTAATTGCGCCATGCAAAACTTAACACTGATTTTTGCTCAGCAATATGAGACCTTTGAACAGGCCGTTAGCGTGATCTTCGGATGCTCTCTACAATCGGCGGAACGATGAGATCTATACCGGCAAGTGAGGCGTGGTTGCCATCGGTAAAGAGCAGTTTGCCCTCTCGGACCAGATCACATTGGTCGGCTGTACAAAAAATCTCTGCAGGTTTTACGATACTTAACTGGTCAGCATTCAGCGTGGAGATTTGGACCGCGTCGTCAACGATGGATTGGAGGCGGGTGCCCAATTCGTCATAAATTGCGCGTGGATAGCCGTCGCGTTGCGGAAGTGGGGTGCCCCACCAAAGCTGTGTCGCGTAGTGGCGTGGAATGTCTACGTCCGGCCTTGGTGTTGGCAAGACCAAGGTGACGTGGCGATCATTTTGCGCCAATGCGTCCAGCTGAGCGGCAAGGGCATGGGCAAATGCACTTTCGCGTTCTTGTTGCGAGACAGGGAGTGGCGTCAGCGTTGATACACTGTAGAAACCATCTTCGCTTTCACGGCCGAACATATTGGGACCGCTTTCGTCAAACATGTAGTTGGTCCAACTGGCAAACATCACAACATTCTTGATGCGTGTTTCGGTCTGCAATGTTTCCAGCACGGCTTTGTTAAAGGCTGGACATTGGGCCGCGCGGGATTGGCCCACATTGATCAGGTCGGCCACAGGTAGGCAGCTGGAAAGTGTGAGTTGCCGCATGGAAAGTCCGGCTTCTGACAACGCATCGGCCAAGGGCTCCGCCAATCGTGCACCGTGACTGTCGCCAATCAATAAGACCGATGGCGCGGGTTCCGGCCCAAATGTGCAGCTGGTGCCAAAGTCATATGTGGGAACATCTTTGCGGGAGGGCAAACACTTGCGATAGGTGGGGCTGTAGTCATCCTCCATCGCCAGCACATCGAGAACTTGGTCGGGCATGCGTGCGGGGAAACCTTTGGACATGTCTCCGGCAATGGCCACTCCCCAGACACCAGCGACTGCGAGAAAGAGCGCACCTAGCCGAAGTCGTGGCACAGGTGCCGTGCCGCGAAAAGGTTGTTCGACGAACTTCCAGCTGAGTGTCGCCAGAGCGATCATTGCGGCCAATACCGCCAGAACTCCGTAGAGGGTGTCTGGCCACAGATAGGCCTTTTTGAGCAAACTGATCACAGGTTGATGCCAGAGGTAGAGCGAATAGGAAATCAGTCCCAGAAACCGCATCGGGGCATTTGACAGAATTTTGCGCAGAGAAGGTGCGGCCTGAGGCGCCCACAACACCAAAACAGTGCCGATTACCGTGGGAAGGGTCCACAAACCCGGCCAAGGTGCCGTGGGAGGCACAGACCAAAGTCCCCAAACAATCAGCAATAATCCCATCGAAAACGCGGGCGAATGCATGCCCGTTGGCAGTGGGCGATTGCGTTGGCTCCAAGCAACCAGCACGCCGACCAAAAGCTCCCATGCGCGTGTGTGCAGCAGGTAGAAGGCTTCCATGCGAAACTCCGCTGCTGTGACCAGCGCGATGCCAAAACTTGCAAGGGCCAAAAGCGCGAGAACGGGCATCAAGTAGCGTGGCCGCCAACGCCAAAGTAGCAACAAGAGCAGGGGAATGATCAGGTAGAATTGCTCTTCGATCCCTAAGCTCCATGTATGGATCAACGGATCGTATTTGGCCTCCGGGTTAAAATAGTCGATCCGGGTTAGGAACCAGACGTTGGACAGCGACAAAAGTGCGGTGACGGCCGCGCCCCCCATGTAGCGGTAGTCATTGGGCATCATCGAAAACCAACCAAGACACATGACCGCAAGGATCATCACCACCAACGCCGGGAGGATGCGCCTTGCGCGGCGGGTGTAGAAGGTTTTGAAAGAGAACTGACCTGCGGCGAGATCGTCCAAAATCTTGCCACCAATCAAATAGCCAGAAATCACAAAAAACACATCAACCCCGGCAAAGCCGCCAGACATTTGCTTGAGGCCCGCGTGAAACAGAACCACGCCGAGGATGGCAATGGCACGAAGCCCGTCGATTTCAGTTCTGTAGTGCATCTAGCCCGTACCTTTGGGGGAAGTGTTTGCGGGTTTTGTATCTGTGGTGTCCTCCGTTTGGAAGCACCGACCTTGCCACGCGCGGGGGATTGGGCTAGCCCATGGCGAAAGTCGATCCCCGGTTTTGGCGCCCGCACGTGTGCCAAGCCCCATCCGAGAGAGTAAGTGTCCATGCGCCTGTCCCGCTATTTCTTGCCTGTGCTGAAGGAAACCCCTTCTGAGGCGCAGATCGTCAGCCACCGTTTGATGCTGCGTGCTGGCATGATCAAACAATCCAGTGCGGGGATCTATTCCTGGTTGCCGCTTGGTTTCAAAGTGTTGCGCAAGATTGAAAACATCGTGCACGAAGAGCAGGTGCGGGCAGGGCATATCCCAATGCAGATGCCAACAGTACAGTCTGCAGATCTGTGGCGTGAGAGCGGGCGGTATGACGCCTATGGCGACGAAATGCTGCGCATCACCGACCGCCATAACCGTGAGATGCTGTACACGCCAACCGCCGAAGAGCTGATCACCGACATTTTCCGTAGCAATGTGAGCTCTTACAAAGACTTGCCGCTGACGATGTATCAGATCCAGTGGAAGTTCCGTGATGAAATTCGTCCACGGTTTGGCGTGATGCGGGGCCGCGAGTTTTACATGAAAGACGGCTACAACTTTGACCTGTCAAAGGAAGACGCTCTGCATGCCTATAACCGTCATCTGGTGAGCTATCTGCGGACCTATGAGCGTATGGGGCTGCAAGCCATTCCAATGCGCGCTGACAGTGGCCCAATTGGTGGCGACGACACCCATGAGTTCTTGGTGTTGGCTGACACGGGCGAGAGTGAAGTGTTCTACGATAGCGCTGTGACGGACCTGACGTTTGGCGATCGTGACATTGATTATGACGATGTGGCGCAATGTCAGGGCGTGCTGGAGGAGTTCACCTCCAAATACGCGCGCACGGATGAGACACATGATGAGGCGTTGTTTGGCGAAGTGCCCGAAGAGCGTCGCCGCACGGCGCGCGGCATCGAAGTGGGACAGATTTTCTACTTTGGCACCAAATACTCCGATGCGCTGGGCGCGACAGTGCAGGGGCCGGATGGCAAACCTGTTGCGGTGCATATGGGCAGCCACGGAATTGGCGTGAGCCGTTTGTTGGGGGCGATCATTGAGGCCAGCCATGATGAAAACGGCATTATTTGGCCAGAAGGCGTGACGCCATTCCATGCGGGTATCGTGAACCTCAAGCAGGGTGATGCGGAAGCGGATGCGGCGTGTGAGGCGTTGGAGGCGGCGTTGGTCGCCGCTGGGCTTGAGCCGCTTTATGATGATCGCAAGGAGCGGGCAGGCGGCAAGTTTGCCACGATGGATTTGATTGGTCTGCCTTGGCGGATCACCGTTGGCCCGCGTGGCTTGAAAAACGGCGTGGTGGAGTTGACCAGCCGTCGCACCGGTGAAAGCGAAGAGATGGCACCAGAAGCGGCGGTGGCGAAACTGATCGAGATTTACGCCAACCACCGGGTTGTTGGGCTGTAAGGTCCCAAGTCTGACGCTTCGGCGCGGTATGAATTGATGAAAGCCCCTGCTTTTGCAGGGGTTTTTTTGTTTAAGGGGCAGGGGTCTTGACAGGGAGGGATTGCAACACGGCAAAGCAGAGTTCGACGGCTAGGAACCCCCAGAGCAACGGGCTTGCCCCGTTCAAAAGCGCATAAAGCATCCAGGTGGAGAACAGCCAACGCCCGGCGGCGTCATATCGTGCGAGCCGCATGTCGTTCAGGCGCAATCGCACCACCGACCAGATGATGACAACCGTGCCAAAGAAGTTTGCAAAGAGCGTCCCATACACCGTCAGAACAGGCAGGGGTGTGAGGCCTGAAGCGGCGTGCGCGCTGTTGAGCGTGGTCCACATGACGCCTAGTGTGACGGGCGTCATGTAGGGCCAGGTGATCAACACATCATACCATGCGGAGATGCGAAATAGACGGTGGAAAGCGTTTGGAGACATGGGGCATCCTTTGATTGGTTGATTTGGATGCCACGAGGTGTAAACCTTTGAGTTAGGTCCAAGGTCAAGGAGAAATGTGATGCGGATCGGGGCATTGGCAGAGGCCACTGGCGTGAGCCGAGATACGTTGCGTTTTTATGAGCGGCAAGGATTGTTGCGTGCAGATCGGCGTGGCAACGGATATCGGGACTATCCTGAGGGAGTAGTCACCCTGGTGCGGTTGATCCGGCAGGCGCAGAGCTTGGGGTTCACGTTGTCAGAAATTGGCGCGTTGCTTCAAGGGCTCCATGGCGGTCTGTCGCAAAACGAAATCGAAACAGTGTTGCGGTCTAAGTTGCATGAGATCGACGTGCGCATGGCGGAGTTGGCGGAATTGCGCGCTGTTGTGGCGGCGCGATTGGCGGCGGCCTGTCCGTTGGGGCTCAAGACGGCCGGACTGCTTGACCCTGTACGGGCTGGCCCATAGGGTCGCGCCAAACAAGAACTCGGAGCAGTCATGGCAGGTCGAACCGCCCCTTTTTCCCGATTTGAATGGATGATCGCCTGGCGGTATCTGCGGGCCCGACGCGCCGAAGGTGGCGTGAGTGTGATGACGTGGATCAGTCTTATTGGCATCACGTTGGCGGTGTTTGCTTTGATTGCCACGCTGGCGGTAAGGGCCGGGTTTCGTGCAGAGTTTGTGGACACAATTCTGGGGGCAAATGCCCATGCAACCGTATATCAGAGTGGTGAACTTTCAGAAACTGGCGAGATTGACCGCACGATCCGTGACTATGAGGATGTGGCCGCACGCTTAAAAACGGTGCCGGGTGTGGTGCGGGCCGCACCTTTGGTCAAGGGACAGGTGATGGCCAGTCTGCGCAGCCGAAACGCAGGTGTCGAAGTCTTCGGCATGGCCGCCAAGGATTTGGCGGAGCTGCCACGAATAGCTGATCCTGAGACCAGTGATGGGGATTTGGCACGTTATCAGGAAGGAATAGCGATTGGGTCTGGCGTCGCGCGGGAGCTTGGGGCGCTGGTTGGAGATAAAGTTAAGATTATCTCTCCCAACGGTGTAAAAACTGCCTTTGGCACCTCCCCCCGGATCAGCGTGTATGAGGTGGTGTATATCTTCAGCGCCGGGCGCTATGACATTGATCGCACAAGAGTATATTTGCCGTTTGCAGAGGCGCAGCTGTTCTTTGACCGGGACGGGGCGGCGGATGAGATTGAGGTGATGGTGGCAGAGCCGGAGGCCGTTGAGAGCCTGCTGGTGCCGTTGATGCAGGCGGCAGGGGATCGCAGCTTGGTCTGGACGTGGAAGCAGGCCTCTGGTGGCTTCCTGAACGCGTTGGAAGTGGAGGACAATGTGATGTTTGTGATCCTCTCCATTCTGGTGCTGATTGCCACGATGAACATTGTCTCTGGTTTGGTGATGTTGGTCAAAAACAAGGGACGCGACATTGGGATCTTGCGCACTATGGGGCTGACCGAAGGGTCCGTCCTGCGGGTGTTTTTCATGTGTGGCGCGTTTACCGGGCTGTTGGGCACCGTGTTTGGTGTGGTGTTGGGGTGTTTGTTTGCTGCTTATATCGATCCGATTTTCTCGTTTGTGAATATCTTGTTGGGTGGTGAAGCTTGGGACCCATCGATCCGAGGGATTTACCATTTGCCTGCCAAACTGGAAGTGGGAGATGTCATCAGCGCGGTGAGCTTGTCGCTGGGGCTGTCCTTCATTGTCACGATCTTTCCGGCGCGACGTGCGGCGCGGATGAACCCTGTGGAGGCGCTGCGCTATGAGTGACGTTGTGCTAAAGCTGGGCGGCGTAGAAAAGTTTTACAACAAGGGCTTAGCCGGTGAGATCCACGTGTTGCGCGGGGTCGATCTGGACCTGAAAGCCGGAGAGATGGTGGCGCTTGTGGCCCCATCTGGTGCGGGGAAATCGACGTTGTTGCACATCGCGGGCTTGCTTGATGAAGCAGATGTGGGTGTGGTCGAGATCGGCGGGAAAGAGCTGGGCGGAACCTCAGACCGGCGGCGCACCAAGGCGCGGCGAGAGGACATTGGATTTGTCTATCAGTTCCATCATTTGTTGCCTGAATTCAGCGCTTTGGAGAACATTTCCTTGCCGCAGATGGCCAATGGGGTCAGCAAAAAGGCTGCGGCCGAACGGGCGCAGGAGCTGCTGGACACCGTTGGCGTGGCCCATCGCGCCCATCATCGGCCGGCAGAGCTGTCTGGGGGCGAACAGCAGCGGGTGGCGTTTTGTCGGGCCTTGGCGAATAAGCCACGGATTTTGCTCGCTGATGAGCCGACAGGAAACCTTGATCCGGCGACCAGCGATCAGGTGTTTGACGCTTTGATGAGGCTGGTACGGGAGACCGGATTGGCGGCTTTGGTGGCCACACATAATATGGCATTGGCTGCGCGTATGGATCGCGTGGTTCGGTTGGAAAACGGGGTTTTGGTCGACGGCCAAGCTGACGCCGTTGCGTAAGTGGTTAGCGCCAGAAATCTCTTAAAATTCACGTCGGTATTGCGTCGGTAGCGTGGCTGTTTCGCGGAGGTGCTGCTCTTGCGTTTGCGCCGTCCGTAAACACAAGGGACGCTGATGGTGCGGCGATGGACCGGCGATGGGCCATGGTGCCGCACAACAAAAAAAGCGCGGCCCCAACAGGAGCCGCGCTTTAAATGTCTGGATCGCTAAGGCTTATGCCAATGCGAGGTTGATCGCGGATTCACGACCGTCGCGACCTGCTTCGATGTCGAAGGTCACTTTTTGGTTGTCAGCCAGACCAGTCAGGCCAGAGCGTTCCAGAGAAGAAATGTGTACAAACACATCCTTGCTGCCGCCGTCTGGTGCGATGAAGCCGAAACCTTTAGTTGTGTTGAACCATTTTACGGTGCCAGTAGCCATTCCGTAGTCTCCTTAAAAATCTGCCCGCGGGATGCGGCAGCGCGGCGAGGTCGGTCTGTATCGAGAGACTGAGCGCCGTTGGAAGGGAGACAGTGGTCGAAAAAGAAAAACGTGTGCGAGCGCTATGTATAGCGCGGCGGCGGAAATTACAAGGGCCACCTTTACCAGACCTGCGGATCGTTGAGGGCGGTCACACAGGTGGGGGTACCCGTCATCCGCGTGAGTGGCGCGTCGGTCAAAGACTGGCCCATCCAGCCATGTGGAAAGCTGAGCGGGTGTGGGGCAGGGGCGATGTCTTCGGTGATCGGCTGAAAACCAACTTTGCCGTAAAACGCTGGGTCGCCATAGGTGAGGGCGACATCCACACCTTTTGTCCGAAGGGAGACCAGCGCATGCTTGATCAGCGCCTGGCCAATGCCTTGGCAATGGCGCGCGGTGGTGACGGCCATCGGGGAGAGCAGCACAACTTTGCGCGGATCGTCAGTGTAGGGCATCGGGGAGAAGAGCACGGCGCCGACCAACACAGTGTTGTCCGTGGCGGTGAAGACCCGCGTGCCGTCAGAGTGACGGTCGCGCAGCAGGTTTTTGACCAAGGTGCCGATGAGCGCGCCCTCCGTTTCGCCTTCAGATGCGGCGAAAGTGTCTGCAAAGAGCGTGGTGATCTGTGCCGCGTCCGGTGTCTGGTCTTCGGTGTGGATCATGGCAGGGTCTCTTTTGCAGGTGCGGATGATTTTTACCGGCGCGGATAAGGTGTGTCACGCGCTATGATCCGGATCAAGGTGCGGCGCTTACGGGCATGGCATCCTGAAGCTGAGTTTATCGCTTAAGGAGGACAATGCCATGAAGAGATTTTTGTGCAGCTTGGCCATTGCCATGGCGGCCAGTGGAAGTCTTGCGGAAGACATCACGGAGGGCGAATTGCTCTACCTTGAGTACTGTGTGACGTGCCATGGGTTCAATTTGGACGGCATGGGACCGATGGCAGGCGTCTTGACGATCAAGCCCGACAATCTGACCACATTGAGCCAGAACAACGACGGGGTGTTTCCTGTGGTGCGGGTCATTGGGCGCATCGACGGGCGCGACCCATTGGTGAGTCATGGCAGCCCAATGCCGGTCTATGGACAATTTTTTCAGGGCCTTGATGTTGCGATGAAAGCCCCAACGGGACAGCCCATCATGACCTCTCAGCCCATCGCCGATCTTGTGGCCTATCTGAAAAGCGTGCAGCAGTGAGACTTTGCAATGGTGTTTTGGCGGTGTGACAGGTCGAGTTGCGGGGCTACCAAAGCGAGCCTGCGTTGACTTGATAGTCTTCCATTGTGAGCGCCCGTGCCGCATCGCTCACCAGAAAGGCGGCAAGTTCGGCAACTTCCTCTGGTTGAACCAGCTGGTTCTGAGGATTTGATTTGGCGTAGTCTGCGCGGACCTGCTCGCGGGATTGTCCTGTGGTGGCCATATCGGCTTCGATGAATTGGGTGAGCATTTCGGTCTCCACCCAAGTTGGGCTGATCGACACACAGGTCACCCCATGGGCCGCACCCTCAAGGCTGACACAGCGACCAAGTCCCAGAAGCCCGGCTTTTGAGGCGCAATACGCGGCGTTGTTGGCCATGCCGTTGTGCGCGGCCACCGAGGCGAGATTGACAATCCTGCCCCATCCCGCCGCTCTCATATGGGGCATCACAGCCCGGATCATGCGGAAGGTGCCCGACAGGTTGGTGTCGATTTGATCCAGCCAGATTTGATCGGGGTGGTCGATGATCGCAGCTTCGTCATACACGCCGGCGGCATTGATCAGGATGTCGACGCCGCCATGGTCGTCCGCAACCTGCGCCACAAAGGCGTTGACGCTGTCGCTGGAGCACACGTCGAGCGGGGCGGCGTGGATTGTGCCATAGTGATCGCCAAGGGCTGTGCGGACTTTGGCGTCGTCACCGCCGCTTCGGGCGCCGACAATCACCGTGGCCCCGTCATCTGCCAGCCGTTTTGCAATTGCGCAGCCCATGCCGGAGAGACCCCCAGTGACGATGGCGGTTTTCTGTTTGGACGTCATAGGTGGGCCTCAAAGAATTGGTGCGGGTTGAGGCAGTGCTACGTCAAAATGGCTTGAGGTGCACCGCCAAAGTGCGGAAACGTCCAAGGAAAGCTTGGACCAGCGCATAAGGCGCGGATTTGCTTACAGGCTGAACGCCAGAACCCGGCTGATTTCTGTGAGGCTGCGGCCGGATTGATCCATCCAGATGTTAAACGTCTCTTGCACCTTTTTCATCGCGCCTTTGGAGGTGGGTTGTTTGTCGATCACACCTTCGGCAATCAAACGCGCGACCACATCGCGGGACAGGATGAAGCTGTCTTTGCCCAAGAAACGCAGGGCATATTGGCCGGTGTTGCCACCAATGCGAGAGCCGCCTTTTTTCATGAAGTCCAATTGGTTGACGTAGTCGGTGGAGGCCCAACCGCCGAGCACTTGGCCCGCGCCGCCCTGATCGCGCAGGCTTTGCAAGAAATGGGCGTTTTCGATGACAGTGCGGATTTTGGGGCCGTTGCGCACGATGGCGGTGTCTGACATCAGGCGGTCCATGTCCTCGTCATGCAGGAAGGCGCAGCGGTCCACATCAAAACCGTGGAAGGCGGCTTCGAACCCGTCCCATTTGTTTTCGATGACCTGCCAGTTGAAACCTGCTTGAAAGACACCTTTGGTGAATTGGGCCAGCCAGCGGTCCTCGGGGATCTGGGCGAGGTCGGCGGCGGATTTGGGCTTGGACAGCTGAGCGTTGAGGGCATCGGCGCCGCCTTTGCGCTCAGCAGAAATGGCGAAAAGGTCGTCGAAGGTGCGCATGGGGTGGTCCTGTAGGGTTCTAAAGGCTTTTGCCATTGTTACCCGCTGTTGGCATAAATGCTAGAGATCGCGTCAGACCGTTTTGCTGAGCGGCACGAGCTGATCTTTCCATTTGTTTAATGCGATACTCAGCGAAATTATTGGATTTGTGATAGTTAGGAGCATTAAATTTTGGATATTCCGGACCCAAACTTGGTAGCACGAAATGTGATCCATCTCTTAGGCGGGCGGCAAGAAGCAAATAAAAAGATCGAACGAGAGCATGCGGCGATAGACAAAGCTTGGGCGCAAAACGCGGAGATTATTGGTCGGATACTAAGAGGCCATCTCTTTGTCGAGCATTACTTGACCAAGTTCTTGGAAAGAGAAAACCCTCAGTTGAAAAACTTGGCCAGAGTTCGGCTGAACTTTTCGCAGAAGATAGAATTGGTCAACACAGGATCTCCAGTCATTGACGATTTGATGCCAGGCATCAGGCATCTGAACAAAGTTAGGAACCGCGTTGCCCATACACTTCACGGCGATGTTACACAAAACGACGCCCAAATCTTCCTAGGCTGTGGTCTCTTTCGGGCTATGCGAGTTGAGAGTGCGACTGCTACTGAGAAAGAATTGAGTAACGAGCCAATTGAAATACTGGAAGATTTTTCAAGGTATGCTGGTGGTGCTTTTCAATCCGTTCATTCAGAGTTAAGCGCTGCGTTTGGTAGGGCTATCGAAATGGCTCGTGAACAGTCACCACAATAAGCACTCTCTCGAAAAAGGTGCGTTTAGGGTTGCATACCGCGCACGAACCGAGGGGCAGGAAGCGAAGCGCACGCCCCGTGGGGGCGGTTCGGGCGCTGCCGATGCTAAGCATCGGCATTGGTGAGCCACGCAGAAGTGACCTGCCAAGCCCCTGCTCTTTACCTGCCCTTAACCCAAAAATCATTAGGTGGCCTTGCAGCTCCCCAAACCCAATACTAAGACTCTCTTGGTAGGGTCCGATGGGCGGGCCGCAACGCGATCTACAGGCAGGCGATATGAACGACCCTTATGAAACGTATATGAACACCCTTGTGCCCATGGTTGTCGAACAGACCAGCCGTGGCGAGCGCGCGTATGATATTTTCTCGCGCCTGCTCAAAGAGCGCATTATTTTCCTCAACGGTCCGGTGCATGACGGCATGTCCAGCCTGATCGTGGCGCAGCTTTTGCACCTTGAGGCGGAAAACCCCTCCAAAGAGATCAGCATGTACATCAACAGCCCCGGCGGCGTGGTGACCTCTGGTCTGTCGATCTATGACACCATGCAGTACATCAAACCAAAGGTGAGCACGCTGGTGATTGGTCAGGCGGCCTCCATGGGCTCGCTGCTGCTGACCGCGGGTGAAGCTGGCATGCGCTTCTCACTGCCCAACTCGCGCGTGATGGTACACCAGCCTTCCGGTGGCTATCAGGGTCAGGCAACCGACATTATGATCCACGCCGAAGAGACGTTGAAGCTGAAGCGGCGCCTCAATGAAATCTACGTCAAGCACACTGGTCGCACCTATGAAGAGGTCGAGCAGGGACTTGAGCGGGACAACTTTATGTCCGCAGAAGACGCCAAAGAGTGGGGTTTGATCGACGAGATTGTCGAAAACCGCGCCAAAGGTGATGACGAAGACAGCTAATTTTAGGTGCCCGGCGGCGCGGTTGCGCTATCGGGCACTTTCGCATTGTGCCCACTTTCCGGCTGTCTTAAGCTGGTTGGAACGTGGGGAGCTCCTTGTGAAACGGGAGCGGTATTTGGCCTGAAAGGTACGACATGTCGAACACGTCCGGTGGTGACAGCAAGAACACACTCTACTGCAGCTTTTGCGGCAAGAGTCAGCATGAAGTGCGCAAACTGATTGCGGGCCCCACGGTTTTCATCTGTGACGAATGTGTCGAACTCTGCATGGATATCATCCGTGAAGAGACCAAGGCGAGTGGCCTGAAATCCAGCGAGGGTGTACCGACACCGCGTGAGATTTGCGACGTGCTGGATGATTATGTGATTGGTCAGGCGATGGCCAAGCGCGTGTTGTCTGTGGCGGTGCACAACCACTACAAACGTCTGAACCATGCGGACAAGACCGGTGACATTGAGCTGGCGAAATCCAACATCCTGCTGATTGGCCCAACCGGTTGCGGTAAGACGCTGCTGGCGCAGACGCTGGCGCGGATTTTGGATGTGCCGTTCACCATGGCGGATGCGACCACGTTGACCGAAGCGGGTTATGTGGGCGAAGACGTTGAAAACATTATCCTGAAGCTTTTGCAGGCATCGGAATACAACGTGGAACGTGCGCAGCGCGGCATCGTGTACATCGATGAGGTTGATAAGATCACCCGCAAGTCTGAGAACCCGTCGATCACACGTGACGTGTCCGGCGAAGGTGTGCAGCAGGCGCTGCTGAAATTGATGGAGGGCACCGTGGCCTCCGTGCCACCGCAAGGTGGGCGCAAACATCCGCAGCAGGAGTTCCTGCAGGTGGACACCACCAACATCCTGTTTGTCTGCGGCGGCGCATTTGCCGGTCTGGACCGGATCATCGCACAGCGCGGCAAGGGCAGCGCCATGGGCTTTGGTGCAGATGTGCGTGACAATGATGAACGTGGCGTTGGCGAGATCTTCCAAGATCTGGAGCCGGAAGATCTGTTGAAATTTGGTCTGATCCCCGAATTTGTTGGCCGTTTGCCAGTTCTGGCGACGCTGGAAGATCTGGATGCAGAGGCGCTGGTGATCATTCTGACACAGCCGAAAAACGCGCTGGTGAAACAGTATCAGCGTCTTTTTGAGTTGGAAGATGTGCAGCTGACCTTCACCGATGATGCGCTGAATGCGATTGCCAAACGCGCCATCGAACGCAAGACCGGTGCGCGGGGTCTGCGCTCCATTCTTGAAGAAATCCTGCTCAACACGATGTTTGAGCTGCCCGGTCAGGATAGTGTGACCGAGGTTGTGGTGAATGAAGAGGCAGCCACAGGTCAGGCGGCGCCGTTGATGATCCACGGAGAAGCAGAGAAAGAGCCCGCCACAGCTGGGTGATCTGTTTGCAATAGCTGAGAGAATTTGAAGGGCGTCCCGGTGGGGCGCCTTTTTTGTTGTGGCGGCAATGTAAGTTGCGCGGATGCTGCCCGCCTTGACGAAACCAGTTTCACGGTCTGGAATGCCCCTGTGACATTCCCCCCCCCCCAAAGGCTTGTGGTATGACGCGCTTAGAAATCTCAAAGGTCCCGGCCTCGCGACACTCCAATGTTGCAGAAAAAATCGAAGATGCCTTGTTGAGTTCACTTGCCGAAATGAACGAACAGTCGGTGAATTCATCGGTTGTGATGCAGGTCACTGACAAAAACGACCGTCTTATCGCGGGTGTCACGGGCGCGACTTCATACGGGTGGTTTCTGATAAAAACTCTGTGGGTGGGTGAGACCCACCGCAGATCCGGTTTTGGCACGCAGCTGATGTCAGCAGCAGAAGATGAGGCCAGGCGGCTGGGCTGTCATAGCGCTTGGCTCGACACGTCCACGTCTGAGGCCAGAGAGTTCTACCTTCAGCTAGGGTACGCGGACTTTGGGGTTCTCAAAAACGGCGCTGAAAACGAGCCGACCAACCATAGTCGATGGTTCATGCAAAAGTCGCTCTGACCCCAGACGAGATCAGGGAAAAACAGCCCGATCTGATTTTTGACACATGTCGGGGTGTTTGGCAGCGGATGGTTACAGCTCTTTGCCACAGCGTTTGGGTCGGTCTCAACCGGAGGGTTTCGGTGGGCAGATGTGGCGCGGCAGCTGGCATCTGGGGCGGTTGGGGACGGCCATCGCGTTTGTGATCAAACTTCTATTTTTTGAGCAAACGGCCCCAAATTTCTAAGATGTTTGCGCCTTGTGACCATTGAGGCCGGAAACAGTTTGACTTTGAGGTGTGTCCTGCACATGGTTTTTTTACCAATAAGTCAAAAATAGGAATCCTGCGGTGAACAAACTTGCTACACATTTTACGGGTCTGGACTTCGTCAATCCATTTGTTCTGGCATCTGCGCCGCCAACCGAGAGCAAACGCAAGATTTTGAAGGCTTTTGACTCTGGTTGGGGCGGTGTTGTCACCAAGACCATTGGGTTGCACCCAGTGGAAAACGTGGCTGGCCCCAAGACGATCTATCAACGTACCAGCGAAGAGAAGCCTTATGTGTCGCGCAACAAGCGGCCCGATACGGTGTCCCATTCCTCTTGGAACTGGGAGCTGATCTCTGACCAACCGCTTGAACAGTGGTTGCCAGATCTCAAAGAGATCAAAGAGACCTATCCGGACCGGATGGTGATTGCCTCCATTATGGCAGGCGCAGGCAGTGAAGAAGAGATGGACAATTGGCGCAAGCTGGCGACCTCGGTTGTGGGTGTGGGGTGTGACGCGCTGGAACTGAACCTGTCGTGCCCGCATATGGACCGCAAAGATATGGGCGCACATGTGGCCAACGACGAAGATATCATCCGCTCTATTCTGGGTGCTGTGACCGAAGTGGTGGATGTGCCGATCTGGGTGAAGCTGACGCCATCAACCGCCACGTTGGTGGACGCGGCGGCGGCGGCCTATGAAGCTGGGGCGTCCTGTATTTCACTGTGTAACACCTTCCCATCGCTGCCTCTGATGGACCCTGAGACGATGAAATTTGAGGTGGAAGTGGACGGTCTGGTGACCTCTGGTGGTCAGGGTGGTTTGGCGATCTTGCATCAGGCGCTGTTGCGGGTGCACGACATCTCAAAAGCTTTCCCGGACAAAGAAATCTCTGGAATTGGCGGCATCAAAGGCTTCCGCGAAGCGTTCAACTTCATTGTGCATGGAGCAGGCAATTTGCAGGTCTGCACAGCCGCA
Organism: Shimia sp. NS0008-38b; assembly: GCF_040370365.1. Lineage (NCBI taxonomy): Bacteria > Pseudomonadati > Pseudomonadota > Alphaproteobacteria > Rhodobacterales > Roseobacteraceae > Shimia > Shimia sp. NS0008-38b. The sequence goes on along the minus strand of NZ_BAABWQ010000004.1, from coordinate 415,427 downwards.
ATGGAGGAGAAGGGCAGTGGCGGCGTTGGCGTCAAGCTCATCCAAGATCTCAAGGATGATCTGAGCGACTATTTGGAGCGCAACGGCTATGCGTCTATCGAAGAGTTCCGTGGCGTCGCTCGGGAGCGGATTGTGGAGCATTCCAAAATCCGCAGAAAGAGCGACGAATACAACGGTGGCTTCGCCAAGTCCGCCTAGACCGCAGGGACCTGCCCGCTGACACGCATGTTTGCATGACATGTTGTGGTCTGCGCGAAAAAAGTGGGGCATTTCGCATCGTCCTGAGAGACGGATGCGAGGTGCCCCAAAACGTTCTGAGTGGTGTGCTCAGATGTCCAAATCTGGTGTCGCGGGTTATTGACTCTCTCCCCTCTGCAAAGGATGTCTTGGGTGGTCAATTTAAGGAGCACGTCATGAGCGTTCGTCACATTTCCACTGGGTCACCTTTCGAAGAAAAAATTGGGTACTCCCGCGCGGTTGTGGCTGATGGCTGGGTGTTTGTGGCAGGGACCACAGGCTATGATTATGACACCATGACCATGCCCGAAAGTGTGGCTGATCAGTGCCGCAACACGCTTGCGACCATCGGCAAAGCGCTGAAAGAAGCTGGCAGTTCACTCGATGACGTGGTGCGGGTGAACTACATTCTTCCCAATGGCGATGATTTTGAGGCGTGCTGGCCGGTGACGAGCGAAGTTTTTGCCAAGGCCAAGCCGGCGGCCACCATGATCATTGCGGACCTTATGGAAGCGGCAATGAAAATCGAGATTGAAGTCACCGCACGCGTGTCAGACTGACGGCGCGGTCAGAGGGCAGGGCCGGTTATACGATCCCGAAATGCGCACGCCAGATGTCGGTGCGGGCGGCATCGCGTTGGTTGTAGGCCTTCAGAGCAGTGGTCAAGTCGGTTGCGGTATCCGTAGGGCGCCCGTTGCCAAGAGCTGTCATCTGCATTGTGTACCAGGCGGTGATCCCGCCTTCGGGGGCGGCTTGAAACCGCGGAAAATCAGGGTCGGTTGGCTGAGCGCGGGCCCATTGATCGGGCAGATCCGGCGCCAAAACCAAGGCCCGGGCAAGACCAACGACATCCACCACGCCGTTTTCGATCAAGGCCGCAGCTTGGGCGTGGGTCTTGATGCCACCGGTGAGCATCAGCGGCTTGCGAGTGTATTCGCGCGCGCGTTTGGCAAAACCCTCAAAATACGGACCGGAGCCCGCGCTGTCAGAGGCCGCGCGCGCGCCCGGGAAATAGGTGCCGCCGCTGATGTCGATCAAATCTAGTGAGGTGTGATCGAGGGCGCGCACAACCTCCAGAGCCTCCTCGTTGGTGAGACCGCCGTCCAGTTGGTCGGTGGCATTGAGTTTAAGGCCAATCGGGAAGCCTGCGCCTACGGCCTCGCGGATGGCCTCAAGGCATTCCAGCAGCAGACGCATGCGGTTTTGTATGGACCCACCGTAAGCATCGGTGCGTTTGTTAAACAGAGGTGAGAGAAATTGGCTGAGAAGGAAGCCATGTGCGGCATGCAGTTCAACACCGCCAAAGCCAATGGTTTGGGCGCGTTGTGCCGTCTGCGCGAAGGTGGTGGGAAGGGCATGGATGTCCGCAAGCGACATCTCAGTGCACGTGAGCCCGGCGATGTTGAGCGCACTGGGGCCTTGAGGCTGGCTTATGGGTGCGTAGGCCATGGCACCGGCGTGGCCAAGCTGTAGCCAGAGCTGGCTGTTGTTGGCTGCGCCAGCTTGGGCAAGCGGGCGGAACCGGGTCAGGTCAGCCTGTGCATCAAGCACGAGGTTGCCGGGTTTCTCGGCAAAGTCAGGCGTTGGCTGGACCTCACCAATGATGGAGAGCGCAAGTCCGCCTTTGGCCCATTTACCGTAGAGTTTGGTTTGCGCCACAGTGGGGTGGCCGGTGCCATCCCCAAGGGAGTCCGACATCGCCGCTTTGGCGATGCGATTTTTGAGCGTGGTTCCACAAGGCAGCGTGAGAGGCGTGAAAAGTGTGGTTGTCATGGGGGCAACTTTCGCGGGGTTCGGAGAGCTTAGGCGGATGTGTTGTGGACGTACAGAGCGACCTGCTGCGGACAGGCTTTGCGCAGGTTGCGCGGGGCTGATAGGAGGGTCGTAAGCGGCCGCATGTTTGCGTGTGCTGCTGACGGAGAGGGTCTCACAAACATGAGCAATGCCATAGCCACCGATCGGGCCGCCAATCGCCTTGGAAGCCTCTTTATGATTGCCGCCATGGCGGGGTTTGCGGTTGAGGATGCCTTTCTGAAGGCGGCTGCGCGAGACCTGCCGATATCGCAGGTGATGGTGCTGTTTGGGGCAGGTGGGGCTATGGCGTTTGCGCTTTGGCTGCGCAGTCAGTCGCTGCCATTGGCGCCACGTGAAGTGTTGTCACGACCGATGCAAGTACGCGTTTTCTTTGAGATATTTGGGCGTTTGTTCTTCACGCTGTCCTTGGCTTTGACGCCGCTGAGCTCCACCACGGTTATCTTGCAAGCCACGCCTTTGGTGGTGGTTGGATTTGCCGCTTTGGTGTTGGGTGAGCGAGTCGGCTGGCGGCGCTGGTTGGCGATTGCAATTGGACTGGCGGGAGTGGTGATTGTGGTGCGTCCGGGCGGAGATAGCTTTTCGCTGCTTTCACTGCTGGCGGTGGGGGGCATGTTGGGCTTTGCAGGTCGCGATCTGGCGAGCCGCGCGGCGCCCGCCAGTCTGAGCACCGCTGTCTTGGGCCTCTATGGCTTTCTGGCGATTGTTGTTGCGGGCGCGCTGTACGGGGTGCTGTGGGAGCAGGTGCCGTTTCACACACCGCCGCCCGAGGCGCTGTTGATGGTGGTTGGCGCCGTGGTATGTGGCGTGGGGGCTTACAGCGCTTTGATGCGGGCGATGCGCACGGGTGAAGTCTCTGCCGTCACCCCCTTTCGATACAGCCGACTGCTGTTTGGAGTGGCCTTAGGCGTGCTGGTGTTTGGCGAACAGATGGACGCAATGATGCTCTTGGGCTGTGGTTTGATCGTGCTCTCCGGCCTGTTCATTATGGTCAGAAAACGGCGGGTCTCTGCTCAGGCAAACGATTGATCAACCACGCAGTTTTGATGCACTGGACCTTTGGCCTGAAATGGGTCATATGAGGGATGAATTTGCGGAGATTTCCATGGGCATTCTGAGCACACTCAACAATGTTTTCACTTGGTGGAATGGCGCCACGCTGAACACCCGGCTTTTCACAGCGCGTAAGGGCGTGAAAGTGGGGGAAGATGCGGAGGGCAATATCTACTACCGCACGGCCAATGATTCCAAACGTTGGGTGATGTTCAACGGCGATGTGGAAGCCAGCCGTGTGAATGCGGATTGGCATGGGTGGCTGCACCGGACTTTTGATGAGGTCCCAAGCCAGAAGCCGCTTGTGCACAAAGACTGGGAAATCCCTCATCAGGAAAATGTGACCGGTACTGCGCTGGCCTATGCGCCTGCGGGCACCATCCGTGCGACGGGCAAAGCGCCAGTGGCGCGCACGGACTATGAGGCATGGAGCCCCGAGTAACCAATGTCGGCAGTACGGACAGAGACCTTTGTCGGCGCGGCTGTTGTGGCCGTTGCGGCAGGCTTTTTGATTTATAGCACGCAGTTTGCCAATATGGGACGCGATGCGGGCGGCTATGGGCTGAACGCCTCATTTCGGTCGATTGAGGGTGTGAGCGTGGGCACAGATGTGCGGCTGGCCGGGGTGAAGATCGGCACGGTCACGGACATCGAACTGGATCCCGCAACCTTTCGCGCGCTGACCACGTTTAGCGTGGCGCAGGGGGTCGCGCTTCCTGATGACAGCTCTGTGGTGATTTCTTCAGAAGGATTGCTGGGCGGCAATTTTGTCGAAATTCTGCCGGGTGGCTCCCCGTTTAATTTTGAACCGGGTGACGAGATCGAAGACACACAGAGTTCTGTGAGTCTGATTTCATTGTTGCTGCGCTTTGTGAGCGGTGGTGACGAGGAATGAGCTGTCGCGGCGTGATATTTTCAGCCCTGCTGGCCGGGTTTGTTGTACCGGGTGCGGTGATGGCGCAGGAGATCGTCATCGAGATGCTCGACATTGCGCCGCTGAAGTATGAGCCACTGGACATCCCTTTAGGGGACGTGTCCAGCGAGACCGTTGTGGCTGCGACGGTGGGTGAGGGCGCTATGCTACGCGGCCTGGACAAGCTGACCGGTCAAGTCGCTGATTTTGAGTTGGACAACGGCTTCTCGGTGAATTTCGGTACACTGCGCGTGGATATGGCACAATGCCGTCATCCAAGCGAAAACGCGACGGGTGAGGCTTACGCCTTTATCTCCGTGTATGAGGACAAAGGTGCGGGTGCAAATCTGTTCCAAGGCTGGATGATTGCCAGCTCTCCGGCCCTGAGCGCGCTTGACCATGCGCGATACGATGTTTGGGTGTTGGCGTGCAAGCCAAGTGCTGCCGCTCAGGCAGAAGACGACAGCACCTCTGAGGGCGACGGCAGCGAGTGAGCCGTGATGTCGGCCTGATGGCGCAGCGCCCAAGTGAGCATTTTGTGATAATCGGCACGCGGAATTTCGATCGCCCCCAACGAGGCGAGATGGTCGGTAATGAACTGGGTATCAAACAGTGTGAACCCGCAGCGGCGCAGATGCTCGATTAAGAACGCCAGAGCAATTTTTGAAGCGTCTGTGGCGGTAGAAAACATGCTTTCTCCAAAGAAAGCCCCCCCCAATGTGACACCATAGACGCCACCGGTAAGGTGTCCATTCTGCCAGACCTCCAGCGAATGGGCTTCGCCCCGTTTGTATAAGTCCACGTAGAGTTGACGGATTTGCGCGTTGATCCAAGTTTCTTCGCGGTCGGCGCAGCCATCCAACACACCTTCAAAATCAGCGTTGAGAGTGATGTCATAGTTTGCACGCCGAATGCGGCGCGCGAGGCTACGGGAGATGTGGTAACCGTGCAGCGGGAAGATGCCGCGCCGGATCGGATCCACCCAGAAGATATCCGGGTCATCGCGGTTCTCGGACATGGGGAACACACCCATGCCATAGGCGCGCATCAAGAGGTCTGGTGTGACCTCAGACATGACGCGCGCCCATTGGGTATCAGCCCTCTACCAAGTTGGTCTCGAGCCATTTCTCCAACCAGTGAATGTTGTAGTCACCGGTTTGGATGTCATCCTCGGCCAGCAACGCGTCAAACAATGGCGTGGTGGTGTCGATGCCGTCAATGATCAGCTCTCCCAGCGCGCGGCTGAGGCGGGCCAATGCTTCGGGACGATCACGCCCATGCACGATCAGTTTGCCGATCAAACTGTCGTAGTAGGGGGGAATCGAGTAGCCGTCATAAAGCGCACTGTCCATGCGCACGCCCAAGCCGCCCGGCGCGTGATACGCCGTGATCTTGCCGGGCCGCGGCGCAAAGTCAGGCAGCTTCTCTGCGTTGATGCGCACTTCGATGGCGTGGCCATTGATCTCCAGATCATCTTGACCAAATGTCATCGGCTCACCTGCCGCAACGAGGATTTGCTCGCGCACCAGATCGACACCAAAGATCGCCTCGGTCACCGGATGTTCCACTTGAAGGCGGGTGTTCATCTCGATGAAATAAAACTCGCCATTCTCATAGAGGAATTCGATGGTGCCCGCACCGATGTAGTTGATTTTTGCAACCGCATCTGCGCAGACTTTGCCAATTTTGGCACGCTCTTCAGGTGTGATTGACGGGCCGGGGGCCTCTTCAAACACTTTCTGGTGGCGACGCTGCAAAGAACAATCCCGCTCGCCCAAATGCACGGCGTTGCCTTTGCCATCGCCGAAGACCTGAATCTCGATGTGGCGAGGTGTGGTGAGGTACTTCTCGATGTAGACTTCGTCATTGCCGAAGTTGGATTTGCCCTCTGCCCGCGCAGTCATAAAGGCGCTTTCCATGTCGGCGGCGGTTTGCGCCACTTTCATGCCACGCCCGCCGCCACCTGCGGTGGCTTTGATGATGACAGGATAGCCCATCTCTTCGCCGAGCTTCTTGGCTGCGGCCAGATCAGGCACGCCGCCGTCAGAGCCGGGTACCACAGGCACGCCAAGTTTGATCATCGTGTCTTTGGCGGTAATCTTGTCGCCCATGACGCGGATGTGCTCAGCTGTGGGGCCGATGAAGGTCAGGTCGTGGTCTTCGACGATCTGCACAAAATTGGCGTTTTCTGACAGGAAACCATACCCCGGATGGATCGCTTGCGCGCCGGTGACTTCGCAGGCGGCAATCAGGGCCGCCATGTTCAGATAGCTGTCAGTGCCCGGAGGTGGGCCAATGCAGATGGCCTCATCAGCCATGCGCACATGCATCGCATCGGCATCTGCAGTGGAGTGCACTGCAACCGATTTGATGCCCATTTCGCGGCACGCACGGATCACGCGCAGGGCGATTTCTCCGCGGTTGGCGATCAGGATTTTATCAAACATATGAATGCCTTATTCGATGATCGCCAGCGGTGCGCCGTATTCAACGGTGTCGCCATCGCCAACCAGAATGCGCTTAATGGTGCCAGACTTGGGCGCCGGGATGTGGTTCATGGTTTTCATCGCTTCTACGATCAGGAGCGTGTCGCCTTCGGCCACGGTTTGACCCACGGCGGCAAATGCAGCGGCCCCGGGCTCTGGTGCCAGATAGATTGTGCCGACCATCGGAGAGGTCACAGCGCCGGGATGGCTTGCTGGGTCATCGTCTGAGGTGGCTGGTGCGGCAGCGGCTGCCGGAGCTGCTGCTGGTGCGGCAGCCACTGCCGGTGCGGCCACGGCCACAGGTGCCGGAGCGGCAACCATTTGAGTCTGGCGGCTGACGCGCACGTTCAGGCTGTCGTCTTCGCCATATTCACGCATGACCTCAAGCTCGGTCAGGTCATTTTCGCGCAACAGCTCTGCCAAAGCAGAGATGAAGGCCACATCAGAATCGTGATTTTTTTTGCTCATGTTCCGTTTCTATCCCCTACGCGCGGCGCGCGGTTGAGTCTTATTGGTTTCCCCTGCGGCGCTTATAAAGAAAAAGCTGCCCCTAGGAAAGCTGAACTGCCCTGTCAGATGGGAGGAAAAGACATGGTTTTCTACCCCTAACACGAAGCAACGTCTCTGTTCACAGCGGCATGCCTGCCAATTTGGCGACCAATTCTGCCAATTTGCGCGCGCCAAACTTGCGCAGCAGCCGCGCGCGGTATTCTTCGACTGTGCGGTAGGACAGTTTGAGTTCCAGTCCGATTTCTTTGGACGTCAGGCCGCGACAGGTCAGAATGGCGACTTCACGTTCGCGCTGGGTCAGCTCGACAATCGGGCGGTCTTCACTCAGATCAGCAAAGGACCAGACGCTTTTCTGAAACGGGTTGTCTGGCGATGTGGACTGGCCGCGCACACGGCACCAAAACAACGTGTCATCGGCCCGTCGCATCACACGTTCATCACTATAGCGACCGGTGTCGGCAAAGGATGAGTAGACTTTTTCTCCTAATTTTTCAAAGTCTTCAGGTGAGGCATAGAATGCCTCAATGGATTGTGCCGCACAGGCGTCAGCCGTCACACCAAACATTTCTGCGAACCTGAGGTTCGCCCGCTGGATGATGCGGTTTTCCAAAATACAGAGCCCAACGGGGGCGTGATCAAAGGCCAGTTCGTGCAGTTCCATAGGGCAGTGTTGGCACAGCTCGGCGATAAGGGGAAGAGGGCTGTGTTATGTGCTCACATGTGACCGCAACGTGCAAAACGACTCATTGACATGAATGATGTCACAATGACATTTATAGTGTCATGGAAAAGTTTGATGCACTCTACCGAATTATCTGGATGTCCCGACCGTTGATGCAGGCGGCGGAGGCAACTGTTGAAACAGCGTTGCGCGACACTGATTTGACAGTGCGTATGCGGGCAGTTTTGGAAATCCTCCTCCAATTTGGGGACTTGGCTGTGCCCGACATTGCCCTTCGGCTGGAAATAAAACGGCAATATGTGCAGGTGATGGTGAACGAAACGCTGGACGCGGGATTGACAAAGAAGTTGCCCAATCCACGACACAAGCGGTCTGTTTTGATTTCGCTGACAGAACGGGGCCACACTTTGATTGAGGAGGTTGTCGCGCAAGAGAAGCGTCTCGCTATGAGCTTGGCTCAAGGTTTTGAAGAAGAAGACATTCTTAATGCGCTGCAAGTTGTGGAGCGACTGACGGAACGCTTGAAGCAAGTTGCAGAGGGAGAGGATGGATGATCAAAACTCTATTGGTGATTTTGGCGGTTGGTTTTGTCGGCTGGCTGGCCAATGGCGTGCGTTTGATTGGGGCGGTCAGCTTGGGCGAACGTATTCCTGTGCGCCCCAAAGAGGCGGTGTTGCTGATTGATTTGCAAACCGTGTTTTGGGAGCAGGGCCCCTATTCGGAGGCTGACAAGGCCCTTGCTTTGGCGACCATCGTTGAAGAGGTGAACAGAGCCAAAGCCGCCGGAGTGCCTGTGATCGCCATGCGCCAGGAATGGTCTATTCCATCGACAAAAGTGATCGCGAAGCTGACCATGGGTGGTCAGGCAATCGCGGGATCAAAGGGAACAGAGATTGCCACACCATTTGCCGACCTGCCGGATTTTGTGTTGACGAAACGGGTGCAAGATTCATTTGAAACGGGGGATCTGGATGCACTTTTGGCCGAATTGGACGTTGGTCGGCTTACGATCACTGGGTTGGACGCGCGGTATTGTGTCGCCAAATCCATCCAAGCCGCCAAAAACCGAGGCTACCAAGTAGACGTTGTGCAGAACGCCGTGTTGTCAGCGGACCATGCCTCTGGCGTTGGCGCATTGGAAGCATTGGTGGGTGAAGGCACAATCTTGCGATAGCGCAGCGCGGATTGTAGACAAAAACCCCGCCGGGTTTGGCGGGGTTTTTGTTGTTCCTGAAAGGAGATCAGTCGACGATGGTCGCCTCAGTGGCGGCGCGCAGTTCGTCTTCGCTGACACCTTCGGCGCATTCAACGATTTTCAGGCCGCCATCGACCACATCCAAGACACCTAGGTTGGTGATGATGCGGTCAACCACACCTTTTCCGGTCAGGGGCAGGGTACAGGCCTTCAGAACTTTGGACTGACCGTGCTTGTTGGCGTGATCCATCACAACCACCACGCGGCCAACGCCAGCCACCAGATCCATTGCGCCGCCCATGCCTTTGACCAGCTTTCCGGGGATCATCCAGTTGGCCAAATCGCCATTTTCAGCGACTTCCATCGCACCGAGGATGGCCATGGCGATTTTGCCGCCGCGGATCATCGCAAAGCTTTGCGCGGAGTCAAAATACGCGGTTTGTGGCAGTTCGGTGATGGTCTGCTTGCCAGCGTTGATCAGGTCTGGGTCCTCGTCGCCCTCATAGGGGAAGGGGCCCATTCCGAGCATGCCGTTTTCAGACTGCAGCGTCACCTCAACCCCTTCGGGGATGTAATTGGACACCAGCGTCGGGATGCCGATGCCGAGGTTCACATACCAGCCGTCTTGCAGTTCTTGTGCGGCGCGTGCCGCCATTTGATTGCGATCCCAAGCCATGTTTATGCCTCCTCGCGCGCGCGCACGGTGCGCTGTTCGATGTGTTTTTCGGCACTGCCTTGGATCATGCGGTGTACATAGATGCCGGGCAGGTGGATGCTGTCGGGCTCCAAGGTGCCGGTGGGCACAATCTCTTCGACCTCAGCGATGCAGATTTTGCCGCAGGTGGCCGCAGGTGCGTTGAAGTTGCGTGCGGTTTTGCGGAACACGAGGTTGCCGGTTTCATCGGCTTTCCACGCTTTTACGATGGAGAGGTCAGCAAAAATGCCTTCCTCCATGATGTAGTCTTCCATCGCGCCATCTGTGCCGGTTGGGAATTGCTTCTCAAATTTACCTTCGGCAATCACCGTTCCCACGCCGGTTTTGGTGAAGAAACCGGGAATGCCGGCTCCGCCCGCACGCATGCGTTCGGCCAGCGTGCCTTGTGGGTTGAATTCCAGCTCCAATTCGCCTGACAGATATTGGCGCATGAATTCGGCGTTCTCACCTACGTAAGATGACATCATTTTGCGCACCTGACGCGATTCCAGCAATATGCCGATGCCGTGGCCGTCGGTGCCCGCGTTGTTGGAGGCAAACGTCAGATCTTTGACGCCGGAGTCGCGGATCGCATCCAGCAGCATTTGGGGCACACCGCAGAGCCCGAAGCCGCCCGCCGCGATGAGCATGTCATCGCGCAGCACACCTTCAAGCGCCTCGGTGGCGTTTTTGAATACCTTTTTCATGAATGTCTCTCTCCCTTGCGTCGGAATTTGCGCCGAGTTGTGACGGTGCGTCAGGTGGGAGTCAACGTTTGCAGGCGGTGGGCGTATTACTACGGGGGCACAGACGGCGCGCACTTGCTGCGTTGCGCAGGCGCTGTTTCTCGGCGCACAGGAACCTTCGGTGCGCCAAGCAACATGTACAGTTGGCACACCAAGTTCGGGCTGCGTTAGAGGATGCGAACCTGTGTGCCGATTGGGCTGATCTCAAAAAGTTCGGCGATCATCTGGTTGTAGAGCCCGATACAGCCGCTGGAACTGCGGCGGCCGATTTTGCGGGTGTCATGTGTTCCGTGGATCAGATAGGCGGGCCACTCCAAGTACATCGCATGGGTGCCAAGCGGATTGCCCGACCCTGGTGGCATATATTTTAGCGTGGGGTCACGCTCGATCATTGAAGAGGTTGGAGTCCAATCAGGGCCAACGCGTTTGCGCACAATTTTGGTGTAGCCGCGTTTGGTGAGCTCCTCGGACATGGGCACCGATGTGGGGTAGACACGATAATCGCTGCCATCACCCGCCCAGAAATGTAGCGCACGCGAGGTGGTGTCCGCCACAATGGTGGCCACGCCAAGTTCGTCAAAATGGTCACGCCAGTCCTGCCGCTTGAAGCTGGAGATATTGCGCTGCGCGGTTTCTGGCGTTTCGATCTCAGTGGGGGCAGGCGTAGCCGTGTCTTGTGCCCATGCAAGCCTAGATCCAAAAGTGAGGGCAGGGGCGGCAAGGAGAAGGCTACGCCTTGTGATGCGGCTTTGTGACATGACATTTCCTGGATGATGCTCGTTTGACGTAGACCTTGGCCCAGAGAGAGACCACTGGCAATTCACATCCGCTTGAGCCGCACCTGAGACGCGATACGGTGCGCGAAATTGGCGCTGGGTTGGCCGGTTGGTCGCAGCAAGCAGCACACCGTGAAAAATTCGCGCTGGGGTTTAGGTCGGGCGCGCCTCATCGGTATATTGCACGGCAAAGGCGGCGCTTGGTGGGATTGGGGTGATCACATCTATCAGCACGCCATTGGGATCGCGGAGAATAAAGTGGCGTTGGCCAAAGTCTTCGTCGACCAAGGGTTTTACAACCTCCAATCCCTGATTGGTCAGGCGTGTGTATTCCGCTGTGGCGTCTGCGACCTCAAAGTTTAGCAGCATGTGGGTTGTGTGACCCCGGCCAACTTCGGGCACCGTGGGGTGATGCCCATCCAAGACCGCTAGGTTGACCGATGGGTCCGCATCGCTTTGTAGATGGATGTACCAATCCGATGTGAAGGCTGCGGAGAAGCCAAAGTGCTTTTGGTAGAAGGCTGCGGTTGCCGCAACATCATTGGTCTGAATCACGGGGTAGAATTGGGTGGGTTTCATTGGAAGCGATTCCTCGATAAAAACAAACAGAGTGTATGCAATAAACAAACAGGCTGTATGTATGCAAGAAAAATCCACCCGGACGCCCAATGTTGAACGCCGTGCCCAGATGCGGGCGCGCCTGATTGCGGCGGCGCGCGCCGTCTTTGTTGAGAAAGGGTATGCGGATGCTGGCACGCCGGAGATAGTGCGTGTGGCAGAGGCCACGCGGGGCGCGCTGTATCACCACTTTGAGGACAAGCAGGCGTTGTTTCGAGCCGTGGTTGAGGCAGAGGCCGCAGACGTGACGCAAGCGATTGAAACCGCAAGTGGGGCAGTTGAGGCGTCGCAGGCTTTGGCAGCGGGCAGCCACGCGTTTTTTGCCACGATGGCTGTTGCCGGACGCGCACAGATTTTGTTGGTGGATGGGCCAGCCGTGCTTGGGGCTGCGGAAATGGATCGGATTGACGCGGGTGGTGGGCGGCAATCGCTTTTGGTTGGGCTGCAGGCGGCGCATCCGGAGCGCTCTGGCGCAGAGATCAAGGCTCTGGCGATTGTGCTGTCAGCGGCGTTTGACCGGGCCGCGTTGGAAGTGGCGCAGACCGGTGCGCAGGCAGCTGTGTTTGAAGCGGTGTTGACCGGAATGCTAAACACGGCGCTAACCCCCGGCTAAAACCGGGGGCGCGTTGCTGTGCGGGCGTCTATTTCTTGGCGGCGGCTTTTTTCGCCGGAGCTTTTTTCTTAGCAGTCGGCTTCTTTTTTGCTGCCGCTTTTTTCTTGGCAGGTTTTTTGCCCGCCTTCTCGACGATCCATTCCATGGCCTGTTCCATAGTCACGTCTTTGACATCGACCTCTTTTGGAATGGTCGCATTGACCTTTTCCCATTTGACATAAGGACCATAGCGGCCATCCATGATGTTGACCGGGCCGCCCGCATCCGGGTGTTCGCCAAGCTCACGCAACGCCTTGGCGGCAGCACGACGTCCACGGCCCGGGTTGTTGCGCTTCTCCGTGATCATTTCCATCGCGCGGTTCATACCGATCTCAAAAACGTCGAGCGTTTCTTTGAGGTTGGCATAGATCGGTTTTTCTTCGTCCGGCAACTGGTGCATGATGTAGGGACCAAAGCGGCCCAGATTGGAGGCAATCATACCCCCTTCAGGATGCTCGCCGATTTCACGAGGCAGGGTAAGCAGAGTGACTGCCTGCTCTAAGGTCACCTCTTCGGGTCCCCAACCGGGCAAAAACTCCTTGCCTTGTTTGGGCAGAGAGGAACGCGGTGGTTTTTTGTTTTCAGGCGTGGCTTCGCCGCGCTGTACGTAGGGGCCAAAGCGACCGGATTTCAGGTGGATTTCGTCACCTGCATCTTCGCCCAGAACCTTTTCGTAGCCTTCCGCACCTTCGCCAGAGATCGGACGGGTGTAGTTACATTCGGGGTAGTTGCCACACCCCACAAAGCCGCCGGTGCGTGAGGTCTTCAGGTGCAGTTGACCAGCACCACATTTGGGGCAAATGCGTGGGTCGGAACCATCCTCACGTGGCGGATACAGTTGTGGCGCTAGTGCGTCGTCCAGAATGTCGAGGACTTCGGAAATGCGCAGGTCGCTGGTCTCAGCGATGGCTGCGGAAAAATCCTTCCAGAAACGTGTGAGCACGTTTTTGTAGTTACGCTCGCCGGCGGAGACGTCATCAAGCTCTTCTTCGAGGTTCGCCGTGAATTCATATCCGACATATTGGCGGAAGAAATTCACCAAGAAAATGGTCACGATCCGGCCCTTTTCCTCGGGGAAGAGACGGTTTTTCTCTTTGCGAACGTACTCGCGATCTTGGATGGTGGTGATCACAGAGGCGTAGGTCGAAGGGCGGCCAATGCCGAGCTCTTCCATACGCTTCACCAATGTCGCCTCGGTGTAGCGTGGCGGCGGTTGGGTGAAATGCTGTTCTGGTGAGACAGAGCGTTTGGCCATGGCTTCGCCTTGCGCGATCTGCGGCAGGCGCTTGTCATCATCATCCACAACTTGATCATCGCGGCCTTCTTCATAGACACGCATAAAGCCATCAAACAACACGACTTGTCCGGTGGCGCGCAGCTCGATTTGTTGATCAGCGGAGGCGATATCGACGGTGGTGCGCTCCATGCGGGCCCCTGCCATCTGACATGCCAGCGTGCGTTTCCAGATCAGGTCATAGAGCTTGCGCTGATCGTCTTCGGAGACTTTCAGATCAGACGGTTTGCGGGTCATTTCTGTGGGGCGAATACACTCGTGCGCTTCTTGCGCGTTTTTGGCTTTGTTTTTGTATTCACGTGGTTTTTCAGGCACATATTCTGCGCCGTAGAGGGACGTGATGGCGTTTCGGGCTTCGGTCACCGCCTCGGGTGCCATGTCGATGCCATCGGTCCGCATATAGGTGATGTAGCCTGCCTCATAGAGACGCTGCGCTGTGTTCATGCATTGCTTGGCGCCCATGCCAAATTTGCGGCTGGCTTCTTGCTGCAAAGTGGAGGTCATGAAGGGGGCGGATGGATTGCGGGAGGCAGGTTTGGCCTCAACACGGGCCACTTTCAAGTCCCGACTTTGGATGGCTTGCACAGCCAGCTCAGCGGCTGTGGAGTTTTCCAAGGAGAACTTATCAAGCTTTTCGCCGCCCAATACGGTCAGGCGGGCTTCAAACTCTTGACCACGTGGGGTCGCGAGCATGGATTTCACAGACCAGTATTCACGGGCATTGAAGGCATCGATTTCGGCCTCACGCTCTACGATCAGACGCAGGCAGACAGATTGCACACGGCCTGCAGAGCGCGCGCCGGGCAATTTTCGCCACAACACGGGCGAGAGATTGAAACCCACAAGATAGTCGAGCGCGCGGCGCGCCAGATAGGCGTCCACCAACGGTTGGTCGATCTGACGTGGGTTTCGCATGGCCTCGGTGACGGCGGTCTTGGTGATGGCGTTGAACACCACACGTGACACTGGTGTGTCTTTTTTGATGGCGCGACGTTTGCGCAACGCTTCCTCAAGGTGCCAACTGATCGCTTCGCCTTCGCGATCGGGGTCGGTTGCGAGGATCAGTTCGTTGTCATCTTTGAGGGCGTCCGCGATCGCTTTGACGTGGGGGCGGGAGCTGTTGCCGATTTCCCAGGTCATTTCAAAATCGTCGTCGGGATCCACCGAACCGTTTTTGGCGGGCAAATCGCGGATGTGGCCGTAAGACGCCAAGACAGTGTAGTCTGAGCCAAGGTATTTATTAATTGTTTTGGCTTTGGCTGGGGACTCTACGACGACAACTGGCATTCATTTTCCTCTCGACTCGGCGCGAGCCTTATGGCGGCGAAAAATGTGGGGCGAAAGGGGGGATTGTCAATGCATGTCGGTTTTTGCGGTAAAAGAATGATGCACAGAAAGGGAAATAGCGTGTTTTTGAAGCGAGTGATTTTGGCGGCCACGGTTGCAGTTTGTACTGTGGGGAGTGCGTGGGCACAAAGTTGGACCGAGCCTGCGCGCGGGTCGCAGCAGCGCAAAGATTTGATGAGCGCCGTGCGACCCATCGCAGAATGGCAACTTGGAGCGCCGGTACAGTTTGTGGTGAACGAACTGCGGGTGTCAGGTGATATCGCGTTTGCAATGCTTCAGGCGCAACGCCCCGGTGGGCAGCCAATTGATTTGGAGCAGACGCCGGGCAATGCGCGAGGTGAAATGTATGTGGAAGACATGGATGGCGCGCGGTTTGACGTGCTCTACAAGAAATCCGGAAATATGTGGGTGGCGGTCACTTGGACGCTGGGCGCAACGGAGGCTTGGTGGTCATGGAAGCCAATCTGTGATGCGTTTGGGCCGGTCATTGAAGACTATTGCCAATACGTAGAGTAACTGCGTTTCAGGTTTTGGACAGCAAACCACCGGCAAGTCGTGTGACTTTGCCGTCCATTTCCAAATCCAGAAGTGCGGCCGTGAGATCGTGCGCGCGTATCGACAGGTCGCGATTCAGCTGATCCTCGCTCAGTGGCGAAGGGCCGAGTCGGGTGAGTATCTCGCTGTGCAGCGCTGCTGTTTCGCGCAGGCTGCGCGGAGGGGTGGTCGGCGTGTCCAGCGGGATGATTGGCGTGTCTTTGGGGGCGGGCATGCGCATAGGCAAGGTGTTGAGAGCCTCCAGCACATCGGCAGCATCGCGCACCAAAAGCGCGCCATCTCGGATAAGAATGTTCGCGCCCGCAGCGCGGGCATCAAAAGGATGTCCCGGCACAGCAAGCACATCGCGGCTTTGATCCAATGCGATGCGCGCAGTCAACAGGCTACCGGATTTGGCGGCTGCCTCGACCACGACAACGGCACGCACCAAGCCAGAGATAATCCTGTTGCGTGCAGGGAAGTGGCGTGCGCGGGGTTCCATGGTGGGGGGCTGCTCAGACAGGCAGAGGCCTTTTTCACTAATTTCTTCAGCCAACTGATTGTTTTTAGCGGGGTAGGGGCGCGACAGGCCGCCCGCATATACGGCGATTGTGCCGGTCTCCAAAGCGGCCTCATGCGCCGCAGCGTCGATGCCACGGGCAAGACCCGAAACCACCGTCAGACCTGCCTCTCCCAGTTCTTGTCCCAAGCGGCGCGCCATGCGTTGGCCCAATGAGGAGGCGTTGCGCGCACCGATCACTGCCACGCAGGGGGTGTTCAGAAGCTCGGCACGACCCAAGGTCCACACCATCGGCGGTGCATCAGGCGTTTCAGCAAGCAGACGGGGATACTCGGCCTCGCCAAAGAAAAGCGGCCGCGCTCCAAGAGCCCGGCCGGTGTTCAGTTCGCGTTCTGCGTCTTCGGTCGATGTGGGTGTGTACCGAGACACACCAGCAGTTCTTGCTATGTCGGGCAGGGCCTCGAGTGCCGTCTGCGCCGTTCCGTATTCTCGCATCAGCCGATGATATGTTATTGCCCCGACGCGGCGGGATCGCAAGAGGCGAAGCCGCGTCAATCGCGCTTCCTCCGTGGTGGGTGGGATTTGGGGGTGAGTGGAAGAAATTCGATCTTCGGTCATCCGCAACCTCGCCTGCTTGCAAGACAAGGATTAAGCTTTCAGTGGTTAACAGGGCGTAAATCAAACCAGAAAAAATTGTCATTACACAAAAATAAATGGTCTGGGCTGCTATTAACCACAGTTAGCGGATCTAGGATGCGGACCCTCCGACGGTCAAACCTTCCATCAGAACAGTGGGTTGCCCCACACCCACCGGCACCCATTGGCCAGCTTTGCCGCAATTGCCCATGCCCGGATCAAGGGCCATATCGTTGCCCAGCCCCTTAATCTGCATCATTGCGGTCGCACCATCACCTATTAACGTGGCTCCCTTTACAGGCGCGCCGACCTTGCCGTTTTCAACCCGGTAGGCCTCGGTACAGGAGAACACGAACTTGCCATTGGTGATGTCTACCTGCCCGCCGCCAAAGCCGACAGCATAGATGCCATCCTTCAGAGACGCGACCAGATCAGAAGGATCAGAGCTGCCACCTTCCATATAGGTGTTGGTCATACGTGGCATCGGAGCGTGGGCGTAGCTTTCGCGACGGCCGTTGCCTGTGGGAGACACATCCATGAGGCGCGCGTTTTGTCGGTCCTGCATGTAGCCGACCAGAATGCCGTCTTCGATCAGCGTGGTTTTGCCGGAGGGTGTGCCCTCGTCATCAATGGTGATCGAACCACGGCGGTCGGGAATGGTTCCGTCATCAATCACGGTCACCCCTTTAGAGGCCACTTGCTGTCCGATCATGCCAGAGAATTTGGAGCTGCCTTTGCGGTTAAAGTCGCCTTCAAGGCCGTGGCCCACCGCTTCGTGTAGCAGAATGCCGGGCCAGCCTGGCCCCAGCACGACTTCCATGGGACCTGCCGGTGCCGCGACAGCGTCTAGATTGACCAAAGCGACACGCAGGGCCTCTTGGGTTTTGGCTTGCCAGTCTTTGGGATCAAGCAGCCCATCAAGCCCGATGCGCCCGCCGCCGCCAGCGGCGCCGCTTTCACGGCGGCCGTTCTCTTCGACAATGACCGAGACGTTCACACGTGTCATGGGACGCACGTCAGAAATATGGGTGCCGTCAGGGCGCAGAATGTGCACCTCTTGATGGGATGCAGCCAGCGTGGCCGAAACTTGAACCACACGGGGATCAAGGTCACGTGCGAACATGTCGATGTCGCGCAGGGTTTCGATCTTCACCGGAAAGTCGATGCCACCAATAGGATCCGCGTCGGTGTAAAGTCGGCGATTGGTGGCGATAGGGCCGGTTGCCAAAGTGCCGCCGCCGCTGCCCACGGCGAGCCGCGCGGTTTCAACGGCGCGCTTGATGGCAGATTCGCTAATTTCGGACGAGTGGGCGTAGCCTGCGACCTCGCCATTGACCGCGCGCAGGCCGAATCCTTCGGCTGCATCATAGCTTGCGGTCTTCAATCGGCCGTCATCGAACACCAAAGCCTCTGCACTTCGGCGTTCGAAAAACAATTCTCCGTCCTCTGCGCCCTCAGTGGCTGCGCGCAACAGGCGCAGGGCTGTGCCCTCATCTACGTTGGTTTCAAAGGGTTGAAAGCGCGTGTTTGTCATCGGTGGTCATGCCTCTTGTTTTGATCTAAATCAAAAAAGCGTCTGTTTGCCGCAAGCTTCGATCTTTATCTGTGGGAGAGAATATGTTTTTTAGGCGCGAAACAACAGCAGGATTCCGCCGAAAGGTGCTAGGGATTCTGTGATACCGTCAAGAACAACACCGCAACCGATCAGGGTGACACATGCGAATTCTATCGACATTCCTGGGCCTTATGGCAGCCACCATCGCCGCGCCCGCCTTTGCGCAGAGCGCCGAAACCATCGGCAAACCCGTTCCAAAAGCAACCGGCTTCCAGCCAGCTGCGACAGAACTGGCGCGCCAAATCCATTCTTTGGACAACCTGCTCCTCTGGATCATCGTTATTATTACGCTGTTCGTGACCGGTTTGTTGGCGTACTGCATCGTCCGCTTCAACCGCCGCTCCAACCCAGAGCCTGGTACATTCACGCACAACTCTCCTCTGGAAATTGCTTGGACCCTTGGTCCAATCCTGATCCTGTTGTTCATCGGCGCAAACAGCTTGCCGGTTCTGTTCAACCAGCAGGAAATCCCAGAAGGTGAAGTGCACATCAAAGTGACCGGGTACCAGTGGTACTGGGGGTATGAATACACAGACCACGAATTTGAATTCGAAAGCTTCCTGCTTGGCAAAGACGAATTGGCGGCGAACGGCTACAACGACGATGAATACCTATTGGCAACCGACACAAAAGTGGTCGTGCCCATTGGCAAAACAGTTGTCATGGATGTGACCGGCGCAGATGTGATCCACAGCTGGACCATTCCAGCCTTTGGTGTGAAACAGGATGCTGTGCCAGGCCGTATCGCTCAGCTTTGGTTTAAAGCGGAGAAAGAAGGCATCTACTTCGGTCAGTGTTCTGAGCTTTGCGGCAAAGACCACGCGTATATGCCAATCACCGTTCAGGTGGTGTCTGAGGCTGAGTACGACGCTTGGCTCAAAGGCGCGATCGAAGAGTACGCTGGCGACATGTCCACCCTTCCGGGTATGGAACTCGCCTCTGCTGACTGAGCGATCAGGGCGGGAGTGTTCCCGCCACACAAAAGCCAAGGCGGGCAAGGTGCCCGCCTTTGATACACAGGACAGAACATGAGCGACGCAAGCATCCATACGCAAGCCAGCCACGGTGAAGCAGAATTCGGCGATTACTTCGCGCTGCTGAAACCACGGGTGATGTCGCTTGTTGTGTTCACAGCCGCTGTAGGTTTGTTGGCCGCGCCCGGTTCTGTGCACCCTTTTGTTGCGTTCTGCGCGATTTTGTTCATTGCCGTAGGCGGCGGTGCTTCCGGCGCGTTGAACATGTGGTATGACGCCGACATCGACCGGCTTATGAAACGGACGCAGGGGCGTCCGATCCCTGCGGGGAAAGTCACAGAAGGCGAAGCGCTCGCTGTTGGTGTGGCGCTTTCTGGTTTCTCGGTTGTGATGTTGGGGCTGGCCGCCAATTGGGTTGCGGCCGGGTTGTTGGCTTTCACAATCTTCTTCTACGCGGTGATCTACACCATGTGGCTGAAACGTTGGACGCCGCAGAACATCGTGATTGGTGGTGCGGCTGGTGCCTTCCCGCCAATGATTGGTTGGGCGGTTGTGACCGGCGGTATTTCGATTGAAAGCGTGCTGATGTTCACACTGACCTTTATGTGGACCCCGCCACACTTCTGGGCGCTGTGTTTGTTTATGAAGTCCGACTACAAAGACGCAGGCGTGCCGATGTTGCATGTGACCCACGGGCGTCGCGTGACTCGCAACCACATTTTGGTTTACACGCTGCTGCTCGCCGTTGTCGCAATAGGCATGGCCTTCACCGGCGTTGGTGGGCCAATCTATCTTACGACGGCTGTCATTTTGAATGGTTTGTTTGTGGCTGGCGCGATTTCAATCTGGCGTCGCGACGAAAAAATTTCTGAGGCAGATGGTTACAAGCGTGAACGCGCGTTTTTTGCCCTGTCGTTGCTTTACCTGTTCTTGCATTTTGGTGCGATTTTGGCAGAGGCCACGTTGGCCCCTTATGGCATTGGAGGATGGTAAGCAGATGAGCTTTCGCGAGGAACACGAACTGCACAAGCGCCGCTTTGGCCGCAACGTTGGGGTTGCGCTGGTGCTGGTGAGCTTCATTGTCATCGTTTTTGGCCTGACCGTGGTGAAAGTCACCCGCGGGGATTATGAGCCAGAAAACGCCAGCATCCAGAGGGATCAGTGATGGCGATGGACCCGAAGAAAAAGACGTTGGTTCAGACCGTGGGCGTGGTTGTGACCATGGGCGCGCTGGCTTGGGCATCGGTGCCGTTTTACGACTGGTTCTGCCGAGTGACAGGCTTTGGTGGTGTGACCAACGTTGCGGAGACCGGCAGCGATGTGATCTTGGACAAGACCATCAAAGTGCGCTTTGACGCCTCCACTGAGCGTCACATGCCGTGGGACTTCAAACCCATGCAGCGCGAAATGGAAATTCGCATCGGTGAAACTGGGCTGGCGTTTTATGAGGCGCACAACCCAACCGACCGGGCTGTGGCCGGCACCGCGAGCTACAATGTGGCGCCCTATGACGCAGGTGGTTTCTTCACAAAAATCGATTGCTTCTGCTTTGAAGAGCAGGTGCTGCAACCCGGCGAAACAGTCATGATGCCGGTGAGTTTTTACGTAGATCCGGAGATCGTTGATGACCGGGACGCAAAATATGTAAAGGTGATCACTTTGGGATACACCTTCTATGAAACTGACTTGCCCGAAGAGTTGGCGTCCTTGACGCCAGCGGGTGAGAGCAAGCAAAACTAAGGGCAAGCCTTCCAACGAGGGAAACTGAAAAAATGGCGCACGCGAAAAATCACGACTATCACATTCTCCCCCCGTCGGCGTATCCGCTCATCGGCTCAGTGGCAGGCTTCGTCATGCTACTTGGTGCTGTATTATGGATGCACGACAGTGGTCCTTGGATCTTCCTTATGGGTCTCATTGGTGTGCTCTACACCATGTGGGGCTGGTGGGCTGAAGTCATTGCAGAAAGCAAAGTGGGCGACCACACACCGGTGGTGCAGATTGGTCTGCGCTATGGGTTCATTCTCTTCATCATGTCCGAAGTTATGTTCTTCTCGGCATGGTTCTGGACCTTCTTCAAACACGCAATGTACCCAATGGGTCCAAACAGCCCTGCGATGGATGGTGTGTGGCCACCTGCTGGCATCGAGACGTTTGACCCGTGGCATCTGCCGCTGATCAACACGCTGATCCTGCTGTGTTCTGGCTGTGCCGCGACATGGGCACACCACGCTCTGGCACATGAAGACAACCGCGAGGACGTGAAGTGGGGTCTGATCATCTCTGTGGCTTTGGGCGCAATCTTCACCGTGTTCCAAGCCTATGAATACAGCCACGCAGCCTTTGGCTTCTCTGGCAATATCTACGGCGCATCCTTCTTTATGGCGACTGGCTTTCACGGCTTTCACGTGATCATCGGTACGATCTTTTTGCTGGTGTGTCTGCTGCGTTTGCAGGCTGGCCACTTTACCAAAGAAAAGCACGTCGGTTTTGAAGCCGCTGCTTGGTACTGGCACTTTGTGGATGTGGTCTGGTTGTTCCTGTTTGCAGCCATTTACATTTGGGGCCAATAAGCCTGCGTGCAAAAGGTTGATCCTTTTGCCTGAATACGATTAAAGCAGAGCGCGGCAGATAATCCTGCCGCGCTTTTTCTTTTAAAGGACTTCTGAAGTGCGCCGACTGATTCTGCCGTTGTTTTTTGGCATTTTGGGCACTGTTGTGCTGGTGTCTTTGGGCATATGGCAGCTGCAGCGGATGGCGGAAAAAGAAGCGTATCTCGCTGATATCGACGCGCGGATGTCCGGTGCACCTACGGCCTTGCCAGATGCCATCGACCCGGTTGACGACAAATACCTGCCAGTGGTGGTTTCTGGCACGATCCTGAGCGATGAAATTCATCTGCTGGCAAGCACGCGCGACGTCGGGGCCGTTTACCGGATTGTGTCTGTTTTTGAGACCAGCGACGGGCGGCGCATCTTGGCGGATCGCGGTTGGGTGAAAACGGAAGACAAAGACGCGACGGATCGCGCGCCCGAGGCTGCGGAGTTGACAGGCAACTTGCATTGGCCAGAGGAACGCGACAGTTTCACGCCGGAAAATGATGTGCAGGCAAATATCTGGTTTGCGCGTGATGTGGACCAAATGGCCACGCAGCTGAACACAGAGCCAGTGTTGCTTATTGTGCGGGAAACGACTGAAAAAAACGCACCTGTGACGCCCTTACCTATAGACAAAGTGGGCATTCCCAATGACCACTTGGAATATGTGATCACCTGGTTCGGACTGGCAATTGTATGGGTGGCAATGACCCTGTATTACCTGCGCCGAATGCGCAAAACCAAAAAGGCACTAGAGACGTGAAATACATTTCGACCCGTGGAAATGCCCCGGAGCTGAGCTTTGAAGAGGCCATGCTGACCGGCCTTGCCCGTGATGGCGGTTTGTATGTGCCAAAAACGATCCCGACACTGAGCGTGGATGAGATCGCAAGCCTCGCAGGCAAATCTTACGAGGAAGCGGCTTTTGTTGTGATGCGCCCGTTTGTGGGCGACGCTTTCACCGATGACGAGTTCAAGGGCATCATCGCGCGCGCCTATGCCAATTTTCGCCACGAGGCGCGTGCGCCTTTGGTGCAATTGGCCCCAAATCACTATTTGCTTGAGCTGTTTCACGGCCCAACGTTGGCGTTCAAAGACTTTGCGATGCAATTGATTGGCCAATTGTTCCAGTTCTCGCTGGGCCGTCGGAATGAACGCGTGACCATCGTTGGGGCAACCTCTGGCGACACCGGCTCAGCCGCGATTGAGGCGTTTCGCGGTTTGGAGAACGTGGATGTGTTTATTCTGTTCCCGCACGGGCGCGTGTCGCCCATTCAGCGCAAACAGATGACCACTCCGGAAGATGCGAATGTGCATGCACTGGCTTTGGACGGTGACTTTGACGATTGTCAGGCCAAGCTCAAAGACATGTTCAACGACTTTGAGTTCCGCGATGGCGTGAAACTGGCCGGTGTGAACTCGATCAACTGGGCACGGGTTTTGGCGCAGGTTGTGTATTACTTTACCTCGGCTGTGAGCCTTGGCGCGCCGCATCGTAAGGTGAGCTTTACGGTGCCGACTGGCAACTTTGGCGATATCTTTGCAGGTTACATCGCCAAGAAGATGGGGCTGCCCATTGAGAAGCTGGTGATTGCCACCAACCAGAACGATATTTTGCACCGCACCATGGAGAGTGGCGCCTATACCAAAGAGGGCGTGACGCCTTCGATCAGCCCCTCTATGGACATTCAGGTGAGCTCAAACTTTGAGCGCGCACTTTTTGATGCTTATGGCCGGGATGGCAATGCCGTCTCGCAACTGATGGACGAGCTCAACGATGGTTCGTTTGCTATCAGCCAAGGGGCAATGGAAACATTGCGAGAGCATTTTGACAGCGGTCGGGTGTCTGAGGATGAAACCAAAGCCACGATTGCAGCGGAATTTACCGCGTGTGGAGAAGTGCTTTGCCCACACTCCGCAGTTGGCGTAAAGGTCGGGAATGCCCATATGGGGGCAGTGCCTATGGTCACGCTGGCCACGGCGCACCCAGCTAAGTTCCCGGATGCGGTTGAGGCTGCCATGGGCGTAAGGCCGGGGCTTCCGACACATATGGCGGATATGATGGATAAAGATGAACGCGTGACCCGTGTGCCCAATGATCTTGGAGCCTTGGAAGCGCTTATTAAGGAACGGATTGCACAACGTTGACGGTTAAGTTTCATACACTCTCAAATGGGTTTCGCATCGCTACTGAACATATGCCTGGGCTAGAAAGTGCCTCGATTGGCATTTGGGTGAACGCTGGGGGCCGCCATGAGCGCGCGCCGCAAAACGGCATAGCGCACTTTCTGGAGCACATGGCCTTCAAAGGCACCAAGCGCCGAAACGCGCTGGAAATTGCGGAAACCATTGAGGATGTGGGAGGCTATATCAACGCCTATACCAGTCGCGAGGTGACCGCATATTACGCGCGCGTGCTGAAAAACGATGTGGCGCTGGCCATGGATGTGGTGGGCGATATTGTGCTCAACCCGATCTTTGATCCCAGTGAAATCGAGGTGGAGCGCGGTGTGATCTTGCAAGAGATCGGACAGGCGTTGGATACGCCGGATGATGTGGTCTTTGACTGGTTGCAAGAACGCGCTTACCCGGATCAACCTATTGGCCGCACCATTCTGGGTGAGGGCGACCACGTGCGCAGTTTTGACCGCGAAGATCTTGCAAGATTTGTAAAGGAACATTACCGGCCTGAGCGTATGATTTTGTCAGCGGCTGGTGCTGTGGATCATGATGACATCGTGCGGCTTGCCGAAGAGATGTTCGGCCATCTCGAGCGTGGGCCTGCGATTGAATTGGTGCCTGCGCAGTTTTCAGGTGGCGAGTACCGCACGGAAAAGGCGTTGGAACAGGCGCATTTCGCGATTGGGTTTGAAAGCCCGGATTATTGCAGCCCAGATATCTACACTGCGCAGATTTACTCCTCTGCATTGGGCGGCGGAATGTCGAGCCGTCTGTTTCAGGAAGTGCGCGAAAAGCGTGGGCTGTGTTATTCAATTTTTGCGCAGACCGGAGCCTATGCCGACACCGGCATGACGACAATCTATGCGGGCACATCTGGCGGACAGATTGCGGAGCTGGCCGAAATCACCATTGATGAGCTCAAGCGCGCAGCAGAAGATATCAATGCCGTTGAAATTGCACGCGCCCGCACGCAGATGAAGGCGGGTTTGTTGATGGGACTGGAAAGCCCATCAAGCCGCGCAGAGCGTTTGGCGCGGATGTTGGCGATTTGGGATCATGTTCCAAGCTTGCCTGAAACCGTGGAGCGCATCGATGCGGTGTCGGATGCCGATGTCCGCCGTTTTGCGGAGCAGATGGCAACGCAGGCACGCTGCGCGATGGCGCTTTACGGTCCTGTGTCTGCGGCGCCAGCCTTGGAAGCCTTGGAAGAGAGGCGCGCTGCCTGATGCTTCTGACGCGGCGCAGGGTTCGGATAGAGACCGACCAGCTGACGTTAC
This sequence comes from Shimia sp. NS0008-38b, assembly GCF_040370365.1. Taxonomy (NCBI): domain Bacteria; kingdom Pseudomonadati; phylum Pseudomonadota; class Alphaproteobacteria; order Rhodobacterales; family Roseobacteraceae; genus Shimia; species Shimia sp. NS0008-38b. The sequence goes on along the minus strand of NZ_BAABWQ010000004.1, from coordinate 390,078 downwards.
GTCCGCCCATCCACGCGGATTTCCGCGAATGGGCGGAGTTGCGCAGCGCCAGCGCCGATTTCTTGGTGCCGTGGGAGCCCGTGTGGGCTGCAAGCCACCTAAGCCGCAAAAGTTTCACCAACCGCGTCTATTGGGCACAGCGGTCGATCTCCAATGACACTGCGGTGCCTTTGTTTATGTTTCGCCGCAGTGATGAGACCTTGGTGGGGGCCATCACGTTGGACAATATTCGGCGTGGTCCTGCGCAAGCTGGCACATTGGGCTATTGGGTTGGGGCGGCCTTTTCGCGGAAAGGCTATATGAGCGAAGCGATTGAGGCGGTTGTGCATCATGCGTTTAGCCGACTAGAGCTCAGCCGGATCGAAGCCGCGTGTTTGCCGGAGAATATCGCGAGCCGCGGCGTGCTTGAGAAATCTGGTTTCAAGTATGAAGGGGTGGCGCAAAGCTATCTGCAGATCAATGGGCGCTGGCGCACACATGTGTTGTACGCAGCACTGCGTCATGATCGTCGTGGTCGTACTATGGCGGGCCAAGCCTAGGTCAGATCAGCCATCATGGCAGGATGATTTGCCCAAATTTGCGGCGTGACCTCCGAAGCGTCGACCCCGCACAGAAAACAGGGGCGCTTGTTTTTCAGCTTTCTGGTAGTCTTCTTTCAATAGGGAGAGGATTTGCTATGCGGCTACTGTGGATGATCTTCATATTTTTGGCTGGTGCGGCACAGGCGCAAGACCGACGTCCGAGCCACTGCATCGCATTGGCAGAAGCGCCCGGAGTGCAATATCTGCACAAGGCATCTTTTCGCGATCCGGTGGAAAAGCACGACGTGCGGATCAGCTATATCGCACATGCCTCCTTTCTGCTTCAAACCCATGACGGCATTGATGTGGTCACAGACTACACAGGCTTTTTGGGCGCGACAGACCTTGTACCGGATGTGGTCACTATGAACCACGCGCACGACACACATTGGACGGCCAATCCCGATCCGGCTGTGCCACATGTTTTACCGGGCTGGGGCGACTATGGGCTTGGAATCGAGCATCACCTTGATCTGGGCTCCATGCTGGTGCGCAATGTGGCCACTGATATTCGCAGCTATGGTGGTGTTGAGGAAAAGGGCAACTCGATCTTTGTGTTTGAGGTTGCTGGCCTGTGCATTGGCCACCTTGGGCATCTGCATCATGAGCCCAATGACGCGCAATATGCGGCTCTTGGGCGGCTCGATATTGTGATGGCAGCGGTGGATGGCGGTATGAGCTTGGATGTGCCCACCATGATCCGGGTTTTGCGGCGGCTGCGGGCCCAAGTGGTGATCCCAATGCATTGGTTTGAGGACTGGACGCTGGCGGCGTTTTTGACCGGTATGTCGGATGCATATCTGGTGGAGCGCAGACCGGGAAATGCACTTACTATGAGCTTACGTGACCTGCCATCTCAGCCAACAATCATGGTGCTGTCGCCGCGCTATCTGCAAGACCCCTAGACGGAGGATTGTCTGGGGCGTAAGCCTTGGCGTATGACCTTAAACGCTGCCACTCCCGCCTTTGTACAAGCCCTTGCCGACAGTTTGCCCGATGACACGCTGCGCGCCCCTGAAACTCAGTATCTAGAAGAGCCGCGCGGACGGTTTTTCGGCGAAGGTGGCGTTGTCGCGTTGCCACGCTCGGTTGAGGAGGTTGCTGCAGTCGTAAAGGCTTGTGCGGCGGCGCGGGTTGGCGTTGTGCCTTATGGCGGCGGTACCGGGCTTGTGGGGGGGCAAGTGGCCACGGGCGCGCCCGCGCCACTGATCCTGTCTTTGCAGAGGATGACTGCCATTCGTACGGTGCATGCACTTGAAAACGTTTTGGTGGCAGATGCAGGTGTGATCCTTGTGGATGTTCAATCGGCTGCCACCGCCGTTGACAGGCTGTTTCCATTGTCGTTGGGATCGGAAGGTTCCGCACGCATCGGGGGCAATTTGTCCACCAACGCTGGTGGTGTGAACGTTTTGCGATACGGGAACACGCGGGATCTGTGTTTGGGGCTGGAGGCGGTCTTGCCCAACGGCGATATTTGGCACGGGCTGACACGGCTGCGCAAGGACAACACAGGCTACGATCTGCGCAACCTTATGATTGGGGCGGAGGGCACGTTGGGCGTGATCACCGGCGCGGCGCTGAAATTGTTTGCGCGACCCAAGTTTGTGGCAACTGCGATGATGGTGGTGACAGACCCGCAGGCGGCGTTGCGCCTGTTGGCCCTTGCGCGCGGCATCGCGGGTGAGTCAGTCTCCGCCTTTGAATTGTTACACGCGCATGGGATGGAGTTTGTGTCTGAGACCTTGCCGGACGTACGTCTGCCATTTCCTGAGGCCCCAGAGTGGTCTGTGCTGATCGAAGTTGGCGCGGCGACAGCGGCGCAGGAGCAACTGGAAGCTTTGTTTGAGGCTGCCCTGAATGAGGGGTTGGTGCACGATGGTTTGATTGCACAGAGCGCGCGCCAGAGGGATGAAATGTGGAGCCTAAGAGAGCACATTCCCGTTGCCAACAAAGCGATTGGCTCCGTTGCCAGCCACGATATCTCCCTGCCACTTGAGGCGTTGCCGGAATTCATCACAGAAGCAGACGCCATGATCGCTGCGAAAGGCCCGTTCCGGATCAACTGTTTTGGCCATCTTGGAGATGGCAATCTGCACTATAATATTTTTCCACCCAAGGGTGGCAGTCGGCATGACTATGACGATCTGCGCCATGATTTAAGCGCAGCAGTGTATGAACTGGTGCATCAATATGAGGGATCGTTTAGCGCCGAACACGGCGTGGGGCGCTTGAAGGTAGGCACGCTGGAAAAATATGCCGATCCGGCACGGCTTGCGGCGATGCGTGCCATCAAAGACGCCCTAGACCCGATAGGCATAATGAACCCGGGCGCCGTGCTTGCGCGCTAGGATGTTGACTTGCTGCACGTGTCCTTGGAGGTGTCCACGATGGATAAGGCGGGGGCAAAGCCCCGATTTTTAGAGCCCTTCGAATTCACACAGCACCGATACATCCATCCCCATTGCCTCTAGCTTTTTACGGCCACCAAGCTCTGGGAGGTCGATGATGAAGGCGCAGCTAATGATTTCTCCGCCCAGCCTCTCAATCAATTTGATACCAGCCTCAGCGGTGCCGCCGGTGGCCAGTAAGTCATCCACCACGAGGATTTGTTCGCCGGGTTGAATGGCGTCGTCGTGGAGTTCCACAATCGCCTCGCCGTATTCCAATTTATATTCCTGCGAAATCGTGGTGCCGGGCAGTTTACCCTTTTTGCGGATCGGCACAAAGCCGACGCTTAGCTGGTGTGCGATTGCGCCACCAAGGATAAAGCCACGCGCTTCAAGTCCGACAACTTTGTCGATGCGTGTGCCGGCGTAGGGGTGCAGCATCTGGTCGATTGCCATGCGAAAGCCGCGTGGATCGGCGAACAAGGTTGTGACATCGCGGAACATGATCCCTTCATGCGGGAAGTCCACAATGGTGCGGATGTAGTCTTTTACGTTGGCGCTTTTGGGCATCAGATTCCCCAGAGAGTGGCAGTTGTTACCTGCGATATCTCGCCGATGCGGGCCCCCAGCGCAAGGGGGGGTTATGGTTGTTTGGCATCTCCGTGGAAGCGTCGCAAACGATACATTGCATTGCTCAACCAAGAGGCATGAGGCTTGTGCCAATCCATGCGATCGGTGACCAGAAGTGTTTTGGCTGTGTTCAGGTTCATTTTTGTTTTCCTTTCCTGAAAGGCCTCAGATATAATTTTCGTGTAGACTATGTATATTTAATGTATATACACTCCATCGTGATTTCAAGACAAAGACGGACGGACGCTGCCATGCCCAAAAAAGACAAGACCGATCTGGGCGGCGCAACCTCCAAGAAAAAGTCCAAGTCTAAAAACAAAGACAGCCAACTGGTGTTGCGGCTTGATAAAGAAGAACGCGACGCATTTGTCGACCTTTGCAAGGATCTAGACACCAGCGCCGCACGTGAAATTCGCGGTTTCATACGCAAATTTATGAAGAAAAACGGTGGTTAAGTCGCGCGTTTGAGTGTGGCCGTCAGAACACCCATTCCGATCAAGGTTAGGCCACCCAATCTCGTCAGACTGTGCATCACCGCAGGGCGCTCAATGCGGCTGCGCAGGCGGTCTGCAAGCAATGCATAAGCCAGTGCATTCAGTGCGGCGAGGGTCACAAACGTGGCGATAAGGATTGCGAACTGCGGCAGCATTGGCGCCGATGGAGTCAGAAACTGCGGTACGAAGGCAATGAAGAAACCAATGCTTTTGGGGTTTAAGGCGGTAACGGCAGCGGCGTGGCCAAAGACCCCATGTGCCGGTAGCTCACTCGCTTTGGTCATATCCCCAAGAGTGGCTGTTCCGGCAGTGCGCACCATTTTTACGCCCAACCAAATCAAATATACGGCACCAACCCATTTCAGCACAGCAAAAGCTGTGGCTGACGCCAACACCAAAGCCCCCAATCCCATAAGAGATGCGGTCATTGCGATCAGATCGCCTAGGGCGACTCCCGCAGCTGTCGCCACGGCGACTTTGCGCCCCTGTGTGAGCGCGTAGCTGAGAACCAGCAGGATGGTCGGACCCGGGATCAACAAAAGAGCGGTGGATGCGGCGACAAACGTCAGCCAGAGATCAAAAGACATGAGTGCGGCCTTGGAGACGCTGTGGATTGGGCGTGTACCAAACCGCAAAGCCGTGCCTTCGTCTAGGGGTTTTGTACCGCTATGGCAGTTTTATTGCCTGTACATGCATCCAATCAAAATTGCGCTCACGCCCCAGCGACACCCATCCTTCCTGCTCCCAGAAGGTCCAAAAGTCGAGACAATCGGCACGTGCCAATCTGGCTTTGTCCCACCCCCAATTCAGCTTGTTTCGGCTGGGGTCAAAATCAATGGCTGCCGCGAAAGAGTGGGTTGACCAGGTGCTGCCCCCGCGCTTTTTGCGCACTGCTTTGCAGCCGCCGTAGATGTCGAGCCCCATGTCCCTGCGCGCCGCATCATCATAGCGGTCTGCGATTTTGGTCAAAACCCGCTCCAGACTTTCAGCAAGTTTTGGGTGGCACCCAATTTTGGATGTCTTGGCCGAGCGATCCCAATCCAATTTCATGGTCCAGGGAACACGTACAATTTTGGTAGCGGGCTCGCCGCCGCGGTTGGGGTTGAAGTCAAAAAAATCAAACAGTTCAGCCTGTCCGGGGCGATCGGTTGGCCACCCATTGGGGTTGCTGTTCAACGGTACGATATCGCGAAAGTTTAGAGGCCGCTCGCCGGTGTTTTTGAAGAACCGGAAATCTGCGTAGGCAGACTCTGTCAGGCTGCCCCAAAGGCCATCAGCAGGACCGGGATCAAACTCTGCATCTTTGCATACCAGTTGAAAGGCGGCCACTCGTTTGCGCGCTGTGCTCCAGCCAGTTGGCGTGCCGTGCAGTTCTGCTGGGCGGGCGTCAATCAGCTGGGCGACGGCGGTGTCCAAAGTTGCGTTGAGGTCACCGTCGATGGGGCCAGTGTATTTTCCGGCCGCATCCATTTCTTGCTGCAAAATACGAATAGCACCTTGTTTCATGGTCGTTCTCCCAAAAATATCTCTCTAAAATTGGGGAGACCATACCACGAAATGGCGGCTGTTCTAAGTGGAGGAGTTCAATACCCTGCCTGCGACGGCACCAAGTTTTGCCACCATGCCTGCGTCGCGCTTGTCTGGCGCTGTAAGGATGGCGAATTCCAGAGCGCGATCGCAGCCGTGCTCACAGGGCGCACGATTTTGACCAAGCAGGTCGGGCAGGCGGCGGACCAAGTCGCGGGCTTTGTTGGCGTTGCCGGTCAATATGGCAATGATTTCTGTCACATCCACTTCGCCGTGGTCCGGATGCCAGCTGTCATAATCGGTGACCATGGCGACAGAGGCATAGCAGAGCTCTGCTTCGCGGGCCAATTTTGCCTCGGGCATGTTGGTCATACCGATCACATCTGCGCCCCAGCTTTCACGGTACATTTTGCTTTCTGCCAGTGTGGAAAACTGCGGGCCTTCCATCGCCAGATAAGTGCCGCCTTTGTGCACGGTGATGCCTGCGTCGGTGGCTGCCGTGAAACAGGCATCTGACAATCGGGGGCAGGTGGGGTGCGCAACGCTGACGTGGGCCACAAGACCGGGGCCGAAGAAGGATTTTTCGCGTGCAAACGTGCGGTCAATGAATTGATCCACAACGACAAAGTCTCCTGGAGCCATGTTTTCACGGAAGCTGCCTGTTGCGGAAACGGAGATCACATCGGTGACGCCTAGGCGCTTAAGAGCGTCGATGTTGGCGCGGTAGGGCACCGAGCTTGGTGTGTGTACATGACCACGGCCGTGACGCGGCAAGAAAGCCATTTTCACACCACCCAAACGCCCCGTGAGGATTTCATCAGACGGTGTGCCAAACGGGCTCTCAACGGCCTGCCATTTGGCGTCTTCCAGCCCGTCGATGTCGTAAATGCCGGATCCGCCAATCACGGCGATCATGGTCTCTTTGGTGGCCTCAGTCATGGCTGTCTCCCCGTTCCAAATCTTGCGGCAAGTCTTGGGCAGGGCACCGCAAAATTGCAAGCGAAAGGCATGTCGGTATCGCGTCTGTAATGCGACTGTATCGCGGAGGTGGTGAATTGGCGGGCAAAAGTGTCGCGGCGCTGTGCGCAACAGGCCCCCGCGCGGCATCACTATTGTTTGTTAACGGTAAACCCGCTAGGGAGGCGCAAAGCGAACACTCCCGAATTAACGCAGGTATACGTATGAAACGCACGGCGTTGGCCATGCTGGCCAAGAATATTTCTCCTCCCAATCTTTCCATCATGCAGGATGAAGGGTTCACCCCGAGCCGGCTCAAGACCGAAGTGCTGTCTGGATTGACTGTGGCGCTCGCGTTGGTGCCCGAAGCGGTGGCGTTTGCCTTTGTGGCTGGTGTGCACCCGCTGGTGGGCCTTTACGCCGCCTTTATGGTGGGTTTGATCACAGCGCTGATTGGTGGCCGACCGGGAATGATTTCCGGTGCCACTGGCGCGTTGGCCGTTGTGATGGTGGCTTTGGTCGCCGAGCACGGTGTGGAATATCTGTTTGCCACCGTGATCCTTATGGGGATTTTACAGGTCATTGCCGGTGTCATGCATTGGGGTAAGTTCATACGCCTTGTGCCACACCCGGTGATGCTTGGTTTTGTGAACGGTTTGGCGATTGTGATTTTCCTCGCTCAGCTGACCCAATTTAAGGACCCTGATACCATTGTGAACACCGGCCATGGCGCTGGTGGTGGCGAGTGGTTGGCGGGGCCGCAGCTTATGATGATGCTGGCGCTGGTGGCGCTGACCATGGTGATCATCTGGGGCTTGCCGAAACTGACCAAAGCCATTCCGGCACCTTTGGCGGGCATTGGCATCACAGCCTTGGTTGTCATCATCTTTGGCATCAACGTGCCGACCGTGGGTGACATGGCCTCTATCGCGGGTGGCTTCCCAAGCTTCCACGTGCCGTTTGGCTCAGGTGAAGGCATCTACCCACCTGCGCTGCTGGCGCCGCTTAACCTTGAAACGCTCTGGATCATTTTGCCCTACGCAGTTATCTTGGCTGCGATTGGTTTGATTGAAAGCCTGCTGACGCTGAACCTTGTTGGTGAAATGACTGGCAAGCGCGGTGGCGCATCTCAGGAATGTATCGCACAGGGCACAGCCAATGTGGTCACTGGTTTCTTTGGTGGCATGGGCGGTTGTGCGATGATTGGTCAGTCTATGATCAACGTGAAATCCGGTGGTCGCACACGGATCGCCGGCATTGCCGCAGCGCTGTTCCTGTTGGCGTTTATCGTGGTGGCAAGCCCGTTGATTGAGCGTATCCCGCTGGCCGCTTTGGTGGGTGTGATGTTCATGGTGGTGATCGGAACCTTTGCTTGGAACAGCTTTCAGATCATGCGCAAGGTGCCACGTATGGACGCCTTTGTGATCGTGTTGGTGACGGTTGTGACCGTGCTCGAAGATCTTGCTGTGGCAGTGGTTGTTGGTGTGATTGTGTCCGCGCTGGCGTATAGCTGGCAGAACGCACGCCGCATTCATGCCCACACCCGCGAAAGCGAAAGCGACCCGGGTGCTAAGGTCTATGAAATTGAAGGCCCGCTGTTCTTTGGCTCCGCTGAAGGTTTTGGCGAGTTGTTTGAGATCGAAACAGACCCAGACCACGTGATTGTCGACTTTGTGCGCTCGCGCGTTGTTGACCAATCCGCGTTGCAAGCGATTGAGGCTCTGGCGGGCAAGTATGAAGCTGCAGGTAAAAAGCTGGTGTTGCGCCACTTGAGCCGTGATTGCCATGAGCTGCTGAGCAAAGCAGGTCACCTGATCGTGGATAGTGACGATGATCCCGACTACGAATTGGCGGTGGACTACTCGGTGCGCACGGGCGTGCTTAGCGGCGGTCACTAATCTCTCTTTGAGATTGAGGGTTTTGAAAGGGCTGGTCGTTGACCGGCCCTTTTGGGTTGATGCGCTGCGTCCTCTTGTGTTGGTGGGCAGATAGGCGCAATAGGGACGCATTGATTTGGAGCGTCCCAGAATGACCTTTATTGCCATTTTAGTTGGGTTGACGCCTTCCTTTCTATTGGTCGGCTTGGGCGGGCTTTTGCGGTCGCGTTTGTCGGTGAATGCGTGGCAGGGGTTGGACAAACTCAATTTTGAAATCTTGTTTCCTGCGCTGCTGTTTGTGGCCGCCAGCCAAAGGCCTTTGGAGATAGGGCAAGTGGTGGGCATTGCGCCGTTGGTCTGGGGGGTGTTGGCCGTCGGGCTGATCGTCGGGTACGGCGCGCGGCGATTTGGGCCAGAGCGATTTCTGGATTTTGCCGGAGCATGGCAAACAGCTTGGCGGTTCAACACCGCGCTGGCGTTTATAGCCATCGCGACCACTGATATGGCGGATGTGTCCGTGATGGCTGTGGCCGTCGGAATGGCGGTGCCTGCATCCAATGTGTTGGCCGTGTCCGTGTTGAGCCGCGGGGACAGTCTTGGGCTCTGGGGCACAGTCAAAAAGGTGGCGCTGAACTCGTTTTTTGTCGCCTCGTTGGCAGGCGTGTTGGTGGGGTTGTCTGGCTTGCGTGTTCCGGGACCGGTCTTGGCACCTCTGGAGATGTTGTCGGCTGCCGCGATCCCAATTGCGCTGATTTCTATTGGTGCGACAATGAACTGGGGCGCGCTGGCGCGGCTCAATCGGTTCAGCGCCATCATTTGTGTCACAAAGCTCATCGTGATGCCGATCACGGCGCTGGCGTTGGCGATGGGGCTCGGACTGGAAAGCGGCGTTGCGGTTGTGTTGGTGATTTGGGCCGCATTGCCAACGGCGAGCGCGTCACATGTCTTGGCGTCAGGGTTTGGCGCAGACCGCGAGCTGTCGGCCACATTGGTGGCGCAGACAACCCTTTTGAGTGCAATCACCCTGCCAGTGTGGATTACCCTGGCAGAGGTGCTTTTTTAGGTCGCTTGACGCGCGGCCGTATCAGCCCGAGGTGAAGGCTGCCTGACGTGCCATTGACCATCTTCTATCTGGCGCCGTTGCGCCGACAATCAGCTTAGGTGCCCGGACGGGCAAGGGTGAAGGTGTTGTCCACCACCGCGTAGTCTTTGTAGCCCAAACGGCTGAGGGGGCGGTAGGTGGTGACGTCAAAGATGCCATCGACAATACAGTCATCACGCAGGTGAATGCCTGTGACTTCGCCGATGGTCATAAAGTTGTTTTCCCCTTGAAGCGTAATGATCTGCGTCATGCGACATTCCAGCGAGGCTGGCGCACCGATGAGGCGCGGGCAATCGATGGTGTCGCATTGCGTGGCCTCAAGGCCTACCTTGGCAAATTCGTCTTCTTCCTTGGCCAGACCGCCAGAAGACACATTCATCGCATCGCGCATCCCTTCGGCCACGATGTTCACACAGAACACGCCGGTGGCGCGGATGTTGGCGAGGCTGTCTTTGCCCTCAGCCTGATCGTCTTTGCTGCCGGTGGAGGCAAACATCACCTGTGGGGGATTGTCGGCCAATGCATTGAAAAACGAATAGGGGGCGAGGTTGCGGTGACCGTTGGCATCTTGTGTCGACACCCAAGCGATGGGGCGTGGGCTGACAATGGCTTTGAACGGGTTGTGCGGCAGGCCGTGGCCGTCTTGGGGCTGATAGAACATCGCAGGCAATCCTTATTGGTTTGCAGGCAGTCCTAGCGCCATGTTAGGGGCGAGGGAACCGCAAAATTCTAATGACGGGTATGGGGGCGCGCAGGTGTTTACGCTTGCAGTGGAAACAGGCGAAGACTGGTGGGAAGTGGAGGCGATTTACGATCTCTGCTTTGCACCTGGCCGTGAAGCTTTGAGTTCTTATCGACTGCGAGATGGTATTGATCCCGTGACTGGGCTCTCGCTTGTGGCGCGCGACAGAGATGGCATTCTGGCAGGTGCCATCCGGTTTTGGCCCGTCAAGGTTGGGCAGGTGCAAGCCTTGTTGCTGGGCCCGGTGGCTGTCCACCCCACACATCAAGGAGAAGGTTTGGGCGGTCTGCTGATCGAGGACAGTTTAGAGCGCGCCGCGACGTTGGGCTGGAAGCGAGTGATGTTGGTGGGCGATGCGCCCTATTACGCGCGATTTGGGTTTGAGAAGCTGCACGATGTGGTGATGCCCCCCCCGACGAACCCAGAGCGCGTTCTGGGACGGGCCTTGGTTGAGAGGGCTTGGGAGGGTGTTGCCGGGGATGTTGGCAGCATTTCGTGAGGTGTCGGAAGGTCGATCCTAGAAACACCTCGAAGCACCTAATTCCGTAGTGCGGGGCCATTCAAACCTTCGCTGTACGAACACAAAATTTGGTTTGTCCAAGAACCGTTCAGCAAACGGTTGTTTTTGGGGAGGCTAGCCAAGCGTATCAAGACAGGCATTGGCCGCTGCCGTACGCCAGGCCCAATCCTCACCCTTGATGTATTTCCACTCCGCCCCCAACTCATCAAGCCATGAACGCAGCCTGTCGGTGAACCATGCTCGGCGTGTCGGATCGGAGAAATATCGTGTTCCGTCATCTTTCCAAGGCGTTGCATGGTCGAGCAGAAGGTAGGTTTTACCGACCATCGCAGCACGTGCACGGTCTACGAGCGGCTTATGCACCTTACCTAACAACGCCTCGGCCCAAACCAAAGTTTGTATGGCATCTGTATCCTCGATCATGATTGGTCCACCTCGTGCCGCCATCGTATCGGCCAACGCCTTGTGACCCGCCATGATCGCGTCGAAGTCTGCCGCAATCCAATCTTGCCCATGCCGGAAGACGGCGTCGTAATCACGCCCATATTCAGGGATCGGAACACCTTTGAGCCGTGCGGCCAAAGCCTCGCACAATACTGTCTTGCCGGTGCTTTCTGCTCCTAGCAGAACAAGGCGACGTTGGTAATGGCTCCGCACTGGAACTGGTACATAGCTCCAATTCTTTTCCATATTCTCTCGGATTGCCGTGGCCGACACCGGCATAACCTGTCGCTCCGGGTCCACTGGAAAGGGCCGCGCGCCTACTTCCCGGGCGAGGCGGTGGATGTAGCCTTCCGAGCCGAAGACCCAATCAATCGGCTCGGGGTGGAATTCTGCGATTGCTGCGCGCCAGATAGGCCAAAAGTTATGGTGATCTTCGGGGGCCTGCGGAATATCGCGGTGCATGTGCAGTACGCGATAGCCCGGCCGCGACAGGCACTCCTTTATCCACTTTGCTCGTAAGTATCCATCGATTGGCTCTGCGTTATGGCTACATACGAGCACCGTCATCACATCACACCGAGCCTTCCCGACCTCTGCGCAATAGAGATGGCCGGCATGGGGCGGCATAAACTTCCCCAGTAGAAAGCCATGTGTTTTCATGTCGTCAGAGGCTGCATCGTGGCCCGACGCCACTGGACCAATCCTGTGACAGCAAGGCCAAGGAACACGAGGTAAAGTGCCGCCGTTGGCTCCAGTCCGCGCGTGTAGAAAAGCCCAATCGCCAGGACATCCACAGCAATCCACAAATACCAGCTTTGCAAGTATCTTCGTGATAAGAGGAACTGCGCAGTTATGCTTAGGGCCGCCACCGCCGCATCCCAGTAAGGGGCCGCTGCATCGGTATAGGCAGCCATCAGACTCGCAACGATCAACCATACAATGGCGGTCGCCCCAAGATACAACGCGAACATGCCAATTCCCAAAGGCGCCACGATGACACGACCGTCGTGCGCGCGTCCGTTTAGCCAGACATAGAGGCCGTAGAACTGAACAAAGAAAAAATAGACCTGTAACAGCGCGTCACTATAAAGCCGATATTCCCAGAAGATGAAAAAATACAGCGTCACCACAGCAAAGCCAAACGGGTAGTTCCAAATCGAACGTCGGATAATGAGGCTTACGTTCAGTATTCCACATACGACAGCTATCCACTCTACAGGGCGGCTGCCAACCATGCCCCAAAAAACTCTACCACGTCTTTCATCCTGCTCGTTTTACTTGCCGATTTAGACAGCAAGTCATCAGTCGGGGCAACCAATACAATTTGGCTCTTCGCCTCCTCGTTCCGAAACGTATGACATTGCATAAACCCTCTCTGTCGGAACGGCAAAGAAGGGTTCATTTTTCGCCGCCAAAGACATCATTCAGACCCCAAGCGGCTTTTGAAGGTTTTTGTTTCTCTCATGTCAATAGATATGAGCCGCACTGCGGAAAATCGGTAAAGTGGGCTCAACCTGCCTTCAGAGCGACCTTTCTTTTAGAGCCATATTTGCACGCCACCAAGCCTTTCTGCCCCCAATGGTTGAACCGGGCGACACGGTACCTACTTCACTTATATGACCCAAACAGAGATTTTGCCGGACGTTCCGGTGCGCGAATTTGATGTGGATGCGGAACTGGATGCTTTGGCCAAGCGCTACAGCGGAGCCAGTGGGGTGGGCATGAAGGTGCTTGGTGTGCTGGGCATGCCGGTCAGCGGGTTGCTTAAGAGTCTGCCAAACGACGTGCAGGATGGACTGGGCAGCGCGACCGAAGTGGCGTTGATGCAGGCGGTGAAATGGGCGGATGGCAGCCGGGGGGTGATCAAGGATCAGCCGGACTGGGTCAACGCCTCGATCACGGCGGCGCTGGGCGCGGCAGGTGGGGTGGGCGGTGTGACATCTTCGCTGGCAGAGTTGCCGATCACGGTGACCGTGCTGCTGCGCGCCATTCAAGGTGTGGGTGCGCAATATGGGTTTGATCCCAGTCATGAAAGCGTGCGGTTTGATTGTGTGCGTGTGCTGGCGGCCAATGGGCCATTTGAAGAAGACCGCGGTGCAGACTTGGCGATGTTGGAGCAGCGCGCGGGTTTGGCTGTCGGTGGCACCAAGTGGATCACCAATGTGATTGTGCCGCGCCTTGCCCCGGTTCTGGGGCAGAAGCTCGCCGCCCAAATGGTGCCGGTGATTGGTGCGGCGGCAGGGGCCGCGACAAACTACGCCTACACCAGCTATTACCAAGACATCGCGCATGTGCACTTTGGCCTGCGACAGCTGGCGGTGGAGGCAGATGTGGCGCCACAGGTGCTGGTAGACGGTATGCGCAGGCGACTTTCTTAGCGTGACCTGTATGTGGCTGGCGGGGCGCTTTTTGCGCCGCGTCTATCCGCTGGTGCGCAAGTATTCCATCACGGCCGGGCGCACCGACTGATCGCCGCGCTCACGCGCGGTGTGGATCACCTGTTTTACTTCACTTAAGTCCACGCGTCTTATCAGGCTCTTCACCGGCCCAATCGAGGCAGGACGCATGGAGAGGTTGCGAAGCCCCATGGCCGCCAGACACACCGCTTCGATGGGACGCCCAGCATCCTCGCCGCAGAAGCTTATAGGGGTATTGGTGTCCACACAACGGTTCACGATGCCTTCTAGAAAGGTCAGGAAGCTGACGTTGAGGGTGTCATAGCGCCGGCGCACACGCTCATTTTCGCGATCCGCAGCAAAGAAGAACTGTTTCAGATCATTGCCGCCAATCGACAGGAAATCGACCTCTTCATAGAACTTCTTGGGCGCAAACGCCAAGCTGGGGGTTTCCAGCATAGCGCCCACTTCGATCTCTGACGGCAAGGGATGACCAAGGATCATTTCGCGTTCAATCGCTTTGTCCACCTCGGCGCGGGCGGCGGTGTATTCTTCATACTGCGCGACAAAAGGGAACATGATTGTCAACGGGCGGCCATTGGCCGCGCGCAGCAGCGCCTGAAGCTGCATGCGCATAACGCCGGGTTTGTCTAGCGCGACACGCACTGCGCGCCAGCCAAGCGCCGGATTGGGCTCATCCTGAGGGGCCATGTAAGGCAGCACTTTGTCAGAGCCGATATCCAGCGTGCGAAACACCACGCGTTTGCCAGCCGCCGAGTCCATCACCTTGGCGTACAATTGCGCCAGTTCGGTGCGTTTGGGCATTTGGTTGCGGATCAGAAATTGCAGTTCGGTGCGGAACAGACCAACGCCTTCGGCGCCAGAGGTGGGCAGCGAAGGCAAATCCGCCATCAGCCCGGCGTTCATGTACAAATGTACAATGTCACCGTCTCGGCTCTTGGCCTCTTTGTCGCGGATCGACGCATAGCGTTCCTGTGCCTGCGCGGCCATGGCGATCTTGTCCCGAAACGCTGTGACCACAGTGTCGTCGGGACGCAGGTGCACAATGCCCTGATCCCCGTCCACCATGACATGATCCCCGTTCAGCGCTTCGGTTGTTATTTTTTCTGCGTGGATCACCAAAGGAATCGCCAAGGCGCGCGCCACAATGGCGGCGTGGCTGCCCACAGAGCCTTCCTCAAGCACAACGCCTTTGAGTTTGCGGCCGTATTCCAAAAGCTCCCCAGGACCGATGTTGCGCGCGATCAGGATCGGGTCGGTGGGCATTTCAGAGCCGGTTTCGCTGCCTTGCCCGGTGAGAATACGCAAAAGCCGATTGGACAGATCGTCCAGATCATGTAGCCGCTCACGCAGGTACTGATCGGTGACTTGCTCCATGCGGGCACGTGCGGCGGATTGTTCCTTTTCCACAGCGGCCTCTGCGGACAACCCGCGCGAGATGTCTTCTTCCATGCGCCGCATCCACCCTTTGGAATTGGCAAACATGCGATACGCTTCCAGCACGTCCAGCTGTTCTTTGTCGCCGCGTGCGGCGCCATCCAGCATTTTGTCCACACCAACACGCAGCTCATCAACAGCCGCGTTCAGGCGCAGCAGCTCAGCCTCAGGGTCGTCTGCGACGGGATTGGTGACCACAACGCGCGGTTCGTGCAGCCAAACATGTCCCTCGGAGGCGCCTTCCTGACCGGAGGTGCCACGCACCATCTCCGATTGTTGGTGAAGCGCACTCATGGCGGCGCCTTCCCCAACAAACGCACCAAGCTCGGTCATCTCGGCCAGAACCATCGCGACCACTTCAAGGGCGTAGACTTCATCGGGGGAAAACACCCGGCGTTCTTTGGACTGTACCACCAGAACGCCGAGATTGTCGCCCAGACGTTGAACCGGCACACCGCAGAAACTGGAGTAAATCTCCTCGCCGGTTTCAGGCATGAACCGGAAGCCTTTTGCCGATGGGGCGTCATCGGTATTCACAACTTTGGAGGCGCGTGCGACCCGACCCACCAGTCCTTCGCCAACCCGCATACGGGTTTGGTGAACAGCCTCTGCGTTCAGACCTTCCGTGGCACAGAGTTCAAGCGTTTCATCGTCGCGAAACAAATAGATGGAGCACACTTCGGTGCCCATAGAGGAGGCGATCAAGTTGGTGATCTTATCCAGCCGTTCCTGTCCGGCGCTGTCTTCGGCCAAAGCATCTCTCAGCCGTCCCAGAAGTTTGCGGCTTTCGGTTTGGGTGTCTTGCACCATAAACGATCTGATCCTCGGTTGTCGCTCCCTGCGCCGAATAGACCACAAGCTGCATGAAAGCAAAACGGTTTATCGGGGTTCTCCTGCGTCAGATTTACGCTGCATTGCAGCGACTTCGTGCGAATTGAGCGCGGCCTGTCATGAAAAACACGCTGTAGACCTAACAGCGAAAGGCGATTGTCCGAATGCTGCGGTGAAGCAAGAAATTTGTGCTGCGACACTGGAGCGTACAGCTCAGGCAGAAAGACGCGCAAAATATTCTGGCGCGACGCTTGAGAATTGTGCAGGCAGGCGTGTGGCCTGCCCAGTTCGCAATGTCTGGGGGCGCGCAGGACACAAAAAAGGCCGCGATCAGCGATGTGCGCGGCCTTGCTTGTGATAATCGGAGGCGTGACTTAGTTGGATTTTTCCAACTCAAACGCGTCATGCAGGGCCTGTACAGCCAGCTCCATGTATTTGCGATCAATCAGCACCGAGATTTTGATTTCAGAGGTGGTGATGACTTTGATGTTGATGCCTTCGTCAGACAGCACTTTGAACGTTTTGGCGGCAACTCCGGACTGGCTGCGCATGCCAATGCCAACCACAGACACCTTTGCGACGTTTTCGTCGACAATGAGTTCCGCAAAGTTGAGACCGCCGGTTTCTTTCAATTCTGCCAAAGCTTGATCTGCGCGTTTCACCTGATCGGTGGGCAGGGAGTAGGTCATGTCGGTGCGGCCATCTTCAGAGATGTTTTGCACGATCATGTCGACGTTGACGCCAGCATCAGACAGGCAGCCAAAGATGATCGACGCGATGCCGGGGCGGTCAGCCACAGATTGCAGGGTCATTTTGGCTTCGTCGCGCGAATAGGCGACACCGGAGACGACGTTGGATTCCATGATTTCCTCCTCATCGCAGACCAAAGTGCCTGCCTCGTCGGATTGTTCTTCAAAAGAGCTCAGCACCCGAAGGCGCACTTTGTTGCGCATCGCCAGCTCAACGGAGCGGGTTTGCAGGACCTTGGCACCAAGGGAGGCCAATTCCAGCATTTCTTCAAAGGCGATCTTGTCCAGTTTGCGTGCTTTTTGGCAGATACGCGGGTCGGTGGTGTAGACCCCGTCCACATCTGTGTAGATGTCACAACGTTCTGCCTCAAAGGCCGCAGCAAAGGCCACTGCGGTGGTGTCAGAGCCGCCCCGACCCAGTGTGGTGATGCGGCCCTCTTCAGAGATGCCTTGGAAACCCGCCACAACCGCAACACGCATGCCTTCGCCAAACTTGGCGGTGATGTTGTCGGTCGGAATCTCTTCGATCCGGGCCTGACTGTGCGCAGAAGTGGTCTTAAGCGGCACTTGCCAACCTTGCCAGCTGCGTGCCGGAACATCCATCTCTTGGAGGGTCAATGCCATAAGGCCGGCGGTGACATTCTCGCCTGAGCTGACAACAGCGTCGTATTCACGTGCGTCATACAGCGGGGAGGTTTCATCCACATACCCCACCAGTTTGTTGGTTTCCCCAGACATGGCGGAGACAATGACAATGACGTCATAGCCCTTGGCCACTTCGACGCCAACACGTTTGGCGGCGCGGCGAATGCGGTCCAGATTGGCCACTGAGGTGCCGCCGAATTTCATCACAAGTACGGGCATGGCGCGTCCTTTGGTCTTAAGTCGCAGGCGGTTTACGCGCTCATAGGCCAAGAGGCAAGGCGGATTGCCGAAAGGCCAACTGAGGCCTGTCTTTTGCAGGCCTGTGACCTCTCCACATATGTATCTGGGCACCAAGTTCCGACGTGGATTTCTGTTGCCGCGAGCGCAGAGCAAACAAGAGGCCGCAGTTTGCCGTGGTGCGGATCAAATCGCGTGTGCCGTGCCGTCCCAGTTTTCAAAACATCCTGTCGTTTCAAGGGTCAATGCCTCAAACCTGTTTGCAAGACCCTGGGCGGAGTCGGTGACAGAGAGTGCGGCCTGTGTGCCGCCCATATCTGTTTGCACCCAGCCAGGGTGATAGATACCCACAGCGATGTCGATATGTTTGAGGTCTTCGGCCAAGTTGAGCCCGAGATTGAGAGCGGCCGCCTTAGAGGCGCGATAGATGTAGCTTCCGCCGCCAATTTTTGTGCTGGATCCCATTTGGGAGGAGATGATTGCAATTTTGGGAGCGGGCGAAAGTTGCAAATTGGGCAGCAGCGCCTGCACGGTCAGAAACACGCCTGTGACGTTGGCGGCGAAGGTGTCGGCCCAGAGAGTGGCCTCATAGCCGTCTGCAAGGTTTTGGCCTTTGTCTAAGTAGACACCTGCATTGCAGATCAGCAGATCGACGGGCTGCGCGTCAAGCGCGCGTGCAAACTCCAACTGGCTGGCTGGATCGGTGACGTCCAATGACAGAAAGCCACTTCCCGCGCGGCTGGCTCCGGTAACGCGATGCCCTTGGGCCTGCAGGATGTGGTCTAGTGCTTGTCCAATGCCACGGTTGGCTCCGGTGATGACTGCATGCATGGAAGCGTCCCTTTCGGCTGGCGTTCAGTTTGTTTTGCGGCCGATGTTGAAGGGCAGCGGCGCAACGGGGACGCCGTCGTCGATCAAAGCTTTGGCGTCTTCCAGTTTGGCCTCGCCATAGATGGCACGCTCGGGCGCGCTGCCTTCGTGCATGGCGCGGGCCTCGGTTGCAAAGTCTTTTCCGACATAGTCGGAATTGGCTTCCACGTGGGTGCGCAGTTCTTTCATCGCCTGTTCCGCTGCGGAGGCGGGGGCCGAAAGAGGGTTGGGCGTTGACGACACGGGCGTGGGCGCAGTTTCTTGCGTGTCGGTTTGCGGCGGTGTGGCGGTTTTGGATGCGGGTCGCACCCTAGGGGCCATCATCGCTTTGGTCACAGATGTGTCACCACATACGGCGCATTCAATCATGCCCGCAGCTTTGAGCTTGTCAAAGGCGTCTGCGGATTGAAACCAACTGTCAAAACGGTGGTTTTTTGAACATTTAAGCGTGTAGTTAATCATGCGCCTGCTTGTCTATGGCTCGGTCGAGCAAACATAGTCGCGCCGATCATAGGGATCAAGCGATGGCGCGCTATGACGCTCAATTGGTTCAGTGCATCAGCTTTCGGTGGTCAAAGCTGCGTACAATTTCTGCAAGCTCTGGATTTTGGATTCGTTTGGCTGCCTTTTTGGGAGTGAGCCATTTTCGGTTTCGCTGGCCCTTTTCTGGGTAGGCCGAGGAGAGCTTGCTGACCTTTAAGGGGAAGACCATGACGTTGATCTTTTGGCCGCGTTTCGGCCCGCGTTCTTTGCGGTAGCGATATTTACCAAGCCCAAATTTGCCCGGCTGTCCAATCACGCCGGCTTCTTCCCAGGCTTCCTGAGCGGCAGCCTTGTGAGGTTTGAACCCGATCATGGGCCAGCCTTTGGGGATCAGCCACTGGCGGGTGCCGCGTGAGGTGATGAGGAGAACCTGCGTTTTGTTTTTGCGCACGCGGTAGGCGAGCGCC
The DNA here is from genome assembly GCF_040370365.1 of Shimia sp. NS0008-38b. NCBI lineage: Bacteria > Pseudomonadati > Pseudomonadota > Alphaproteobacteria > Rhodobacterales > Roseobacteraceae > Shimia > Shimia sp. NS0008-38b. The sequence goes on along the minus strand of NZ_BAABWQ010000004.1, from coordinate 370,681 downwards.
GCGAACTGGACATGTTTGCCTGCTTTCTCGGCCTTGCGGATCATCGCGGTCGTTTCAGAGGGGGCGAGTGAGCCCATACGGCATCTCCGGGTCATTGGCGTCAGTATCTGCGGGTCAACGCTATCCTAGTCAGCAATGGGAATGCGGCCAAGATGCGCGCGATACTTTTAGCAGAAGTGTGTTGCTAGAGCGTTAGGGCATCTCTCGATCTTTTGGGGGGAGGTGGGTCTATATGGGATCTCAGGTGGGAATTGATGGGATTTGGGCGCCTGATCCATGGGAATGCAGCCGAATCATCAGGCGTGCTGTGAAATTTCAGGCGCTTATCCACAGATTTCGAGGAGTTATCCACTGCACGTGATCAGCTGAATTGAAAAAAGTTGGGAATTTCTGGGAATACTTGTTCGGCGAAAATCTGCGCATCATTTGGTGTTTGATTGGGTGCATGGATCAATATGTGGTAGATTGGGGTTGAAATTTTTCGTCAATATCTTGTTTTGGGAGGCTGTGGATAACTAAATGTGGACTCTATAAGGCGAAATACTTGTTGATTTCCATAAATTCCCATGGCATCCCTAGTTACACGATGAGGACGGGATCAAACGAGGCGCTAAGACCTCAAATTCCAAGTCAGGTTTCATACAGGCGCCCGCTTTCATCGAAAAAAAGAGATCCGGTGCGTGGGCGAGCAGAACATCCCCCCAGGTGGCACGCGCAACTGGACTACCCGCAAAGCGGGACGAGGGCGGCGGATTGATCAGTGGCAGCAGATCAATCCGCCGTTTCGCTTCCTGGCCCCCTTCGGTGGCAGGCAACATGAGGTTAAAGGGGCCATAGGCAGTGGCGCTAATGTTTCGAGGCGAAAGCCGCAACAAGGTGGATACGAAAGGACGGATGTCAATTCCGGCCAAGTTTCGCCGTGTGCTCGAAGCAGGGGACCCTGACTGGAAAAGTGGCGACACGCCGAACCTTGTAATTGTATACGGCGGGAAAACCCGAGATTTCCTAGAATGTTTCACGGTTGAAGCGATGAATGATGTGGTCAGCCGCATCATGAAAATGCCCCGTGGCAGCAAAAAGCGCCTTGCGCTTTCCAAGCTTTATCTCACGCAATCTTTGGAAGTCTCCGTTGATGAGACCGGCCGATTGGTGTTGCCCAAAGAGCAGCGCGACAAGATTGCGCTGACGGACATGGCGTTTTTTGCCGGTAAAGGCGACACGTTTGAAATTTGGCAGCCTGAGGCCTATGAGGCCATGGAGGCTGATGCGCTCGAAGCGGACGATGACTTTGACCCGGATGCAGACCCTTCCATCTATCTAGATGGCGACGAGGATTTCTAAACATGGCGACGCCTGAAGATCCCGCCGCCAAACGTCCCCACATTCCCGTTTTGCTTGCTCCCTTGTTGCGTGAAGTGGCGCCTGTCTCTGGCCGTTGGCTGGACGGCACCTTTGGGGCTGGAGGTTACACCCGCGGTTTGATCGCGGCTGGCGCAGACAAGGTCTATGGCGTTGACCGTGACCCGCTGGCATTTGAGATGGCAGCCCCTTGGGTTGGGGACTATGGCGACCAGATTGAACTGGTTGGCGGCGTGTTCTCAAAGATGGATGAGTATGCCCAAGAATTGGATGGCATAGTGCTCGACCTTGGGGTCAGCTCAATGCAACTTGATCTGGCAGAACGTGGCTTCTCCTTTATGCGCGATGGGCCATTGGACATGCGCATGAGCCAGGATGGACCTTCTGCAGCGGATTTGGTGAATGAGGCTGAAGAAGCTGATATCGCCAATATTCTGTTCCAATATGGCGAAGAGCGCGCAAGTCGGCGGATTGCCAAAGTGATTGTGCGCGAGCGGTCGGTGGAACCGATTAAGACAACCCTGCGTTTGGCGGAGATTGTGGAGAGCTGTTTGCCGCGATCCAAGCCGGGGCAAAGTCATCCGGCCACGCGCAGCTTTCAGGCACTGCGCATTGCGGTGAATGATGAATATGGTGAGCTGTTTCGCGGCCTTATGGCGGCAGAGCGCGCGCTAAAGCCGGGCGGTTTGTTGGCTGTGGTGACCTTTCATTCGGTTGAGGATCGGATGGTGAAGAGGTTCATGCAATCGCGTGCTGGTAAGACCGGCAACGTCAACCGCTATGCGCCTGAAACAGAACAAGAAACACCTGCCTTTGAGCTGATCACGCGCAAAGCGGTTGGGCCTGATCCGGATGAGTTGGTCGACAACCCACGTGCGCGGTCAGCAAAGCTGCGCGTGGCGCGGCGCACCGATGCACCCGCAGGAGAGATTGCGGAAAAGGCGATTGGCATGCCCATGTTGGGAGGGCGCAAGTGATGCGCACAGTGTTGTCGATATTGGCCGCAGCAATGGTGATTGCGCTTTCTGTTTGGGCCTATCAGGAGAACTATCGTACGCAGGCAATGATTGGGGAAACCGAACGTTTGCAGCGCGAAATCGGCGATGCGCGTGCGCGTTTGTCGGTGCTTAAGGCCGAGTGGGCGTATTTGAACCGTCCAGATCGGCTGCGCGACTTGGCAGAGATCAACTACAACGATTTGCAGCTTCTGCCGCTGCGCCCAGATCAGTTTGGCCGCGTCGAGCAGGTGGCCTACCCATCAGTGGAAGAGCCGATCACATTTGAAAACGCGGTTGAGGTGTCCTTAGAGGAGGCAAAGCCATGATCCGCAAACCGCTGCGTCCCTTGGCGTCCGTTTTGCATGCGCGCAGCGCAGGTGAGAACCCAGACAGCATTGAGCGCGCAAATTTGCGCGTGCGACATGAGGAGATGCGCAACAAAAGCCGGGCGCGTGCCGAAGGGCGGTTGTTGATCATGGGTGTGCTGTTTGTCGGGGCGTTTCTGACGGTGGGCGCACGTATGGGTGTGGTCAGCATGTCTGAAGCAACAGAGCCGCGCACCAGTTTCGCGGGCAGCCGCATTCAGGCAGAACGCGCTGACATCGTGGACCGACATGGGCGCATTCTGGCGACCAACCTGGAAACACACGCGCTATACGCTCAACCGCACCACATGATCGACAAAGCGGGCGCGGCGCGAAAACTGGTTGAGATATTTCCAGAGCTAAAAGAAGAGCGTCTGATAAAAGATTTCACTGGTAAGCGTAAGTTTCTGTGGATCAAAAAGAAAATTAGCCCCGAGCAACAGCAAGCCGTACATGATATTGGCGAGCCCGGCTTGATGTTTGGTCGCCGTGAGATGCGCCTGTATCCAAATGGGCGCTTGGCAGCGCATATTTTGGGCGGCGCGAGCTTTGGCAAAGAGGACGTGCATGACGCCGAGTTGATCGGTGTGGCTGGTGTTGAGAAATATTTCGATGACGCGCTGCGTGATCCCGCCAACGGTGACAAAGCTCTGACGTTGTCAATTGATTTGACCGTTCAAGCGGCCGCCGAGCGGGTGCTTTGGGGCGGTATGAAGTTGATGAACGCCAAAGGCGCAAGCTCGGTTCTGATGGATGTCCATACGGGCGAAATCATTTCGATGGTGAGCCTGCCGGACTTTGACCCGAACAACCGTCCACGCCCGCCCGTACAAGGGCAGGCGGCAGATAGCCCGCTGTTCAATCGGGCTGTTCAGGGGCTGTATGAGCTTGGTTCAACGTTCAAAATCTTTACGGCAGCTCAGTCGATGGAGCTGGGATTGGCCAATCCTGAAACCAAGATCAACACCGCGGGTCCGCTGCGGTGGGGCAAGTTCCGTATCCGCGACTTTCGCAACTACGGCGCACAGTTGACGTTGACCAAAGTGATCGTGAAATCGTCTAATATTGGCACAGCGCGGATCGCTCAATTGATTGGGGCAGCACGTCAGCAAGAGTTCCTTAAGAGCCTAGGGTTTTTTAAGCCGACCCCGGTCGAACTTGTTGAGGCAGGGGGCGCGCAGCCGCTGTTGCCTAAGAATTGGTCTGAGTTGTCGACGATGACAATCTCCTATGGTCACGGGATGTCCGCAAGCCCGTTGCACTTGGCGGCGGGTTATGCGGCGATTGCGAATGGCGGGACCAGTGTGGTGCCAACAATCATGAAGCAGGATAGCGTCGAAAAAGGCCCACGCGTCATGACACGTGCGAGTGCCGAGGCCTCGCGTGTAATGCTGCGGAAAGTGGTCAGCGAAGGCACCGCTTCCTTTGGCGAAGTGCCCGGATACGCTGTGGGGGGAAAGACTGGCACCGCCGACAAGCCGCTCGAAAGTGGCCGGGGGTACTACGAGGACAAAGTGATCGCCACTTTCGCCGCGATGTTCCCGGCACATGATCCAAAATACGTGCTGATCTTGTCGCTGGATGAACCTGTGGAGACCTCAGGTAGTGAGCCACGCCGCACTGCGGGGTGGACCGCGGTGCCCGTGGCCGCAGAAATGATCACGCGTGTTGCGCCGTTGCTTGGGTTGCGTCCCGAGGTTGAGCCCGCCCAGCTGGCTGATATAACGCTGACATCAAACTAAGCCGAATAAGGGCAGGAACCGATGGCAGCAGGCACAAAACAGCTTTCAGAACTGGGCCTGACGGCTCTTGGGGGCGCAAACCCTGAGATCACGGGATTGGCTGTAGACAGTCGCGATGTGAAAGACGGCTACCTCTTTGCGGCACTGCCCGGCACGCGGGTGCATGGGGGCACATTCATCCAGTTTGCTTTGCGCATGGGCGCGTCCGCCATTCTCACGGATGCCGCGGGCGCAAAGATTGCAGAATCTGAGCTGGAGCAAAGTGGGGCTGCGGTGGTGATTGCAGAAGACCCCCGCCAAGCCCTGGCCTATACGTCCGCGCTGTTTTTCGGCAAACAACCGGGCATCATTGCCGCCGTGACAGGCACCAACGGCAAGACCTCGGTGGCGACTTTTTTGCGCATGATATGGCAGGAGATGGGGCTTGAGGCGATCAATCTTGGCACCACCGGTGTTGAGGGCGATTTTACTGCGCCTCTGAAACACACCACGCCAGAACCGATCACGCTGCACCGGACGCTGGCCGCCGCCGCTGAAGCAGGCATCGGCTTTGCCGCCATGGAAGCGTCGTCGCATGGGTTGGCACAGAGCCGGCTGGATGGTGTACAGCTGAAAGTTGCGGGTTTCACCAACTTCACGCAGGATCATCTCGACTATCACGAGACCTTTGAAGACTATTTCAACGCCAAGGCCGAATTGTTTGGGCGCGTTTTGCCCGAAGAGGGTACGGCGGTGATCAACGTGGATGATCCCCGTGGGCTTGATATGGCGCTCATCGCGGGCACACGCGGGCAGGGTGTCCTTACGGTTGGCAAGGCGGAGGCGGATCTCGCCTTGATGGCGCAGCGCTTTGATGCCACGGGTCAGGACATTCGCTTCACGTTTCGCGGTAAAGCTTATCAAACACGTTTGAAGCTATTGGGTGGGTTTCAGGCCGAAAATGTTCTGTTGGCAGCAGGCATGGCGATTGCCTGTGGGGCAGAGCCTGAACGGGTGTTTGAGGTGTTGCCCGAGCTCAGAGGTGTGCGAGGCCGGATGCAATTGGCCGCAACCCGTGAAAACGGTGCCGCGGTGTTTGTGGATTATGCGCATACACCGGATGCGGTGTCCACGGCGCTCGCCGCGTTGCGCCCACATGTGATGGGACGGCTTGTGGTCATCATTGGCGCCGGGGGTGATCGTGACGCCGCCAAGCGCCCGTTGATGGGGCAGGCGGCCACGCAGAACGCAGATGTTGTTTTTGTGACCGATGACAATCCGCGCAGTGAAGACCCGGCAGTGATCCGCGCCGCCGTGATGGAGGGCGCGCCGGGGGCCACAGAAGTTGGCGACCGGGCCGAGGCGATTTTGCGCGGCGTGGATGCTTTGGGGCCAGGGGACGCTTTGTTGATCGCAGGTAAAGGCCACGAGACTGGCCAGACCATTGGCGACGATGTGTTGCCGTTTGATGATTGTGAACAGGCTAGCGTGGCTGTGGCCGCATTGGATGGAGGATTGGCATGAGCCTTTGGACATCAGAAGACGCCGCCACCGCAACGGGTGGCCGTGTCACCACAGATTGGGCGTGTGACGGCGTGTCAATTGACACGCGCACGCTGGCGCAAGGTGATTTGTTTGTGGCGTTGACGGCGGCGCGTGATGGCCATGAGTTTGTTGCGCAGGCTTTGGCAAATGGCGCCGCTGCAGCTTTGGTCAGCCGGATCCCCGAAGGTGTGGCGCCGGATGCGCCTCTTTTGATTGTGGACGATGTTCTTGCCGGATTGGAAGCCTTGGGCCGAGCAGGCCGCGCCCGTACAGATGCGCGTGTTGTGGCGGTGACCGGATCGGTGGGCAAAACTTCCACCAAAGAAATGCTGCGGGCCATGCTGGACAGTCAGGGACGCGCCCATGCATCGGTTGCGAGTTACAACAACCATTGGGGTGTGCCGTTGACACTTGCGCGCATGCCGCAGGACTCCGAGTTTGCTGTGATTGAGATCGGCATGAACCACCCGGGTGAAATTTCGCCGCTTGCGAAACAGGCCCGCCCCCACGTGGCATTGGTGACCACGGTGGCAGCCGTGCATCTGGAAGCCTTTGAAAGCGTGGCAGGCATCGCGCAGGAAAAAGCGGCCGTATTTGATGGGCTTGAGCCAAGAGGCATGGCGATTTTGAATGCGGACATCGACACAGCTGATGTGCTGCGCGCGCATGCGACCACGCTTGGTGTGGCCATGCAGGAGTTTGGTGAAACCGGGGCCGATTGGCGTTTAGATGAGGTGACGTTGCAGGGCAATGTGACGATTGCGCGTGCGACCCATGCGGACGCCCCCGTTATGTTCAAAGTGCAAAGCGCAGGTCGGCATTTCGCGATGAATGCGTTGGGCGCGTTGGCTGCTGTGGAGGCCATGGGGGCGGATTTGGCGCTGTCGGTGGCATCCTTGGGACGCTGGACACCCTTTGTGGGCCGTGGCGCACGTGAAACGTTGGTGCTGGATCCGGTTGAAACCGATCGCACGATGGAATTGATTGACGAGGCGTACAATGCCAATCCCACAAGTGTTGGCGCGGCGCTGGAGGTTTTGGCGGCGGCGGAGCCCATCGACGGGATCGGGCGCATTGGCCGCGGGCGTCGCATCGCCTTTTTGGGCGATATGAAAGAACTGGGGCCGCAAGAAGCGGCGATGCACGCAGATATCGCGACACACCCCGCACTGGCGACCATTGATGTGGTGCATTGCGTGGGCCCTCTGATGCAGCATCTGCACGCGGCTTTGCCAGAAAGCAAACGCGGGGAGTGGTGTGAGAGCAGCGTGGAACTGACAAGCGAAGTTCGACGGCTGGTGGATGCTGGTGATGTGGTCATGGCCAAGGGCAGCCTGTCGATGGCTTTGTCCAAGGTGGTTGACGCCATCCGCAATCTGGGCCATCCCGCCCAGCAATCCAAAAACGAGGACGCGTAATGTTTTATTGGCTGACCGAGCTGTCGGATGGCGGTGATTTTTTTAACTTGTTCCGCTATATCACCTTCCGGGCAGGCGGTGCCTTTATGACTGCGTTGATCTTCGGTTTCCTGTTTGGGCAGCCTTTGATCAATGTCCTGCGCCGCAAGCAAGGCAAAGGTCAACCGATCCGTGATGATGGGCCTGAGGGCCACTTTGCCAAAGCAGGCACACCCACGATGGGGGGCTTGCTGATCGTGGGTGCGTTGGTAACCTCGACGCTCTTGTGGGCGCGTTGGGACAACGGTTTTGTTTGGCTGGTGTTGTTTGTTACCTTGGCCTATGGCCTGATCGGGTTTGCGGACGACTACGCCAAAGTCTCCAAGCAAAACACCAAAGGCGTGTCGGGCAAAGTGCGGTTGCTTCTGGGCTTTGTAATTGCGGGCATCGCTGGCGTTTGGGCAACGTATTTGCAGCCAGACGCACTGCAATTCCAATTGGCAGTGCCGGTCTTTAAAGAGGTGCTGATCAACCTCAGTTGGGCCTACTTGCCCTTTGCCATGTTTGTTGTTGTGGGCGCCGCCAATGCCGTGAACCTGACCGATGGTCTGGACGGGCTTGCCATCATGCCGGTGATGATTGCGGCAGGTGCACTTGGCGTGATCGCCTATGCGGTTGGACGCGTGGACTTTACCCAATATTTGGATGTGCATTACGTGCCGGGCACTGGCGAGATTTTGATCTTTGTGGCTGGTCTAATTGGCGGCGGGCTGGGCTTTCTGTGGTACAACGCGCCCCCGGCCGCAGTGTTCATGGGGGACACCGGATCACTGGCTCTTGGAGGCGCATTGGGTGCCATTGCGGTCTCCACCAAACACGAACTTGTTCTCGGTATTATCGGCGGATTGTTTGTGGTCGAAGCGTTGAGTGTGATCATTCAGGTGCTCTACTTCAAACGCACCGGCAAACGGGTGTTCTTGATGGCGCCGATCCACCATCACTATGAGAAAAAGGGCTGGTCCGAACCGCAGATCGTGATCCGTTTCTGGATCATCGCTGTCATCCTTGCGATGATCGGACTGGCCACACTGAAGCTGCGCTAACCTGAGCGCATTGACGTGCATGCCGGGAGGGGCAATACCCTTCGCCCATCCGCAAAATACACTTTCAGCAGTGGCCCCGACTTGGCCACTGCTGACGGTCGTTTTTTTGAGCCGGAGCCTCGTGGGAATGTGGCAATCACGGTCCAAATCTTCCTTTGGTGCCAAGCACGTCTAACCGCAGCTCGCAGCCCTAAGTAGCCACGACGTTTCAGGCATCGATTGACAAAAGCCGACGTTCATGGAGTTGTTTCCCAGTGACGGTATACGGGACGAAGCCGCCGCTCGACCTTCCAGATTGAACGACAATTTTTAGAATTTGAAAGTCTGCCATACAAGGCTCCTATCCCAGCAAGCACGGGCCATCGCAAGAATGACTGATGACTTAAAAATCGAAGCCATCATCTCCGATATTGGCACATCTGTTGTCTCGAAGGAGAAGCTCAAAGGCGGCTTCTCGCATGAAGCGTGGTTGGTGAAGTGTTCGGACGAAAGACGCGTCGTCGTGCGGTTTGGTGACGCAAACTCTTTGATCGAAGCAGCGGTCCTGTCATTGGCAAAAACAGTTGTTCCAGTGCCCAATGTGTTGTCATTCGGCGACGACTTCACGGTTCTAAGTTTCGTTGAAGGTCAGACTTTAGAAGAGGTGTTGCTTACCCACAGCCCCCGCGAAGATTTTAAAAAATTGGCTAATCAACTTGGGCAAATGGTCGCTGCGATTGGCAGCATCCAGTTTGGACGACCCGGCTTTTTCGAGAGTGACGACTTAATACCGTCGAGCGAAGATCTTTGGTCGCAGCAGCTCGTGATGTTCTGCGCAGATCAACTTGCCTCTTCGGACCGCTTTTCTTCCTCTGAGTCGGCTGATTGGATGCATTTGTGCAAACAAAATTCAGGAGCTTTAGAACCCGTGGACTTAGTCAGCCGGTTTGTCCACTCGGATATGAATCCCAAGAACATCATCGTAGATTGCATCAATAACGAGTGGCAGATCGCAGCAATCATCGACTGGGAGTTTGCCTATTCAGGTTGTCCCTTTGCTGACGTGGGAAACTTCTGCCGGTTCCCAACCGACTATCCAGCAGGCTTTTTGGCAGCGTTCATCCGCGGCTTTGAATTAGCCTCACCGCAGTTGACCGACCAATGGAAACTTCAAGCACGTATTCTGGATATGTTCGCTCTGAGTGCTCTGGCCGCAAAGCCGAAAGGGCACAAAATCGGTGACAAGGCTGAAGCGATCATTCGCGAATGGTCTGCAAATGGAATTCCACCATTAGCTGTTTAGCTCCCGCCGAAGCTGACATTGTTGCAATCCGCAGCACCAAGCATTTGGGCTCTAAGCTGTCGTTGGTTGCGATTTCCGCTTGTTTCAGACTTCCAAAGCTCGTGATGTGGATAGAGACGTCAAAGAAATGGACGCGTCAGCGGGTTTTGATCAGGGCTTAAAACCTAGCGCGCAGCCTCATACCAGTCCACTTCATGGACGTCGACGAATGCTGTGTGATCCCGACCAAACGCGACAATACCAATCGATGTGATTGTTTCTGCACGTGGCGTTTGCCTGAGAAATTGGCCGGACGGCTTAAATGTATCTAACGGCAGTTGGATGTCGGACCAATTGGACGTGGTCGAAAACTGTGCCTGATAGTACTGCCAAGGCAGGCGGGTGCCTTTGGTGCGAAGATGCACAAAATAAGTGTCGCCATTGCCGCGAACCTTTAGGCGTACACCTTCGGTGCTACTGGGCAAACGCTTGGATAGACTGCGCCGAACCTGGATGAAGCCACCATTGTTGTCTGTGCTAACCTGACCTGCCAATCGGACAAATGCGCCGGTGGCATCGCGCTCAAAAGTGGCACTGCCCGCCGAAACGCCGCCCATCACAGTGTCGGCCAAATAGGTCCAACTTGTTGCCGGATCACTTTCGAAGGTTTCAAACATCGCTTCCGCACCGGCAGTTGAAGACAGGCTGAGGGCCACAAGACTTGCCACAAAACATTCACGCATCCGCATCACCCCCGTCTCCCTAATTAAAAATCGCTATGGACAGGTTCAACAAACTCGCAAAGCTGACCCAGACCAAATACGGAATGAACGCCAATGCGGACAACCGATCTCTGGACCAAGTGCCGCGTATGAAGAGCGCAATCACAGCCAAGAGGGCGAGGATCACCGCCAGCGCCAGCCATGGCTGCTGTAAGACAAAAAACATCGGCGACCACAAGAAATTCAGTAAGAGCTGCACCCACCAGAGGGTCAGGTAGCCGCCTTCATTACGTGCTTCATACTGGCGCCACCCGGCCATTGCGATCAGCACATAGAGGGTTGTCCACACGGGTGCAAAAATCCAATTGGGCGGATTGAACACAGGTTTGTCCAAGGCCGCATACCATGGGCCTGGCGCTGTGAGCGTGCCTATCAAAATACCGCCGCCCATAACCAACAGGAGAAAGGCGATGCGGATCGTCCATTTTGTCACGGTTGTCGTTCCACTTTGTTGGCAGCAGTGCGTTGCATTAGCATGAAAAGCCTACAACCCAAGCCTTGGCCGCCGTGTCAAACTGCGCCGACCTTTGACCTTGTGATCCGATGAGGGTCACCGTTGCGTCGGCAATTTCAGATCCGGACACTGTGATCTCGCGTGCACCAAGCGTATCATCAACATCGGTTGTAAACGATATCTTGTCGCCTGAGCTCAGCTTAGATATGCGCAGATCCACTGCGTTTTGTCCGTCCATCACAGCCGGTACTGATGCAAGCGCGTCTTTCCCAGTCACCACTTCAAATGGTTGAAAGACTTCCACACCGGCCCCGCCATCAGCAACGTCAAAGATCAGCGCGCCTTGAGACGTGGACATGTCCAGCGTGATGACGCTCTCGCGCAGCACGCAGTCCCCCTCGTTCTTGATCTCAAAGCGATCCTTTGGTGCACCTTCTACAAAACGGACGCTGAGGTCGGCGTGCACTGGGCTGGCGATCAAAGTGACGGCGACGATGGCATGGGCAAAGCGCAAGCGTTGAAACATCTGTGAACCTTTCAGGTTGTCTGTTGTTCCGTCTACGTCGCGGTACGAACCCAAGATCAATTTTTTCTGATCTGAAGTCGTCCGGATACCGACCGTTCCCGTATCCAACAGCAAAGCAGTAGAGGAGGGTCGGGTGCAATTAGTTTGGTTCAAACGCGACCTTCGCGTGCAAGACCATGGCGCGCTGTCCTTTGCGTCGCAGCGCGGTCCGGTCCTGCCTTTGTATGTTGTTGAGCCGGACTATTGGGCGCAGGGTGATGCATCACGTCGGCAATGGGTGTTCGCATCGGAGACACTTGCGGAGTTGAGAAAGCACCTTGCAGGCTTGGGTCAGCCGCTTGTTGTGCGGGTCGGAGATGTTGTGGAGGTCTTAGACAGCCTGCAACGGGAACATCGCGTGGAGGTGCTCTGGTCGCATGAAGAAACCGGCAATGGCTGGACTTATGCACGTGACAAACGGGTGGCAGCTTGGTGTCGCGAACGCGGTCTGCCTTGGCACGAGATCTCACAGCATGGGGTGCAGAGACGTTTGGCGTCGCGTGCTGGATGGGCAGGTCACTGGGATCGCTTTATGGCAGAGCCAATGGCCCAACCGCCCGTTTTGGCGCCAGTCCACATTGCCGCCGGACAGATCCCAACTGCCTCAGATCTGAACCTTGCTGCCGATGGTGCGACTGATACGCAGCCTGCGGGGCGCCATTTGGCGCAAGAGCTGTTGTCGTCTTTTCTGGCGGAACGAGGACAAATCTATCGCCGCGCGCTGTCTTCGCCAGTGACGGGCGCACATGCCTGTTCCCGGCTGTCGCCGCATTTGGCCTGGGGCAGTCTTTCTATGCGAGAGGTTACGCAGGCGACTTGGGCAAAACAAAGGGACGTGAAAGCGCGTGGTTTGCGAGATGGCTGGAGTGGGGCGATGTCGTCGTTTTCCAGTCGCTTGCATTGGCATTGTCATTTTATCCAGAAGCTAGAGGACGCGCCGCGTATTGAGTTTGAAAACCTGCATCGCGGCTACGATGGTATTCGGTCGTCTGCGCCCGACAGAGAAAGACTTGAGGCTTGGGCGCGGGGGGAAACCGGATTGCCGTTTGTGGATGCCTGCATGCGCGCGCTGCGTGCCACCGGGTGGCTGAACTTCCGTATGAGGGCCATGGTCATGTCGGTGGCGAGCTATCACCTGTGGTTGCATTGGCGGGCTCCGGGGCTGGCGCTTGCGCGGCTGTTCACCGACTATGAACCCGGCATTCACTGGAGCCAGGTTCAAATGCAGTCTGGCACCACGGGGATCAACACCGTGCGGATTTATAATCCGGTAAAACAGGGACAAGATCAGGATCCAACAGGCGCGTTTACCCGGCGTTGGGTCCCGGAACTGGCCCAAATTGAAGACCGTTTTTTGCACGCGCCGTGGCAAGCTGACAATGCAAGCGCTGTTCTGGGCCGTGCCTATCCCATGCCCATTGTGGATCATCTGAGTGCTGCGCGTGACGCACGTGAGCGCGTTTGGGCCGTGCGCAAAGGAGCGGCGTTCCGTCAGGAAGCACAAGAGCTTGTGGTGAAGCACGCCAGCCGGAAACCCACGCGCCTGCGCGAAAACAAAAAAGCCCCCACGGCACAACTTGACCTGCCGTTCTAAAAGGAGGGTCTGATGAAGATGCGTAAGAAATCTGACCTGCCCAGCAAGATTTGTGTCCGGTGTGAGCGACCATTCTTCTGGCGCAAGAAGTGGGCCAAGGTATGGGATGAGGTTCGGTATTGCTCGGAGCGCTGCAGGCGTGGCGGATAAGAAGTCAGCTGGACAGGCCATCCAGCACAGCTGACGCGCTGCTGCGATAAGCATGTTGTTTGTCCGGGCTCATCCGGTCCCAAGTGCGGTAGGCATGCCCAAGGCGCGGGTTTCCGCGCAGTTTTGCTTCGTTGCGTATGAGGAAGTCCCAGTAGAGCGGATTGAAAGGGCAGGCATCGGCACCGGTTTTCTGCTTCACATCGTAACGGCATCCCTGACAGTGGTCGGACATCTTGTTGATATAGTTTCCACTGGCCGCGTAGGGCTTGGAGGCCAGCAAACCGCCATCCGCAAACTGGCTCATGCCAATGACATTGGGGGCTTCGACCCACTCGTAGGCATCCGCATACACGGCCAGATACCATTCATGTACTTCATGGGGATCGACCCCAGCCAACATGGCAAAATTGCCAGTGACCATAAGACGTTGGATGTGATGCGCGTAGGCGTGGTCGCGGGTTTGCGAGATGGCTGCGGCCATACAGGCCATGTCGGTTTGCGCGGTCCAATAGAAAGCGGGCAGCGGGCGTTGCGCGTCAAAGAAATTGGCCTCTGTGTAGCCCGGCATTTTGAGCCAGTAGATGCCACGCACATACTCACGCCAGCCGATGATCTGGCGGATGTAACCCTCTACCGCATTTAGAGGCGCATCTCCGTCATAGAAGGCGCGCTCCACGCGGCGGCATATTTCCAAAGGCTCAAGCAATCCGGCGTTGAGATACAAAGCCAAAACCGAGTGATATAGAAAAGGTTCGTCTGTCAGCATGGCGTCTTGATAATCGCCAAACAGCGGCAGGGCGGATTGAACGAAATGCTCCAACGCCAGCAGTGCATCTGTGCGAGTTACGCCAAACCAAAACGGCTCAAGAGCGCCAAAATTGTTGGAAAAACGGGTGCTGACAAGCGACAAGACATCCTCGGTGATCGCGTCGCGCATCGTGTGCCGGGGGTGTGGCATAAACAGATCGCCTTTGGCAGGCTTGCGGTTCTCGGCGTCATAGTTCCACTTACCGCCTTCGGGCGCGTCACCCTTCATCAGAAGACCGGTTTTGCGGCGCATCTCGCGATAGAAAAACTCCATTCGGAGCTGTTTTCGACCCAGCGCCCATGCCTGAAATTCAGCGTGCGTGCAGATAAATCGCTCGTCCTCGCGCATGTCTAAGGCAATGTCTTTAGACTTGGACCAGCTCAAAAGCGTTTGTTTGAGCCGGAACTCCCCGGGCTCCGTCATCACAACCTTTGCGCAGCCAAATTGCTCCAGCTCGTGGGTCAGTTGGTTTGGTAAGCTTCCCGCATTATCGTCATCGTCCAGTTGCACATACCTGACCGCCCACCCTTCTTGTCGCAGCAGCTTTGCGTGATGCCGCATGGCCGAGAACAAAAATGCAATTTTCTTTTTGTGGTGTGGCACGTAGCTGGCTTCATCAGCCACCTCCGCCATAAGGATCACATCTCGCTCTTTGTCTGCATTGCGCAGCGAAGAAATGTTCAAAGAGAGTTGATCCCCCAATAGCAGGATCAGGCGCTCGCACCGTTTCAAGGTCGTCTCTTTAGTCATGCGATCTACCAAAGGCTTACTTCAAAAGGTCTTCGATTTGGCTGGTGATGGCGTCAGACATCGGCTTTGTGTTGGATCCAAACTGGGCAACAACCGTGCCGTTCGGGCCAATCAGGACTTTGCTGAAATTCCAACGGGGCACAAATCCCGCCTCCTTGCGCAAGGACACAAAGAGCGGATGTGCTGATGGGCCTTTCACAGAGGTGATCCCAGTCATCGGCATGTCGATGCCATATTGCAGTTCACAGAACTCTTTGATGTCGGCGTTTGATCGCAACTCCTGTTTGAAGTCGTTGGAGGGAACTGCAAGCACAACCAGCCCTTGATCACGATAGGTGTCGTATAAATCTTGCAGTCCGCGATATTGCTTGGTGAAAGCACATTGTGAGGCAGTGTTCACCACCAACACCGGCTGTCCTGCCCAGTCGGACACGGCGAGCGTGCCGCCATCAATCGAGTCAAACTTTGCCGACACGTCCAAAGCAAGGGCCGCACCTGCAGCAGACAGCGCGCCCATCAATGCAACAAGGAACTTCATAAACGTTCTCCTTTATAGGGTTACGACAGTTCGGGAACATTGGATGTTCTTTCCGCTTTCTTTTTGGCTTTCATAGATGGGCGTTTCTGACCCTATGAGGAGACAGGTGTGCTGCGCGCCATCCGACGCGCCCGCCTGCCGTTTGACCATGCCATCGGAGCCGGAAATCCAGTGCTGTTTTGGGCTGCGCGCGATCCTTCACTTTGCGACCGGGCCAGATAAAATGTCGCGTAAGACCGACCAACTGCGGCTTTGGGCCATTGGTGCCGACGGTCGACCATTGATACCGGTCGTATCCGGATCAAGGCGCCTTGGGCTGCCACTTGTGCCTCAGCGCTCGGGCGGGCACTCTGCCAGAAAACATGAGGTGGGTGACGCGCAATGATTCCGGTACAAGGATACGAAAACGCCAAGGTGGCTGTGTTGGGACTGGGCCGCTCGGGATTGGCGGCGGCGCGTGCCTTGCGCGCCGGCGCGGCAGAGGTCCTCTGCTGGGATGACAACTCCAACGCACGCGAAAACGCAGAGGCCGAAGGTTTTCTGTGCGCTGACTTGCTGAAGCAAGGTGCCTTTGAAGGTGTCGCAAGCCTGATCGTGTCGCCGGGCATACCACATCTCTATCCCGCACCAAACCCTGTGGTCGCTGCAGCTCTGGATGCGGGGGTGCCGGTGGACAATGACATTGGCCTGTTCTTTCGCTCCTTTGCCACGCGCCAATGGGACAGTTTTGAAACCACACCCAAAGTGGTTGCTGTTACTGGCTCTAATGGCAAATCGACCACCTCCGCGCTGATCCATCATGTCCTCACCGAGGCGGGACGCCGCACACAATTGGCAGGCAACATTGGCCGCGGTGTGCTGGACCTAGACCCTGCGGAGGATGGCGACGTGATTGTGCTGGAGCTTTCCAGTTATCAGACCGATCTTGCGCGCAGTTTGACACCCGATATTGCCGTTTTCACAAACCTCAGTCCCGACCATCTTGATCGGCACGCGGGCATGGGGGGGTATTTTAGCGCCAAGCGCCGCCTGTTTGCCGAAGGTGGGCCGGATCGTGCGGTTGTGGGTGTGGACGAGAATGAGGGCAAATACCTTGCCGGACAGCTTGCTGAGGGTGTGGCGGATGACCGGGTGATGCGCATCTCTACCGAGCGCAAATTGACCGGTTCGGGATGGAACATCTTTGCGCGCAAAGGGTTTTTAAGTGAATATCGCAAGGGGCGTCAGGCAGGGTCGATTGATTTGCGCGCGATCAAGGGCCTTCCCGGGGCACATAACCATCAGAACGCCTGTGCCGCCTATGCGGTGTGCCGGGCCTTGGGATTGGCTCCGCGGGTGATCGAGGCGGCGTTTGCCAGCTTTGCAGGTCTGCCACATCGCAGCCAGATCATCGCGGAGTCGGCTGGTGTGACGTATGTGAATGACAGCAAAGCCACCAATGTGGATGCCGCCAAGAAAGCACTGTCCGCGTTCAAAAATATCCGCTGGATTTGCGGTGGTTTGGAGAAAGAAGGTGGGCTTGGCGATTTGTCAGACAGCGCCAGTGGTGTGCTCAAAGCTTATGTGATTGGGCGCGAGGCCGCCAATTTCGCAATGCAGCTAAAAGGCATAGAGACAGAGGTCTGCACCACCATGCAAGAGGCCGTGCAACGCGCGGTCTCGGATGCACAATCTGGTGAGACCGTGCTGTTGGCGCCAGCGGCCGCTAGTTTTGATCAGTACGACAGTTTCGAAAAACGCGGCGCGGATTTTGAAGCCTGCGTCAAAGCCTCCATAGGTCTGTAAAATAGGCCCAATAACTTGTTTTTGTCCGGATCATGCATAGCTCTTTTGTGTAACAATGAAAGGCACATCAGATGCAGATTCAGGTAAACACAGACAACTTTATCCATGGTGACACACGGGTGATTGAGGTGGCCGAACGGGCCGTCACACAGGATCTGGATCACCTGAGCGAGCGGTTGACTCGTATAGAGGTACATCTCAAGGACCAGAACGCTGACAAGCACGGACCTGATCATATTCGCTGTACTCTAGAGGCCCGGCCACGCGGCATGGGCCCGATGTCAGCACATCACGATGCGGCAGACATTTCGGCCGCGCTTAAAGGCGCAGCCAAGAAACTGCGCAGCCGTCTGTCCAGTGAGTTTGGTAGGGCAGATCAACACCGTTGATTGGCTCTCTAGGGCCGTCCGGCAATGGCTTTTCCGGCGGCCCAACCTGAGGACCATGCCCACTGAAAATTGAACCCGCCTAACCAGCCGGTGACATCCACAGCTTCGCCGATCACGTAGAGACCGGGCACAGCTTTCGCTTCCATGGTTTTGGACGACAGTGCATTGGTGTCAATCCCACCCAAGGTGACCTCGGCGGTGCGATAGCCTTCGGTGCCGCTGGGCTGCAATTCCCAATGTTGCAACACGTCACACAGCGACCGCAGTGCGCTGTCAGATTGATCCGCAAGATTGCCGGACAGATCCATGATACCGGAAAGATGCTCGACCAGCCGTGACGGCAGAAGTGTGGCCAGTTCGGTTGTCAGATTGCGGCGACCTTGGGCCTGTCGACGTGTGCGCAACTCTTCAAACGGATCACCGTTTGGAAACAGGTTGAGGCTGATGGAGTGTGTCTCTTGCCAGTAAGAGCTGATTTGCAGCATAGCAGGGCCGGACAGACCACGGTGGGTAAACAGCATGGCTTCGTCAAATTGGGCCCCGTTGGCGCTGGCACGCACAGGGTGTGCGACACCTGCGATGGGCGTAAACCGCCCATCTGAGAACGTGAAGGGCACAAGACCTGCACGTGTGTCGGTGACGGCCAGCCCAAATTGGTGCGCAATGTCATATGCCAGACCAGTGGCGCCCATTTTGGGGATGGATTTTCCACCTGTCGCCAGAACCAGATTTTTCGCTTTCAGAGTTTGGCGCAGCCCATCTTTTTCGACCTCAACGACAAACTCTGTTCCTGTGTGCGCCACCGAAACGATTTTTGTTTGTAGCCATAGTTCGGCGCGGGCTGCCTCCATCTCCGCACGCAACATGGCGATGATCTCTTTGGCAGAGGTGTCGCAGAACAGCTGGCCAAGGGTTTTTTCATGGTAGGCGATGCCATGTCGCGTGATCAGATCGATAAAGTCCCATTGGGTGTAACGACTGAGCGCAGACTTGCAGAAATGCGGGTTGGCGGAGAGGAAGTTCTGAGGGCCTGCGTACATATTGGTAAAATTGCAGCGTCCGCCTCCGGAGATGCGAATTTTTTCGCCCGCTGCTTTGGCATGGTCCAACACCAACGTGCGCCCGCCTGCGTGCGCGGCGCACATCATGCCGGCGGCCCCGGCGCCAAGGATGAGTGTGTTCCAAGTCATGGTCGCGGCGTGCCTGATCGATGGCGGCGGGTCAAGAGTGGTTGCGCGTTTCACGGCAATACGTGGTCGTGATCAAGCTTTGGCGCCGACAGACAGCCAAGGCAGGGCCCGCATGTGATGATTTGCGGCATGTTGTTGGCGCGCTGTAGGTCAAAATCGTGCCTCTACGATGGTGAAGCGCAAATTTTCTTGATGGGCACCCTCGGGAAGGCACTCTTACCAAAAAGCCGAGAGACGAATGAGCATCCCGCTCATACATGCAATGTCGCAGTCGTGGCCTTTGTGAGGGGTCTAATCTTTGAGAATGATTTTGTGAGTAAAAAGTATTGCCGCAAATATGAGTGCAGATGAGGCTTTGTTTGCCAAATAAACAACGATACGTTGATAGTCATGGACAGAATTGACTTAATGAGAGCCTATGTGGCGGTGGCAGACTCCGGATCCTTTGTGGGCGCGGCGCAACGGTTGAGCATCACGCCCCAATTGGTGAGCAAATACGTCCGCACGTTGGAAGATCACCTTAGTGCGCAGTTGTTCATTCGCTCGACGCGCAGTGTGCGACTTACCGAGACCGGCGCGGCGTACCTAGGAAAATGCCGCCAGCTGTTGGACGACTTCGAAGAGCTCACCGCAGCTGTGCGCCAGGATCATCGCGCTCCGCAGGGCAGGCTGACGATTGCGGCGCCGACCACCTACGGCGAGATCCATTTGGCAGATGCCATCGCCGAATTTGCCTTAACTTACCCCAGAGTGGAGATCGATCTGCGCTTGTCAGATCGCTATGTCAGCCTTGTAGATGAAGGCATTGATGTGGCTATTCGTATTGGTCATTTAGATGATTCAAGTTTCGTTGCGCGTAAGTTATCCGACGCACAACTCGTCTATTGCGCAACTCCACATTATCTTGATCGCAACGGGCGTCCGCAAAGGCCAGAAGACCTGACCCAGCATAGTTGTGTGATCGATGCCAACTTTCGGGCCGGTGATCGGTGGCCGTTTGTTGTCGAAAGCCAAGATGTTCAGATAACCGTGTCGGGCCGTTTGCGGGCCAATAGCGCAAGTGCTGCGCGACGGTTTGCATTGAAGAACGGCGGTATTTTGCTTTGCCCCAAGTATGTGATCGCGGACGATTTGGAAAAAGGTCGATTGCTACCAGTTCTGGACCAGCACTGGCCGCAGCCTCTGGGCGTTTTCGCCGTGTACCTTGAGAACCGCCATCTCTCTGCGAAGATACGCGCCTTCGTTGATTTTATGCGCCAAAATTTACGCCAGCCCAATTAGCAACAAAATGACGATTAAGTTGGTCCAATTCTATCCATTATCATGATGATGGGTTGAGTTTATCTGTGCCTTCATAACTTAGACGAAAGGAAAAGATATGTTGGTCAACGGGACATGGGATGCAGAGTGGCAACCCGTTCAATCATCTGATGAAGAGGGGCGGTTTGTTCGACAGACGTCAACATTTCGCCAATGGGTGACACCTGATGGTACTCCGGGACCGGAAGGCCAACCGGCCCTGCGCGCAGAAGCGGGGCGCTTTCATCTGATTGTTGCCTATATATGCCCTTGGGCATCGCGCGCTTTGATGGCGAGAACCCTAAAAGGGTTGGAAAACGTGATTTCGGTCTCTGTTGTAGATCCTCGATTGTCTGATCAAGGCTGGACCTTCGGTGATTTCCCCGGTGCGACCTTGAAGGATGAGCTGATCGGGGCAAGCTATATGCATGAATTCTACACCCACACTGACCCCGATGTCTCCGGTCGCGCAACGGTTCCGGTGCTCTGGGACAAGAAGACCAATCGTATCGTGAACAATGAAAGTGCGGACATCCTGTGCATCCTTAACGACGGCTTTGGTGAATTGGCGGACCCTCGCATTGATCTGCGTCCAGCCGATCTGCTGTCTGAAATCGAACGGTTGAACACGCAAATGTATGAAAGCTTCAATAACGGGGTCTACAAGGCCGGATTTGCATCGACGCAGTTGGCTTATGAAGAGGCCAATCAGAGTGTGTTTGCAACATTGGATTTGTTGGAGACACAGCTTTCCGATGGGCGTCGGTTTTTGTTTGGTGCGAAGATCACCGAAACCGATTTACGCGCGTTTGTGACTTTGATCCGCTTTGATGCCGCCTATTTTGGTTTGTTTAAAACCAACATTCGTCGCGTCGCGGATTATCCCAACTTGCAGAATTTTCTGAAGTCCGTTTTGTCGCTAAAGGGTATTCGCGACACAGTGCGGATCGATCACATTCAGGCCGGATACTACTCTATCAAGGCTCTGAATCCGCTCGGCATCGTTCCACAAGGGCCAGATTTGTCCGACCTTGGTCTTTGACGAGGCATGCGGGCCGCAGTGATCAATTGGGCATTTGTTCAGCGCGACGTTCGGCGTCACATCAAATGGGCGCAATTTGGCCGGAGAGGCGAGACGTTTATCTCTTTTCTTTTCATGAAGGCCAATGGGTGTTAGGCTGTCCCTTAGACCCGGAAAACGGGCGTTTTGAGGCAGAGATCGGCGGATTTCGATGACAGAGATGGTATATGGCGCGTTGCCCCAGCGGGCACGTGAACCTGTGATTCCAAAGTGGTGGCAGACCTTGGACAAATGGACGATGACGTCCATTTTGCTTTTGTTTTGCATTGGCTTGATGTTGGGTATGGCGGCCAGCCCGCCTCTCGCCGCCAAAAATGGCTTT
Source organism: Shimia sp. NS0008-38b (assembly GCF_040370365.1). Classification (NCBI taxonomy): domain Bacteria; kingdom Pseudomonadati; phylum Pseudomonadota; class Alphaproteobacteria; order Rhodobacterales; family Roseobacteraceae; genus Shimia; species Shimia sp. NS0008-38b. The sequence continues at coordinate 349,225 of NZ_BAABWQ010000004.1, read as the reverse complement.
GAGCCGTTTCACTACGTCAAAAAACAAGTGGTCTTTGGCGGTGCGGCGATGGTCGCTATGGTTGTCACCTCGATGATGACACCCACTCTTGTGCGGCGTCTGTCGGTTGTTGGCTTTGCTGTGGCGATGGTTGCGATGATGCTGTTGCCGATTTTTGGCACCGATTTTGGCAAAGGCGCGACGCGGTGGTATTCGCTAGGTTTTGCGTCTTTACAGCCTTCTGAGTTTCTGAAGCCCGGATTTGTTGTTGTGTGCGCGTGGCTTATGGCCGCCAATGAAGAAATCAACGGGCCGCCCGGACGACGTTGGTCGTTTCTCTTGATGATGACCATTGTGTTTATGCTGGCGATGCAGCCTGATTTTGGGCAGGCCTGTCTGATCCTGTTTGGCTGGAGCGTGATGTATTTTGTCTCCGGCGCGCCGATGATGTTGATTGGTGGAATTTGCTTGTCACTGATCCCAGTGGCCAATTTTGCCTATAACAATTCAGAGCATTTTGCGCGTCGGATTGATGGTTTTTTGGATCGCTCTGTCGATCCAACCACGCAGATTGGCTATGCCACGGAAGCCATCCGGGAGGGCGGATTGTTTGGTGTCGGCGTGGGGGAGGGGCAGGTAAAATGGTCACTGCCTGATGCGCATACGGATTTCATCATTTCGGTGGCTGCGGAAGAATACGGCCTGATCTTGGTGTTTGCGATCATGTTCCTCTACGCGACGATTGTTTTGCGCTCTTACTTCCGACTCATGCGGGAGCGTGACCCGTTCATTCGTCTGGCGGGCACCGGCCTTGTGGCGATTTTCGGCGTACAAGCGCTGGTCAACATGGGGGTCGCGGTGCGCCTATTGCCCTCAAAAGGCATGACTTTGCCATTTGTCAGCTACGGTGGCTCCTCTCTGATTGCGGGGGGGATTGCAGTTGGCATGATTTTGGCGTTTACCCGCTCCCGCCCACAGGGCGAACTCAGTGACATTCTCCGCGGTCATACGCGATAAAAAGGCAGACGCTATGAGCAAACAACCCCTTCTGGTGATCGCAGCGGGTGGCACGGGTGGGCATATGTTCCCAGCTCAGGCCTTGGCAGAAGTCATGTTGCGCAGAGGCTGGAGGGTGAAACTTTCCACCGATGCACGTGGCGCGCGCTACACCGGTGGATTTCCACATACTGTTGAGATTGAGGAAATGAACTCAGCCACGTTTGCACGTGGTGGGGTGGTGGCGAAGCTGGCGGTGCCGTTCAGAATTCTTGCTGGTGTGCTCGGCGCAATGGTCAAAATGCGTCGGGACCGGCCCGATGTGGTTGTTGGATTTGGTGGCTATCCGACCATTCCCGCGATGGGAGCTGCGTGGTTGATGAAACTGCCGCGGATGATCCATGAGCAAAACGGCGTGTTGGGCCGCGTCAATCAGGTCTTTGCAAAACGTGTGGATGTGGTGGCTTGTGGTACATGGCCGACAAAGCTTCCGGACGGAATAGAAGGGACACCTGTCGGCAATCCAGTGCGCAAATCGGTTATGGATCGTGCAGGGGCAGGGTATATTGCCCCCGGTGACTATCCGATGTCTGTGTTGGTGATTGGCGGCAGCCAGGGCGCGCGCATACTAAGTGATCTTGTGCCCTCCGCCATTGCGGCGTTGTCGCCCGATATTCTTAAGAACCTAAGGGTCAGTCATCAGGCGCGCGGCGAAGATTTGGATCGGGTCACCGCGTTTTACGACGATCACGGCATCTCTGCCGACGTGCAGGCGTTTTTTCAAGATGTCCCCGCACGTATGAGCGAAGCACAGCTGGTGATTTCACGCTCTGGTGCCAGCTCGGTGGCCGATATCAGCATCATTGGCCGCCCGTCGATTTTGGTGCCTTTTGCAGCGGCAGCCGGAGATCATCAGACCGCCAATGCCCGAGGTTTGGCTGAAGCCGGGGGGGCAATTGTCATCCCAGAGGGCCTTCTGACAGAGGCCGCACTTACCGAGAACATCACAACCATCCTGTCCGACCCTCAAGGCGCCACGCAAATGGCGCATGCAGCGCTGTCGGCAGGGAAACCCGATGCCACAGAGGCGCTTGTTGCGCTGGTCGAGCAGCTGGCCGAGAAGGACCAATAATATGAACGCAGCAACCAAACTTCCCGGCGACGTGGGTGCAATTCACTTTGTGGGCATTGGCGGAATCGGCATGTCTGGCATCGCTGAAGTGCTTTTGAATCATGGCTACTCGGTGCAAGGTTCTGATCTTAAGACCACCAAGATCACAACGCGTTTGGCAGAGATGGGCGCGACCATATTTGAAGGTCAGCGCGCAGAGAATTTGGAAAACGCCCAAGTTGTGGTGATCTCCTCCGCCATCAAGCCAGGCAATGCAGAGCTGGATGAGGCCCGCAGGAAAGGCCTGCCGGTGGTGCGGCGTGCGGAAATGCTTGCTGAGTTGATGCGGTTAAAATCCAACATCGCGGTTGCTGGTACACATGGCAAAACCACCACCACAACCATGGTGGCCGCGCTTCTGGATCATGGCAAGTTTGACCCCACGGTGATCAACGGCGGCATCATCCATGCTTATGGCTCCAACGCCCGTGTGGGCGAGGGGGAGTGGATGGTTGTCGAGGCTGACGAAAGTGATGGCACGTTTAACCGCTTGCCAGCCACCATCGCCATTGTCACCAACATCGACCCGGAGCATATGGAGCATTGGGGCACCGAAGAGGCTTTGCATCAAGGGTTCTACGATTTTGTCTCCAACATCCCATTTTACGGATTGGCCGTCTGTTGTACCGATGATCCGGATGTGCAGACCTTGGTGGGCAAGATCACCGACCGGCGTGTGGTGACTTTTGGCTTTAACGCGCAGGCCGATGTGCGGGCGGTGAACCTGACCTACAAATCGGGCGTGGCGCATTTTGACATTCAGCTGCAACTCGAAGGTAAAGTGATCGAAGGGTGCAGCCTGCCCATGCCGGGAGACCATAATGTGTCCAACGCGCTTTCTGCCGTCGCGATTGCGCGCCATCTGGGCATGAAATTGGATGAAATTCGGGCCGCTCTGGCTAGTTTTGGTGGCGTGAACCGTCGTTTCACCAAAGTTGGTGAAGTCATGGGCGGCGTGCCGGTGATCGATGATTACGGTCACCATCCTGTGGAAATTGCCGCCGTTCTCAAAGCGGCGCGTCAAGCGATTGGTGACAGTGGCGGCCGCGTGATTGCGGTACATCAGCCGCACCGTTTTTCGCGGCTGCATTCGTTGTTTGAGGATTTCTGCACCTGCTTTAATGAGGCGGATGTGGTCGGGATCGCGGATGTGTTTGCCGCCGGCGAGGCCCCCATCGAAGGTGCGAGCCGCGACGATCTAATCACAGGGCTGGTTGCACATGGCCACCGACATGCCGTTGCAATTTCTGAGGAAGCGGATCTGGTTGCGTTGGTAAAAGACGCGGCCAAGCCCGGCGATATTGTGGTCTGTCTTGGTGCGGGCTCGATCAGTGCCTGGGCCAATGCCTTGCCTGGGCATCTGGGATAAGTTTTGCGCCGTTCTGTTTCACTTCCTGACTTGCGCCAAGTGACGCCAAGTTTAGACTGTCTGCATATCTAATCATTTTGGGACATCTGTTGTGAGCCTGTCTTTGATCTTTGCCTGTTTCTGGGTGCTTGCAGCCGCCGGCGTGGCCATGCTTCCCATGCGCCGCCAGTACGCGCCCGGCCTTGCGTTGTTGGTCATGGCGCCGGTATTGATCGGTGTGATCTTCTATGAACATGGATGGCTCTTTGGTGGCGTTGCGCTTTTTGGGTTTTTGTCGATGTTCCGCCGCCCCTTAATGTTCTTTGGACGTAAAGCGCTTGGCTTGCCCGTTCAGGGGCCTGAAGCGGAGAACGATACGTGACGCTGTCTTTGACCTGCGCCTTTCTTTGGCTGGTCGCAGCCAATTTGCGGGCGATGTTCCCGTCCAAAGACCATCACTGGCGCTTTGCCTACGTGATGATTGCGATTGGTGTGCCGATTGTGATTGGCGTGGCCTATCAGCATAATATCTTGATTGCGCTGGTGGTTTTGCTCATGGGCGGATGGATCATGCGCTGGCCGGTGATCTTTTTTTGGCGCTGGCTCAAGAGGACTTTTGAATGATTGTGGATCTCACGCTTGGTCTCAATGCGGTGATTTGGTTTGCGGCAATGATTATGCCGGTTTACGGCGTGATCACCGGTTTCAAGTCGCGCCGGGATCTGATGTTGCGTGCCAGTCTGATTGTCGGCTCTCTTGTGGTGCTGCTTTTGGCGTTGGAGGTTTTGTTGAACGCCACCGCTGCTGACACTTACGCATCCACATTGTCCATGCTGCAAGGGTATCGGCCATGGCTGATATTTGGCGTGAGCGGCGCGATTGGTCTTGGATGGGCGCTGCACTATATCGGGTCAGCCGTGCGCAAGCGCAGCTAAGCAGGGCTTGTTTGGCCCCAGCGCCTTCGGTATCGGTGAGCTTCAAACCATATCGAGCACAAGGACTTTCTCATGACAGAGATGCCAACCCCGCGTGGGACATTGACCGAAGGCAGGGCTCTGTCGGAGCTGACGTGGTTGCGTGTTGGAGGTCCCGCAGATTTTCTATTTCAGCCCGCCGACGTTGCTGATCTGGCTGAGTTTATGAAGGCCTTGCCCAAAGATGTTGCGGTGTTTCCGATGGGGGTGGGGTCCAACCTGATTGTACGCGACGGCGGCCTGCGCGCGGTGGTGATCCGGATGGGGCGTGGTTTCAACCATATCGAAATCGAGGGCAATCGTGTGCGGGCAGGGGTGGCCGCGCTGGACGCTCATGTGGCGCGCAAAGCTGCGCAAGCTGGTGTTGATCTCACGTTTTTGCGTACCATACCCGGCGCGATTGGCGGTGCGGTGCGGATGAACGCGGGCTGCTATGGGAGCTACACAGCAGATGTGTTTGTTGAGGCCACGGCCGTCACGCGGGATGGGGCCATTGTGACACTGAGCGCTGATGATCTTAAGTTTCAGTACCGCCAAACCGATCTGCCTGAAGGTTGGGTACTCGTTGAGGCAATTTTGGAGGGGCCTTCGGGGGATCCAGAGGCCCTGGCCGCGCGTATGGAAGATCAGCTTGCCAAGCGAGACGCCACTCAGCCCACCAAAGATCGCAGCGCGGGCAGCACATTTCGCAATCCGGCGGGTTTTTCATCGACCGGGAGAGCCGACGACGTGCATGATTTGAAGGCTTGGAAGGTCATTGATGATGCGGGGATGCGCGGCGCACGGGTCGGGGGGGCGCAGATGAGCGAGATGCATTCTAACTTCATGATCAACACCGGTGACGCAACTGCCGCAGATTTGGAAAATCTCGGGGAGGAAGTTCGAAAAAGGGTTTTCCAAAACGCTGGAATAGACTTAGAGTGGGAAATCATGCGTGTCGGTGAACCGACAGCGGACTAATTCCGGACAGATGGCGCACTTTGAGCCAAAAAATAGAACCGGAAACGACAAGAAAACAAGGGCGCAAAGCCCTTAGAATATGGGCCTAGGGCCCAATTGAGAGCAGGGCCACGTGCCCACCCGAGCGGGCTTCACGCCTGAGATAAGAATGCAGCCCAAAACGGCTGTCATAATGAGTCCAAAGGGCTCGCATAAAAAGGGTCGCAAACGGCCCGTGAATTTGAGGCACAGTGGGCATGTCAGACAAGACACCCCGCAAAGTAGCAGTTGTGATGGGCGGCCCTTCGGCAGAACGGGATGTGTCGCTGTCAACAGGGCGCGAATGCGCTGCTGCACTTCGCGAAGCAGGATTTGACGTTGTAGAGCTCGACGCAGGGGCTGACATTGTTGCGCGCCTGAGAGACATTGCACCGGATGTGATTTTCAATGCCCTGCATGGGCGTTGGGGGGAAGATGGCTGCGTGCAGGGTGTCTTTGAATGGCTGCAAATTCCCTATACCCATTCCGGTGTGCTGGCGTCTGCTCTGGCGATGGACAAGCAGCGTGCCAAGGATGTGTTCGTCTCGGCAGGCTTGCCGGTTGTAAACAGCGTGATTGCCAAAAAAGCTGACGTTGCCCTGCGCCACGTCATGGCACCGCCTTATGTGGTGAAACCCAACAATGAGGGCTCCTCGGTTGGCATCTATATTGTGAACGAAGGTGCAAACTCACCGCCCCAACTGGCGGAGAGCATGCCAGATGAGGTTATGGTGGAAACCTATGCGCCCGGACGTGAACTGACCACAACGGTGATGGGGGATCGCGCACTTGGGGTCACCGACATCATCACGGACGGCTGGTACGACTACGAAGCAAAGTATGCGACAGGCGGATCGCGTCACGAAATTCCCGCGAATGTGCCGCAAGAGATCTATGACGCCTGCATGGCGTTTGCTGTGCGTGCGCACACTGCCTTGGGGTGTCGCGGTGTCTCGCGTACAGACTTTCGGTGGGATGAGGCCCGCGGTTTGGATGGCTTGATCCTGCTTGAAACCAACACCCAGCCAGGTATGACGCCAACGTCGTTGTCCCCGGAGCAAGCCGCCCACTGTGGCATGAGCTTTGCCGCGTTCTGCGCATGGATGGTGGAGGACGCCTCATGCGATCGATGAGGGCGGCCCGCCGCGACAACGCTCCGTCCCGTTGGGCATATCGTTTTGAACGGCTTATGCTGACGCCGCTGTTTCGACTTTTCTTACGGGTTGGGGTGCCCTTTTCCGTTGTGGCCATTGCCACAACCGTTTGGTTCTCCAATGAAACTCGCCGCGAGAACCTGAACCTCGCGGTCAATGATTTGCGGCGCAGTATTGCAGAGCGTCCTGAGTTCTCTGTCAGCGCCATGGCGATTGATGGTGCGTCAGACGGCACCGCCGAAGACATCAGAGACATTCTGGCGCTCAGCTTTCCGGTCAGTTCCTTTGACCTCGATCTGTCTGGCCTTCAGGCTCAGGTGGCAGACCTTCCAGCAATTGCCAGCGCCGCACTGAGAGTGAGACCCGGAGGTATTTTGCAACTCACCATCGTCGAGCGGACGCCAGTTGTAGTCTGGCGCACGCACGAAGGACTGACCCTTGTTGATCCGGATGGCCATGTCACGGGGCCGGCGATCAACCGCCACGCGCATCCTGAGATGCCGCTGATCGCGGGGGAGGGTGCGGACGCTCACGTTCTCGAAGCGCTGCGTCTCTTTGCGGCGGCGGCACCTATCGCGGATCGCGTGATTGGACTCGTGCGTGTAGGTGAACGTCGCTGGGACGTGGTGCTTGACCGCAATCAGCGCATTTTGCTGCCGGAGCAGAACGCAGAAGAAGCGCTGGACCGGGTGGTTGCACTTGGCAATGCAGAAGAGCTCTTAGAGCGCGATATTCAGATTGTGGACATGCGCTTGGCGCGTCGTCCCACCATCCAACTTACAGAAAACGCAGTAGAAGACTGGTGGCGAACCAGCAAGATGAATTTGGGGACGGCAGGACAATGACAGAGCTTTATCAAAGCCAGCGTGCCATGCGCGCGATGCGCAAAGCGGCGATGCAACGTGGCGTGATTGCGGTTCTGGATGTGGGGACGTCCAAAATCGCTTGTCTTGTGTTGCGGTTTGATGGCACCGATCGCTTGGCCAGTGTCGAAGGCATTGGCTCAATGGCTGGCCAATCCGGCTTTCGCGTGATTGGGGCAAACACAATTATGTCCCGCGGTGTGAAGTTTGGCGAAATTGCCACCATGCAGGAAACCGAACGTGCCATACGCACGGTGGTGCAAGCCGCGCAGAAGATGGCGAAGATCCGTGTAGATCACGTGATCGCCTGTTTTGCCGGTGCTGAACCGCGTTCTTACGGGCTGGACGGGCAAATTGACGTTGCCGAACATGTCGTGGGTGAACAGGATGTGGCACGGGTGCTGGCGGCCTGTGATGTGCCTGACTACGGCGCTGATCGTGAAGTATTGCATGCTCAGCCGGTGAATTTTGCACTTGATCATCGGTCTGGCCTTGGCGATCCGCGCGGACAGGTCGGACAAGTTTTGACCACTGACATGCATATGCTGACGGTTGACAAGGTCGCAGTTCAGAACCTTGTGCACTGTATCAAGCGTTGCGACTTGGAACTCGCGGGCATTGCGTCCTCGGCTTACGTTTCCGGCCTTTCGGCATTGGTTGAGGATGAGCAAGAGCTGGGTGCTGCCTGTATTGACATGGGCGGTGGGGCGACCAGCCTGTCGATCTTTATGAAGAAGCACATGATCTTTGCCGATACCGTACGCATGGGCGGAGATCATGTGACCAGCGATATCTCGATGGGCCTGCAAGTGCCGACCAACACGGCTGAACGGATCAAGACCTTTTACGGAGGCGTTGTGGCCACCGGCATGGATGATCGTGACATGATCGAGTTGTCCGGTGACACTGGCGATTGGGAGCATGATCGCCGTACCGTGAGCCGTGCGGAATTGATCGGCATTATGCGTCCAAGAGTTGAGGAAATTCTGGAAGAGGTGCGCGCCCGCTTGGACGGCGCAGGCTTTGAACATTTGCCAAGCCAGCAAATTGTGCTGACTGGTGGGAGCAGCCAAATTCCTGGTCTGGATGGATTGGCCACAAAAATTCTTGGTCAACAAGTGCGCTTGGGCCGCCCTATGCGCGTGCACGGACTGCCACAAGCGGCCACTGGCGCTGGGTTTGCGGCAACGGTTGGCATGTGTCTCTTTGCCACCCATCCTCAGGACGAATGGTGGGACTTTGACTTGCCAGCGGACCGCTATCATTCACGCACGCTTGGGCGCGCGGTGCGATGGTTTAGAGAAAACTGGTGAGGAATAGACAGAAACACATTTTCGGGGGTGACCTTCTTTTCAGGCTCGTTTAAGATTTTGGTAACCGCGACAAAAACGCGGATTCATCAGGCCGAGCAGTGGCCCCCGACGTAAAACAAACTCCATTTCGTGACATCCTCCGTGTCTCGGGTGGTTCCTTAGTGTTGTGCTATGTGTGGATTGCCCCGCGAAATATGGCGGTTTCGGCAAGATACCGCTAGTTTTCAAGTTTTTGCCCCATATTTTGTGGCTAAATGTGCTTTTTAGGATGACGATTCCTGAAAGCCTGTTTAATAATGGCTGTGAGTAGGCAGAAACTCGCCCGCTATGCGGGAACGAAAAAATACAGGCGGACAGTTCTATGACATTGAATCTGACAATGCCCGATGAGGGTGATCTGAAACCCCGCATCACCGTGTTTGGTGTTGGCGGTGCAGGTGGCAACGCGGTCAATAATATGATCGATAAAGAGCTTGAAGGCGTTGAGTTCGTGGTTGCGAACACAGACGCGCAGGCGCTGCAGCAGAGCAAATCTGAAAGCCGCGTGCAATTGGGCGTGAAGGTTACCGAAGGTCTGGGCGCTGGGGCGCGCGCAGCCGTAGGTGCCGCTGCCGCCGAAGAAAGCATTGAGGAGATTGTTGATCACCTCGCAGGTGCGCACATGTGCTTCATCACCGCCGGTATGGGCGGGGGAACAGGCACGGGCGCAGCCCCAATTATTGCGCAAGCTGCGCGTGAGTTGGGTGTTCTGACCGTTGGTGTTGTGACCAAACCGTTTCAGTTTGAGGGCGCAAAACGTATGCGCCAAGCGGAAGACGGTGTGGATCAACTGCAGAAGATGGTCGACACACTGATTATCATTCCAAACCAGAACTTGTTCCGCCTTGCCAACGAGAAAACGACCTTCACCGAGGCGTTCTCCATGGCGGACGACGTTCTGTATCAGGGCGTCAAAGGCGTGACGGATCTGATGGTGCGTCCGGGTTTGATCAACCTCGACTTTGCCGACGTTCGTGCTGTGATGGACGAAATGGGCAAAGCGATGATGGGCACCGGCGAAGCAACCGGTGAAGATCGCGCCATTCAGGCCGCTGAGAAAGCCATTGCCAACCCGCTGCTGGACGAGATTTCACTGCGTGGTGCCAACGGCGTGCTGATCAACATCACTGGCGGTCACGATCTGACTCTGTTTGAGCTGGATGAAGCTGCCAACCGCATCCGTGAAGAAGTGGACGCGGACGCCAACATTATCGTTGGCTCTACCATGGATGACAATCTTGACGGTGCCATGCGCGTGTCTGTTGTTGCCACAGGGATTGATGCTGCGGAGACAACTTCCGCCATGCCATTGCCACGCCGGTCGATGAAGGCGCCATTGGCACAATCACCAGAGGAGGCGGCTGCTGTTGAAGCTGCAGCTCCGCAACAACAAGCTCCTGCAGCGTATTCCGCGCCGCATGAGTCAGAGGTGGTTGCAGCGGAACCTTCGTTGTTCCCGCAAATTGACGCACAGCGTGCAGCTGCTGCGGAGCAAATGGAAGACATCTTTGAAGAGCCTGCGCCAGTGTCCGCGCCGGCCGCACCAACCTTTGATGCCGCATCCGCCGGTGCTGACGTGCCGGCTCCGGCGTATCAGCCGTCTGCTGCTCAGCAGGTTCAGCCACAGATGTTTGAGGAAGAAGAGCCTCAGGATTTTGTCGCCCCTCAGCGCCCAGCACCGGGCACACCAACGCCTCAGCTGATGCAACGCTTGCAGGCTGCTGTTGATAAAGCCCCGGCAGCTCCGGCCCGTCCGGTGGTTCCAGATGCGGAACCTAAGGCCGAAGAACGCCCTCGGTTCGGTATCAATTCATTGATCAACAAAATGACTGGGCAAGCTGGCGAGCAACCCGGCGCGCGCGCTCCACAACAGATGCCTGCCGCACGTCAACAGCCAGCGGTTCAGTCCAGCGAACCTGCGACTCAGATGGACGAAGATCAGGAACGGATCGAAATTCCGGCTTTCCTGCGCCGTCAGGCGAACTAAATTATCGACCATACCTCGTGAGAAGGTCGCCTTTCGGGGCGGCCTTTTCTCTTTTTGTATCAACGACTTTCGACGGGGATGGCGATGTTTTGCCGAAGTGTTACATTCATGTTTCAGATCGTTGCAAAGCTTTATTTGAGATGACGGGCTGAAGCCACTACCTCAAGGATGCGGCCAATGGGGTGTGCCGCGCCACATTGGGGAAACGCGTGCAAGCCACACTTAAGACACCAGTTCATTTTTCCGGCACCGGGCTACATTCCGGTGCAGCAGTACATCTGACCGTGTGCCCTGCATCATCCGATTACGGCATTTGGTTTAAACGCACTGACGTTCTCTTGGGCGATTCCATGGTGCCTGCCCGCTGGGATGTGGTGGAACAAACTGCACTTTGCACACGCATCAAAAACGACTCGGGCGTCACGATCTCCACCATTGAGCACCTGATGGCCGCTCTGGCGGGCTGTGGCATTCACAATGCTTTGATCGAGTTGGACGGCCCCGAGGTTCCAATTCTTGATGGCAGCGCAGCAGAATTTGTTCACAGTTTTCTCAGAGCGGGTATTGTGTCACAAGGCACACCGGCTTGGGCCGTGGAAGTTTTGAAACCCGTATCCGTGCAGCGAGGCGACGCAATTGCAGAGCTGCACCCTGCGGAAGAAATGCGGATTGATTTCCACATCGATTTTGTTGACGAAGCTATAGGTCAACAGACCAAAGGTCTGAACTTGGCCAATGGCAGTTTTGTGCGGGAACTCTGTGACAGCCGGACGTTCTGCCGTCAGGCGGACGTCGACGCGATGCGCGCCAATGGCTTGGCTTTGGGGGGTGATCCTGCGGAAAATGCGGTGGTGTTTGACGGCGCCCACGTCGAAGCAGCGGGCGGATTGCGTCATGCGGATGAGCCTGTGCGCCACAAAATGCTGGACGCCATGGGTGATTTGTATCTCGCCGGGGCCCCGTTGTTGGGCCAATATCGTGGACACCGCGCTGGTCACGCATTGACCAATGCGCTTCTTCGCGCGCTTTTTGCCGATCCAAGCAACTGGCGCATGGTGCAATGCACTGCAGCACAGGCCGCACGTTTGCCTGGCGCAGGGGTGCATATGGGCGAATTTCCTGCCGTCGCTTGATCCATCTCACGTCAATTCCTTCCAAAGGCGTTTTGCCTCGGAATTTTCTGTGCTAACAGCATGTGAAAGACAGGGGAAATCCCCTCAGGGAGCAGAAGGTTGAGTACTATGTCAGGCATCGGAGCACGCGCCCGCATTCTTGGTTCGGTTCTGGCACTAGCAATTGTTGCTGCCTGTGGTGACAACGATGCAAGCCACGCCCGGCGTGGGTTGATCGATATGGAACAATTCACACCCGATCAGATCTATGAGCGCGGCGAATTTGAGCTGGCGCGCGATCGTGGTACTGACGCTGCATTTTTCTTTTCAGAAATCGAACGCCTCTATCCGTATTCGGAACTGTCCAAGCGCGCGTTGATCATGCAGGCGTTTTCTTATCATTCTGACAAAAGCTATCCAGAGAGTCGTGCTGCTGCACAGCGGTATATTGACTTCTATCCGGCCGATGAAGACGCAGCTTATGCTCAGTATCTCTTAGCATTGAGCTACTATGATCAGATTGATGAAGTGGGACGCGACCAAGGGCTGACATTCCAAGCTTTGCAAGAACTGCGCAAAGTGATCGAAATCTATCCTGAGAGTGAATACGCCCGATCTTCGATACTGAAATTTGATCTGGCGTTTGATCACTTGGCCTCCAAAGAAATGGAAATCGGTCGTTATTACCTACGCCGTGACCACTACGCCGCCGCCATCAAACGGTTCCGTGTTGTTGTAGAGGATTTTGGCACCACCACCCACTCGCCAGAGGCTTTGCACCGTCTGGTGGAAGCCTACCTGTCACTGGGCCTGACCCAAGAAGCACAGACCGCCGCCGCCATATTGGGGCACAACTTCCAAGCCACCGAATGGTATGAGGACAGCTACGCTCTGTTGCGGCAAAACGGTCTGGAAGCCAAGGCAGAAGGCAGCAGCTGGCTTAACCAAGTCTATCGTCAGACCGTGCAGGGCAAATGGCTGTAGAGGGGCGCGGGTTTAACCCCGTGGTGTGACGCCAGATGCTGCGTGCGCTTGATATCCGAGATATGTTGATCATTGATCATCTGGAACTCGCGTTCCAGCCGGGTCTCAACGTGCTGACCGGGGAAACCGGAGCTGGTAAATCCATATTGCTCGACAGCCTTGGTTTTGTGCTGGGCTGGCGTGGCCGTGCGGAGCTGGTGCGTGCAGGTGCCGAACAGGGCGAAGTGGTCGCTGAGTTTGACTTGCCTGAAAATCATCCTGCGCATGCCATTTTACAAGAGGCTGGCCTGCCGGGTGGAGAGGAACTGATCCTGCGGCGTGTCAACCGAACGGATGGCCGCAAAACGGCTTGGATCAATGACCGTCGCGCCTCCGGTGAGGTGTTGCGTCGCCTATCTGAAACACTGATTGAACTGCATGGCCAGCATGATGATCGCGGGTTACTGGACCCCAAGGGGCACCGAGACCTATTGGACATCTTTGCAGACACCTCGGTCTTGCGTCAGGACACAGCCACAACATGGCGCGCGTTAAGTGCGGCGCGCCGGGCTCTTGCCAGCGCAGAGGCGGCTTTGGCGGAGGCAAAAGATGAAGAAGAGTTCTTGCGGCACGCGGTTGCTGAGCTGGACAAACTTGACCCGCAGACAGGTGAAGAAGCGGACCTCGATACACGCCGCCGCATGATGCAGGGTGCCGAAAAAGTGCGTGAAGACGTCAGCCGCGCGCATGCAGCTCTGGGCAATGGCGGAGCAGAAAGCGCCATGGGGGATGCCTTGCGGTGGTTGGATGGCGCTTTGGCCGAGACCGGCGACACATTGGAGGCTCCGGTGGCAGCCTTGGAGCGCGCGCTCAATGAGTTGGGCGACGCTGTGGATGGGATCGAACGTTGTTTGGACGTGTTGGATTTCAATCCGCACGAGCTTGAAGAGATCGAAGAACGCTTGTTTGCGATCCGTGCGTTGGCACGAAAACACGGTGTTGTGCCTGATGAACTTGGTACATTTGCGCAGGAGTTGCGCGCGCGTTTGACGGCGCTCGATGCTGGTGAAGGTAATATTGCCGGCCTGAAGGCTGAGTTGAATGCGGCACAGACAGCTTTTGATACCGCAGCAGACGCATTGACTGAGGCGCGGAGCGCTGCGGCATTGGACCTGGACACAGCAGTCATGGCAGAACTGGCGCCCCTTAAAATGGAACGCGCGGTTTTTCAGACCCAAGTGACACCGGGGGACGCGGGGTCTGAGGGTCGAGATCAGGTGGAGTTCGTCGTGGCGACGAACCCCGGAGCGCCTTCTGGTCCGCTGGCGAAAATCGCCTCTGGTGGAGAACTCAGCCGCTTCTTGCTGGCGCTGAAGGTTTGCTTGACCGACGATATCAGTGGCATGACCCTGATTTTTGACGAAATCGACCGCGGCGTCGGTGGCGCAACCGCAGATGCAGTGGGGCGGCGGCTGAAAGCACTTGCCGAAGGAGGCCAGGTCCTTGTGGTCACTCACTCGCCACAGGTGGCCGCTTTGGGCGCGCATCATTGGCGGGTGGAAAAATCGGTCAAGAACGATCAGACTCTTAGCCAAGTGGTGCCTTTGGATGCTCTGGAACGGGTAGACGAAGTGGCCCGCATGATTTCCGGTGACACGATCTCTGACGAAGCCCGCGCCGCCGCAAAGGCGCTTTTGCTCTGATCTGGTGACGCCAGGTCGCATAGATGCGTTGGCTGCTGAACAAATTTGGCCACTTTGACGTGAAACTCCACGCTTACCCCTTTGCCTTGTAAGCAAAATCTGACTACATCAAAGATTACCCAACGATGGTCCACCCACCCCGGAGATTTTGCGGAACTATGGCGAAGTCGGTAGGCTCCTTTCTGGCGGAAAGCGCGCATGACGCGGCAGATACCTGCCGTGGCGGATGGAGGGTGCTGGTCAACAAAGGCCCCAGTCAATTTCAATTCTGGATCATCGCCTTGTGTATCGGGATTGCCGCCGGGTTTGCGGCGCTCCTGTTCCGCAAAGGCATTCATTTCCTGCAATCCAGCCTCTATGGCGCGGAAGACCTGACCCGTCTGCATAGTTTTGCAGGGTCGTTGCCGTGGTATTGGTTGTTGCTCATTCCAACGGTTGGCGGTTTGTTGGTTGGCTTGATTTTGCACCGGTTCACGCCGGATGGTCGGGTGCGCTCTGTTGCCGATGTCATCGAAGGGGCTGCGCTGCATGAGGGCAGGGTAGAACGCCGCGCCGGGATTGCCTCAGCCTTTGCCTCATTGATCACCCTTAGCTCTGGTGGTTCCACTGGGCGCGAAGGACCCGTTGTGCATTTGGCCGGTGCGATCGCCAGCTGGGTCAGTGACAAGATCCGGGCAGATGGCATCACCGGGCGGGATCTGTTGGGCTGTGCTGTGGCCGCCGCCGTGTCAGCCTCGTTTAATGCGCCGATTGCTGGCGCGCTCTTTGCTCTCGAAGTGGTGCTACGTCACTTTGCAGTGCATGCTTTTGCACCGATCGTCATCGCGTCTGTGGCAGGTACGGTTATCAATCGGCTCGAATTTGGCGATGTCACAGAATTCACGCTTAACACCGGGACCGCGCTTCAGTTTTATCAAGAGCTGCCAGCGTTCCTGATCTTGGGGGGGCTGTGTGGCTTGGTCGCTGTGGCGCTTATGTGGACCATCTTTTGGGCGGATGACATGGCCAGCCATCTGCAAGAAGATCTGCGTATCCCTCGGTGGCTGCGTCCTGCAATCTCAGGTTTGTTGCTGGGCGCTTTGGCAATCTATTTTCCGCACATTATCGGCGTAGGGTATGAAACCACCTCTGCGGCTTTGACGGGCCAATTACTGCTACATGAGGCTGTGGTCTTTGCCATCCTGAAGGTGGTGGCCGTGTCGATCACCATGGCAGGTCGTATGGGGGGCGGTGTCTTCTCTCCAGCGTTGATGGTGGGGGCGCTGACCGGATTGGCCTTTGGTATGGTCGCAACCGCGATTTTCCCTGATGTGTCTGGTACCACCACGCTTTATGCCTTGGCGGGGCTTGGGGCGGTTGCCGCAGCAGTGTTGGGCGCGCCGATATCAACAACATTGATCGTCTTTGAACTTACAGGGGACTGGCAAACGGGTTTGGCGGTGATGGTGGCTGTGTCAATCTCCACCGCCCTCAGTTCACGTTTGGTAGAGGGGTCGTTCTTTCTGGCTCAGCTTGAGCGGCGCAATGTGCATATCGCAGCTGGACCGCAGGCCTATTTGTTGGCCATGTTTGGCGTGAATAAAATTATGCGCCGTCTCGAGCACCCGCGCGCCGCGCCAGAAGACCAATGTTGGGACATGATCGCGGAGGGCCAATATGTGGATCGGACCGCCACATTGGAAAGCGCAATGCCCTTGTTTGAAACGCTGAACGTGGCCTTCCTGCCCGTGGTGCGTCTGGGCGCCGAAGGGGAGCCGCCGGTGCTGTTGGGGGCGGTGTTCCATGTTGATGCACTGCAAATCTATAACAAGGCATTGGCTGAGACCGCCGCAGAAGAACATTCCTAAAGCGCGTAGATCAGAATTCGTATTCCCGCACGCTGGTGGCGTCCAATTGATAGGTGACACTGACATCTGTGTCGCCATCAACCAAATACAATGACTGCTGTACGGGCGCGTTGCGCAACTCTCCGGTGATCCAAATCGGTGTGAAAAACCCATCAGCGACGAAGCCCTCAGGATAGCTCACCCGTATGATCTGGTTCGCAGGCGGTGGCGGGACGTGAATGCAGGAACCAACCGTGGGCACCAAAAGGAATTCCACGGCCCGCTCACCGTCCATCTCCAGCGGCAACATATAGCCGGGCAGGCGGATATTCTCACCGACCAGATCTTCGTTTGCTGCGCTGGCTTCCTTTTCAAGCTGCGCCATAATGCGCAGCCGTTCTTTCAGCAAAAAGTCAGCGTCGATGCTCTGTGCCTTGAGGTCTGATCGCAGGGCGCTGGCATCGCCCTCACTGGAGGTATCGATGCCGTCTTCTGCCAGCATATCGAGACGCAATATTTGCGCCAAAGTATCCATCTGATCAGAACTCAGATCTTCAAATGGGTTTTCGAGTTGTGTCGTGGGGCCCGTCAATTCGTCCCAGCCGATGTCACGCGGTTCAAGGGCAAAGCTCGGGGCGGCGAGCACCGCTGCCATAAGCGCCATAGTTGCAGAAGCATAACCCGGTTTCATCAACGTTCTCTGTCCTCTCCTTTTGGCGCAGACCGACCCACATCTATAGGCGTGTGGTCAAACCGTCAGCCAAAGTTATCCGATACACCCGCCACGCTGGCAGAAAACTGGCCAAACAGCCAAAACAAAAAATCGCGAGCACACGCAGGCTGTCGCTTTCTGAGACCCCAAACATCGCAATCCTGAAACCAAATTGATCAAACAAAACGGGGTTGGCAGCGCCTGTTGCACAGATCAAGAAAATCAGACCGACAATGATGCCCGCCGTCGTTGTGAGCATGGCCTCCATGATGATCAAACCAACGATACGCTTCGGAGTTGCACCAACTGATCGCAAAATGGCGAACTCGCGCCGTCGGCTTTCCAAGGCTGCTGACAACATGACAACCATCCCGATCAAACTGGCAACGGCAACGGCCAATGACATGAACCGCAACGCCTTTTCGGCCGTCCCAGTGATCGCCCAGAGCTGAAGCAAGGCCACGTTGGGCATTACCGCGCTCAAAGTGCTGCTGGTGTTCGCTGAAACGTGCCGCTGAACTGCCAGAATTGCGTTGCGGCTTTTGAGACCAACAAACACACCGTTTATTTGCGCTGAGACCTCAGTGTCATGTGCTTGGGTCGCATCACCGGAACCATTGTCGGTTTTCCAGGCGAGGGTTGCAGCGTTTGCCCCGTTTTTGTGGCTCGGGGCGGTGCCTGACGCAGCGGCCAAAGGGTCGGTCTGAGGGGAGGCCAAAGGTGCATGCAGCGCATCAAATCCGCTCAAAGTGACAAACACCATTCGGTCAACAGGTGTGCCGGTCGCAGCCAATATGCCAGACACCGTAAATGGGGCATCGTCGTGGAGCTCAAAGGACACCGCGCCGGTGCCATGCGCGTTTACAATTTCAGTGCCAACGCCGTAGCCAAACCGGGCCGCAACATCTGCGCCAATCACGGTTTCTTCAGCTGTGTCAAATCTGCGTCCTGCAGCGAAACGCAGCGGCTGATCCGCGCCGTATCGGAAATGGTCAAAATAGGCGGATTGAGTGCCGACTACGGGGTGTCCTCGGTGGTTGTCCCCCATCATCAGAGGCACAGCCCAATCCACTGCGTCCAAGGCTTGCAGATCTTTGTAGTTTTGCCAGTTCATGCCAGCGCCGGTGGACCCAACGCCAAACACTGTGGACATTAATATCTGAACGTCGTTGCCGCGTGGCGCTACAATCAGATCGATACCGGACACCGAGTTGAAAAACGACTGTCGCGCGCTGTCTCGTAAACGCTCAACACCAAGTATTAACGCGACGCTCAACGCAATTGTCAGAACTGTCAGGCTGGCGACAAAACGTCGGTTCCACAGGCTTTGCACGGCATAACTCAACATGCGACAGCACAACATCTGTTTAACTTTTCGAAGGAAACAACCCGATCAAAGTGTCGCCCAAGGGTCTCGTCATGGCTGACCATCAGCAAGCTTGCCCCGGTGTCCTGCACCTGCTGGTTCAGCACATCCATGAACCTGTGTTTTGCCCGCTCATCCAGCGCGCTGGTGGGTTCATCGGCAAGTATCACCTCCGGGCTGCCAATCAGCGCGCGCGCCGCAGCCACCCGTTGTTGTTGACCAACACTCAGATTTGCAGCCGGTTGGAGACCAACGGTGGCTGGATCCAATCCAAGTGCTTTCAATAGCCGATCTGCTTCAGCTTGAGGCGACAGCTGCAGCCGTGCCTTGCGCATCTTAGAATAGGTGATTGGCAACAGAATATTTTCTCGGGCGGACATCCATGGGATCAAGTTGAAGACTTGAAAAATCATGCCCAGATGATCGGCGCGAAATTGATCTCTTCGGCGCGAAGACAGTTTTGCAATGTCGGTGCCAACGACTTCGACCGCGCCGTTTGGAAGTGATGTGATCCCTGAAATTGCAGAGAGGAGCGTGGATTTCCCACTGCCGCTTGGCCCTTGCAGAAGGAGCCGTTCACCTGCCTCCAGCGAAAAATGGTCAATGCTCACGACCGTCTGATCTTGTCCCGGCCAAGCAAAACTCAGATCGTTGATGGATATGCGGGTCATGTTGGGCCTTTGTATACTACAATCGACCAAAATCGAACAGTCGGGATTGGACGGCTTAGACCCGTTCTACAGCCACAAGATCGCTCGTATAGAAGGCCAAATGCCCTTGGATACGTGCAGCAGCCTCGGTTGGGGCTTCGTAGCTCCAAGCAGCATCTTTAATCGTCTGGCTTTTGGTGACGATTGAATAGTACGTCGCATCGCCTTTGTGTGGACAATGGGTGCGTTTCTCGCTGTCGTCCAAAAATGCGGTGGCGATGTCGCCGCGCGGAAAGTAGATCACCGGGGCATAATCGCCTTCGGTCAGTTCCAACGCTGATGTGCTTTCGCCCAGAATCGCGCCGCCAGCCCGAACAACCCAGTTGCCCTCTGCTTTGCGAATGGTGATTTTGATGCTCATAGGTCATCCCCTTTCCGAATTGCGGTGTTTATAACCACGTTGCGTGACACAATAATGTCACGTGGTGCGACGTGCTGTGATGTCACAAGGTCGCGGTGGCCGCATCCAACCATAGATTGTCGTCAGGCGCGAGTCGCTGCGACAAAAGCTGACGACACGTCGCATGATAGGCGTTGAGCCAAGCACGGTCTTCTGCGCTGAGCATCTCAACCACAATCATCTCCCGCGCGATCGGTGCATAGGTCAACGTGCGGAACTGCAGCATCTCCCTATGATCGTCGCCACCTGGCAGCGCGGGGGCTTCTTCGACCACAATTAGGTTTTCCAGACGAATACCAAAGGCACCGGGGCGGTAATATCCCGGCTCATTGGACAGGATCATGCCGGGCTCCAGCGGCGTATCGCTGATCCGCGCCAAACGTTGTGGTCCTTCATGTACGCAAAGATAGGCGCCAACGCCATGCCCCAAACCATGGTCGAAGTCTTGTCCTGCAGACCACAGGGGAAGGCGCCCGATGGCCTCAATATGGCACCCCGCCACCCCTTTGGGAAACCGCATGCGTGACACTGCGATCATACCTTGCAGAACGCGGGTGAAGGCAATCTTTATCTCATTGTCCACGTCACCGATCGGCAAGGTGCGCGTGATGTCTGTGGTGCCATCCGCATATTGCCCACCGCCATCGAGCACCATCACATCGCCGTTTTGCAGAGCGCGGTTGGTTTCTTCGGTGACGCGGTAGTGCATGATGGCGCCATGCGGACCGGTTCCGGCGATGGTGTCAAAGCTGATATCCAACAGCGCGTTGGTCGCACGACGGCACTCTTCGAGTTTGCGTACCACATCAATTTCGGTGAGAGCGGGTTTGTCTTGGCGCTCAAACCAGCTTAAGAAATTCGATACAGCTGCGCCATCGCGCAGGTGGGCCTCAACCATACCGGCGACTTCGGCATCGTTCTTGCAGGCCTTGGGCATCACACAGGGGTCTTGACCATAAGAAATGGCTGCATCGCTTTGTGCCACTGCCGCCTGCACCGCCAAGGGGGCGCTCGCTTTGTCCAGTCGGATCGTGCCATCGCGACTTGCCAAATGTGGGACAAACTCAGAGGGCGCGTGAACGCGCACGGATGCGCCGAGGTGCGCGCCAACTGCGCCCAGTTTTTCTGTGGCCATAAAGAGATCAACGGTGGCATCGGCATTCAGAATGCCAAACCCATGGGCCAGTGGATTGCGTGGAATGTCCCCACCTCGGATGTTGAGCAACCAAGCGATGCTGTCCGGCAATGTGATGACAGCTGCTGTTTCGCCCTTTGCGGTCAGTTCGGCCGCAAGCCGGGTGCGTTTGTCTGCGTGGGCCTCGCCGGCGATGGCTGTGGGATGGGCTTTTACGGGCGCCATGGGCGGTTCAGGCTGATCCTCCCAAATGGCGTCAATGACATTGCTCATAGGCACAAAAGACACGTCACTTCCGGAGACGGCGTTTTGCAAGGCTTCAATTTGACCAACAGTATAAAGCCATGGGTCAAAACCAATTTTGCCCGAAGACAAATTTTCTAAAATCCAAGGGCCTGGTAAAACATCAGGCCAGTCCACCGGCGTAAAGCAGTTGGCGACTTGCCCTTTGACCTGTGTCCGGTAGCGCCCATCCACAAATACGCCAGCCATCTCATTGAGCACCACACAGAATCCGGCAGACCCGGTGAAGCCGGTTAGCCAAGCCAGACGATCATCACGCGGCGCGACATATTCTCCCTGATGTGCGTCCGCCCGTGGCACCAGAAACCCGTCCACACCTGCATCCGCCAATTTGGCACGCAAAGCCTGTAGGCGTGCAGGCCCTTGTTCCGGGCGGGTGGTCACGTCAAATTCCTGAAACATGTTGAGTCTCCATCAACGGGTGAACATGTGTTCATGTGATAGCCTGTGCTGATGCAATAGCAAGCCCGATGAAAGGCCTTGGCGCCGAAACCGCGCCAGAGCGCTCAGCGTCGGCAAGCCTGCGTTTTACCCATCAAAGCCTTTGTCAGCGGAAAAACAGCCGACAGGGTGCCCCAGTTGCAAAGATGGGTGCGCCCGATTGGGGCCGCAATCAATGTTTGAGCCCTTATCCGACTTTGCGCATGCCCATAATGCGTGCGCGGGCGCGCGGGTCGTTGTCAAACAAGGCCGCCAACTGTTCGGTCATTGCACCCGCGAGCTGTTCCACATCGGTGATTGTCACCGCGCGGTCATAGTAGCGGGTCACATCATGACCAATACCAATTGCCAACAACTCAACCATCTTGCGCTTTTCGACCATCGCGATCACATCGCGCAGGTGCTTCTCAAGATAGTTGGCAGGATTCACCGATAGTGTACTGTCGTCGACCGGAGCGCCGTCCGAAATGACCATGAGGATTTTGCGCTGTTCTGGCCGCGCCATCATCCGGCGATGTGCCCATTCGAGCGCCTCGCCGTCGATGTTTTCTTTCAGAAGTCCCTCTTTCATCATCAGACCCAGATTGGGTCGCACACGACGCCAAGGTGCGTCCGCCTGTTTGTAGATGATGTGGCGCAGATCGTTCAGTCGGCCTGGCTGCTGCGGGCGGCTGTCATTGAGCCATTTTTCGCGGGCCAAACCGCCTTTCCAAGCGCGGGTGGTGAAGCCGAGGATCTCGACCTTCACGTTGCAACGTTCCAATGTGCGCGCCAGAACGTCGGCGCAGATCGCAGCAATCGAGATTGGGCGGCCACGCATGGAGCCAGAGTTGTCCAACAACAAGGTCACCACCGTGTCCCGGAACTCCGTGTCATGCTCCATTTTGAAGCTGAGCGGCGTGGTGGGATTGGCAACAACCCGCGCCAGACGGCCCGCATCAAGCGTGCCTTCCTCAAGATCAAATTCCCAGCTGCGGTTTTGCTGCGCCTGCAAGCGGCGCTGAAGGCGGTTGGCCAAACGGCTCACAGCGCCTTTGAGCGGCTCCAGCTGTTGGTCCAGATACGCGCGCAGGCGTTCCAGCTCTATAGGCTCCGCCAGCTCTTCGGCGGCAATCTCTTCGTCGTGGGTGGTGTCAAACACCACATAGTCCGGGTCCGCCTCCGAGATTGGAGGGGGAGGGGGGGGATCGAGCGGCGCTTCGCCATCCGGCATTTCGGCCTCGTCAGACATGTCTTCGTCCGCCATGTCGTCCATGGTGACCTGCGCCTCAGACATGTCCTGTTGCTCTTCCTGAGATTGCTCAGGGCTGGCTTCGCTGTCGTCTTCTTCGCTGTCGTCCTGACCGCTGCTGTCAGGATCGTCCTCTTCCTCTGATTCCGGTTCCGCCTCGTCCTGATCATCTTCAAGATCATCCGGGTCATCGCCCAACTGATCGCCATACCCAAGGTCATCTATGATCTGGCGGGCAAATTTGGCGAAGGCCTGCTGGTCATTTAACATGTCCTGCAAATCGTCGAGATGGTCTCCGGCGCTTTGTTCGATATAGCCGCGCCATAGGTTCATCACGTTCGCCGCTGCAGATGGCAGATCACGTCCCGTGGCCAAATGGCGGATGAGATAGCCCGCCGCTACGGGCAATGGGGCCTGTTCAGAAGACGTCATGTCGCCATAGCCGCGCCCGGCAGCCTCATGGCTTATTTTCACGTCGATGTTCGAGGCTGTGCCCGGCATGTCGCGCGCGCCCATAGCTTCACAGCGGGCGGTTTCCATGGCCTCATAAAGATCGCGGGCAATGCCTTGTCCGGGCGCATAGCGCGTGTGTGTGGCGTTGTCGTGATACTTGCGTTGCAATGCCAAGGCATCCGCTGTCCCTCGCGCCAAAAGAACCTCGTCCCGGCTCATACGGCGGCTGACCTGCGGCAGCCGCATCGCATCCCCGGACACACCCGACGGATCTACCGTGTAGGACACGGATAGTTCCGGATCGTCGGCCATGACTTTGGTGGCCTCAGCCAGGGCCTTTTTGAACGGATCAGCGGGGTTGTCGCTTGGTTTTTTCATTCTAAATAGCCACTTCATCTAGGCGGGTGCGGCCACAGGCCAAATCGGCCAGCACATCCACGTGCACATCCAGTGCGTCCACCACCTTATAGCCGGTATCCTGCCCGTCAAAGGCAAGGTTGAGATCTGTGCCTGCCAACACAATGGCATCTGCGCCATGGTCCTGCACCATGCGTTGCCCTGCGTCGATCAATTCAGCGCGCTGCGTTTCAGAACAGGTGCCGGCCACGGCGATGTCCTGATAGGTTTGCCCCAGCACCTCAATTTCGTCATCCAGCGCCACGGCGCCGGTCTTGGCCAACTGCCCATAGAGCCGCGTCCGCATCACCACCCGTGTGCCCAGAAGCCCAACCTTGTTGAAGCCTTGCTGCACAAAAAACTGATCCAGTGGTGTCACGCCGGAGATCACTGGCAGGCTGGACAGCGCGTTCATCTCGTCCACGCAATAGTGCGCCCCCAAGGAGGTCAGCGCCACACAGTCACAGCCCGCGCCTTTCAGATCGTTGATTTGCGCGGCAAAGATGTCTGCTTGTGGTGCACGGTCATCGGCCAGGTTGTTGCGGATCAGCGTGTGAATGTCACCGTGGCTGATTGTGAGTTTTAGGTCGCCGCCACGCGCTGCTACAGCGGCCGTAAGGCGCTGGTAGTAAACAACAGTGGCTGCGACGCCGATGCCTCCAATCAGACCGATGTGCATTCTTGCTCCGATCTTAGCCCAAGCTCACGCTTGCCGCGCTTTCAGGCAGCTCTTCGTCAAAGCAACGCTGATAGAACTCGGCAACGGTCTGGCGCTCCAGCTCGTCACACTTGTTCAAGAAGCTGAGACGGAACGCATAGCCGACATTGCGGAAGATTTCCGAGTTCGCGGCCCAGTTGATCACGGTCCTTGGGCTCATCACGGTGGACAGATCACCGTTCATAAACGCAGTCCGGGTTAGGTCCGCAACGGTCACCATCTGGTTCACAATCTTACGGCCTTCGGCAGTGTTGTAATGTGGCGCCTTTGACAGGATGATCGCGGCTTCAGCATCGTGGCTGAGGTAGTTCAGCGTGGACACCAGCGACCAACGGTCCATCTGGGCTTGGTTGATCTGTTGTGTGCCGTGATACAGCCCGGTTGTGTCACCCAGACCAACAGTGTTTGCGGTGGCAAACAGACGGAAGTAGGGGTTTGGCGTGATCACTTCGTTCTGATCTAGAAGGGTCAGCTTGCCGTCATGTTCCAGCACACGCTGGATCACAAACATCACATCGGCGCGGCCCGCATCATATTCATCAAACACAATGGCCGTGGGGTTGCGCAGCGCCCAAGGCAGGATGCCTTCGTGGAACTCGGTGACCTGCTTGCCGTCGCGCAGTTTGATGGCGTCTTTACCAATCAGGTCGATCCGGCTGATGTGGCTGTCCAAATTCACCCGTACACAGGGCCAGTTCAGGCGCGCGGCGATCTGTTCGATGTGCGTGGATTTACCAGTGCCGTGATATCCTTGAATCATCACGCGACGATTGTGGCCAAAGCCTGCGAGGATCGCCAATGTGGTTTCAGGGTCGAATTTATAGGTCGGGTCGATCTCTGGCACGCGGTCAGTGCGCTCAGCAAAACCCTTGATTTTCATATCACTGTCAATGCCAAAGACGTCACGCAGATCAATGTCTTCGGTGGGCTTTGCGTTGCTTTCCATCATGCCGTCGGCCATGTCCATTGTCCTTCTACAGGCCGCGCGACGAGGGCGGCCAAATTCTACCGGCCTTTGGTGCATCAAATCCCAACGGATCACAAGGGAAACTGATCAAAAACACAGGCGTTGTCATGAAACTCACGCGGCTGTGCAAAACTGTTCCTTGCACACCGTACAACTGCTGCGCATTTTCCAAGAGGAGGGAGAGATGCTTATGCACAGACGTCATTTTATCTTGGCTGCGTCCGGAACGGCGCTAACGGCGATGGTCTTACCGCGTGCTTCACTGGCCAATGCTTTTGAAGTCACACGCACAGACGCGGAATGGCGCGCGCTGCTGACGCCGCAGGAATACAAGGTCATGCGCAAAGAAGGCACTGAGCGCGCAGGGTCTTCGCCGCTTGACAAGGTCTATGACAAAGGCACCTACCACTGTCGTGGTTGCGATCTGAAGCTCTATAGCTCTCGGCATAAATACGACAGTGGCACCGGTTGGCCAAGCTTCTACAAATCGCTCCCCAATGCGATTGGAACCAAGCCGGACCGCAAGCTCCTCCGGGTCCGCACCGAATGCCACTGTCGTCGCTGTGGGTCTCACCTGGGGCACATTTTTGACGATGGACCCCGACCCACAGGGAAGCGCCATTGCTTAAATGGCGTCTCCCTTGTTTTTAAACCGGTCTAGAAGACCGGAATGCGCAACGGCGTGCTTGTTTAGGCGGCCATACGTGGCGAAGTGTCCGTGAAACGATATCCAAGTCCATAAAGCGTTTGGATTGCGCTGAATTCCGGGGCAACGCCGCGCAGCTTACGTCGGATGCGTTTCACCTGACTGTCGATGCTGCGATCAGTGACATAGACATCCTCACCATAAGCCAAATCCAAAATCGAGGCGCGGCTCAGCACATGGCCGGGGCGTTGTGCGATGATCCAGAGCACATTGAATTCCGTCGCCGTTAGTATGACTTCTTCGCCATCCCATGTTGCCTCGTGGCGCAAGCGATCCAACCGAAGCGGCCCCCGCTCTAAAACCGAGCTGTCGCTGACGGGTTGATGCGCAGGTTGTCCGGCACGCAGCGCTGCCGCGACCCGGGCGGACATCACATTTGAAGCATAAGGCTTGGACAGGAAGTCCGCAGCTCCAAGCCTCAGGAACATCGCTTCATCAGAGGCGGTTCCTCCGCGACTGATCAAGATCACCGGAACACCAAACCCATCGCGCAGGCGTTCAAACAAGGCCAATCCATCGGTCTTGTTATACCGCGTTTCCATGATCACAAGATCTGGCGCATGACGGCCCACATCAGGCATTGCCGTGTCTGGATCGACATGCGCGCGCACTTCGTGCCCTTCGACTTCCAAGACAGTCTGCAGTCGCTCCAATGCGCTGCGGTCTGGGTCAATCACAATAATGCTGCTCATGCTGACACCTCCGCCGATGTGGGCCTATGTGCGCAAACAAGGATTGGTTTGCGCGTCCTGTGTGGAGCGAACTGCGTGGCGTTCCAGATCAAGGTGCCGACACTGACAGCAAAAATTACAACAAACAGACTCATTTCATCTCCCATCTCACAGCAGAACTTCTTTGGGTGAGGGCATGGCATTGGGGCCGTGCTCATGGTGAAAGAGATGGGGATGGGACTCGTGGTTACCTTCGGCAAACACGCCAAGGTATTGTGCAAATCTGCCAAAGGTGACGGGTGTGACGCGGTTCAGTGCAACGTTTGACGCATCTCGCCCGGTGATGTCCCAGTCCAGCGCTTGAAAGCTGAGGCAAAGGAGCTGACATCAGAGTATCCCAACATATAAGCGATCTCACTTTGGGACAGGGTATGATCAGACAGGTAGCGCTCCGCCAGCGCGCGCCTGAGATTTGCCAGCAGCGTTTGATACGTTGTTCCTGCATTTCCTAAGCGGCGCGACAAAGTGCGCGCGCTCATGCCCAAATCACTCGCCACGGCTTCGACGGAAGCCTGACCTTGAGAGATGCGGTCTACAATGGCTTTTTCCACCTTCACCTGAATGTCAGGCCGGTCCTTGGGGCGGCTGGCCAATACAAGGTCACAGTGACGCTGTAAAACTTTCTGCAGGCCAGCATCGGCGGTGCGCAACGGCATGTCCAAATCCGTCAAGTGAAAGCCGATCCGGTTGGCCTTGTGTCCAAAGCTGATAGGGCAGCCGAGCAAATGCTGTACGTCGGCAATTCTTTGGACCCGACGATGTTCAAACTCGATGAACTTAGGCACAAGTTTGCGCGGCGTGACAACTCTAAGCCCACCGATCAGTTGGGCAGTTTGTGCCTCGACCATGCGTCCCAGATCGATCCGCGGCGGCAGGTTGTAGCTCCAAGAGAACGCGCCTTTTGTGTCAAGTTCAGACAAGTCAAAATCGATCGGCTCTGAAAACACACGGCGATAGCGCGCGACATTGATCACCAAGTTTTTCACACTGTGAGAGGAGCGGCCCAGATACCCCACGAGCCCCAATTGAACAAATCGGCGGTTAAAGCCCCAGCGCATGCCGATGAGGTCATCGCCAGAAAGCTTTGCCCCCTGATCAAAAATCCGTGCAAGTGCCGCAATTGGGGCCAATGCTTCCGGCTCCGCGATGTCCGCTTTGCGCAGCCCGGTGCCAGAAAAAATGTCGCCTTCTGAAAACCCTTGAGCAATCAAATGTTCTGCGAAATCACGCGCAATAGCGGCCAGATGTTTTGGACTGGTGTCAGACATGCCCACACAACAGCTGATTTGACGCCCAAAATCAACAACCTGCTTGAGGCCCCCGGTTTTTCATTTGCGGTGTGGATGCCAACATAAAGGTCTGCGCACAACGCATGGAGAATTGAAAGAAGGCAAACGGCGCTGCGATGGGAGACACGTATGTGAGGGCTAGCTCTTGTCCAGCGCGTCCTTAACGGCGGCGGTAATTTTGGCCCGTGTCGCGGCATCTAGCCCTTGCATGTCCACCACCAAATTAGAGCCGTCTTCGCGCGCGGTGGCGGTGCGTCGGGTGGTTCCATGCCGCAGCACACGATATGGAATGATCTCGCGTGAGATGCCTTTAAAGTGTTGTGGCTCCAAGGATTCCGCCTCTACCAAATCACGGACATGGGCATAGGTCTCATAGCTCATAACAATTCCGCCGGGCTCTGCAATCCCTTCCAACCGTGCGGCCAAGTTGGCCTCCGCCCCAATGATGGTGTAGTCCATCCGCGTATCGCTGCCAAAGTTGCCGACATTACAGTAGCCAGTGTTGATGCCCATGCGCGCGCGGAACGGGTGCTCAACGCCGTTGGCACGCCATTTCTGTTCCAGCTCATCCAGCCGTGCCTGCATGTCCAGAGCCATACGTACACAAGCCCGCGCGTCTTCGGTGGAGCCGTGCGTGGTGGGATCTCCAAAAAACGCCACAATGGCATCCCCAATGAACTTGTCGATTGTTGCGCCGTGTTCCTGCGCGATGGCACTCATCTCAGTGAAGTACTCGTTCAGCAGCGCAGTGAGCTCTTCAGGCTGCATGCGTTCTGTGGTGGCCGTAAAATCCTTAATGTCACTAAAGAACACGGTCAGTTTTTTGCGCTCAGTGCTGATTGCCACATCGCGTTCCCCTTCAAAAATGGAACGATAGACCTGCGGTTCCAGATACTTTGAAATTTTCAGAGACACATCTGCCAGGAACGAGTTGTTTTCGGTCAGCTCGTCATTTGCGGCGCGAAACTTGTCTGCCAATCGCAGCTGATGAGCCGCAAACGCAACGCCAAAGGCTCCCGCTACTAGCAGATATCCAAGCAAAAACTTAAACGAGCTCAAGTTCAGAGACAGCGGTTGACGCACCTGGACAACCTGCAGCCCGCGCACATCGCCTACTTGCCAATCGGTTTTAGTGCTCTCGGCATGGGTGTTGTGGCAATTGACACAGGCCTCTTGCATGAAGACAGGCGCAGCAAGCGCCATCCGGTGGTCCAGCAATCCGCCTTCTTCGGCGATGATACGCTCGCGCGTATTGTCAGGCGCTCGGAACGTCTCCAAGGCACGCTGTTCGAAATCGGTCATTTCGCGGTGGGACCGGCCTTTGAACGGGTGATCTGAGACAAAGTGATAGTCTACGCCGGGAAGGATTTCGGAAAACCGCTCAGACAACTCAATGGCTGCGGTGGCAGGGATCGGGAACGCGCCGGGAATGTCATGATAGTCATGCCGCGCCTGCGGAGCGCCTTCGGCCTGCTGCACCCGCGCAACCACGTTGGTGGCATAGTATGTGCGGACGTCGTCCATCAGACGGCTTAAGTTTGTCGCCTGCCGGTGCAAATTGTGATGTGAGAGGCTGTTGAGATCCAGCCAGAGCGCCACAGGCAACATCACAACAGAGACGGCGACAACAGTGTAAAGCCGTTGCGGTCGCGCCGTCACATATTCGATCAACCGCTGCATGTTGTGTGTCCCATGTTGCTTATTGGCCTGTAGGAGCAAGTGTTAACCAAGCCGTGTTCCACCTTACACGTCTTTTGCCACCCATTCTGTCGCAAATAAAAAAGGCGCGGCCCTTTGGCCACGCCCGTTTTTTAGAGATGTGTTGCCGTTAAACGAAGTTGCGGCTCTCTTTGATTTGATCCCAAGCCCACATAACTTCCTGCAGCTGCTCTTCCTGACTGCGATCTCCACCGTTCATATCCGGGTGCAGCACTTTGATGAGCTTTTTGTAGGCTTTGCGAATTTCAGCTTTGCTCCAGCTGTCTTTGGCCTCCAAAATCTCCATCGCGCGGCGCTCCGTGGGCGGCAAACGCTTGCCTGCTCCGCCGTTTTTACCGGGGTTCTGCGTGGCGTTGCCTCCAAGAACTTGATGTGGATCCTCGATGCCCAGCCGTGCCCAGGCGCGGGCCTCAGGGTCGGTCATCTTTTTGGTCTCACGCTCCCAGACTTTGTCTTTGGAATTTTGCGCGTTCAATTCGGCTTCTGTTTTACCATCAAAGAAATTCCATTTGAGATTATATTCCCGCACGTGATCTTTACAGAACCACTTGAATTCATCCAGCACATCAGGCGCGCGCGGAGCGCGGTATAGGCCTGCCTCGGTACAGCCAGGATGTTCGCAAACACGGGTTGATGTCTCAGAAGCCCCGGACATGCTGCGCCGACCGCGGGGGTTTTTCTTCTTTGCCGACTTTATCGACATATCAAAACCAAAGGGATCAGATTTTGTCATACACGCACCTATTCGACTCGGAGCAGAGAGTTTACCCTAACGCGCGGCAGATTGAAGAGGCAGAGGGCAGAAAAATGAGCGTTGCACAGGAAATTCACAATAAGTTGGCAAGCGCGTTTTCGCCAACCGAACTGGAAGTACACGATGACAGCGCGCGTCATGCCGGACATGCCGGAGCCCCCGCGACAGGGGAAAGCCACTTCAACGTGCGCATCCGAGCCGCTGCATTTTCTGGAAAAAACCGTCTTGCGCGACATCGCGCTGTACATGCTGCACTTGGCCCAGAGATGATTGGCCGCATCCATGCGTTGGCGCTGGACATCGACACGCCGTAGGGCGCACAATTTTCAGGCATATTGTCGCCGACTACGGTCGTTCAAGAGTTTCTACACGTTTCTTAAGAACGTCGGGCACGTCTTGCAGAGTGTCACCCTCGTCTGGGTCCTTGACTGCGGAGGCACCTGTTTTGTCGTTCTCTTCCAGAACCAGCGTCTCGTCATCTGATGGCGTGTTGTCTGCTTGTGGCGCTGGCAACTCAGCGGTCTTGGGAGGCGCTAAACTTTCAGGTTGAAAGGCCGCCACGTCTCCGGCTTTGGCGCGGCGAAACACCAGCACTGAGCGATAGGTTGTATTTGATCCGGTAAGCCCGCTGCGCTCTTCATTTGGCAGTGTTTCTGCGCGAACAAATTCCCAGCCATTGCCGGCCAAAAGGTTCATTTGCGATTCTAGAGCATGCGCAAATCGCCCCTCCGGGCCTTTCACGCCTTTGCCTTTCTGGCCGCGGGTGGGCGAGGGGATCACTTTGTATTCAAACGTCATTCTATACATTCCAAACCAACTTACCGCCAAAAGCTTAGATCACATTTAGCGGGCTTTGCGCAGGCTAACCACGCATTTTCTTAGGCAACTGTCGCAACCGATCCGGATAGGCCGGAACGTCTGCTCTTTCTTTGAACAAAGCCCAACTTGGGAACTTGTCTTGTGGATCACGATTCTTGGACATCGCGGTGCGCATCACCGGCTGGTCCAAATCTTCGGCCAGGGCATCGACACAGATCTGCACCAACGGCCATTTCTTGTGATAGTCGTGTCCACCGATCATGCCGCCGACCTTCACCTTGGAAAACCAGTCAAACATGGTCTTGCCGCGTTCTTCGCCGGTATGGGCGTAGCCATCGATGTAGACAAAATCGAAGTATTCGTCGGGAAAGGCATCCAATGCGTCCTCAAACGTCATCCGCAGCAGCCAATAGTTCTGCCCCATGCCCACATTTTTCAATGCTTTGATGTATTCTTTGGTGTCGTGATGGTCGCCATAAATGTCCACGCCATAAAGCTCGGTGAACAGCCCACCTTCCATCAATCGCTTTGAGTACCAGCCCTGCGCCACGCCCAGTTCGATACCGATCAGCCCATCACGCTCCAGAAACTGAGGCAGTTCCTTGCGTTCTTGAATAATATCTATCACGTCCGCCATTTGGCGCTCACCGTTTCACGCAGCTTGCCATTCGTCCAGCCTTTTGCACACAAGGACTCAGCAAGCGTGCCAACCGTGTCGCCCTTGCATCGTGTCACTTGCGACGAATGCCTATCTGCCGGCCTACCCGCTCTGGTTGGGGCAGGGCGCTATGCTCTCTGGCCAAGGCATCAAGCCGCGCCAGAATGTCCTCCGGCATTGGCGCCACACGTGGGCCGCTTTGGTCGATATGCAGCCCCATGCCCTCACCAGTTGCCGACAGCCACCCATCCGTATGGCGCAGTTCCTGATAGAAATGAAAGCTCTTGGCGTCGTGATCCAACAACTGAAAACTCGCCGTTACCTCATCCCCCAAATGCAGTTCGCGAATGTAGCAAAGGTGAAACTCAGCTGAAAACGTCGTATTGCCGGTGCGCTCCCGATAGGCGGGGCCAAAACCCAACGTCTCAAATACCTGATCCACCCCGCGATCAAACAGCACGTTGTAATAGGCCATATTCAAATGCCCGTTGTAGTCGAGCCACTGCGGCTCGATCGGCATGGGGGCGGAGAGGAGGGGGGCGGTGGTCATGAGGTGAGGTTCCAAGCTGGGTTTCGTACGCTTATGACAAATGCATCTTCGACGATAAAGCAGAACAGAGATGTCTACCCGCTCCGAAGCCCATCCGGCTCGCGAGGAAAGGATGTGTCGGTAAACGGTTTATCAAGCCTATGTCCGCATATTGCGCATGAAACACCCCGCCAGCAGAAAGCCGGTTCCAATGCCTATTGACGCATCCTTGCGCTTCAGTCTCCTGATCCTCTGCCTCACGGCCCCCGATGTGCAGGCAAAAAATGGTTCGCTGCTCCAGAATGGCTTCTTTGTGAAGCGTGCCTCCCTCACTGATGCCGCCCCCCTTGTGCCGCAACAGGCGGCGCTTGCGCAGCCCTCCGGCGCCGATGTCAGCCGTGGTGCCGTCGCCTTGCGCCCCGGGGCAGCGAGCCTGTTTCGCGGTCGCGCCAGCGGCGGCCTCTTTGCGCCGATCCAAGTCCTGCCGTCTGCCGCCAAGCAGCTTATGACCTTGATTGCGGGAGCGGAGGCAGGCAAGGCCGGGTATGATGCTGTGCAGCACGGTGCCCGGATCCGACCGGCCAAGCGGCCAACCGATATGACAATCGAAGAGCTCTATCAGTGGATTGACGCCACCCCGGGACAGCCCCATGCCATCGGGCGCTATCAATTCATCCCCGCCACCCTGCGCCGTCTCGTCCGCCATCAGGCGGTGCCACTCAACAAGCCCTTCAGCCCGGAGGTGCAGGACCAGCTGGCACATCAGCTGTTAGAAGAGGCAGGGCTGAGCGATTTCCTCGCCGCCGACATGCCGCGCGCCGACTTTATGCTCAACCTTGCCAAGATCTGGGCGGGCTTGCCCACGACAAGCGGCAAATCCTACTACGAAGGCTATGCCGGCAACAGCGCGGTCTACACGTGGGATTATTTTGACGCCCACTTCAAAAAGATCTTTCCGGGTTAAGCGCTGAAACGGGTCGGAAGAGGGCGGTGCGGTGACAGCCGCTGTCTGCTTCCAGCCCAAAGCAGACATGGTCTATCGTCACCAAGGGCGGTAAGCGGACTCTCGCTGCGGTCTGTTTGAAAGTCAGCTTAGCTAGTATTGCGGCTGTAGAGCTTGGTTGAAAAGGTTAGAAAGCCTGCTTGAACGCCATCAGTCTAACTGGTGTGGGCCTATGGCCTTCAGCCGTACAACTCTTCCCAAGCCGCAACCTGTTCAATCAAGACGTGCAACATCATCTCATAGTCATCAGGCCACTCCGAAAAGGCCTTGGTCTTGATACCTTCAAGCACCTCTTGATTTACCTTTGGGTTCTCATATTCAAAAAAATTTGAAGCAGCATCAATCTGCCCCTCAAAGACATGAACTTGCATCGAAAAGTCGTTGGGCCACTCCGAAAGAGACTTGCGCAAACAGGTGTCAACAATCTCGTTTGTCGTGTCCAAATTCTGCTGATAGTGGAACATTTTTTCAGCAGCTTCCGTTTGCTCTTCAATAACGTCGCGCTGCATCTCAAAGTCGTCTGGCCATTCTGCCGCCGCTTTAGATCTTATTATCTGCGTGGTTTCTAAGGATACGGTCAATTACTTCTCTCCGTGTGACTGCGTTGTCGACCCAATTTCTTGCGAATTCTAGTGATTAACTTGAATAGCTGCCCGTTTCGGTGAGTTTTAGGCTATGAACCCATTCCCATTTCAGCCCTTGCCGCCTTGATGTCGATCTTGGCATTGACACCGTGCTTCTCCAAAAGATGCAGAAGATGGGAACCGGTCATCAGAGTGATCGGCTTACCGGATGCGAATTTGTATGCATCAGGCCCGTAGTCAGCCGTTGTGACAAGAATGCCCTTACTCGCTCCCTCATTCATCGTCGTTCCAAATAGATCGCGCACAGCGCCGACCCCGACAGTACGAGTGTACCGTTTGGCTTGAATGACGATCTTGCCCCCGGTGATTGGATCAGGATCGAATGCAACCGCGTCAACGCCGCCATCGCTGCTTGATCGGGTGACTTTCACTTCACCACCTCTTGAAGCAAATTCTTTCTCGAAGAGTTCTCTGACAAGATGCTCAAATTCCTCCCAGTCCATTGCCGCCAAATTCGTAGTTCCATCGGCAGCGACCTGAGAGGCTCTCGCTTCAACGAACCGCTTGTCCGTTTTCTCAAGTTCGATGACCGGTGCAATCGGCGTCAGCCCAACAAGCGAAGCCGCTGAGACGCCTTTCAAGGACTTGAAGCAAGCCTTGGGGTCCACCTGCCCAAGGTTGATTTGCAGGAAGTCGCTCTTGCTTGTCATGACCGAAAGGACAGTAGCAGTGACCTGCTGACCAGTTGCACGATCAATGGTATCGGCCCAACCGTTGAATGCGATGTTTTCAATGTTGCCGGGGCTATCAGCTTCGTGCAACTCATGGATCGTTCTCAGGCAAATCTGATAACATAGATTGTCGTAAAGCGCCTTGCGATCACGTTCGCTTATGTTTGTTTCCTTCAACTCTCCTGTTGACGCCACGTATCGCACTGACTTTGTTACCGGCAAATCTTCAGGCGCAGGAAGCATGTACTCGACAACAAGTAGCTTGGTTTCTGGGCTGTACTGAATTTCCCATCGCTTCGGCACCGCTTCATCGTGATCAGAGGCTTCAAGAACAATCGAAGCATGTTCCTCGACGGCTTCGGGTTGACCGTTTTGCCAAGCGGACTTGAGCGCATCTACCTTTCCGTTCTCGGCGTCTTGTGCCTCAGCAAAGATGCGGGCTTTCTCATCCTGATCGGCGTTCCATTGGTCACGCGCTGCGACCCATTCGGCATGTGCTTTCGCATTTGCGGATTTCACCCGCTCTACTTCGCGAGTGTAGTTGGCAACTTGAGCATCGTACTGCGCTTGAAGTTTTCCACGTTGCCCAAATAGAACCTGAAAGAAGCCGACCTTGAGAGGTGGTGGCGCAGTCAGCGTAACCCTTTCCTCTTTGGGCTGCCTCGCATACCTCTCGCGCTCAAACTTGGAGTTGTCTTTGAGAATATTCCAATCAACCGTGTCATCAACTGAAAGCGTATGGCGCAATGTATTATCCAACCGATCACGGCGGAACGCCGCATCCGTACTCATTTGATCAGCAAGTTCCTTGCCTGATGCCGCCTCTTCCTTTCTGAGGTACGCTTCGTACTTTTTGTCCCACTGCGCCATCAGTGTGTCGACCTTATTCTGTAAGATCGAAATCTCAGGGGCGCTCAACTCTTTGTGCAGATCAAGAACAACGTGACGAAAATCCATATAATACCGGAGTATGCGGTCACCCGCCGCGCTAAATTTGGCGCGTAGTTCTCCCGCTTGAATGTTTTGCAGATTTGTCGATTGATATGAAATCTTTCCCAATGCGCCGTCCCGCCATCACGTTGCAACCGCTACGGTTGCATCGACCCGTTTTGAAATCAAGAGACCGGTATCGAAAACGACCTACAATCGCACAGCTCGGGTCGCTTCGGGAACCCATAGCTAACATTCAAGATCGCTTCGCGCTTTAGGTCCATCCAACTGCCGCCGGGATACCCCCTTTAGCTCATGGTCTTCTTTTGGTGTCCAAAGATGACGCCCGCTATGGGTTCGAAGCGGCCTTTCGCCGCAAAGTTCATGAACGGGAGGTTTGGGCCGTTCGCAATACTGTGCAAACTCAGCTTACTGCGCTTAGCTGCCGTTCCCAAAAGTGCTTCAACGATGCGGTCTCTGCCGTTGAAAAGTTAACGCCAAAAACGCGAAACGCGCCGGATTTTGCACCGACGCGATAACACTGTAATACAGACGCAAAACCGACGAGCGATTTAGCCGTTTAACTTCTGCGCCACCAATTGGTTAACGGCCTTGGGATTGGCCTTGCCACCGGTGGCTTTCATCACCTGACCAACAAACCAGCCCGCCAGTTTTGGGTTCTGTTTTGCCTTCTCCACCTGCGCGGGGTTGGCGGCGATGATCTCATCCAAAGCGGCCTCAATTGCGCCTGTGTCGGTCACCTGTTTCATACCGCGCTCTTCCACGATTTGCGCTGGATCGCCCCCTTCGGTGTAGATAATCTCAAACAGGTCTTTGGCGATTTTTCCGCTGATCACGTCACTGGAAATAAGCTCGATGATGCCGCCCAGCTGGGCCGGGGAAATTGGGCTTTCCGTGATGTCGTGATCTTCTGTTTTCAGACGACCAAACAGTTCGTTGATGACCCAGTTGGCGGCCAGTTTTCCATTGCGGCCTTGGGCAACTTCCTCAAAGAATGCGGCGCTTTCGGCCTCCGCAGTCAGCACGGATGCGTCATATTCAGATAGGTTGAAGTCTTTGACAAACCGCGCCTTTTTCTCATCCGGCAGCTCCGGGAGCGTCTTGGCAATGTCATCTACCCAGCCCTGTTCGATCTCCAGTGGGAGCAGGTCGGGGTCAGGGAAGTAGCGGTAGTCATGCGCCTCTTCTTTGGAACGCATAGAGCGGGTTTCGTTTTTGTCAGGATCATAGAGGCGCGTCTCCTGATCGACGCTGCCACCAGCCTCAACAATTGCGATCTGCCGCCGGGCTTCATATTCGATCGCCGCTTGGATAAAGCGCATGGAGTTCATGTTTTTGATCTCACAGCGGGTGCCAAGGTGGGAGAAGTCCTGCGTTTCCATGTACTTTTCGTACTGACCCGGACGGCAGATCGACACGTTTACGTCGGCACGCAAATTGCCGTTTTGCATGTTGCCATCACAGGTGCCCAGATAGCGCAAAATCTGGCGCATCTTTGTGACATAGGCCGCAGCCTCTTCTGGGCCACGAATGTCGGGGCGGCTGACAATCTCCATCAACGCCACACCGGTCCGGTTCAGGTCGACAAAGGACATATTGGGGTCCATGTCGTGTACCGATTTGCCAGCGTCCTGCTCTAGGTGGATACGTTCGATCCGCACCAAACGCGCCACACCCGGCCCCATATCGACAAGGATTTCCCCTTCACCAACAATAGGTTCGTAGAGTTGGGAGATCTGATAGCCCTGCGGCAAATCCGGGTAGAAATAGTTCTTGCGGTCAAACGCAGACTTAAGGTGGATCTCTGCCTTCAGACCAAGCCCGGTGCGCACAGCCTGCTCAACGCAGTATTCGTTGATGACCGGCAACATGCCCGGCATTGCACTGTCCACAAAGGCCACGTTGGAGTTCGGTTCCGCACCAAACTGCGTAGAGGCGCCGGAGAACAGCTTTGCGTTGGAAGAGACCTGTGCGTGCACCTCCATACCAATGACCAGCTCCCAGTCATGTTTGGCACCCGCGATCACTTTGGGTTTGGGGGTTTCGTATGTCAGGTCGAGCATCGCTCACGCTCCTTAGATATCAGGCTGGTCTGCGTTCTAGGCCAGCGCGAAGTAAGGAGCAAGGGGGCAGTGAGCTAAGGGTTCACCTGAGTGATGCCTTCGGGCGTGAAATACACGGTTTGCCCAGCCTGTAGGCCGCTCATAAACGGCATTGCCACCGCTTGAAGCGCGACATCTTTGCCTTTGGCGGACAAGCGCTCCTTTGAAATCACGCGCGCAGTGTTTTCAAAGCCAATTTCAGCATGTCCCCAGATAAGTGGGTGAATTTCCCGCAAATGTTTGCGCACAACCATCTCAAACGCCTGACGTAACGCCGGGGGCAAATCTTCGCGCAGACCATCCACACCATATTGCGCGCGCGCATGCTGCCAGCTGCGATACAATTGTGCCGCCATCAAATTCGCCGAATGCTGGTCTCCACGGCGCTGCAGAGCGTCGGTTACCCCATCAATAAAATATTCAATCTCAAGCATTTCCAGCCCGGTCGGATCGACCAATAGTGCATCAAACCACACCCATGCATAAGCGCCTGCTCCCCAAATGTCATAGGTTTGTGCGGCAATGCGGCGGGCTTGAAGATCTAGTTGATCGAAGTCGCCATACCAACGTGGCAATAGATAATTCCCCAATGCACGCATGTGGCGCGGATTGAGCGGATCTAGGGCGATCAGGGATTCAAACTCCGAACACAGGGTGTTTAGAGGCTGGTGTTCGCCAGGAAGCAAAGCACAGCGCGCTGCGGATAAGGCAGGGGAGTGGTGTTGTTTGGGGCAGTATCGAGACAAAATGTCAGACGCTCGGTCAAAATGAGCATGAAATGCTTCACGATTGAGTTCTCGAATATCCTCTTTGGATGCCGCGCCACGCCAGGCCCAACCCACGTCGATATGCATATGTGCAACCACCAAGGCCATCGGGTAGCTATCCGGATAGTCCTCTAGCAAATATTCCATTGCCTCGATGCCGGAAAAGAAATCAGCATCCTCTGCCGGACGGCCATGCAAGAGCGCATGTTCGGCTGCGCGGACCACATCAGCACGCGCACCAAACAGCATCAGCTCAGCCAAAGGTGTGCCTGTTGCGGTGGAGGCGCGGTTCTGATCATGAGTTCGGATCAAGTCTTCGAGCTCTTCCCAACGTTCTTGGCGAGCCAAAAATTGGCCGCGATCACGAACCTGTTCGCTTTCGACTTGGTCGGGGGTTGCTGCATTTATGGGTATCTGTAGGCGGTCAAGGAGATCACGACACGTTTTATTCCCCTCAATTGGGAGGCCGCTTGTAGCTTGAGGACGCGGAGAAGTCAGGACACGGCTCAGTTTGCTCAACGCATTGGGCGCAAGCGCGGCAGTCTGCCTTTGGGACTGCTGTTGCTGCGGCTCAGTCCGATTTCTGGAAAACAGTTTCATCATGGCTCCGTCCTGTCACTGTCCCCATTATGGAAGAGCTTTCAGGCCAAAAAAGGGCACCAAGTTGAAATCATGAGGCGACGTAGGGGCTGATTGGCGGCAAGAATGGGGCTTAGATTAGCCGGAGACGCTCGTGTTCCACGAGAATATTATGGTCTGCAAAAGCCGCTTCTAACTGCTGCCTTGGCGGTAAAACATCCCTTGGAATCCGTACTTTGCCATCGTTATCCATGATGAGTGTGACGCGAAATGCCACGTTCAGGCGGGTAAAAACTTTCACCGAAATGATGCGTGCAAAGTCGATGTCTGCTTCTTGCGTGGCATTTTTCCAGTGAAGTCCTGTGTCATCAATCAGGAACGTCGCACTGGGATTGAACAGTACGTCGACCAGATTCGGCACGGCAAACAACGCCAAAAAGGCGACGACTCCCCAGTGTGTCCCTACGAAAAGCAACGCGAGTAGGGCGCCAGCGACGCACAACAGCGATGCCACACTTTTGCGGCTGCGGCCTTGCGATGCAAATTCCAGATCAGCCAAATTTATCGCCCCCCGGACACATCGAGCGTTGCCCCAGTGATGTAGGAGGCTTCGTCGGACAATAGAAATAGAATGCTACGGGCAATTTCGGTCGCGGTCCCGGCGCGTTGCATGGGAATTTTGTGGGCCAGCCTCTGCGCGCGGTCCGGCGCGCCGCCTTTGGCATGAATTTCAGTGTCCGTGATCCCCGGGCGCAGGCAATTCACGCGGATGTTTTGCACGGCAACTTCTTCAGCAAGGCCTTTGGTGAACGTATCTATGGCTGCTTTAGAGGCCGCGTAGTCGACATATTCATTGGCGGACCCAGTACGAGAGGCTACAGAGCCTACGTTCACGATGGCTCCTTTTCCCGCCCTCTGCATGCGCAGCACAGCTTCTTTGGCGACCAACATGGCACCGATGACGTTGACATCGAACATGCGTTTTAGTCGCGCGTGAGAGAGCTCCGTGACGGGCGCTGCCAAATCTACGATACCAGCATTGTTTACAAGGGCGGTAAGGGTGCCAAACGTGGTATCAATGCCAGCGAACATTGACGTTATTTGAGTCGGATCTGCCACATCTGCTTGAAACAACTTGGCGCGCACGCCCGCATCTTTTGCATCTTGAGCGACGCGCTCTGCGCCAGCGATATCTTTTCGGTAGTGAATGGCCAGATCATAGCCAGCCACGGCCGCAAGGCGGGCTGTGGCCGCACCGATACCCGTACTTGCACCTGTGATGAGTAGTGTTTCTGCCATGTCTAACCCTCCAAAATACGAGTGACCATTTCGGTTGTATCGCGGCTAAGCCCGTTTTGAGATGCGATGCGCTCTAGCTGGCCTTGGATCATAGTCTGTCGCGTTTGGTCGTAGCGTTTCCATGTTTGGAACGCGGCGCACATGCGTGCTGTGGTCTGCGGATTGACCGGGTCCAGTCGGATTAACCAGTCGGCGAGAAGCTCATAGGCGCCCCCGCTTTCGTGGTGAAAACCAGCATGATGAGCAGCTAACATGCCCATGACGGCGCGGAATCTATTTGGATTTTTCCATTCAAAATCAGGGTGATCACAGAGTTTTCTTACCGTTTTGGTCAATGCTGTAGGTTTGGCATGCATCACCTGCATGGAGAACCACTTATCGATCACCAACCGGTCGTTTTGCCACTGGTCGTAAAACGCTTCGAGTGCGTCTTCGCCCTTTTCTGCGTCCAGAAGTGCGCTGAGCCCAGCGAGCTGCAAGGTCATATTGTCAGCGGATGCATATTGCTGCGCAGCGGTTTTCCCTTGGTCCAGCCGTGTTAGTAGGGAAAGGGCTGCATTTGCAAGGCTACGCTGACCGGCAGGACCCGCGTCTGGGCTGAAGGTCCCTGCGACTTGATTGTCCGCGTAGAGCCCAGGCAACAGATCCGCGAAAGCCTCTGCTTTGGCACGACGAAGCGCCTCGCTGGCGGTGTGTATTGCTGCTGGGTCAGGGGTATGGCCCATCTTATGCAACTCACTTGCGAGCTCGGATTGGGATGGCTGCCCCAACATCAACGCGCGATAAGCTGGATCCAACGTTTCGTCGCTCAGAACGGCCTTCAGGCCTTGCAAATAGGCTGTGTTGTGCGGCGTGCCCTCAAGGACTGCGCCCAACAAGCTATCACGTGCCAAATCGCGCCCAGCCTCCCAACGGTTGAAAGCATCGGTGTCATGCGCGAGAAGGAAAGCGCGGCGGGTGTTGTCGATGTCTTGTCTCAAGGTCACGGGTGCTGAGAAGCCACGCAGTACGGATGGGATGGGGCGCGACGCGTGGCCCTCAAAGGTGAAACTTTGTTCTTCTTGCGTGAGTTCGAGCACTTGTGTGGCCAGAATTTCGTCGCCATTGTCGTTCAGCAGGCCCACGGCCACTGGGATAACCTGCGCGGCTTTCTGGCTCTGACCCGGAGTTGGGGCGCTGGATTGGCTTAGATGCAGCGTGAATGTCGTGCCGTCGTAAGCTTCGCGGACCGCGACCTCTGGTGTGCCGGATTGAGAATACCAGAGCTTGAATTGGTTCAGATCACGACCTGTGGACTCCTCAAAGACTGCGATCCAGTCCTCAATCGTGCAAGCTTGTCCATCATGGCGCATGAAATAGAGATCGAGCGCCTGTGAATACGCCTCGTCACCGACCAGTGTTTTCAACATCCCAATGACTTCAGCGCCCTTTTCATAGACGGTCGCTGTGTAGAAGTTGTTGATTTCCTGAAAACTTTCGGGCCGTACCGGATGGGAAAGCGGCCCTTGATCCTCGGGGAACTGCCGGGCCCTTAGAGTGATAACGTCATCTATCCGTTTCACGGGTTCTGAGCGCATATCCGCAGTGAACTGCGCGTCGCGAAACACGGTCAAGCCTTCTTTCAGGCAGAGTTGGAACCAGTCACGACAGGTGATGCGATTGCCGGTCCAATTGTGAAAGTACTCATGTGCGATGATCGCTTCGATGCGCTCAAAATTCCCATCCGTCGCTGTTTCAGGAGAAGCGAGAACGCATGAAGAGTTGAAGACATTCAGCCCTTTGTTTTCCATTGCGCCCATATTGAAATCGTCCACAGCAACGATGTTGAATTCGTCCAAATCATATTCACGACCATAGATATCTTCGTCCCATTTCATCGATTTTTTCAGGGCTTCCATACCAAAGGCACATTTGTGCTCATCACCGGGGCGTACCCAAATGGCCAATTGCACCTGCTTGTCGGAGAGCGTGGTGAAGGTGTCGCGATGGGCGATCAATTCACCGGCGACCAAGGCAAAAAGATATGCCGGCTTTGGCCATGGATCGGACCATGTCGCACGCGCTTTGCTTAATTCCACGCCATTTCCGTTTGAGAGCATGATGGGTGTATTGTCGCCATCGGCCTCAATTTTCACGTCAAAGACCGACATTACGTCAGGGCGGTCAGGATAAAATGTGATCTTGCGAAACCCTTCCGCCTCGCACTGCGTACAGTACATGCCGTTGGACATGTACAGACCCTCAAGCGCGGTATTGGCCTGTGGGTTGATTTCAACCTCTGTTTCCCATGTGAATGGGACATCGGGCACATCCGCTTCCAGTCCACCCACGACCATTTTTGTGTTGATCTCAACGCCGTCTATTTTGGCGGAAATCAACTTAAGTTGTTCACCATGAAGGAAAAACCTAGTGTCAGATGCGTCGGGGATCGGGGTGAAGCGGATTTTTGAGATCACGCGCGTGGCCGTCGGATGAAGGCGAAACGTCAGCGACACACTTTCCACAGCAAACCCAAAGGGCGTGTAGTCTTTCAAGTAGATCGTCTGTGGTGCTGCGTCTTTCATAGGGCTCTCCATCAAGTCTCTCCGTTTGGTGTAATTCATCCGTCGCCACTCGCAAGGGAAGAAACCCATTGACTAGAAAAACGTGAAAACCATAGAGATTGTGTTGGAAAAGTTGAAAATCTCTTTGGTAAAAAAAGATAACCAATTTTGTTGCCTATCGGAAACTCATGCTCTAATTGAGAAACATAGCCAGAGAAAAGGGAGCTCCCCAATGACCACGCGCATTGAGCAACACGGTTTGCAGATTGCATCGCAACTCTACAATTTCATTGTCGACAAGGCGCTTCCCGGCACCGGTGTCTCCGAGGATGATTTCTGGGCAGGACTAAGCGTTTTGGCGCATGAATTTGGGCCGCAGAACCGGACGTTGCTCGCCAAGCGAGAAGAGGTCCAGCAAAAAATTGATGGCTGGCATTTGGCGCGTAAAGGGCAGCCGCATGACGCGGAGGCCTATAAGGCGTTTCTGGCAGAGATTGGATACCTCGTTGCGGAAGGCGATGCGTTTTCGATTGAAACGGACAACGTTGATCCTGAGATCGCAGCTTTGCCTGGGCCTCAGTTGGTTGTTCCGATCACCAATGCAAGATTTGCATTGAACGCTGCGAATGCGCGGTGGGGTAGCCTGTATGATGCGCTGTATGGCACCGATGCCATGGGCGATCTTCCCAACGGCGAGGGTTATGATTCCGCGCGTGGTGATCGGGTGATCGCGTGGGGGCGCAACTTCTTGGACCGGACTGTACCGCTTGCAGACGGATCTTGGTCTGACGCCACAAGCTTGAAAATTACAGGCGGGCAGTTTTCACCTGCACTGAAGCGTGCCGACACCTTTGTTGGATATGTCGGAGATAAAGATTCTCCTTCGCGTATTGTTT
Source organism: Shimia sp. NS0008-38b (assembly GCF_040370365.1). NCBI lineage: Bacteria > Pseudomonadati > Pseudomonadota > Alphaproteobacteria > Rhodobacterales > Roseobacteraceae > Shimia > Shimia sp. NS0008-38b. The sequence continues at coordinate 305,327 of NZ_BAABWQ010000004.1, read as the reverse complement.
TGAAAAACAACGGTCTGCATGTCATTGTTGAAGTGAATTCTGGTGAAAATATTGGTGCCACGGACAAAGCCGGAATAAACGACATCACACTGGAAAGCGCGTTGTCGACCATCATGGATTGCGAAGACTCTGTCGCCTGCGTGGATGCGGAAGACAAAGTGGTGGCCTACGGAAACTGGCTGGGATTGATGAAAGGGGACCTCGCTGAAGAGGTGTCCAAGGGTGGTCAGAGCTTCACCCGTGTGCTGAATGATGACGTGACTTTTACCGCAACGGACGGTGCTGCAACGACATTGAAAGGCCGCTCGTTGATGCTTATCCGCAACGTTGGCCACTTGATGACCAACCCGGCGGTTTTGGATCGGGACGGCAATGAGATCGGCGAAGGCCTGATGGACGCGCTTGTGACCGTGATGGTCGCAATGCATGATCTGAAACGTGAGAGTGGCAACTCGGTGCATGGCTCTGTCTATGTGGTGAAGCCAAAGATGCACGGCCCAGAAGAGGTGGCTTTCGCGGATGCAATTTTTGCCAAAGTGGAGGATATTCTTGGTCTGCCGCGCAACACGGTGAAGATGGGGATCATGGATGAAGAGCGCCGCACTTCGGCGAACCTCAAGGAGTGTATCCGGGCTGCCAAATCCCGCGTGGCGTTTATCAACACGGGATTCCTTGACCGCACCGGTGATGAGATCCACACCTCGATGGAGGCAGGTGCCTTCTTGCGCAAAGGTGAGATGAAAACCACACCTTGGATTTTGTCGTACGAAGATCGCAACGTGGACATCGGGCTGGCCTGTGGTCTGCAAGGCAAAGCGCAAATTGGTAAAGGCATGTGGGCGATGCCGGATTTGATGGGCGCGATGCTGGAGCAGAAAGTTGGCCACCCGAAATCGGGTGCCAACTGTGCATGGGTACCATCGCCAACGGCGGCGACGCTGCACGCGACGCATTATCACGAAGTCGATGTTTTGGCGCGTCAGGAAGAGATCAAAGCGGGCGGTGCACGTGGTGCATTAGATGATCTGCTGACGGTGCCGGTGATGGCTGGCGAAAATCTGTCGGATGAGGAAATTTCCGCTGAGGTCGAAAACAACGCGCAGGGTATTCTGGGCTATGTGGTGCGCTGGGTGGATCAGGGCGTTGGCTGCTCCAAAGTATTGGACATCAACGATGTAGGACTGATGGAAGATCGCGCGACCTGTCGGATTTCCAGTCAGGGCTTGGCGAATTGGTTGCACCATGGCGTCGTTAGCGAGGCGCAAGTGATGGCGGCGATGCAGAAGATGGCCGCGGTGGTGGATCGCCAGAATGCCAGCGATGCGCACTACAAGCCAATGGCGCCAAGTTTTGACGGGATTGCGTTTCAGGCTGCATGTGATCTGGTCTTCAAAGGTCGCCTACAGCCGTCTGGCTACACAGAGCCTGTGCTGCATGCTCGGCGTTTGGAACTGAAAGCAAATCAATAACATCAAATAGGTCGGGGCGTTGCTCCGGCCTTTATTTTTGGGAGACAAGACACATGGCAATCTCACTGCGACGGGCTCGTACTATCATTCGTAAAACGTTGGAAAAAGGGCGTGCGCTGGAACTGAAACCTTTGTCGGTTGTGGTTCTGGATGCGGGCGGACATGTACAGGCGTTTGAGCGTGAGGATGGTGCGGCGCCGGGCCGGTTTTCAATTGCACACGGCAAAGCGTATGGCGCTGTGATGCTGGGCATGGCGGGCACAGCCCAGATGGCGCGCGCGGAGCAGCAGGCGTATTTCATGGCAGCGGTAAATGGCGTTTACGGTGGACAGGTTGTGCCAGTACCGGGTGGTGTCTTGGTGCGTGACCAAAAGGGACGCGTGATAGGCGCTATTGGGGTGACAGGGGACACGTCTGATAATGATGCAATTGCCGCAATGGCGGGCATCGAGGCCGTGGGACTGAACGGCGAGATGTGATCAGGGGTTCCTCAATTGCTGTGCAGGTCCTATGTTAACCTGTGCAGCAATTCAAAGAGGCCTCTATGTCGCGACCTATCGTTGGTATCATCGGAAACCAATACCTGATCAACGATCAATATCCAGCGCATGCTGGTGGCACCATGAATTCCGAAGCGATTTCAGGGGTTTCCGGATGCATGCCCTTGTTGGTGCCTGCAGACCCAAGGTTCGTGTCGGTCGAAGAACTGCTGAGCAAGTGTGACGGCTTTCTGCTGACGGGTGGGCGGCCGAATGTGCATCCCGAAGAGTACGGCGAAGCGGCGACAGCGGCGCATGGAGAGTTTGACCGTGCGCGAGATGCAATTGTACTTCCTTTGGTGCGTGCTTGTGTGGAAAGCGGGCAGCCGTTTATGGGGATTTGCCGTGGGTTTCAGGAGGTCAACGTTGCCATGGGGGGCAGCCTCTATCCAGAAATTCGAGACCTGCCGGGCCGTGACAATCACAGGATGCCGCCTGATGGCACGCTGGAGGAGAAGTTTGAATTGCGCCACAGTGTGACCTTTGGCGAAAACGGCCCGTTTCACCGTCTGATGGGGGCCCAAAAAGTGATGACCAACACCCTACATGGTCAAGGCATTAAATGTCCGGGAAGTCGTGTCATTATAGACGGTTACGCACCAGATCAGACGCCAGAGGCGATCTATATCGAGGGGGCTCCCGGGTTCACCATGTCAGTGCAGTGGCATCCGGAATGGGATGCTGCCAACGACCCTGTCAGCCGCCCTTTGTTTGAGGCCTTTGGCGAGGCTGTGCGGGCCTGGTCGGCGGGTCGCGAAACGCGCCCGATCCTGAAGTCTGCTTAAACGTTAACGGTGCAATTCGTCGTCATTCGAACGTCGGTATTGCGTCTGTATTGCGGTGGTATCGCGACGGTTCGAAAAATGCGAATTTGCAGAGGTTAACACAGCTGCAGAACTCCCGAAATGTGGGCTCCGGCGTGGAAGAGTCGCCGAAGCCCTGCGGGTGGCACCTCGCAAAAGGTTATTCGCCTTCTCCCTGAGAGGGCACGACATCTGGGGGAATGTCATTTGGCGTGCCCTGATCGGAGGTCAAGCTTGAGAGGCCGAGAGCCCCAAGCAAGATGACGGCGGCCACAACCGCGCCTGCTTTAAGCCAGCGAACGCCGGGTTTGACGGGTTTGGTGCTGAGAGCCATTCTGTGCTCCTTTGTCATTGAACGGATCATTCACCCAAAGGCCTACTGCGCAGGTGGGACGATCAGACCTGAGTCTAACGCTGCACTCAGTTCGAAGGCGTCAACATAGCTGTCACCGCTGCTGTCAACGGCGTCAAACGCCTCGCTGGTCAGGTCGGGGTAGACCACCAGCATCTCATCAAATGAGATCAGACTGTCGCCGTCTGCATCTATTTCAGACACGGTCAGGGCAAAAGCTGGGGCTGCGACCAGGCTGGCGGCCAGTAGGCTAATAGAAAATTTACGCATGTTGTTTCTCCTAAACTAAACCACAAAAGGCACATCCTTTCGTGTGTTCATAAGATGTGCCTTCAAAAAATATTGATCAATATCAATGGTATGCGGGATATTGCCAGTGGCGATGCCTTGCCGGAGGGCATCGGCAAAACTCCGCTGCGAGAAAGTCCGGATTGCTCGATGCATGCAAGATGTCTTTGAGTTTAAAGCGTTTGTGTAACCCAACGCAGACGGCGCAGAAGTGGCAAGGAGTGGCCGAACGGCAGCGGTGGCTTGCCATGCTGCTTTTGGTGGATCGGCGTGTTTGCGCATGGCCCTGTTGTGACCGCTCTGTCAGCGCGGTCTTGCTTACCTAGAGTTGGGGCTTGCGCCACCTATGTCAGGATTCTGGACATGAGTCGTGGCGCGACCTTTAGAAAACGGGGTGTCAGTTGGAGCCGCAACAGGTCTTGAGGGTGGCGTTGCCTTTGCAGCAGTCCTCCAAAAGGAACCGCATCAACCCGCCGATCTGATCAAAGTCGATCCGATAGGTCTGGCTGCGGGATTGGCGTTCTCTTTTGACCAAGCCTGCGTCCGATAAGGCGGCGAGGTGAAAAGAAGCGCGCGACGGGCTGGCGCCAATTTGCGTGGCGATACCACCGGCCTTCATACCGTCGGGCCCTGCCTCAACCAAGGTTCGCAAGACCAGAAGACGGTCAGCATTTGAAAGCGCGGCGAACAAGAGCGCGGCTTGGGTTTCAGTCATATTTCAACACCTCTTGAAATAATGTCGATCTTTGATATATTATTTCAAGAATCGTTGAAATGAAAGGTTGCGCGATGACATCTTTTGCAAAATTGTTGGCGGAACTGCAGGGGCAGGGTGCAGATGACCCTTTGGTGTTTGTCACCGACGAGGGCGAAATTGGAGCTGGTTACCACGTGACCGAGTTGCGCCACTCGCAGGCCACGGGAATTGATTGCGGTGGTGTGATTGAGACCTGGCAAGACGCGCGTCTACAGCTATTGGACGGCAACGGCGCAGCCCATATGCGGGTTGGCAAATTCTGCGCGATCGTCGAGCAGAGCCTGACGGCGGTGCCGGAATTGGCGGACGTGCCGCTTATGGTGGAGTTTGGTCACAACAATGCGGCGCTGCGGCTGCTGTCGATTGCGAATGTGGCTCACGAAAGCGGGCGTGTGGTCGTGCAGCTTGGCGAAACGGGCGCAGTGTGTAAGCCACAACAGCGCGGCTTGGCCGCGCTACAGGCCGGCCAAACAGCTGCATGTTGTGTGCCGAAGGTCTCGCAATCCTCCCAGTGTTGCGGGTGAGTGCTACATGTCTCCCCCTGACACTTGCACCATCTGACCCCGGATGGAATCGGCCATGTCAGAGCACAGGTAAAGTGCGGTGTGGGCGACCTCTTCCGGCTTGATGAGGCGGCCATGTGGGTTCACGCCCACCATCATATGTCGTGCCTCTTCCTCTGTGCATCCGGTGCGCGCCATGATGCTTTCGATGTTTTGGTCGATAATGGGTGTTTCCACATAGGCAGGGCAGATGGAGTTGAAGGTGATTGGCTGTTTTGCATAGTCCGCGGCCAGTGACTTGATCATGCCATTGACGGCGTGTTTGGAGGTTGAATAGGCCGGAGCTCCTTTCAGGCCGCGCAGTCCAGCAATTGAAGAAATCACCATAACGCGCCCCCAATCGGTTTGTGTCATGGATTTGAGGCTTTCGCGGATGGTGAGAAAGACGCCGTCGATGTTGATCGACATCATTTTGCGCCAGAACTCCATATCGGTTTTGTGCAGCGCGCGGCCTTCGGCGATGCCCGCATTGGCGACGCAGATCTGAATGGGTCCGCGCGCGGCGACTGCGGTGGCCACGCCGTCGACAACGGATGCTTCTTGCGCCACGTCCATGGCGAGCGGATGCAACCCGTCGGTGGCGGCGTCTTCCAAAACACTCAAACGACGTCCCGTGATGGTGACTTGTGCGCCTTCTGCGGCCAAGGCTTTGGCAATGGCCAATCCGATTCCAGTGCCACCACCTGTGACCAATGCGTGTTTGCCGTGCAGTGACATGACCTTATCTCCCTAAAATCTTTGCAATGACAGTATCGGGCAGGTCGCTTCAAACAAGACGGGCTGACGGAAACTGCCGCACCGTCATTATGGCAGCAACGCATTAGAACAGCGGCATGTTCCGGGTATAGATTGTGTTGTTTTGGTTTCAATATCTCTGAAAGAGCAGACATTCTGTCCTTTTTGACGCTTGCAGCGATTTGTGTCGTTGCGTCGCCTTCAAACATCGCTACACCGGGGGAGACGCTTTTTGCGTCGGCCACAGACGCACGAAGCGTCGCAAGCCAGTTGAGGAGCCTGTGCATGACCGAGACCGCAAGTCGGCGTTTTTTTGACGTGCCGCCGGTCTGGCTTGTGGTGGCGCTTTTGATTGCTTGGCTACAGGTGCACCACTTTCCCATGGGATTAAGCTTTGGACCGGTTTGGGCCGATCTGCTTGGCGGTCTTTTGGTCGGTGGTGGCGTTGTACTGGTGGTTTTGGCCGTCACCGAAATGCGGCGCCATCAAACCACACTCCATCCGCATCAAGACAGTGCACGCCTTGTGCAAAGTGGCATTTTTAAACGCAGTCGAAATCCAATCTATCTCGCAGATGTGATGATCCTTGCAGGGTTCATCCTCTACTGGGATGCTGTTTTGGCCCTAATTATGGTGCCTGTGTTCCTTTGGATGCTGGAGCGGCGGTTTGTCATTCCGGAAGAGAACCGGCTGCGCAGAACATTTCGCATGGATTTTGCACGCTATTGCGAGAAGGTGCGCAGATGGGTGTGATGCCGTTGCGTCGTAGTAACACGGAAGGGCGCTTGTTTGCTTGTGCAGCAATTCAGGTGTCGTTAAAATATTATGCAAGTGCAGCACGGTCTGCGTGAAACATTATTGCTCTGACTCTTAAGGGGGATAAGAAAGGTGAAAATAGGTACACCAAAAGAGGTGTTTGACGGTGAAAACCGGGTCGCGATGACGCCGGACAGCGCCAAACAGCTCCAGAAGCTCGGTTATGAGTGCGCCATTGAAAGTGGTGCCGGTGCCGGTGCAGGGTTTTCGGACGCCACATACGAGGCGGCAGGCGTTGAGGTTGTTAAAACCGCAGCGGCGCTTTGGAAGGCCAGCGATATCGTCGCCAAAGTGCGACAGCCCAACGAGACAGAGCTGAAACGCCTGACCAAAACCAAGACGTTGATTTCGTTCTTCAACCCCGCGGGCAATGAAGACGGAATGGCGGCGGCCAAGGCCAAAGGCGCCAATGTGATCGCCATGGAAATGGTGCCACGTATCTCGCGCGCGCAGAAAATGGACGCGCTGAGCTCGATGGCCAACATCGCGGGCTATCGTGCGGTGATTGAAGCCGGCAACAATTTTGGTCGTTTTTTCACCGGCCAGATCACAGCTGCTGGCAAAGTGCCCCCGGCCAAAGTGTTGGTTGTGGGCGCGGGCGTGGCGGGTCTGGCTGCCATTGGCACCTCAACATCGCTGGGTGCGATCACCTATGCGTTTGATGTGCGACCCGAAGTGGCGGAGCAGGTTGAATCGATGGGTGCAGAGTTTGTGTACCTCGATTTTGAAGAAGAGCAGGCGGATGGCGCGGCAACGGGGGGCTATGCGTCCGTGTCGAGCCCTGAATTCCGCGATGCGCAGTTGGCGAAGTTCCGCGAGCTGGCACCGGACGTGGACATTGTGATCACCACGGCGCTCATTCCGAACCGCGAAGCGCCGGAGCTTTGGACCGAAGACATGGTTGCGTCGATGAAGCCGGGGTCGGTGATTGTCGATTTGGCAGCGGAAAAGGGCGGCAACTGTAAGCTGACCGTGATGGACGAGAAAATTGTGACCGAGAATGGCGTGACCATTATCGGCTACACGGACTTCCCATCACGTATGGCGGCGCAGTCGTCCAGCCTTTACGCGACCAACATCCGTCACATGATGACCGATTTGACCCCTGAGAAAGACGGCCAGATCAACCATGACATGGAAGACGATGTGATCCGTGGCGCGACGGTGACGTTTGAAGGTGACATCACCTTCCCGCCACCCCCACCAAAGGTGGCTGCAATTGCGGCCAAACCTAAAGAGGTGGTGCCGGAACTGACACCTGAAGAAAAGCGCGCGGCCGAAGTGGCAGCGTTCAAACAGGCGACCAAACAGCAAGTGACACTGCTGGCTGGCGGTGGTGCTTTGATCTTGCTGCTGGGGTTGGTGGCACCCGCAAGCTTCATGCAGCACTTCATCGTGTTTGTGCTGGCGTGTTTTGTGGGCTTCCAGGTGATCTGGGGCGTGGCGCACTCGCTGCACACACCATTGATGGCGGTGACCAACGCGATTTCGTCGATCATTATCCTTGGTGCATTGATGCAAGTCGGCTCTGGCAGCTGGCTGGTGATTTTGCTTGCAGGATTGTCGATTTTCATGGCCGGGATCAATATTTTCGGTGGTTTCCTTGTGACACGGCGCATGCTCGCCATGTTCCAGAAATCCTAAGGAGGTCAGAGCAATGGAATTTGGTTTTACAACCGCTGCATACGTCGTTGCGGCAGTGCTCTTCATCCTGTCTTTGGGTGGTCTGAGCAATCAAGAAAGCGCCAAACGCGCGGTGTGGTACGGCATTTCAGGCATGGCGCTTGCTGTGTTTGCAACGCTGATCGGGCCGGGCTCTGGTCTGTGGCTTCTGTCGATCTTGCTGATCGCTGGTGGCGGGCTGATTGGCTATCAATTGGCGTCAAAGGTCGAGATGACCCAGATGCCAGAATTGGTGGCTGGCATGCATGCATTGGTCGGTTTGGCGGCTGTGTTTGTGGGCTATAGCGCCCATATCGAGCTGGGAAATGTGGCCGGTATGGACGAGGCCGCCAAGAAAGGTCTTGATGGCTTTGCGGCCTTGCTGGCCAAGAAAGACGGCGTTGAGATCAATATCTTGCGCGTCGAACTGGCGCTGGGTGTGTGGATTGGTGCGGTGACGTTTACGGGCTCCGTGATTGCCTATGGCAAACTGTCGGGCAAAGTGTCGTCCAATGCGGAAAAACTGCCGGGCGGTCATATGCTGAATGCCGGGGCGGCAGCTCTCTCTGTGATCTGCTTGATCTGGTATCTCAACAGCGGTGGAGTGTTGCCATTGCTGATCCTGACCGCAGCAGCGCTGTTCATCGGATATCACCTGATCATGGGCATTGGCGGCGCCGACATGCCTGTCGTGGTCTCTATGCTCAACAGCTACTCTGGCTGGGCAGCGGCGGCGATTGGTTTCAGCCTTGGCAACGATCTGTTGATTGTGGTGGGGGCACTTGTGGGCTCCTCTGGTGCGATCCTGTCCTACATCATGTGTAAGGCCATGAACCGCAGCTTTGTCTCGGTGATCCTGGGCGGCTTTGGTGGCACCACTGGGCCTGCGATGGAAGTCGAGGGCGAGCAGATTGCGATTGAGGCTGACGGTGTGGCGGCTGCCTTGGAAGATGCGGACAGTGTTGTCATCATTCCGGGCTACGGCATGGCAGTGGCGCAAGCCCAGCAGAACGTGGCGGAGTTGACCCGTCGCTTGCGGGCCAAAGGCAAGACTGTGCGCTTTGCGATCCACCCTGTGGCTGGTCGTCTGCCCGGGCACATGAACGTGCTCTTGGCGGAAGCGAAGGTGCCATATGACATCGTGCTGGAGATGGATGAGATCAACGATGACTTCCCGGAAACGGATGTGGCCATCGTGATTGGGTCCAACGACATCGTGAACCCGGCGGCACAAGAGGATCCAAACAGCCCCATCGCGGGTATGCCGGTTCTGGAATGCTGGAAAGCCAAACAGGTGTTTGTCTCCAAACGTGGGCAAGGGACCGGGTATTCGGGCATCGAAAACCCGCTGTTCTTCAAAGAGAACACTCGGATGTTCTATGGTGACGCGAAAGCCAGCCTCGATAAGCTGTTGGGCATGATCGAGTAATCGCAGAAACAAAAAACTCTGAAAAGGCGTCCTTCTGGGGCGCCTTTTTCTTTTGTCCTTTGATGTTTGGGCAACAGAAGAAGGCGCATGTCATGCCTCTTTTGGTGTCAAACACTTCGGGGTGGACACAGCCTGCTGTGTCAGGGGCAGCGCCCCTCAGGCTCAAGGCCGACGGCCTTGAGCCATGCCCAACCAAACGTGTTTTGGGCGGGAGGGTTAGGCGGCTTGCTGACGCGCCTCTTGTATCAAGAGCGAGAAAGATGCAGCCACGATGAGCGCGGCTCCCAGCCACAGACTTCCGGGCGGTGCATAGCCAAAGACCAACAGGCCCAAACCAACGTTGAACGGAAGCTTTAGGTGGTCAAACGGCTGCAGATAGGCCGCGTCCGCAACGCTATAGGCGCGCGCCAAAGCGTATTGCGCCACAGCGGTACATAGCCCGGCACAGACAAGCAAAATCCCGGTTGTGCCCGTTTCAAACCCAAGACCTGCATCCAAAGACAGCACCGCATTGACGGGTGTCAGCAGCATCAACAAATAGAGTGTGAGCGTGGTGGGGTTTTCTTGCGCACTCATTTCCTTGGTCATCAGGCTGGTCAGCCCCCAAAAGATTGCGGCACCCACAGGATAGAGCGCATGGTAGGTGAAAGCGTCAGACCAAGGCGCCAAGATGATCATCCCGCCAACAAATCCTGTGGCCACAGCAGCCCAACGTTGCAGCGAGATGGTTTCGCCAAGCCAGAGCCCAGCACAGGCGGTGACAAAAAATGGCGACAACATAATCAGAGCGATGGCTTGCCAGATAGGGACATAAGCAAGGCCCGTGACCCAAAGCTGCACACCAATCACCGCAAAGCCAACGCGTAAGATGTGTTTGGGCAAGACGGCTGTGCGCAGCGCGTGCGGATTGTGCCAAAGCGTCCAAGGCACAAACCAGAGGGTGGCGATGAGGTATTGCCAAAACGCAATGCGCGTGGGGGGAAGCCCCAGTTTCATGGCGCCCCATTGCACCATGGTGTTGACCAGCGCGAACAAGAGGCCGGCAAAGATCATCAGACATGCGCCGGCGGTTGCCGGGCTGAAGTTTGCAAGAATGCGAGTCATGGCAGTTGTCCTTTCTTCTAACCCATGACCCAAGGCAGACAGGACAACACCAAACAGCCGCGCCGCAAGCGGCGCACTGTTGGTCTCTTCCCGCTCTCTTTCATCCGGACTGTCACCGTCGGCTCAGGAGTTACACCTGATCTGCTGACACACCTTTGTTGGCTCCACAGCTTGGTCCGAAAACCGGTACCCACTTTTTGGGCCGTGGACGCATCCAAAAGATGCCGCTCGCGGGCTTACAGGAGCGCTGCTTACCGCCGGTGGGGAATTGCACCCCGCCCTGAGAACGTTGCGACCCCTAAGTGGACCGCGCACGCAGGCTACGGACAAACCTGAGACGTGACAAGAGGTTGATCAGAAATGGTTTTGGGCGACGCGACGTCGGGCTAGACAGGTTAGGCGGGAATGGGCAGGATTTGTTCAATTCTTGGGGGAGTAAGGTGTGATGCGCGCGTTTGTCTCGCTGCTGTTGGGCGGGGTTCTGATGGCTTTTGTGGGCTATTTCTGGATGGCGCAGCCTGAAAGTTTGCCTGAGCGCTATATTTTGAGCGCGGATCGTATCCTCACTCTGGCCTCTGACCCGCCCTATGCGCAGGCCGTATTGGTGTCCGAAGGCGAGATTGCCGCAGTTGGAGACGCAGAGGCCTTGGCTGCGCAATTTGATGTGCCGGTTGTGCATCGAAGTGCCGTGATCACGCCGGGATTGGTGGAGCCGCACACCCACCCGATTGCAGCGGCATTGTTGGGCGCAACATTAGACGTCAGCGCCTTTAGCCATACAGGCCGTGAGTCGATTATGGCAGCCTTGGAAGAGGCGGCGGGAAAACGGGCGATCACCCCTTGGATTGTGGCGTTTGGTTGGGATCCGGTGGCGTTTCCGGGCATGCTGCCGCCAACGTTGGAAGAACTGGATGCGATTGCGCCGGACAGGCCGATGTTGATCCTGTCTCAGATGTTGCACGACGCCTATATCAACACCGCTGCGAAAGAGGCGGCTGGGGTGCAGATCGCAGGCAACCATCTGCATGAGACAGCCGCAGTGAACAGCGTGGTCTCCAAAATCCCGTCGGCTTCGTCTGCGGTGGTAGAGCTGTTGGTGCGGCGGCAGTTCGCAAAATACGCGCAGGCGGGGTTCACCACAATTGGCGTTACGGGGGCTGTTGGGCGGCACGACGATCCGGTGGGCCTTTTGCAGACATTGAGCACTGAGCCAAGGAGCGTGTTGCGCAGCTTTGTGTATTTGTTGCAGGACCAACATGGGGAGCATCCATTTGGCGGGAACATGGACTTTGCTGTTTTGGGCGTCAAACTCTGGCTCGACGGGTCCCCATTTACCGGCGGCGCGGCCACGGCGTCACCCTACGCAAGGACCCAACTTGTAAACAGCTTTCTGGGCATTCCAGCGGGACAGAAAGCGCCGGTGATGATGGGCAAAGCCGACTTTGTAGATCTGGCGCTGCCCCTTCAGCAAGTGGGTGCACAGCTTGCACTACATGTGCAGGGCGAGCGGGCTGTGGATCGCGCATTGGACGGTATCACAGAGCTTCAGACGCGCCATCCGCAGCCGGGTCTACACCATCGTTTGGAACACAACGCCCTAATAACAAAGGTACAAATAGAGCGGGCGGTCGCTCTTGGGGTCAGTCTGAGCTTCTTTGTGGATCATGTGACTTATTATGGGCATGTGTTGCCGCTGTTGTTTGGGGTGCCTCGGGCGGAGCGGTATATGCCAATGGCAGACGCGCTTGCGGCGGGAGCCTCGGTGAGCCTTCACGGGGACCATCCGGCCACACCAATTGACCCAACGCAGACGTTGCGCACCGCTGTCACGCGGCAAGGTCTGCACGGGGACGGCCCCACCGGAATTGCGCAGGCAATTTCCAAAGAGGCAGCTCTTGCCGCCATGACGCGTGAAGCGGCGTGGCAGCTGCGCCAAGGGGACACACTGGGCACAATCTCCGTGGGAAAACAGGCCGACTTTACGCTGTGGTCTGCGGACCCGTTGGAGGATGGCGCGATGTCCGCTGAGGTGCTCGGGACTATCAAGGCGGGTCAACCAGTGGATACACGCATGATTTCCTGGCTGAAGCCAAGGTTGGTTTGGCAGGCTTTGCGCGAGATGCTTTAGGGTTTTCAACCCAATCGGTGCGTCTGACGTCTTCCAAACGTCAGCGTCTGCTGGCCGACAACTCTCTTTCTGAAAATAGTGCTTGAGCTGGAGTGCACTCCAACTCGTATGGTTGTGCGACTCATAAGAAAGGAGGGTCTGATGCGCATTTCAGAAGTGGCCAATGCGACGGGGCTCAGTGTCGACACTCTACGATTTTACGAAAAGATCGGCCTCATTGAACCGCCACCACGTGATGACGCCGGACGGCGTGACTACGGCGAGGAGGTCCTCAAGTGGATTCGCTTCATTGGGCAACTCAACGCCACAGGCATGAAGCAAGCAGACCGTGTGCGATATGCGCAATTGAGGGCCGCAGGTGACAGCACCTTAAAGGCGCGTCGTGAGATGTTGGAAACCCATCGGGAAGCGATCCGCAGTCAGCTGTCAACGTTGCAGGATACACTCGCTTTGATGGATCAAAAAGTGAACCTTTATAGGAAATTAGAAAGAGAGATTGAACATGTCTAAGGCATTGGAACGAGGGCGCGCTGTCCTTGCGGATTTGAACCCCACAGTGGAAGGCATTCTGGCAGATCGATATGATGGGCTGGTGCCTGATATGGCCGAGAGTCTGGTTGAGTGGGCCTATGGTCGCCATTACACGCGCGGCGTAGTGGATCTCAAAACTCGGCAATTGTGCACCGTTGCCGCTCTGACTGCACTGGGTGGGCAGACCGGGCCACAGTTAAAAATCAATATTGCCAACACGCGTCACGCCGGGGCCAGCCAAGAGGAGATTGCGGAAGTGATCTGGCAGATGTCGCTGTACGGTGGCTTGCCAGCCGCGATCAACGGACTGAATGCGGCGCGCGAGGTTTTTGAGGAAGAAGTTGCGGCCTAAATGTACTTTTGTATGCCGTGGTATTCCGGCAAGATATTGAAAATAAACAAAAAGATTTACATTTAGGCGTGTGTGTCTAAGGATGGCGGCAAGAGGAGTACCTGATGTCCGCCATCACCGATCATCCGTTGCGCTACAAACTTGCCAATGAACTGCATGCGCGCCCGTTTCCAACTTTGGACGCCCCGTGTCGTGCTGTTTTTATCGCCTGGCGGATTCCGCCACAGCAGGTTGGCAAGCAATCCGGAGCAGAAGTCGCGCATTTGCACGATCTGTTGGACCGGTTTGGCGCACCGCATCCACAGCCGGGTGCGACACACTACACAGGCCAAATTGGGCGCGATACTCTTAAGTGGGAGCAGCATGCAGAGTTTGTGACCTACACGGTGTTCATGGACAAAGTGTCCGCGCGCCCTTTTGATCCCGCGGATTTGGATGTGTTTCCAGAGGATTGGCTGGCAGCGTCACCGGGGCAGCGGGTGACGTCTGCAATGATCCGCGTTGAGCAGATGCCGGATGAAGCGCAAATGAATGAACAGATCAGCTCTTGGTTTGTCCCGGAAGCGGTTGCAACAAACTATGTTTTGGATCGCTCGTGCGTTGTGGCGACAGATTTTCGGATCGGCCAAAGCGGACATCAGCATATGGCAGTGTTTGTGGCATCTAAAACCGGATCACGACGGATTGGCCGTGTGGTGCAACGGTTGTGTGAACTTGAAACCTACAAGAGCATGTCAATGCTAGGCTATTTTCGGGTCAAGGCGATTGCAGGACAGTTGGGTGGGCTTGAGGCAGATGCTGCGCGGCTTGTTGGTCAGCTGCGTGCAGAAAAAGGCGACCCTGCAGGCACGCTGCAAAGTTTGCTTGAGCTTTCTGGTGATGTGGAGCAATTGATCGCGGAGACGTCGTTTCGATTTGGCGCCACCAGTGCCTATAGCAGCATCGTCGAGCAACGGATAAAGGTGCTGCGCGAGGAGAGGTTTCAGGGGCGCCAGACCTTCAGCGAGTTTATGACGCGACGCTATGATCCGGCAATGCGCACTGTTGTGCACAGTGAACAGCGACTGGGGTCGTTGGCGGAGCGGATTGGTCGCGCAGCGCAGCTGCTGCGCACGAAAGTCGAGGTGGCGCGGTCAGCACAGAACCAGGCGTTGTTGGAAAGCATGGATCGACGAGCGGATTTGGCGCTGAGGCTGCAGGAAACAGTTGAAGGGCTGTCGGTGGTTGCGATCAGTTATTATGCCGTTTCGTTGGCGGGTTACCTTGTCTATCCACTGACGGGTCCGATGGGCATCAGTAAGGGGATAATGACCGCCGCGCTGACCCCAATTGTGGTGCTGTTGGTGTGGTGGCTTGTGCGTCGGATCAAGGCCAAGATGCACTGAGATTACGCACCCTTTATATCAATTGGTCGTAGCGTCCTTAAGGCTTTCCGTTGCGAATCAATGGCTTCTCTGCGTTGCGGCACCGGGGGTTGCATGCTTTTTCGGGTGCGTTTTGATTGTGAAAACGTGCCAAACTTTTGAAGAAAGGGCGAATTTTTGCGGAATTGGGCGGATTTCCTCCGCTCCAGTAAGGGAATCCGTTTCCGTCTCGCCGCTTTCTTCCTATAGTCTTGCTGAGTTGCTCGCAAAAAATACATGCACGCCCTCAGGGAGATACACACCGATGATCCGTTCGGAATTGATTCAAAAAATTGCTGACGAGAACCCACATCTGTATCAACGCGACGTTGAACGGATTGTGAACACGATCTTTGACGAAATCACAGAGGCCATGAGCCATGGTGATCGGGTAGAGCTGCGCGGCTTCGGCGCGTTCTCCGTCAAGCAACGCGATGCCCGCACTGGGCGCAACCCGCGCACCGGCGAGTCGGTGGCTGTGGATGAGAAACATGTGCCATTTTTTAAGACCGGCAAACTTTTGCGGGACCGATTGAACGGGAAGTAACCTCATGCGGTATGTGCGCTATGCGTTTCTCGGCAGCTTGGCTGTCGTTTTGGTTGCGGTTGCTTTGGCCAATCGCGACACCGTAACCCTGACGCTGTTGCCGGGGGCTGTCAGTGATTTGTTGGGTCTGAACCATACGGCGCAATTGCCACTGTTTGCGGTGATTTTTGGCGCCATTGTTGTCGGGCTGATGATCGGTTTTGTGTGGGAATGGATGCGGGAGCACCGGATGCGCTCTCAAAAGAGCAAGACCGAGAAAGAGCTGCATCAGACCAAACGTGAAGTGCGCCGTTTGAAAGGCCGTGAGGCTGAAAACAAAGACGAGGTTCTGGCTTTGTTGGATGAAGCCAGCTGACCTCTTTGCTTTGGCCGTGCGGTCAGGTAGGGCACGTTCATGGACATTCGGGTAAAGATTTGCGGGCTCAAACAGCCTGAACATGTGGCTGCGGCGGCGGAGGCTGGTGCAGCCTATGTTGGGTTTGTGTTCTTTGAGAAATCACCGCGCAACGTTGGCCTTGAGCAGGCGCGCATGCTTGCAATCGATGTGCCGGTTGGTGTGGCTAAGGTGGCGCTGACGGTAAATGCGGACAACGCCTTTCTGGACCAGCTGGTTGAGACGGTACCGTTGGACATGTTGCAGCTACATGGCAACGAAAGCCCAGAACGTGTTGGCGAAGTGCGCGCACGCTATGGTCTGCCGGTGATGAAGGCTATTGGCATTGCAGATGCTGAAGACGTGGCCAAGATTGACATCTACGGGGCTGTGGCGGATCAGCTCTTGGTGGATGCCAAGCCGCCGAAGACTGCGGAGCTCCCCGGCGGCAATGGGCTGTCGTTTGATTGGCGTTTGGTGAACCGCAAATACTGGCCGTGCCCGTGGATGCTGGCCGGTGGGTTGACCGTGGACAATGTGGCAGAAGCGATGCAAATGACCGGTGCGCGTCAACTGGACCTGTCCTCAGGTGTCGAAAGCGCGCCTGGTGTGAAAGACGCCGGTATGATCCGCGCCTTTATGAAAGCGGCGTTGCACGCGGTTTAGAGCGCGTCGCGGATCTTGGATCCAGAGTCTCATCAACGCAAGGCGTCGCAGTTGTTGACGCTTTTTTAGTGCCCGGGCTTTGGCCTCAAAGAGCGTCCGCTCTTTGGCAAACCCAGTTGGCGGTTGATATGGCATTGGCCGTTTTGGAGGGTAAACGAGGTTCATTGGGAGGACTCCTGAGGAGAATTATCTTGACCAGTATGCCTTCAGTGTTATTTCAATATCAGAGTGATAATCTGAGAGTTTAATTTCAAAAATGGAACAATCTCCGCCCTTAGATGATTTGGCTTTGTTTGTGGATGTGGCTGAGACCGGCGGTTTGGCGGGCGCGGCGCGGCGCACAGGCGCGACCGTTCCAACCCTTAGCCGGAAGATGGCCGCGTTGGAGCGACAGTTGGGGCGCAAGCTTTTTGAGCGCGGGCCACGCGGATATGCGCTGACCACTGAAGGGCGTGCATTGCTGGACCAATTGGACGATCTACGGGCGGTGCGTGCACGGCTTACGCGGGTGCTGAGCAACCCGGAGGCGGTGCGTGTGCGTCTGACGGCGGGGAGCCTGACGGCAGGTTTTATTGCGCGCCGCTTAGCAACGGTATGGAGCCAGAAGGATCCGTGGCGCCTGGAATTTGTGGAAGGGTCCAAAATGCTTGATATCGCGCGCCGGGATGCGGACATTGGCGTGCGCAATCGGCGACCGGACCAGCCGTGGTTGGCCGGGCGCAGAACGCGGAAAGTTGAGTTCGCCGAGTTTGCGAGCTCTGAGCAGGTGACGGGGTATGTGACCTTTCGACAAGGCCCAGACCCGACGGCGTCAACGCGTTGGATACATGCGAACCATGCTGATGAAATTCTCACAACAGCGAGCTCTCCTTTTACGTTGATGCATTTGGCACAGGCCGGGGTGGGTCGGATTGTGGTTTCGACAACTGCCGCGCTTGACATGCCGGGGCTGCACCAAGTGAGTCCGGTGATTGAAGAGCTGACCAATGACGAGTGGCTGGTGTGTCATCATGAGGCGCGCCACGATCCGCCTATTCGCGCGGCACTGGATGCTGTGGCGAAGATCCTGACCGCGCGGGATTGAGACGCCTTTTGTCTGGCGACACCATGTCAGCGCGCTTTGCGCTTGCTCTCCCTATGCGCGGCGTTTTAGGTACATGCGACGCAAGGGAGAGACGCATATGTCCAACGATCTTTTCAACAGCTTCATGACTGGTCCCGACGAGAACGGGCGGTTTGGCGACTTTGGCGGGCGCTTTGTAAGCGAAACGCTGATGCCGCTTATCTTGGAGTTGGAGGCCGAGTATGAAAAGGCCAAGGATGATCCGACTTTCTGGGCGGAGATGAACGACCTTTGGAAACACTATGTCGGACGTCCCAGCCCGCTGTATTTCGCATCGCGGATGACAGAAGAGCTTGGCGGCGCAAAAATCTATCTGAAGCGAGATGAGTTGAACCACACGGGTGCCCACAAGGTGAACAACGTGTTGGGCCAGATCATTTTGGCGCGGCGCATGGGCAAGACACGCATTATTGCCGAAACCGGCGCGGGCCAGCATGGTGTGGCGACAGCCACCGTCTGTGCCAAGTTTGGCCTGAAGTGTGTGGTCTATATGGGCGCGCATGATGTTCAGCGCCAAGCGCCCAACGTGTTCCGTATGCGGTTGCTGGGTGCAGAAGTGGTGCCAGTTACGTCTGGTCGTGGCACGCTCAAGGACGCGATGAATGATGCGCTGCGTGATTGGGTGACCAATGTGCGCGACACGTTTTATTGTATCGGGACCGTGGCAGGACCACATCCCTATCCGGCAATGGTGCGAGATTTCCAATCTATTATCGGCAAAGAAGTGCGCTGGCAGTTGGCGGAGCAAGAAGGCGAGGGTCGTTTGCCGGATACGGTGATTGCAGCGATTGGCGGTGGCTCCAATGCGATGGGTCTGTTTTATCCGTTCCTTGATGACAAAGAGGTCAACATCATTGGTGTTGAGGCCGGTGGACGCGGCGTGGATGAAAAAATGGAACATTGCGCGTCGCTGACTGGCGGGCGCCCGGGCGTGCTGCATGGCAACCGGACCTATCTATTGCAGGATGACGATGGCCAGATTCTTGAAGGGTATTCAATTTCTGCCGGTTTGGATTACCCGGGTATCGGCCCTGAGCACAGCTGGCTGAACGACACCGGTCGCGCACAATATGTGTCGATCACCGACAAAGAAGCTTTGGAAGCGTTCCAGTTCTCTTGCTCCATGGAAGGCATTATTCCGGCATTGGAACCAAGCCATGCGCTTGCACACGTCATGAAGATTGCGGGTGATTTGCCCAAAGACCACATCCTTGTCATGAACATGTGTGGACGTGGCGACAAAGACGTGCAGACCGTCGCGCGCCATCTTGGCTTTGACATGTCCGATACTGAAGGGCGTGCGGCCGACTAAGGGCTTTGCAGATTTTGATGATAGGGAGGGGCGCTTGCTGAGGGCGCCCTTTTTCTTTTGCGCGCAAAACTAACCTAAAGATAAAAACCTCTACCGACGCACAGGTGTGCGTTTGGGGAAACGCGTTAGTCTGGCAGCAGGACCTTTGACCAAACCAAGGGCCAAAGACTTGAATAAAGGAGAGTGCCATGACGTCGCCAAAGAGATCGGCCCAGCCGACAACACGAAATGAGACCGCTTTGGCACGGACCATTCGTTTGGCAGCTCAGGTTGCGTCGTCGATGCAGACTCAGGGATATCGTGACGTTGAATGCGTCTTAAACGAAGTGCAGGTGAAAGTGGTTGCAGGCACCGTGGGAGGCGCACGGCGGGTTCAATACATGTCGTCACCAGATTTTGGCGCGGGTGCCAGAGACGCGCGTGTGCGCCAGGATGACCAACCCGCAAAACGGCGGCGTTTTGTGTTGTGATGGCAGAGGATAAACTTTTGTTTAGAGGCGTAAACCTGGGGAAAGAGGGCAGGCATATAAACGCGCGGCTGATAGGCGAAGGCACTGAGTCCTCCCAAGTATGGACAGCGACGCCACTCACGGTGTGCCATACCAAAATTTAGGAGAACCCTATGAAACGCATTCTTTTGACATCATCCGTAATTGCCATTGGTTTGGGCGTACAGGTGCACGCTGAGACCTTTGCTGAGCGCATCGAGGCCGCCATGGTGGCTGACGGATACACCGACATCGAAATTGCGCTGATTGATGGTCAGCTGAAAGTTGAAGGTAAGAAAGACGGCCAAGAGGTTGAGACTATCTATCTGGCCGCCACTGAGGAGGTTGTATCGCAGGAGTTTGAGCAGGACCACGATGACGATGACGACCACGACGACGACGATGACGATGACGACGGTGATGAGGCTTCTGATGACGTCGAAGATCATGACGATGCCATCTCGAAGGAAACTGAAGACGCGTAAGGGGTGAAAGCCGAAGTGGAAACCTGATTTTGCCATCCACTCACGGTTCGGTTAAATGATATCAGGTCGAGAAAGTCTTCAGATGGTCGGCACCGCGTCCCCCGGTGCCGACCAAACTAGGAACCCGTGCATGCAAATTATGACTTTGAAATTGGCAGCCGCGGCGGCGGTGGTGACCCTCTTTGCTGGGGCGGCGCTTGCTGAGTCTCGGACGGATGCCATCGCTCGCCATTTAAAGTCTCAAGGCTACACGGAAATCGAAGTCAGCCGGACGTGGCTGGGGCGTATGCGGATTGAGGCATACAAGGGAACCATGGAGCGGGAAATCATTGTGAACCCGCGCACTGGGGAGATTTTGCGCGACTACTGGGAGGATGATGACGATCATCATGTGTTGGGCGGGTCGAAGCGCGACGATGAGGAAGACGTTCGCCGCGCACCAATGCCTTCGGGGGGCGACGAGAGAGATGAGCGACCTCGACCGCCACCGGCGGAACCTTTGGAGCGTGACGGTGACGGAGATCGGCGAGGGAATGGCTCAGATCATGGCGAAACCGGCGACGACGGCGACCGTACCGATACAGACGGGGACGAAGATGATCGTCACGATGACTGACGGGGTTGGTGAGCCATTTGAGGGCGTGCTGTGAAGTCTGCTGTTCTGCTGTTTGCGTTGTTGGCGCTGCAATGCCTGTTCGCTTTGTTTTTTCTCAGCGATATCGTTTTGACGCTTGTTGGTGCACGCAGCGCACCAATCTCTTGGCAATTTCGCGAGATGTTGGAAATCGGCGCTGCGCTGGGCCTGTTGCTCGGCGCGGTTCTGGGTGGCGTGGCGATGCGGCAAACGATGCGCGCGCGTGCTCGGGCCGAGGCCAGCCTCGCGCAGGTGCAATTGGCATTTCGCGATCACATGGAGGCGAGTTTCACGGAATGGCGTCTGACTCCTGCCGAACGTGATGTGGCGCTGTTTTCTATCAAAGGCATGTCGATTCAAGAGATCGCTGGATTGCGCAATACATCGGAGGGCACAGTGAAGGCACAGTGCAATGCGATTTATCGCAAAGCCGGTGTGACAGGCCGTGCGCAACTGATGAGCCTGTTTTTGGACGATCTCCTGGCGGAGGCGACTTAGTCCGTCACCGCATGTTGTTGAAGCACACGCAGCGGCACGATGTCGAGCGCGCGCTGATGGGTGCCCTCAAGATTGGCTTTGGGGGCGCAACCTTCGTCATGGGCCTGCAGAAACCGCGCGGCGCAAAGACACCATTGATCGCCTGGTTTTAGTCCTGAGAAATTGAATTCAGGGCGTGGGGTAGACAGGTCGTTGCCCACGTATTTGGAATAGGCGAGAAACTCGGCGGTCATCACTGCACAGACCGTATGGCTGCCGGTGTCTTGTGCGCAGGTGTTGCAATGTCCGTCCCGGAAGAACCCGGTAACCGGGTCACTGGAGCAGGGCGATAGATCGCCGCCCAACACATTGATGGATGCATCTTTCTCTATCATGGAGGCAGCTTTGCACAGGTGGTTTGCTTTGGGCAACGCAAACTAGGGATCAACAAAAACATGTGTGTACAAAGAACCAGAACCGCGCATGCGAATTGAGCGCGGTTCGTGCTTTAAGGCTGTCCAGCGGCTCAGGCTTAGGCTTATTGCGCCGTTGCTGCAATTTCGCGGAACAGGGCGATGTTGCCGTCGGTTACGCCACTTTCTTTAAACTTGCGATCTGTGGAGTTCACGGCAATCACAACCCCTGCGGGGCGGTTGATATAGATGTATTGACCATAGACCCCGATACCAAAGAACTCGCCCTCGCGCGGATCTTTGGGCATCCACCATTGGTAGCCGTAGTGAAGTTTGCCGGGTTTGGTTTTTGCACTGGGCACGGTTGCGGCGGCAAGCCAATCGGCGGGCACCACTTGCTGCCCGTTGTAGGAACCTTCTTGCAAAACCATCTGGCCAAAACGGGCGTAGTCGCGCGCACGGATGTTGAGACCACCAAGCACAAAGGCCACACCCTCACCATCGGTGACATAGAAGGGGCTTTGTTCATAACCCAGCTTGGCGATAATTTTTTCGCTGAGCAAATCGGGGATGGATCGGCCTGTGGCCCCGCGGATCACCATGCTGAGGACATGGGTGTCAATGGACACGTATTGCATCTGCACGCCGGGGTCGACGAAGGTCTCCTGAAGACCTGCGGCAAATCCGTCCATGGTGCCGCCCAATGCAAGAACGCGCCCCATTCTGTTGATATCACTATTAAAATCCAAGTAATCTTCATCGAATGTAACACCCGACGACATCTGCAATACGTTCAGCACAGAGGCGCCATCATATGCGGAGCCTTCAAGAATTGGTGCGTATTTGGTGACCGGATCATCCAAGTTTACCAGACCCTCATCCACAATAATCCCCATCAAAGAGGAGAGATAGGATTTGGCCACTGACCAGCTGATCTTGCGATCTTCGGCTGTGGTGCCTTGATGATAGCTCTCATGCACAATGCCCCCGTCCTTTAAGACCACAAAGCTGGTGACCGCACGTGCGGTGAGCCATGTGTCAAAGCCTTCTGGCATTTCCATCATGACGCCTTGAGGCAAAGGGCTGGCAGGTGACTCTCCTTTGGGCACCTCTGCGGAAAGGAAAAGTGTGTCCATATGGGAGAAGTTACTGACAATTTTTTCTTCGGCAAAAAGAGAATTCACAGCCAAAAGGCGTGTGATTTCTTCTCGTTTCACAAAGTAGATCGCTGCTGCCACCAGTACCAAAAATACCAGAACCCGACCCAGCCACTTGCCAAAACTACGCATCAATGATGTCTCCCCATCTCACCGCTCAAACGATCTGCGCGAGTTGAGCACTCTCAAACCTATTGCCGCAACGGTGACGTTAGGGCAGGCGGGTGGGCGCTGTCCAATTGATCCAGCGGCCATGGAAATCTGCGCGGCCCAGTTCGATGGTGTGATTGCCCGGCCAAAGACGCAATGTCAGCGCCGCGCCATTCTTTTTCCCATCAGTTTCATAAGACAGCCATGCCAATGGTGCGTCGTTGGTGGCTTTGGCACCTGCAGCCGCGATCAGAGCGGTGCCTTTGGTCTGGCTGTCCACTGGGAAATACTGCCAAGCCACCGTGGTGTAGATGAAATGAATTTGGCCGGCCTTGTGATTTGGAAGTCGATGTTGCAACCAGTTGATTGCATCTCCCGAATCCACTGGGGCGTCTTGAAGTGCGATGGCTGCACGGGTGCGGATCATGCGCTCGGTTTGATCAGGCCACAGATAGGCCAACAAACGCAGGGCGTGTTCAGGTGATTTGCTATCCAGAGGATGCAAGTCCACGCCACGGCGCTCGGCGATGGTCAGTGGTGCCTGCACCGGCAATGGACCGCGCCAATCTGGTTGGAGAACAACGTTGCTTTGGGGGCCATACCCGCTGCCCACTGCAAGGTGAAAACGATCAAACATCAGATTCAGTCCGCCTGAGGCGCCCATTTCCGACACGGAAAACGGGAGATCAAAACGATCGGCCAAAAGCTGAGCTGTTGCGATCAGAACTGCGCTGCGCCGCACTTCGTTGGTTTGCGGTGTGTTGGTGATCCAGTTGGTGAGAAAGGTGTCGTGTGTGGTCAAAGCGTTACGCAAAGCCGTGCGCAAAACGTCATCTGAAACGTCATTGGGAGGGTAAACGGCGGTGAGGTTGGGAGCATCACTCCGCAGAACCAAAGCGTGCAGACCGCTGGCGATGCGCAAAGGCAAGCTGTGACCACTGGGACCGAGCTCACCTTCAAAGCTGGCACATCGTCGGCTTAGGTCGGACGTGTCCGCCATCAGGTCTGGCAGCATGCGCAAGATACGTCCCATAAAAGGGCTCTCTAGCGCTTCGCAACTGTCTGCTTGTGACAGGAAAGCGGCGCGAAGACCTGTCAAGAGAACTTGTCCATCAGTTTTTGCAGGGGGCTGCGTGCATCGATTTCCCGCTCCGCTTTGGCCGGCTTTTCGGTTGAGGGTTTGTCTTTTGAAGGCGGTTTTTGCTGCGCGCGCGGGTCAGCTTTGCCGGTTGAAGGTCGCGGCGGATTGAGGCGCAGGGCCACAGCGTTTGAAAACTTTGCAGGATCTCCTTCGGCCAGATGCGCCGCACCATCGGAAATGCCACGCAGCATGTCGTCTAGCCAGTCTTGATCCGCTTTGTGAAAATCATGCAGCACGTAGGCGCTTACAAGTTCTTTGCGTCCTGGGTGGCCAATGCCCATGCGCACCCGACCGTAGGTTTCGCCAATGTGTTGGTGGATGGACCGCAGCCCGTTGTGGCCCGCGTGCCCACCGCTCATCTTGTATTTGAGCTTGCCGGGGTTGAGGTCGAGTTCATCATGAAACACCACCACATCCTCGGACGTGAGTTTGTAAAACCGCATGACTTCACCCACAGATTGGCCTGAGAGGTTCATGAAGGTTTCAGGTTTCAGCAGCAGCACCTTTTCGCGACCAAGTCGACCTTCGGTCAAGGCCCCCTGAAATTTGCCTTTGAAGGGCGCAAACCCATGGTCGGACGCAATCTGATCCATCGCCATAAACCCGATATTATGACGGTTTTGCGCGTATTTTGAGCCCGGATTTCCAAGGCCTACAAAGAGTTTCATGGGTGTCTGCTCGCTGTCGTTTCTGCGCCGCAGTATAGCTGTGCTGCACCGGGGAGGCAAATCATGGCACGAATGTTTACGTTTCGCCTTTGCACCGATCCAAGTGATCTTGCGCGTGCAGCTTCAGGCGACGTGAGGCGGTAAAGTCGCCACGCACATGGGCCCACCAAGCCGCAGCGTAGCTTTGCTCTGCTTTGGCATGAAACACCTCAGGGGCGGTGCGGTGCAAGGTCGGCAGACGTGTCCATGGCACCGTGGGAAAGGAGTGATGCTCGTTGTGATAGCCGGTGTTAAACAACAGCCAGTTTATGGGACCATAGGTTGAGCGGGTGGGGTTCTCATCGTCGTCCCCGGGGTGTTCGGTAAGCGATTGGCCGAGGTTTGAGACACCCAGTTTACCAAGGAAAAATGACAGCGACCATAGATGGTAGAGCAGGGCCCAAGGGCCGAGAAGGGCCAGAAGCGTGAGGTTTGAGATCGCGGAGACGAGAATAAAGGGGCGCAAGTTCGACGCCGTCGGGGAGGTCCCGTTAAAGCGATCCTGAGGATCCTGCACTGGTCGCCCAGAGGCCCAAGCATAGAGCGGTGGTAGGATTTTGTCGGCCAGAACCACCGAGCCCAGAGGTAGCGCGTGCAGAAACAACGTTAGTGCCGTGAGCGCGTGTTGCAACGCAGGTCGGGTTTTGCCGATGGAGAACCGTGCTTGTAGTGCGCAGAGGTCTTCGTGTTCATAATCGTTGTCGTAATCTCCCACAAACGGGTGATGACTGGTGACATGCTGATGCTGATAGGTCAGCTGTTTGCCATAAGAGGTCAAGATGACTTCGAGACCAAGGTCAAAGGCAAGTTTGGGAACCGGGTTGCGAAACACCAATTTATGGCAGGTCTCATGTATCAAAGATGCGGCAGAGTGATAGGTGAGCTGACCAATCAGAAAGGCGCTCAGACCAATGACCCAAACAGGTTGATCAGACACCCACCAAGCCAGGCTCCAGTGTACAGCCAATAGAAGCGGCAAAGCCAATGCGGTCAAAGGCTGTGTTCCGGACAAATTGGCCAAGTCCGGGTGTGCGGCCAGAGCGGCTTTGCGCATCGCATTGTGGCGGCGCGATTGCGGGGAAATTCCTTTGGGGCGCGGGCTGTCCGTCATTCATGTCGCTCTGAAGTGAGTTGGTTGTGATGCCAGCCTAAGCCGTTCGCGGGCGGGGTCAATCCGGCAAACCGCAGCGCACTGAGAATATGCTCCGCTTTGGTTTTCCATTGAGCGCAGTTTTGCGGATCTCATGAGATGGTCTCATCTTGGATGTCGCGCCGCGCGGTCTCAAGATGAGAGCCTTGAGACATACCCAGCTGTGGCGACACACTGTAAGCTGTCGCTTGGTCTGGCAGGCGTGTTGGGATCTTGCGAGCTGCTTCACTCTGTGCGGTTTTCCGCACATCTCCGCAAGACGACGTGCGGAAAACCGCACGAGCTGTGTTCGAACCGCGGCCGGAGAGATAGGCTATCGATGCATAAATTTATGAAAACAAACATTTAAATTGATACTTCCACCGGAGACAAAAGAAACTGTTGAGCGGGCTTTCGCCGAGAGGCACTGTTTTGTCATCATCTGCACCAAATCGGGGCAGGAAGATGATTGAAGATTTCTGGGAGGAAACACAGATGAAATTTTTGACCACAGCCGCCACCGCGCTGGCACTCACCGCCATGGGAGCATCTTTTGCATCCGCTGCATGTGATGATGGCGAAATTGTTGTAAAATTCAGCCATGTGACCAACACCGACAAGCACCCCAAGGGGATCGCGGCGTCGCTTTTGGAGCAGCGCGTGAATGACGAGATGAATGGCACAATGTGCATGGAGGTCTTCCCGAACTCCACACTCTATAACGACAACAAAGTTCTGGAAGCCATGCTGCAAGGCGACGTGCAGCTGGCTGCGCCGTCTCTGTCCAAGTTTGAGAAGTTTACCAAGCAGTTCCGCCTGTTTGACCTGCCGTTCATGTTCAAAGACATCAACGCAGTTGATGCGTTCCAAGCATCTGACAATGGTCAGGCGATGTTGGACAGCATGCAGCGCCGGGGTCTGCAGGGGTTGGGGTATTGGCACAATGGTATGAAGCAGATGTCTGCAAACGTGCCTTTGACACTGCCCACAGATGCGGACGGTCTGAAGTTCCGCGTGCAGTCTTCTGACGTGCTTGTGGCACAGATGGAAGCCATGGGTGGTTCTCCACAGAAAATGGCCTTCTCCGAAGTGTATGGCGCGTTGCAGCAGGGTGTTGTGGACGGACAAGAAAACACTTGGTCCAACATCTACGGCAAGAAGTTCTTTGAAGTTCAGGACGGCGTGACCGAAACCAACCACGGCATTCTTGACTATCTGGTTGTGACCTCTGTGGATTGGCTCGACAGCCTGCCAGAAGATGTGCGCACACAGTTCATCACCATCTTCCAAGAGGTGACCCACACCCGCAACAAAGAAGCGGAAGCGGTGAACCTGGCAGCACGCCAGTCCATCATCGATGCAGGCGGCACCATCCGCGAACTGACTGCAGATCAGCGCCAAGCATGGGTCGACGCCATGAAGCCGGTCTGGGAGAAGTTCACTGATGATGTTGGCCAAGACAACATCGACGCTGCGCAGGCAATCAACGCCGCCAGCTAAGCTCAGATCTCAAATCTGATCACCTTCAGAGCGGGCGGGCCGCAAATGGCCCGCCCGTTTTGCAACCACTACTCACGGGACTCAGAACCATGCAAACCAAGCATAGCTTCGTGGACCGGATCGAAGAAACGCTGATCGCCTTTCTTCTGGGTATGATGACATTGATCACCTTCGCCAATGTTGTTGCCCGGTTCGGTTTCAATTCAAACATTCTTTGGGCATTGGAGGCGACCGTCTTCCTCTTTGCCTGGTTGGTGCTGCTTGGCGCAGCCTATGCGGTCAAAAAACACAGCCACCTTGGGGTCGATGCGATCCTAAACATGGTGAGCCCGGGGGCCGCGCGTGTCATGGGGCTGATTGCTGCGGGTGCCTGTATGGTCTTTTCGCTTCTTATGTTGAAAGGGGCGTATGACTATTGGGCAGTGTTTGCGGATCTGCCTCCAACATCTGGTCGTTGGTTTCCAACCGGATTGGATATGAAGGCGCGCAGCCAGTCATTTTATGAGGTGCAAGATGTGCCCATGATTGGCCTTTTTACTTTCTTGGAAGATCTGATCAACTACGGGGACGAATACGAAAAGCTGCCCAAAGTGGTGCCCTACATCGTATTGCCGATCTCCATGTTCTTGCTGGTCTATCGCTTTGCGCAAGCGTCGCTTGCCATTTGGCGGGGGGAGACAGATCGATTGGTGGCGAGCCACGAGGTGGAAGACGAAATTGAAGAAGTGCGCGCGCTTCAAGGGGAGCATGACTGATGTCTGTCGTACTACTTTTTGCCATGGTGATTGGCCTTCTGCTGATCGGGGTCCCCATTGCGGTGTCTCTCGGCTTGAGCTCAATCCTTTTTTTGCTGCTGTTTGGCGATGCCACGATGGCTTCGGTCGCGGGCACGTTGTTTGAAGCCTTTGAAGGGCACTTCACGCTGTTGGCGATCCCGTTCTTCATTCTGGCCAGCTCGTTTATGACGACGGGCGGCGTAGCGCGCCGCATTATCCGGTTCTCGATTGCTTGTGTCGGGCACTTGCCCGGCGGATTGGCGATTGCGGGTGTGTTTGCTTGTATGATGTTTGCGGCGCTGTCGGGCTCTTCGCCCGCAACTGTTGTGGCGATCGGCTCCATCGTAATCGCGGGTATGCGTCAGGTGGGCTATACCAAGGAATTCGCAGCCGGTGTGATCTGTAACGCGGGCACGCTGGGCATTCTGATCCCGCCCTCCATCGTGATGGTGGTCTATGCAGCGGCTGTGGAAGTGTCTGTGGGACGTATGTTCCTCGCAGGTGTGATCCCAGGTTTGCTTGCCGGTGTGATGTTGATGGTGACCATCTATGTGATGGCCAAGGTCAAGAACCTGCCAAAAGGCGAATGGAAGGGCTTTGGTGAGATTGCGCAGAGCGGCATGGAAGCAGGCTGGGGCTTGTTCCTTATCGTGATTATTCTCGGTGGGATTTATGGTGGGGTGTTCACTCCAACGGAAGCCGCTGCGGTTGCCGCTGTATACGCCTTTTTCATTGCCTGTTTTGTTTACAAAGACATGGGGCCTTTGGCCGCGGACAACAACGGCGGTACAAAAGTGTCGCTTCTGCGCAAGCCACAAGCTTTGATCACTTCCTTTTTCCATGCTGACACAAAACACACGTTGTTTGAGGCTGGAAAGCTGACCGTGACATTGTTGTTTGTGATCGCCAACGCCTTGATCCTAAAGCACGTCTTGACGGAGCAACAAGTGCCTCAGACCATCGCCAATGCGATGTTGTCTGCGGGCTTTGGTCCGGTGATGTTCTTGGTTGTTGTCAATGTGATCTTGCTGATCGGTGGCCAGTTTATGGAGCCATCGGGCCTCTTGGTGATTGTCGCACCCTTGGTGTTTCCGATTGCCATGGAGCTTGGCATTGATCCGATCCATCTGGGTATCATCATGGTTGTGAACATGGAGATCGGAATGATCACGCCACCGGTGGGGCTCAACCTATTTGTGACCTCAGGCGTGGCTGGGATGCCGATGATGGCTGTGGTGCGGGCGGCTTTGCCTTTCCTTGCAGTGCTTTTCGTCTTCCTGATCATGATCACGTATATTCCCTGGATTTCCACTGTGTTGCCAAACGCGGTCATGGGGCCAGAGTACATCACCAAATAGGCGGGTGAGCAAACGGAGCGCCTTTGGGAACTCCTGATAGAAAACTGTGAAGCGACGCTCCAAATTGGGGCGTCGTTTTGATTTGAAGAGGTTTGGAAAGGCCAAGTTTTATTGCGGCCTTCATGCTAAGCGCGCGTGGCAATATAGCCGTAGCTTGTTCGACTGGGGGGACCTTTGGAGAAGGGCAGGGCGCGGACATCGACAAAGCCCGCTGCAGTGAGCATGCTCTGCACTTGGTTGGGCGTGAATGCTTTGTGTCCCCACCGCCAGCGTACCAACGCCGTACACCAATGGGGTTTGCTGACCGAAAGCGCAACTTGACCACCGGGACGCAGGCATTGAGCGAACCAGCTCAGGCCGCTCTCTGGGGTGTCCAAATGCTCAATCACATGTGCTGAAAGCACAAGGTCACAGGTATTTGGCTGGATTTCAGAGCTGCCCAATGCCGCGTTCAGCGACACGATTTTTGGAACATGTGCGAGATTCCGACGCGCCTGCATCAGCATCTCTTGGGAGGTGTCCAGAAGCGTCAACACGCTGTAAGGCTGCCCTGTTTTAAGCCAAGCTTGGGCCAAGGCCCCGGTGCCGCAACCCGCATCCAGTACAGTAGAAGGCTGTGACGTCTCGGCCAGACGCGCGATCAGTTCGTCGTAGGCGGAAGGATAGCCAAGGCGCGTGATGTCGCGATGCCAGCGGTCGGAGAACCGTGCATAGAGCGAGGACAGCTGCGCCTCAGCCATTGGGTCAGCTGGCGTCCAGCGCGGCGATGATTGCGCCAAAGTCGCTTGCCTTCAGGCTGGCGCCGCCGACAAGCGCGCCATCAACGTTGGACACAGCAAAGATCTCAGGAGCATTGCCGGGCTTTACAGAGCCGCCATAGAGCAGTGGTACTGTGCGGCCCACGCCTTCGCCGAAGCGGCGCTCAAGTCGGGCGCGCATGAAATCGTGTACATCGCCGATTTGGCTGAGTGTGGGCACCTTGCCGGTCCCAATTGCCCAAATGGGTTCATAAGCGACCACAAGGTTCTCGCCTGTTGCGCCGTCCGGAATGGAGCCTGCAAGCTGGCCGCCAATGATGTCGAGTGTGTTGTCGGCCTCGCGCTCAGACAGGCTTTCACCAACGCAGATCACGGTGACAAGGCCCGCATCCCAAGCCGTTTTGGCCTTGATGCGTACGTCTTCGTCACGTTCATTGTGATCTTCGCGGCGCTCAGAGTGACCCAGAATGACGTGGGTGGCGCCGGCATCTTTCAGCATCTCCGCAGACACATCGCCGGTGTGGGCACCGCTTTGGTTCGCATGACAGTCTTGTCCACCGATGCTGATGATATCACCTGCCACATCTTTGGCGCGTGATATCAGCGTGGAAGGTGGGCAGATCAACACTTGTGCATTTTCTGGAGCGCCCTTCGCGGTGAGCGTTTCCAGCTCCGCCAGTGCTGCGGCGGTGCCGTTCATTTTCCAGTTTCCTGCTGCCAGCTTACGTCGCATGAGTGCCCTCTCTGAATGACATGGTTGTGCCAGTCATACGGGTGGGGCAGGTCAGGTCAAGGCCGTCAGTTCAATTTTGGCGCACCGTTTGCTGCGACCTGTTCGGCCATCTCGTCCATATCTTTGAACTTGATGGATTCGCCACAGCCACAGGCGTCTTCCACATTGGGATTGTTGAACTTAAAGCCGCTCTCTAAGAGCGAGACCTCATAGTCTATCTCCGTGCCAAACAGAAACATCTGCGCCATGGGTGCGATCATCACAACGGCGCCATCCTGCTCGACAACCTCGTCATGTGGGTTGGTGTCGGTGACGTAATCCATGGTGTATTCCATGCCCGCACAGCCACCCTTTTTGACACCAATACGCAGGCCTGCGTGACCCTCTTTGGCCATCAGGCGCGCAATTTGAGTCGCCGCCTTGGGTGTCATACTCACCGCTTGTTTTCCGGGAATGCCAAACATCAGCGTTCCTTTCTAATCCGTTGAATGATCACATAAAGCCCAACTCTAGGCGGGCTTCATCACTCATCATTTCCATGCCCCAAGGGGGTTGCCAAACCAATGCAACTTCAACAGTGCGAACCCCGCCGACACCCGCAATGGCCTCTTGCACCCAGCCTGGCATTTCGCCAGCCACAGGGCAACCCGGGGCGGTCAGCGACATGAGCACATTCACGTCATTTTCCTCGTTGATCTCGATGGTATAAATCAGGCCGAGATCATAGATATTTACCGGGATTTCGGGGTCATATACACTGCGACAGGCCTCGACCGCTTGCGCGTGCAAAGGGTGATCGACGCTTGAGGGCGCGATCAATGGTGTGCCTTCGACGGGATCGGTTGTGGCGCCGGTGGCGGGATCTGGGGCCTGTGTCATGCTGTATCCTGCAATAATCCTGAGTTTTTCATATAGGAAATATGGCAAGCGACGTCCAGAGGGGGACGTGCGCGAATTTGGGACATGTGTTGCGGCGCGGGTTTTGAAAGGTGATGAAGTTCGCGGAGCTGACTGAACATGAAATGGTGACTAGGGCGGGCTAGAAAAGTGCGCAACATTTTCTGAACGCGTTTCCACGGAAGGTATTTGAGTTTACGGCGAGACCAGCTTGGTTTGCCACTTTGCGCATTTACTCATGATTGAAGCTAAGACATTGTCACGCGCCGTGATGAACTGGTGAAGAGCTTGTTGAGGTGTCAGTCTGAGGGTGTCTGGCATAGGCCGCGGCACCGATACCAACGGCGGCAGAAGCCACGACGATCATTTGTAAGATGTGTTTCTGCAAGAGGCTACAACTTGGGCGCTGTTTGCCAAGAGCTTACAGTGGTTCACACTTGGGGCGCCTCGTTTGGTGCACCTGAGGTCTGCTCAACCAAAAAGGGCCCATACCGAAGCATGGGCCCAATGGTTTGATTCAGAATGGATCAGTCGTTGATGTCGTGATCAAAGGTTTTCACTTGACCCTTGGGCAGCGCAAACACCCGACGCAGCACCAGCCATGCCGCCAAACTCAGCGCGGCAAAGATCACCAAAATCATTGGCACCGACAACATCTGTAGGGGGCCAATTAAGGCAAAGCCCACAAAAGCTGCACCGATGGCAAAGCCAACAAAGATAAAGCCCGGGGCCAGCACTTCGAGAATGGCCAAGATAAGTGCGGCGGCGAGCCAGACCCACCATGTTGTAAGAAGGTCGGCCATCGTTTTATCCTTTCAGAAGTTTGAAGGCATCGCCAAAGGCTTCGAGCGCGGCGGCTGGCAGCACAATGGTCTGTTTGCCCTCACCCTTGCCAAGTGCGTTCAGCGCCTCAACCTGCTTGAGCGCCACTTGGTATTGCGCCGCCTCAATGCCGTTCTCTTTGATGGCTTTGGCGACAACCTCGGTTGCATAAGCTTCGGCGTCTGCACTGATACGGCGTGCTTTGGCGGTTTGTTCGGCAGCGTAGAGTTCTGCGTCTGCTTGCAGCTCCACAGAACGTTTTGTGCCTTCCGCTTCGGTGACCTGCGCGCGACGGGCGCGTTCGGCGTTGAGCTGTTGCAGCATCGCGTCGCGGGTGGCCTGATCAAGGTTCACATCGAGGATTTCGGCACGGGTCACTTCAATGCCCCAGTCGTCTACGGCTGTTTCTACGCTTTGCTGGATGGAATCGATCAGGCTTGCGCGATTGGATTGCACTTCGTCCAGATCCATCTTGCCGATGTTGGCGCGCACGATGCCGGCCACAGTGGTGGAGATGGCGCCATCAACATCGCGGATGCGGTAGACCGTCTTTTCTGGTTCAAGAATGCGGTAGAAGACGGAGGTGTCGATCTGCACCAGCACGTTGTCTTTGGTGATTGCGTCTTGGGTGGCGTTGGGCAGTTGGCGTTCCAGGATGGAAATCTGGTGACGCACGACATCCAGAAACGGCACCACAAAGTTGATGCCAGGGCCAAGCACCGAGTGCAGTCGGCCAAAGCGTTCCACCACATGTTTCTCCGATTGCGGCACGATGCGTACGCCTTTCAGCACCACAACAACCAAGAAAACGGCCGCTAGCAAAAGGACGATGTTTTCTGACAAAAGGCTCAAAATAAAGTCTTCGCTCACGACAGACCCCCTCAAAAACGTTGGTATTTCCTTGGGTTGCAATATGGCGGCTGACAGATGTTTTACAAGCCAGAACTGAAGGCGTAAGGAAGGGGAACTTTGTCAAATTTTTCCCGAACAGGTTCCGAATGTCGCAGAAATTCTCATTTTCGCTCAACGCCACAGACGGCAAAGCGCGCACCGGGGTGATCAACACACCACGCGGGGACATCCGCACGCCAGCGTTTATGCCTGTGGGCACAGCGGCCACGGTGAAAGCGATGATGCCAGAGAGCGTGCGCGCGACTGGGGCGGATATTTTGCTCGGAAATACCTACCATTTGATGCTGCGGCCGACGGCTGAGAGGATCTCAAATTTGGGCGGCTTGCATAAGTTCATGAACTGGGAGCGGCCGATCCTGACAGACAGCGGCGGTTTTCAGGTGATGAGCCTCGCTGAATTGCGCAAGCTGACAGAGGAAGGCGTGACGTTTAAGAGCCATATTGATGGGTCCAAACACGCGCTGACTCCCGAGCGGTCGATGGAGATCCAAAAGCTGCTCGGCAGTGACATTGTCATGTGCTTTGACGAATGCCCGGCGTTGCCTGCGGATCGGGATCGGATTGCCGAGAGTATGCGGTTGTCCATGCGGTGGGCACAGCGTTCGCGTGATGCCTTTGGAGATCGGCCCGGTCATGCGCTGTTTGGCATTCAGCAAGGCGGGCTGGAGCAGGATTTCCGCGAAGAGAGTGCGGAGGCCCTGAAAGAGATTGGCTTTGACGGTTATGCTGTGGGCGGTCTGGCCGTGGGCGAGGGGCAGGAAAAGATGTTTGGCTGTCTGGATTACGCGCCGGATATGCTGCCGGTGGATAAGCCACGCTATCTGATGGGGGTGGGCAAGCCGGGTGATATTGTCGGCGCTGTGAAGCGCGGCATTGATATGATGGATTGTGTGCTGCCGTCCCGCTCTGGCCGCACAGGACAGGTGTTTACGCGCCGCGGGGTTGTGAACATCAAAAACGCGCGCCATGCGGATGACCCGCGGCCACTGGATGAAGCCTGCACATGTCCAGCCTGTCAGAACTATTCACGTGCTTATTTGCACCACGTGTTCCGCAGCAACGAGATGATATCCGGCATGCTGTTGACGTGGCACAACCTGCACTACTTTCAGCAGATCATGCAGGAGATGCGTGAGGCGATTGCCGCGGGCACCTTTGATGCTTGGGAAAAGCAATTCCACGAGGTGCAGGCGATCGGAGACATCGAGCCGCTGTAAAAACGGCGGTCAACCCATCATTCCTTTGCGCAGCAGGTTCACCCCGGCGAGTACCAACACAAGTAGGGTCAGGCGGCGGAAGCGGTTGGGGTCCAGGTGGTCGTGCAGTCGGGAGCCGATCCGCAAGGCGCGATATCGATATGGTGGTTGGAGCCGCGTGTTGTCCATTGACTGAATTTAACGATCTGGTAATGCTCGCCTTAAGATTGATTTTGCCGTGATTTGGATGAAGAATTCGCTATGATTTTTAGGAAGTTAGTTTGTTTTTCTTAAATATTGAGCGATTGTTTTCGCGGAATATGTGCGCGCTTCTGCTCTTCGCAGCGCTGGCTGCGACAGGGCAATCTGCGGTGGCGGAGGCTGCGCCAATCCAGACATTGGAGGACACCGCCTATGCCGTTTCGACAAGATTGGAGCGTTTTGGCACGGTGGAGATCGACACCGAAAATTGGGCCGTCACACTGACGACAGAGACTGGTGAGCACCAGGTGTTTTTTCCGCACAATTTGGCTGCGCAGCTTCAACAGGAGAGTTCACTTGCGGAGCAAGAGGCGCTGATTGACCGCTATATTATGGTGGGACTGGGCGCCTCTCAGTCTGCCACGTCCGATACCGTTTTGGACAAAGGTGGGTTGCGCTTGTTGGTGCGCACCAGAGATTTTCTTGAGGTCCTCGGAGCGGAGGCACCAACCTTGCCCTTGCCAGGAGAACTGGCGGTTTTTCTGGCCGAAGACAGCCCGGAACATGTTGCGATTGTCACTGCGGACAAGTTGCGGGCAAGCGGGCTCACCCAAACCGAGGCTTTTGGAATCGCTTTGCGCAACACGGATGTTGCCGTTGGCGTGCCGGAGATCACAGGGCAACGTATTTACATGCTGTCGCTGCCCGACGACACCTATGTGGCCAGCCTGCTCGTGGTGCCGCGTGTGTGGGTGCCGTTTGAAGAGGCGTTTGGCGAAGTGGTTGTTGCTGTGCTAGCGCGGGATTTGGTTTTGGTCGTGGACGGTCGCGACGCGAGTGCAGTGGCAGATTTGCGCAAGCTCGCGTCCGATATCGAAGGCGAACTGGCCTATCCGCTCACAAAGCAGCTTTTTGTGCGCAAGAATGGCGTTTGGAAGCTGCACTAGGCGGAATTGCGTTACTGTTCGCAAAAGAAATGATGTCTTGTGGTGCAGATTGAAAGCGCTATCGCTGGATTTTCGAAAGGCGCAGCTCTCTTTCGCGCCGCACAAGCTCGATATTTTTTCGCATCTATCCCTTTTCGCGCCTTGTTCCTCACGCTCTGTAAAGGCATTGTGTGTTCCAACCAACAACACGCTGTTGAAAGCGGAGGCCAGCGGCCCCAAATCAATAAGCCGAGGAAACGGAAAGTGGCCGAGCGGTTGCCAAATATGGGACCGGTGTCGCTTTGCTAATACAAGGAATACTCATGACTGAGCCTCTCAACACGTCTTATCCTGTGCTGCCTCTGCGCGATATTGTGGTCTTCCCACATATGATTGTGCCGCTGTTTGTGGGGCGGGAAAAGTCGGTCCGCGCGCTCGAAGAAGTGATGGCTGACGACAAACAGATCTTGCTGTCCAGTCAGATCGACCCGGCGGACGATGATCCAACGATGGATGGCATCTATCGCGTTGGTGTTTTGGCCAATGTGCTGCAGCTTCTGAAATTGCCCGATGGCACCGTCAAGGTGCTGGTCGAAGGTCAAAGCCGTGTGACAATCACCGACTTCCTCGAAAACGATGACTTCTTTGAAGCGCGTGCGGAACCGTTGGATGAAATGCCCGGCGATGCCGCCACCATTGAAGCGCTGTTGCGCTCTGTTGGCGACGAGTTTGAACGCTATTCTAAGGTCAAGAAAAACATCCCCGAAGAAGCGCTGAGCGCTGTGGAAGAAGCAAGTGAACCTGCGCGTTTGGCGGATTTGGTTGCGGGCCACCTCGGTATCGAGGTGAACGAGAAGCAAGAGCTTCTAGAAACGCTGTCTGTGAGCGAGCGTCTGGAGAAGGTCTATGGCCTGATGCAGGGCGAGATGAGCGTTCTGCAGGTCGAGAAGAAGATCAAGACCCGGGTCAAAACCCAAATGGAGAAGACGCAGCGCGAGTACTATCTGAATGAGCAAATGAAAGCCATTCAGAAGGAGCTGGGTGACGGCGAAGAGGGCGAGGGCGAAATTGCGGAGCTTGAGGACAAGATCGGCAAGACCAAGCTTTCCAAAGAAGCCAAAGAAAAAGCCGATGCTGAACTCAAGAAGCTCAAAAACATGAGCCCGATGAGTGCTGAAGCGACCGTTGTGCGCAACTATTTGGATTGGATGCTGTCCATTCCATGGAACAAGCGTGGCCGGGTCAAGAAAGACCTGAACGCGGCGCAGGCCGTGTTGGATACAGACCACTATGGTCTGGAGAAAGTCAAAGAGCGCATCGTTGAATATCTTGCTGTGCAACAACGTTCAAGCAAGCTGAAAGGCCCGATCCTTTGCCTTGTGGGCCCTCCCGGTGTTGGTAAGACCTCGCTCGGGAAGTCTGTGG
This sequence comes from Shimia sp. NS0008-38b, assembly GCF_040370365.1. NCBI lineage: Bacteria > Pseudomonadati > Pseudomonadota > Alphaproteobacteria > Rhodobacterales > Roseobacteraceae > Shimia > Shimia sp. NS0008-38b. Next base: position 268,090 of record NZ_BAABWQ010000004.1, on the reverse strand, counting down.
CGAAAGCGACCGGACGTGAATTTATCCGTATTTCGTTGGGCGGCGTGCGTGATGAAAGCGAAATTCGTGGCCACCGTCGGACGTACATCGGCTCCATGCCGGGCAAGATCATTCAGGCGCTTAAAAAGGCGAAAACCACCAACCCGCTAATATTGCTCGATGAGATCGACAAGATGGGGCAGGATTTCCGTGGGGATCCAGCATCGGCAATGCTTGAGGTTCTGGACCCTGAACAGAACGGCACTTTTGTGGATCACTACCTTGAGGTGGAATACGATCTGTCCAACGTGATGTTCCTGACCACAGCAAACTCCTACAACATGCCGGGCCCACTGCTGGACCGGATGGAGATCATTTCGCTTGCGGGCTACACCGAAGACGAGAAGCGCGAGATTGCGCGTCAGCACCTGATCGACAAGCAGATCAAGAACCACGGCCTGAAAAAGGGCGAGTTTGAAGTGTCTGATGAGGCGATCCAAGAGATTGTGCGCACTTATACCCGTGAAGCAGGTGTGCGGAACCTAGAGCGCGAGCTAGCCAAGCTGACCCGTAAGGCTGTGACCAAGATTGTCAAAGGCGATGCGGAAACCGTGTCTGTCACAGAGGACAATCTGGATGATTTCCTTGGGGTGAAGAAGTTCCGCTATGGTCTGGCTGAGGACGAGAGCCAAGTGGGTGTTGTCACCGGTCTTGCGTGGACCAGCGTGGGCGGTGATTTGCTGCACATTGAGGGTCTGAATCTGCCCGGCAAAGGCCGTATGAAAACCACCGGTAAGCTGGGCGACGTGATGAAAGAGTCGATTGATGCGGCGTCTTCTTACGTGCGTTCGATCAGCCCGAAAATCGGCGTGAAACCAACGGTTTTTGATAAGATCGACATCCACGTGCACGTGCCGGATGGCGCAACGCCAAAGGACGGCCCGTCTGCAGGTCTTGCGATGGTGACGTCAATTGTGTCTGTGCTGACCGGTATTCCGGTGCGCAAAGACATCGCGATGACTGGCGAAGTGTCCTTGCGTGGCAACGCGATGCCTATTGGTGGTCTGAAAGAGAAGTTGCTTGCAGCCCTGCGTGGGGGCATCAAAACGGTTCTGATCCCTGAGGAGAACGAGAAAGATCTCGCGGACATTCCGGACAACGTGAAAGACGGTCTGGAAATCATCGCAGTGAAGCACGTGTCTGAGGTGCTGAAGCTGGCGCTGACAGAGGAGCCTGAAGCGATTGAGTGGGACGAGGCGGCTGAAGAAGCTGCGGCGGCTGCGCTCAAGAAAGAAGAAAGCGCTGGCGCCACCGCGCATTGATCGTTTCACATTTACCAACAATGAAAAGCGCGTCCCTATCGGTGGCGCGCTTTTTCTTTGAAGCGCTGGGCCAGAGCTTGTTGTATTCCACCTCGACGGGAATTTGATTTTTCTATCTAACTCTTGTCAAAGGAAGGTGAGGGCGCCGGAAAAATAGTCTCAAAGTTACATGTTTTGAGATTGTGATGGGTGCACTTCTATTTCTGGCTTCTGAGCAGAGAAAACGCAGAAGTCTAAGGCTTTTTAGCAATGGGCGGCATGTCGGGTTGCGGAATGGAAAAGGAAACGGAATGCCCAAAGCGATTGTTCTTGGCGGGTATGGCTTGATCGGGCATGCCTGTGTGCGGGCACTTTCCGAGGCGGGCTTTGAGGTTATTGGCGTTGGGCGATCTCTGCGGTCCGCGCGTGTCGCTGCTCCAGCTGCGGAATGGATTATTCGCGACATCCCCACCATCACAACCGAGGAGTGGTTGGTGATGCTCGAAGGTGTCGATGTGGTTGTGAATGCGTCAGGCGCCCTGCAAGACGGCGCAAAGGATGACCTTGAAGCCATACATGTGACGGCGTTGACGCGCCTCGCAGACGCTGCAGCATTGTTGCCCGTGCGGGTTGTTCAAATTTCCGCCGCTGGTGTGACTGAAACGGCCTCGACGGCGTTCTTGCGCACGAAAGCCCAAGGGGACGGAATACTCTCTTCTCGCCTTGAGAACTGGGTTGTCCTGAGGCCCACGCTGGTATTGTCGCATGAGGCTTACGGGGGGACTGCCCTTCTTCGAGCGGCTTCTGCGCTGCCCCTGATCCAGCCTCGTGTTTTGCCAAACGCACAGATTCAGACTGTCTATGTTGGAGATGTTGCCGATGCGGTTGTCGCATCAGCGCGGGGGCAAATACCTTCGGGCACCACGGCGGATCTCACGGAACGTGAGTCTCACAGTTTCCCGGAAGTGCTTGCAAAGGTTCGCAAATGGCAAGGGTGGTCGGACGCGGTTGCTTGTCCGACCATTCCGGCGCGCGTTGTTTTCGCGTTGGGTAAAATTGCCGACTTGTTTGGTCATCTGGGATGGCGTTCACCACTTCGAACCACCGCTCTTGTGACACTTGCGGATGGCGTTTGCGGCGACCCACACGCATGGGAGACAGCCGGCGGTCGCTCTTGTCGATCACTGGATGAAACACTGGCTCTATTGCCGGCAACCCGCCAAGAACGCCTGTTTTCCCGTGCGTACGTCGCGCTCCCCCTCGCAATTGCCACGCTGTCGATTTTTTGGTTTCTATCCGGGTTGATAACGCTCATTGATCCGGCGCGCGCAATGTCGGTTCTGACTGACCGTGTCGTGGCCTCTTGGTTGATTGTCCCAACTGTTTTTGGCGGCGCGGTTGCTGATGTCCTTTTGGGTGTCGCGATCTTGTGGAGACCGTTGACGCGGTATGCCGCGCTGGGAATGCTTGGTCTGTCGAGCGGTTATCTGATCGGCAGTCCTTTTGTCGCGACCGATCTGTGGGCAGACCCGCTGGGGCCCATGGTCAAAGTGCTGCCAGGGATGACGCTTGCGGGCTTGGTATGGCTTATGATGGAAGAACGATGACCTATGAAATCCTGCTCTTTTTGCATGTCCTTGGTGCAACGGTTTTGCTGGGAACCGGAGCGGGAATAGCCTTTTTCATGGTCATGTCCAATCGCAGTAAAGACCCCAAGCTCATCGCGCATGTCGCTGGTATTGTTGTGTTTGCCGATATGGTGTTCACCGCCTCTGCGGCGATTGTTCAGCCCATCACGGGCTACCTATTGGCACGTGAAGTCGGGTGGTCGTTATTGGAAGGTTGGGTTCTTTTGTCGCTCGCGCTGTACATCCTCGTAGGCGCTTTCTGGCTTCCGGTTGTATGGATGCAAATGCAGATGCGCGATCTCGCAATTGCCGCTCAGAGTGCTGGCGTCCCTTTGCCCGCGAGATATCACAAGCTCTACAGTTGGTGGTTCGCGTTTGGGTTTCCTGCTTTCGGGGCGGTGTTGGCCATTGTCTGGCTGATGTTGACAAAACCAAGCTTCTAACACGAGGGCGGGGCCTCCGATTGGGAGAGCTCTTTGCCATGTTTCCAAGTGCAAAATATGCTGTCTGCAGGTGCGCAGAGCGGGGGACCTTTGCCCGCGTAAGCTAGGCGGACTTGGCAAAGGCAAGCCAGTTGTTCCCGTAAAAAGTGCACTGTTCTTTAATCAAATGCTGCGATTCCGGAGGGGTAAAAGAGACAGGAGCCAGAATGGAACCTCAAGAAAGACTCGGCCTCGCCCGTCTAACAAAAATGGCCTTTGAAGGGGTCGATTTGCGCCCATTGCGGAACGAACTGATCAGCGAATGCCACCATGCGCAGGATGCGGACGGCATGTTTATGGACCTTTCCGTGATTGACCAACTTTACGGCAATCAAGAAATGGGTCTGCGGTGGCAAGCAAAAGCACTGGAACGGCAACGGGTGTTTTCGACCAATCGACGGGGCACCGACCAGCCAAAGGTACTGGTGCTTGCAGAGCCGAGTCATGTTGGCGGCAACACACCAATTGAATTTCTGCTGCAAAACTCAGATTTCGAAGTGATCACCTACTATCCGAATCTGGATGGGGATGTGGATCTTCTGCCTGACCATGATGTGGCGTTCTGCGCCGTGCCCACGGATTCTCATCAGGCTGATGCATTTTTCTCGCGGGTGCAGATGTTGACAGACATCGCCAGAACGCGCGCGGTGAACCTTCCGAGAGGCCGCGTAAATCTTGACCGTGATGCTTTGGCTGGGATCTTTTCCTATGTTAACGGGCTCCGCTTACCGAAAACGCAGCGCGTAGAGCGCTTGGACCTCGTTCCGGCGGTTTGCAATGAAGTGGAGTTGAGCCTGTTGCGGTCGGTGGGAACATATCCGTTTATCATCCGTCCTGTTGGCTCACACGCGGGGGCAGGCCTGGAGAAGGTGGAAACGCCTGATGCGTTGCGCCGGTATTTGGCAAGGCAAGGGGCGCTTGAGTTCTTTGTATCAGAGTATGTCGATTACGCATCTGAGGATGGAAATTTCAGAAAGCACCGGATTGTGTTTGTGAAGGGACGGGCCTTTCCCTGCCATATGGCCATCTCCGATCAGTGGGACCTTTGGTATTTGAACGCCCACATGGACGCCTCTGCCGCAAAGCGGGCAGAGGAGGCGGCGTGGATGAACGGGTTTGATGACAGCTTCGTTCTACGTCACAAAGAGGCTTTGGAGGCGCTGACCGATGGTATCGGTCTGGACTATTTTGGCATTGATTGTGCTGAGGACCGAGACGGAAATCTGGTGGTTTTCGAAGCAGACAACGCCCTGATTGTGCATGACATGGATTCCTCTGCTGTGTTCCCCTACAAAAGTTTCCACATGCAGCGCATATTTACGGCGTTTGAGAGCATGCTGATTGCAAGTTGCCGAGATTGTGGTGTTGCGCGTGCCTCAAAGACCCTGAGCACAGTTACTGCCGCGCTGGCAAAGCACTAGGAACTCTGATCAGAAGTGGCTCGGCGCGTTGGTGTCGTGCCACTGTGGAAAGCTAAGTCATACATGCCGCCAGCTGGTGTTGCATGATTGGCGGATTGCGCCTTCGATTATGCATCTTTACGGACGGTTTCTGCTCGCTGCTGACAAGCCGAGAGGCCATGCAATACCGCCATGGACGCAGGGGTGGCATCATGCTGTCGAAAAATGCGTGCGATTTTGGGCATATTGGAAACCGCGGAAAATTTCTGTTTGAAGCGAAACGTGACAGGCGCAGCGTTTGTTGTAAAAAATTGGGGGGCGCGAGGCCCCCCAGTTTCGCCATTCAGGCTCACTCTTAGTTACCGCTCGATGTTTTTTGCCTGCGGCCTGAATGTCGTCGGAGCGAGCGCACCCGCTCCGTGGATCACCACTGTCAGACCGAAGCCTTATCAGTGGGATATTTCGTCGGGGGCCAGAGCCCCCTACCCAGGTCCCCCCGGGATCTCATGGTTTGCCAGATCAGCTGCTTTTGCGTGCGGCGTAAAGCAGATGTTCCGCGTAGTCATTTTGGGTCGCCTCTGAGGCGCCATTTTCGGTTGTCTCGTTGCGTACCTTGCGTGCCCAATCTCCGCTGATCACGATGCGTCCAACCAAGGCGCATTCCTGTGCTGAGCAGGTGTCTGGTGCGCCATTGGTGTTGTCAGCAGGGCGACGCATGTCTGTCTGTTCTGGAAGGCTTCTGCGCTTCTCCACTGATATCTCCTTAGCTGCAGCCTGAGGTTGCGCCGCAAGTGTTGCATTTCATGCAGGTGCCGTTACGCACCAGCGTGTAGTTGCCGCAGTCTCCACATGGATCACCCTCATAGCCCTGCATTTTCGCTTTGGTGCGGGCATTCATTGTGACCGGCGCTGCCACAGCGGAGGTGCTAGTTGCCACGTCTGATACGGATGCACCAGCGGTTTCCGGCACCAAAGTGTTCAAGGTTTTGACAGTATCGGGGATTTCCGCCGATACGCCGCCACCGCCATTAAGAACTACCAGTTCTTGTGGCAAACGCTTGCGCAAATACCCGGTAGAGGAGATCTGTTTGAGCACCTCAAGCGAGCGACTCGCCGCAGTGTCTGACAGCTCTGATACGTTGGAGACACCTTCTTCTTCACCACGTCCCACATCGTCAAATGTGGTCCCTTCGGGCTTGATATGTGCAAGGTCAGTACGGTCGAGATAGGACACGGCCAATTCACGGAAGATGTAATCAAGGATCGAGGTGGCATTCTTGATTGAGTCGTTGCCCTGAACCATGCCAGCAGGTTCAAATTTGGTGAATGTGAAAGCGTCGACAAACTCTTCGAGTGGCACACCGTATTGCAGTCCCACCGACACAGCGATTGCAAAGTTGTTCATCATGGCGCGGAAGCCTGCGCCTTCTTTGTGCATGTCGATAAAGATTTCGCCCAGGTTTCCATCCGAGTATTCGCCTGTGCGCAGGTACACTTTGTGACCGCCCACAACCGCTTTCTGGGTGTAGCCTTTGCGGCGCTCAGGCATCTTCTCGCGGCCGCGTGCCACCTCTTTCACGATGATTTTTTCGACAATCTTTTCGGCCAGAACCTGTGCCTTTTCGTGTGAGGAACCTGATTCGAGGACATCAGCGGCGTCTTCATCGTCCTCCACCAGTGCAGCGGCCAAAGGTTGCGACAGCTTGGAGCCGTCACGGTAAAGCGCGTTTGCTTTGATGCCGAGGGACCAAGACAGCTCATACGCCTTTTGGCAGTCTGTGATGGTCGCGTCGTTTGGCATGTTGATGGTCTTGGAGATGGCGCCAGAGATGAAGGACTGCGCCGCCGCCATCATGGTGATGTGACTGTCCACGGACAGGTAGCGTTTGCCCTTTTTGCCGCAGGGGTTGGCGCAATCAAAGATGTGGTAGTGCTCTTCTTTGAGGTGCGGTGCACCTTCAAGCGTCATCGTACCACAGACGTGGTCGTTGGCGGCGTCGATATCGGCCTTTGTGTAGCCCAGGTGAGACAGCAACTCAAAGGCGGGGTCGTTCAGCTTCTCGGAAGGGATACCCAGCACGTTGGTGCAGAACTCTTCGCCCAAGGTCCATTGGTTGAACACAAACCGGATGTCAAAAGCGGAGCCAAGAGCGGCTTCGACTTTTTCGATTTCATTGGTGGTGAACCCGTGGCCAATGAGAGATGTGTGGTTGATGCCCGGTGCGTTGCCGATGGTGCCATGGCCAACCGCGTAAGACACGATCTCTTCGATCTGTGCGGATGAGTAGCCGATGCCTTCCAACGCCGCTGGAACTGAGCGATTGATGATCTTGAAATAACCCCCGCCAGCAAGTTTCTTGAACTTTACCAGAGCGAAATCTGGCTCAATCCCGGTTGTGTCACAATCCATCACCAGACCAATGGTTCCGGTTGGTGCGATAACCGAGGTTTGTGCGTTGCGGTAACCGTTTTTCTCGCCAAGCTGCAGGGCTTCGTCCCAGCTGGATTTGGCCAACTCTACCAACACTTGGTCGGGGCAGTTGGGGGCGTCCAGCGGCACAGGTTTGACCGCAAGACCTTCGTAACCAGATTTTTCGCCGTAGGCGGCGCGACGGTGGTTGCGAATGACCCGAAGCATGTGCTCGCTGTTGCGCTCATATCCGCTGAAGGGGCCAAGTTCGCCTGCCATTTCGGCGGAGGTTGCATAAGAGACGCCGGTCATAAGGGCGGTCAGCGTGCCACCGAGTGCGCGGCCTTCGTCACTGTCATAGCCATAACCAAGGTTCATCAGCAGACCACCGATGTTGGCATAACCCAGTCCCAGTGTGCGGAAGTCGAAAGACCGCTGCGCAATTTCCTTGGACGGGAACTGTGCCATGGTCACAGAAATTTCCAAGGTAACGGTCCACAGACGGGTTGCGTGCATGTAGTCTTCGGCCTGAAATTTACCGTCCTTCAGGAAGGTCAGCAGGTTCATCGAGGCGAGGTTGCAGGCGGTATCATCCAGGAACATGTATTCCGAACACGGGTTTGAGCCGCGGATTTCGCCATCTTCAGGGCAGGTGTGCCATGCATTGACGGTGTCGTGGTATTGAATGCCCGGATCGGCACAAGCCCATGCGGCATGGCCAACGTCTTCCCACAGATCACGCGCTTTGATGGTCTTAGCGACTTTGCCATCGGTGCGACGGATCAGCTCCCAATCATCGTCGTTTTCGACGGCTTTAAGAAATGCGTCGGTGACACGGATCGAGTTGTTGGAGTTTTGCCCCGATACAGATGCGTAGGCTTCCGAATCCCAGTCTGTGTCATAGGTTGGGAATTCGATGCTGGAGTAGCCTTGTTTCGCGTAATCCAGAACACGTTTGATGTAGGTCTCTGGGATCATGACTTTTTTGGCGTCACGGATCGCCGCTTTTAGACTGTCGTTCGCTTTTGCGTCATAGGCGTCTGCCTCCGCACCATCCCAAGCTTTGATCGCGGCAAAGATACCATTGAGCTTTTGTTCGTGCATCTTGGAACCGGCCACGATGGAGGCAACTTTCTGCTCCTCTTTGACCTTCCAGTTGATGTATTCTTCGATATCAGGGTGATCTGCATCAACAATCACCATCTTTGCTGCGCGGCGTGTGGTGCCGCCGGACTTGATTGCGCCCGCGGCGCGGTCACCGATTTTCAAGAACCCCATCAGGCCTGAGGATTTGCCGCCGCCAGAAAGAGATTCGCCATCTGCGCGCAGGGAGGAGAAGTTGGTTCCGGTGCCAGAGCCGTATTTGAAAAGACGCGCTTCGCGCACCCAGAGATCCATGATGCCACCGTCGCCTACAAGATCGTCGGCGACGGACTGAATAAAGCAAGCATGTGGTTGAGGATGCTCATAGCTTGACTTGGATTTGGTCAGCTTGGCTGTTTTGTAGTCGACGTAATAGTGGCCTTGGGCCGGGCCATCGATACCATAGGCCCAATGCAAACCCGTGTTAAACCACTGGGGGCTGTTTGGCGCTGCGCGCTGGGTTGCCAGCATGTAGCGCATTTCGTCGAAATAGGCGCGGGCGTCTTCTTCGGTGGAGAAGTAGCCACCCTTCCATCCCCAATAAGTCCATGCGCCAGCAAGGCGATCAAACACTTGTTTGGCGCTGATTTCGCCGCCCAGTTCAACATCATCATTGGCAGGTGCAGACCGCCACAGAAATTCAGGGACGCCTTTTTCGCGTACCTTGCGCAGTTTTGCCGGGACACCCGCTTTGCGGAAGTATTTTTGCGCGATCACATCAGAGGCAACCTGAGACCAGCTGTTTGGCACTTCGACGTTTTCTAACCGGAAGACGATGGTGCCATCTGGGTTCCGAATTTCGGACTCCGTGGTCACAAAGTCGAGGTCCGCATATGCGTCCTGTCCGGTCTTGGTGAAACGTCTCTGAATTTTCATGCCGCTGCCTCGTTCCCAGTGCCAATTTTTCGCCGCACCTTCTGTGCGATTGTTGTTGCGGCGTTCAAATCGACCTAACCATCCTTAAGAGGATGGAATGTCGCAGTAGGCAAAGGACAACTGACAGGCGAGCACATGTCGTGTGCTACCTAAACCAACCCTTCAGAGGGGTGTTGTGGTGTTTGTCCCCGCGGCCTACGGCGTCACTATATGTAGTGTCATTCTCCGGCTGCTTACACAAATTGGCGTAAGGGTGCATATAGGGTCAACGTTTTTATTTACCAAAAATCAGGATTTTTCCTGTTGACCGAAAGCGCGCGAGAGGCGACTCGTTGAAGCCTTCTGATTCCTCCACAAGAGAAACGTCCTCGCCAGATTTCTGCCACAATTTATAAGACTTTGATCTATCTAAGTTTATTGCTTCAAGCCCCGAGAACACGCATGCTTATCCACAAAATGTAGTGTCGTGCTCCCTCTGCCTGTGGAAAATATTGCGTTGAGCGCCTGTGAACCATTTGCAACGGTCCGGTTTTCTTGAATCGTTAACAAAAAGGCCGCCCAAGGGCGGCCTGTTGCTGAGATTTTGTGCAGACTGAAGTGTCAGGCTGCCGTGTTTCTGTTGGCTGGTTTACGTGCCCTGGCGGTTTTTGGGGCCGCTGAGTTTGCATCAATGAAGTCCAGCACAAGGGGGCGGATGTTGTTGCGCCAGCTCTTGCCGGCAAAGATGCCATAGTGGCCAGCGCCTGGCTCTACATGGCTTGCTTTCTTGCTGTCAGGCAAGCCGGTGCAGAGATCGAGTGCGGCAATACATTGGCCGGGGGCGGTGATGTCGTCTTTGGCGCCTTCAACTGTTTTGACCGCGACGGTGGTGATCTTACCAATGTCGACTTTGCGCCCGGCAACGACAAATTCGTTAGCGGCGATTTCCCCGTTCTTGAAGATTCGCTCGACCGTCGACAGGTAGAATTCTGCGGTCATATCCATGACTGCGAGATATTCATCGTAGAATCGGTTGTGGGCATCGTGATCTGAGGCCTCGCCCCGTGTGACTCGCATGATCTGGTCGGAGAAGGCCTTTGAGTGGCGGTCTGCGTTCATCGACATAAAGGAGGACAGTTGCAGCAGGCCGGGATACACCATGCGCCCGACGCCTGGATATTTAAAACCGACGCGTTGGATCATGGTTTCCTCGAGTTGGCCCATGGTCACGCGATGGCCGAAGTCGGTGACTTCCGTCGCCGCAGCGTTTGGGTCAATAGGTCCACCAATCAAAGTCAGAGAGCGTGGCTGTGCCTTTGGGTCTTCTTCTGCAAGATAGGCTGTCGCAGCCAACGTCAGTGGGGCAGGTTGGCACACGGCAATGACGTGGGTGTCCGGGCCAAGCTCTTTCATAAAATCGACAAGGTATAGCGTATAGTCGTCGATATCGAATTTGCCTTCGCTTACCGGGATATCACGCGCGTTATGCCAGTCGGTAATATAGACTTCGCAATCTGCAATCAGGCTTTTCACTGTGGACCGCAGCAGCGTCGCGTAGTGGCCGGACATCGGTGCAACCAACAGAACCTTGCGCTTCATCGGTTTGCGACCGGAGACATCAAAGTGGATCAAATCGCCAAACGGGAGTTCGACAACTGTGTTGATGTTGACGATGTGATCTTTGCCGTCTTCGCAGGTGAAGCTGTCGATGCCCCAATCCGGTTTGACAACCATCCGCTGGAATGCACGTTCGGTGACTTCGCCCCAAGCAGCCATCCATTGCAAGGCAGGGTTAGGCACCATGGCCATGGCCGGATATGACGCCATGGCAGATGCAGTGGCCCCCAGCCATTGGTTGGTGTTGCGTACTGTATCCATCAAATCATACGTGGCCATGTATCGCATGGGGGTCTTCCTTACGTTGGGGTATCCACTTGGTTAGTTCCCCAGTAGTATTAACGTGGGGTCGAATTTTTATGCTGCGTGGCAGCAACGATAAAGCGAATAGGTTAATATGACAACAAATGAGACCGAATCCGGCGAAAAAATGGAACTCCTAAACGCCAATTTGGCCAAAGTTGAAGAGTTGTCACTGCGTCTTGCCGAAGTGATGGGGCATCATAAGCCATTGAGAAATGAGCTAAATGCCCCAGAGCCAGAGGTCTTTATGACGGCCGCCACTGCATATTGGCAGAATATGCTTAACGACCCGGGCAAAATGATCGAAAACCAACTCGATCTTTGGACGAAGTCGGTCAAGGGCTTCGTGGATGCCCAAAATTTGATCTTAAAGGGACAGTTTGCTGCACCGCAGGATGACACGCCAACCGACCGGCGATTCTCTCATCCGATGTGGAAAACCCATCCGTACTTTAATCTGGTCAAGCAGCAGTACATGCGCAACGCTGAGGCAATCCGAAAATCGGTTGGAGAGCTGGAAGGGCTCTCGGGTAAGGACAAGCAGCGCATCGAGTACTTTTCCAGCCAGATCATCGACATGATGGCTCCGACCAATTTTTTGGGGACAAACCCGGAAGTGCTTGAGAAGGCCGTCGCTACCGAAGGCCAAAGCCTGGTGGATGGGTTGGAAAACTTGATTGCAGACCTAGAGTCCAACAATGGGGAGCTTTTGGTCAAACTGGCAGATGAGAACGCCTTTGAAATTGGGCGAAACATCGCAACTGCGCCTGGTAAGGTTGTGTATCGCAACCGGATGTTTGAGTTGCTCCAGTTCGCGCCAACAACGGATACCGTGCACGAAATTCCGCTGGTGGTTTTTCCGCCCTGGATCAACAAGTATTATATTTTGGATCTTAAAGAGCAAAACAGCATGATCCGGTGGTGCGTGGCACAGGGGTATACTGTGTTTGTGGTCAGCTGGATCAACCCGGACCGCTCCTATTCTGACGTGGGAATGGAAGACTACATTACGGAAGGGTTTTTGGAGGCGATCGCCAAGGTCAAGTCGATCTGCGATCAGCCCAAGGTGAACGCTGTTGGATACTGCATCGCGGGCACGACGCTGCACCTGACTTTGTCGCTGATGAAACAGCATGGCGACACGTCTGTGAACTCCGCTACTTTCTTCACGACATTGACCGACTTTTCTGATCAAGGCGAATTCACACCGTTTTTGCAGGACGATTTTATCGACGGTATCGATGAGGAGGTTGAAGAAGAAGGAATTCTGCGCTCCTTCATCATGCAGCGTACGTTTAGCTTTCTGAGATCCAACGATTTGATTTATGGGCCCGCGATCAAAAGCTATATGATGGGAGAGGCGCCGCCAGCATTTGATTTGCTGTATTGGAACGGGGATGGGTCGGGTTTGCCGGGTAAGATGGCGCATCAGTATTTGCGGGAACTGTGCCAATCGAACAAATTTGTGGGCGACGGTGTCGAACTTTGTGGCAAGACGCTCAAGATCAGTGACGTTGATGTGCCCATTTGTGCAGTGACTTGTGAGACCGATCATATTGCACGCTGGCGGGATTGCTTCCATGGGTTTCAGCAAACCAAGAGCCGGTCCAAAACCTTTATCGTATCGCAATCCGGCCATATCGCGGGGATTGTGAACCCGCCTTCAAAAAAGAAGTATGGGCATTTCACAAATAAAAAACTCAAAGGTACCGCCGACGAATGGATGGAGGGGGCAACTTTCCATGAAGGGTCATGGTGGCCGCGCTGGGATACATGGCTGTCACAGAAATCCGGTAATCAAATACCAAAACGGACGCCTGGAACATCTGACTTCCCCGTCTTGGGCGATGCGCCCGGGACTTATGTACTGGAAAAAGCCACAAAATAACAAGTATTTGCAGGATTTATGCTGCGGTGCGGCAAAAAAAACTTGAAATGCCGCGCTGCAGCATTCATATTGTTTCCAGACACTAGAAACACAGCCCACAACACCTCCCGTATTTCAGCGGCTGTTATTTAAGCAAGGAACTGGAACAATGGCTAAAGCACCACAGGACGTGACAGCGATCTTCAAAGACGTAATGGGCGCATTCCCGGTAGACACGTCTGCATTTGAAGACGCGTTCAAAAACTCTGCAGCTCTGAATGAGAAATTGACAGCCGTTGCGCTGGGTGCAGCTGAGAAATCTTCTGAGATTTCCTCCAAATGGACCAAAGACACGTTGTCCAAGCTCAGCGACATGTCCAAGGCAAAAGAAGAGCCAGCTGACTATGCAAAAGCGATCACTGATTTTGCATCCGCTCAAGCAGAAGTTGCTGCTGAGAACATGGCGGCTTTCGCTGAAGTTGCCAAAAAGGTTCAGATGGAAACTGTCGAGCTGCTGATGTCTGCAGGCAAAGAGGCCACAGAAGAAGCAACAGCTGCTGTGAAGAAAGCCACCGAAGAGGTGACTTCTGCTGCCAAGAAAGCGACAGCCAAGTAAGAAACGTCGCAAGTCTGCTGCCTCCTTCCTCCCTGAGGCGCAGTTTGCGGGGGCGGGCCTTGTGCCCGCCCTTTCTTTTTGTGCTGCGGTCGCATAGGCTTCCCTGCAGCGCATAAATGTTGGGGAGATTCACGTGGCCGAAGATAAAAAACCACTGCTGATCAAACGCTACGCGAGCCGCAGGCTTTATAACACTGAAACCAGCGACTACGTGACGCTTGAAGACATCGCAGGTTTTATTCGGTCTGGACGGGAAGTTCAGATTGTAGATCTAAAAAGCGGAGATGACCTGACCCGTCAATATCTGCTTCAGATCATTGCAGAGCACGAAAGCCGTGGAGAGAATGTTCTGCCGGTTAATGTGCTCAATGATCTGGTCCGCGCTTACACCACCCAAGCTACATCGATGGTGCCACAGTTCTTGCAGACCTCCTTCGAAATGCTTCGTGAAAGCCAAGAGAAGGTGATGGAGAGCATGGGCGGCGGCATGAAAGTGCCGGGTCTTGAAGCGATGCAGGCGCAGCATGAGGCCTTTATGAAGGCGATGACCGGCGGAATGGCTTGGCCGGGCAGCTCAGGCCCCGCGCAGGACACTGAGAATTCAAGTGGCGAAGGTGAAGATCTGGACGACATCAAGAAGCAGCTCGCCGAGTTGCAAGACAAACTGTCCAAGTTGAAATAGGGCTGAGAGCCTCGGCTTTGACCAGGCATCACTTCAACCGCTGATATAGACAAATTGACCGCCAAAGCGCCCATATATTGTGCGGTTTGGCGGAAACACCTGTCTTTTTCTTTCTGCTCTTGCTAGACTTTTCGTGTCGAGCAGACCAGTGAGGTACAATCATGGCGAAAGCGGCAACATCCCGTGCCAAAGGCAAGACGACCACGAGTCGCGCCAAATCAACCAAGACAAGAGCAAGAAGCACTACGACGCGAAAGACCAGCGCCAATCTGCGTGAAAGCGCTGAGGCGGCCCAACCTTCAGAGGAGCTTACGGTGGTGACAGAGGCGACAACGGATGCGGACGATTCAGTGGAAACGCTGGATGTGGTCGACGATGCACTGCGCAAACGCGATTTGATCGAAGCTGTTGTTGCACGATCCGGTGTGAAAAAGCGGGACGCGAAGCCCGCAATCGAAGCGACCTTGGCTATTTTGGGGGAAACTTTGCAAGGTGGGCGCGGATTGAACATACCGGAATTTGGCAAGCTCAAGATACAAAACAGCAAGAAAGTGGAAGAGGCGAGCATCATTAATATGCGACTGCGGCGTAAAGCAAAGGTCGCCTCTGAAACTGAAGAATAAAGTCATAAAGTAGGACTTGCAGACAGTTGAGAGTGGCGCTAGAACGCGCGTCACCGGGTCGTTAGCTCAGTTGGTAGAGCGCTTCGTTTACACCGAAGATGTCGGGAGTTCGAGCCTCTCACGACCCACCATTCAATCAATGCATTTCCTTGTTTTTTACAATGCGTGCGTCAGTTCGTTGAACTTTAGCTCACACTCTTTGCGTTTCGGATTTGCTCTATGGCGCGAACTCATAAACTTGGTGGTTTCGCCGATACGTATATCACGCGAAATGGTCTTCGGATTGAGTGGAGCGAGAATGCCCAAGAACCTGACAAACCCTGCGCTCCCATACATTGAACTGCCTTGGAACGAGACCGATGCAAACGCGACGCGAACGGGGCTCATAAGTTTCCCCGAGCAACTTCCTTCAGGATCAATTTATCCAACGTCAGATCGGATACAGCCCTTCTCAGTGGCTCTTTTTCCTTATGCAGTCGCGTCAGTTCCTTCAAGTGATCTACGCCCATTCCACCACATTGCTTGCGCTGGCGATAATAGGTTTCTTCAAAAACGCCGATCTGTCTGATTGCATCCAAACGAGACACGCCGTGCCCTATAAGAACTTCATCCTGCCCTAACTTCGAGACAATCTCTTCCGGCTTTGGTTGCTTGTTTGCCACTCTCGGTTTCCCGTTTTTCTAAACATAGACGAGGACCAGTTCAGTTGGGGAGGCTCGGGGGAAAGCATCCGCGTTCCCAAAGCGAGGATTTCGCCTCCCCATCTCCGTTCTTAAATGCTGAACCAACGAACAGGTTTACGGGTCCTCCGTAAGGGCTGCTTCATTCGAAACAGCCCTTGTCCAAAGGCCTAAACCGCGCCGCTCCTTATGCGGCACAAAACCAGCATGACGTAGGTCGACATGAAGGGGGTCACTCTGAATTTGCAGAGCCGGCTTCAGCAAGACTGTCCGCTCCGGATTGATGCACAGAGAACGGTTGGATCGCGAAATTCTGCAACCACTCCTTAACGACAATAGGCTCAAATCGGCCACGATCTTCTACCGGAAAACGGATGGGTTGGCCGGCCCAGACTTTTTGGAACGCTCCGTCCTTGACCACCAGCTTTCCGTTAACGATGACGTAGGGAATTCCCGTCGTTGGATTGCCTTGTTGACCAGCTTTGTAAGTCGCATTGTCACGAACGCGCACGGGATCGAAGATTGTGATATCGGCCACCATACCCTCCTGCATACGTCCACGCACCTTCATGTCCTGCAGACCTGTATCGCCGAGGTGTTTCGCCGGCCAATACGACATTTGCGCAATAGTAAACATGAGTGGAACACCCTGTTCTCGTCCAAGCCGAAACACCGTCCCGCGGGTGCCAGCGGTTCGTGGATGGCCCTGATACTCAGACGGATCAAGATCCCAACTGTCCAGACCTTTGCCGGAGTAGATCGAGTCAGAAGCGACAATCATATGCGGCATCCGCAGCCAATAGGGCAGCCATATTTTACGAGAAGGACTGAATACAACAACGAGACGGCTGGGGTCAGAATCACGCGTTGCCTCATACTCCGACTGCGTCAGAAACTTGTCGGCGATCGGATCGTACATTGAGTCTTCGTAGGGAACTCCGAAGGTGGCATAGACTTCGGGCTGGAAGAAGTCAGAGGAGATTGACGTCGAAGCCGCAGTGTACGGATAGTACTCTGACCACACGTTGTACCCTTGTGATCTAGCAGCCTGCAGCTTTTCTTCGTTCTCCCACCATCCATAGTCATTGTTGTGCAACAGAGCAACTGGTGCATCAAGCGCCATAGCATTGGCCAAAATTTCATCAAAACCGAGTGGTGCTTCGGGGGTCACAGGGCTGCCATGAAAACGCACATGCGCCCCAAGGTAGCGTCCGTAAAAAGACCCAACTTCCTGTGTCTTGAACATTTCATATGTCGTAAGGCCATTGGCCATGTAACCCACAGTGGAGGCGATATTAAGGGCACCTTGGCGAAGCTCGTCATCAATAATGGACAAAACCTGATTTAGCTCGCCCAAATCGCTGCGTCCGTCCTGCCAACCGCAGAACCCATCCGCGCAGGCCTCGGCCCGCAGACCGCCAAGTATGAGCGGCGCATCATACCAGCCGTCAATATCGACCTCTGGGTCGTGCACCCGCAATCGAGCACCTTCTTGACTGACACCAGTACCATAGTTCAATGGCCAGGCGTCTGCTTTGGCGCTGTACCAGTCACCAACGTTTATAGCCCCGATCTCAAGATCCATACCGGTGGTAACACCGTCCAAAGCAGCAAGCTTCAATGAAAGACCGTCAAGTGCGTGAAAATGGAAGTCGATGAATCCTGGCGACACTACATGTCCCTGCGCAAAGATCGTCTCAGCGCCAGTGATTTCGTCTGCTGTGATGGTCTGGATAATGCCATCCGTGATACCGACGTTAAGGACCGCGTCCAGCATGGTCTCCGGATCCATCACGCGGCCATTGAGGATAACCAAATCAAAATCCTGCGCAAATACGGGTTGGCTGAAAACCAAACCAGCCGACAGGCCTAACGCGGAACACGCCGTGAATTGGTTTCTTATTCTCTTGAAAGACAGTGACATCTAAAATCCTTTCATTCTAAGGGCAGAGATCTTAATTGCAGTGCAAGCGGGTCAAAAGATCCGCGCTTTGGCGTGTTCATGCTTGCAAAGCTTGGAGCAACGAGGCGGCTTTCAAAGCGCTGGTGTGTGCCGCAGAACACTTGAGCGAGGCTGACACCGTTGCGAATGGGAGCACCGCCTTTTCCCAGCGTCGCGCCAATCGTGCTAAGGTCGAGCGCAGCCGAGCGCACAAGATCATCAAAAGCAGTGGTGCCGGTCCCTGCGTTGATGTTCTCGGCCTCCGTTTCTGGGGAAGCGTTAGAAATCAGGCCATTCAGATCGTTTGCGTTAATGGCCTGTGCGCCGGATAGCGTTGCAGACGCGGAAAATATCGTCGCCGTCAGTATGTGCCGTAGCATGGTGTTTCCAATACTTGTTTTCGTCAAAGCTTTTGACTGGTTCGGTGTCGCGCCAACTGCGACACGGCTCAAAAGTTCAAAACTTTGAAGCCGACTTCAAACGACCAGTCGAACGGGGCGTCCTTGCCAATTCCTACGCCGGGCTTGATAAAAACTTGGCTGTCCCCGCCGAAAAGCTTACCCGTCAACATTCCAAGGGTGACCTGCAGGCTTCCAAACGTGTCGCTGCTTTCCCAGTCATGGACAATGGCGGGGTCAAAGGTCATGAATAGTTTTCGATTGGGCAGCTTGGGCACATAGTAGAAATCCAGCGTAGTTGTGTTGAGTTTCTTTCCAGCACTATTGCCGCCCTCCAGACCGAAGGTCTGCACCCAGGCCGGGGCAAAAATTGCGCCATTGTCGAGGAACATCGCATAAAACAGCGAAGTCTCGAGCGCCATTTGACCATAGCCGGCACCATTGCTTGCCGTGTTTAGAAACAGCTCTGCGGTATAGGCAGCGCCTGCCTTTGGGGTCAGGTGAAAGACATTGAGAAACGTCAGGCTGACGTCACCGACGGCATTCTCTTCAAACAGGTTCAAGTTTTGACGGAGATTCGGGTTGTCCGCAAAAGGAACAGTCACCTTCAACGCCTTGGAGCCATCCCCGATGGGGTGTTGGTAGAAAAACTCCAGCAGTCCGTTATTTAGGCTCGGATTTATCTTGTTGTACGAATACTGCAGACCCATCTGTGTGGTTAACTTGGTGGGATTGGTCCCATTTTCTGCATCTGCCGAGTCGCTACGTTGTCGTTGAATATCATCAAGATTTGCACCTTCCTGAGCCGATGTCGGAACCGACAACAACAGGGCCACCGCACATACTGTTGCTGCGACGAATGAAACCCTTTTGGAGAATGCCAAAACACGGACTAATTGACTCTGTTTTTCAGTCATACTCTTTCCTCCAAAACTAACTACCTTCCGAACTCCGCACTGCTCTAAAAAGCGATACGCGCCCGTAAACCCAACAGAGCAATGGTGTCTTCGTTGGGATTGAATGCTGGATTATGAATAATCTGGAGGCTTGGGGTCAGCTCGATGCTCTCGGTCAGTTGCCACTTTTGAAAGAGCTCAACCGTAATTTGCTCATCCAGTCCTGAGCCAAACGTGTCTTCGTTTGGGCGGCTCCAGTTGACACCAACACCAAGTAAATTTCGACTTGGATCCTGCGTGTAGCCCAATCCAGCACTCAATGCGGCCTCATAGAGGCTACCTCCGCCGTCCGACCAACCGCCACGCAGGAACGGAAACCAATGATCGCCGACAATTTGGCTGACACTAAAGGCCACACCATGGCCTTTTGGCGTTCCGGCCTTTTTGCGTTCGTCAATTTGCCAGAATGTGATGTGCGCGTTGTTGACGAAGCGCGCTTTTTGACCCGTGGTCCAGCCGATTTCTGCCGATTTGAAGGTTTCACCCTCGCCAAAAAGTGTATCCCATCCAGCAAGTGGATCCGACGCATCCGCATTGGCATCAGCGATGCCCGCTGCAACATAGATATTGTCGTTCAAGAAATAGCCTGCCGCCAATCCAAGCGAACCATCCGGCAGCCCACCGATGGTGCCAGATCCGGTTTGAAATGCGAGATTGGAGAACCCACTCCATGGGCTCGCAAGGGCATAGACATCCACATAGTCAGTCACGTCCAGCCAGCCAGCGTAAGCAACGCCGCGACCCTGTGCGAAATTTTGCTCCCAGTATAGGTGGGTTGTGCGCCATCCTTGAGCGCTGAAGACTGAGCTTACCAGTCCCGCATAGCCGATCTCTCCGCCGAAGTCGGTTACAGCTACGTCCCCGTATCTGTGACGGTTCTCGAATTTG
Organism: Shimia sp. NS0008-38b; assembly: GCF_040370365.1. Lineage (NCBI taxonomy): Bacteria > Pseudomonadati > Pseudomonadota > Alphaproteobacteria > Rhodobacterales > Roseobacteraceae > Shimia > Shimia sp. NS0008-38b. The sequence goes on along the minus strand of NZ_BAABWQ010000004.1, from coordinate 248,320 downwards.
AAGACCAGGCTACCGCTGTTGGCGGAACCGCGGCCGGCCAGCTCCCATGAACCAAACATGCGAAGGGCGCCACTACCAGCTGAGTTTTCGCCAAGGCTTTCAGAAGCGGCATATGCCAGCGCATTGTAATCGAAACCGATATCCAGACCGATTCTTTCTTTTAGAGACGCCTTTCTCTCCGACCAAGACTTTTGAAGATCGACATCCAAAACATCGTTCTTTTCCTGTTCATCGGATGCAAGCAGAGATGGAGTGGACGCTGGCCCTGAAAGTGCCCCTCTAGCAGTTTCAGCTTGGAGCGAAACCGATAGGCCGAAAAACAAGGCCCAAGACGACAGCCCGATCTTAGCTGCACGGACGTAAGGTACGGTGCTTAGATATGTGGTAGGTCTTTGTTTTAAAATCATATTCACAACTCATCCTTGAAAATCTTGCCACCTTTCATGATCAAACTGATCCCACTCTCTGGTTCAGCCAAAAGCGAAATGTCTTCGAGCGGATTTCCGTTGAGCAAAAGGAGGTCGCCGTAAGCACCTTCCTTGATGACCCCAAGCGGTCCATCCAAGTAGGGGTGGCGTCGCCCAGACCGTTCAAAAAGCTCCGCATTCAAAGAGGTTGCCTGACGGAGAATATCGACTGGCTCGTAGTAGGCAGTACGCGCCACAAACTCCTGACTCTGGAACGGACCAAGGTCGATCGTTCCCAAAATATCGGTCCCAAAGGCCATTTTAAGACCAAGCGCTTTAGAGCGTTCGTATCCGTTGGTCGCTCCTGCCTGTGCCTCAAGGTATTTTGGAACGGAACTCCCAGTCATTCCCGCCTGTTCAGGCCCCACGCTGAAAGACAAAAACTGGGTGGAAAAAAAGATGTCGGCGTCTTTCATCATTTGCATCGTTTCTTCGGACGCAAAGAGGCCATGTTCGATTGATCGTACACCTGCTTTGATAGCGTTTTGTATCGCCATATCGGTATAGGCGTGGATCGTTGCATAGGTGCCCCAATTTTTGGCAGCCTGAACGATCGCGGAGAGCTCTTCCTGAGTGTATTCTGTGACATCTAGAGGGTCGTGTGCACCAGTAATTGAGCCAGAGCCCATGATCTTTATCTGGGTCGCGCCATATCTAAGTATTTCCCGGGCCGCTTTCTGCACCTCGGGCACACCGTCGGCAACAATCGTCCAACCCCGCAAATATGCGGGGTCTATCTGGTTGGTGAAATGCGGCGACAGATAATTCATCCTTGGATCGAAGTCACCATGGCCAGATGTCTGAGAAATGAAGAACCCTGACGGAAGTATTCGGGGACCCGGTACAACGCCACTGTCAATTGCCTGTTTGAGCCCGAAGGACGGGCCGCCCATGTCACGTACGGTTGTGAAACCGCGCATCAACATGCGCTCTGCGCTTTGAGCCGCCATGGCCCCCGTGTATTCTTGCGGGGACGCGTAAATCAAATTTTCAATGGTATCGTTCCACATGATGTGGACATGTGCGTCGCTCATTCCGGGCGTTAGTGTTCGCCCGTCGGCATCGACCACGGTGGCATCAGCGTCCGACAATGCCTCGCCCACCTCAGCGATCATCCCATCGCGCACCAAAACGTCGAGCCCGGTCATCAACTCTTCTGATGTTCCGTCAAAGATTTTTGCACCGCGGATAAGCCTGGCTTTGGTTGAAGGGACCTGCGCGCGTCCGGCATTTGGAAACACAGATGCTGCGGCACCCCCGGCAACGAAGGCTCTGCGATTGAGTTTCAACATCAACCATCTCCTGAAAAAATTTGCATCAATTAGAAAACGATAACCGGCAACCACGCATTTGGGGCCATATTTCGAGGCCCAAATCTTTCACCTCGCCATCCGATATGAAAACTTCATGTGTCGCACGTCTAAGTTACGCGAGTGCAATTCGCAGTGTCCGAGGGACTGAAAGGCCCATTGTGCCAAGTAGGTGCACCAACAAGGCGTTGCAGTGCGGACTTCGGCAATGCAACCAATATTGAACGCGGAGCTGGAACTCAGGTGAAACTCGTTTTGATGTCAATCCCGCAACAACATGACGTCTTGTCACTAAGCCGAATTTTGAGCACCAGCTGCTGAAACGACCAACCGCACAGAATAGTCATCTGCGCCGTTTCGAAGCCGGCAGCAGCTCAATTACGGAGGTCAAGTAAGAGGATCCTCTGCTCATCAAATCAACCTGCACGAGATTTTCACACGATTTTTTGTCGTGACAGACATCAAGGCATGCTCCATTGTTAGTAAGCGCAATTTTTTTCGCCATTTGCGCAACTATATTGCGCAAAATCTTCGGCTTGTTGTTGATTTCTGTAAAGATTGGTTTTTGATCTGCTGTGATAAGTGATTTCGATACACAATCTGGTTTGTTTGCCCCTTCGGATCTCGGAAGGACATTGGGCCTGCGCGCAATTTCATCTATGCGCGAGCAAAACATCGGGCTGCCGGTTGTCGAAGGCGGTATCGTGTTTTTGGGTAATCGCCGCCCAACGATGCGCGCTTTCAAGATGGCAGGACGAAATTGCGTGATCACGCGCATGCATGTGCCACAAGCTTATACCGCCTACAATGTTCCGGATCCAAATTGGATCACCCTGCATATCCCTCTTACATGGAGCGGGGACTATGTTTTTGATGGATACCAGGTCAGCGAGGGCGATGCCTTTCTCGCAGACTGTTTGAACGGCTACTCGACAGCGGGCGAGAACCGTGACGCCATCACTTTGGGAGCAACACGCGAAGCAATTGAATCTGCAATGCGATCCATGAATGGCGGGTGTGATAGCTCTTTCGAATTTGGCGCATCTATTATTCAGCCGAGCACCGTCCTGTTGCAAGCCGTTGCGGGGCAGATCCACGCCGCGATGGAGGTGGAGCGTTCACTAGGGGCTCGCCAAGAATTACATTTTATGCCTGAAGTTGCTGAGCGCGACTTCATAGATGTTTTGGCTATGGAATTCCGTTCGGCCGAAAGTGCGAACGCAGTAACAAGAGGACTAAACCGTCGCGCCGTAGATGTGGTTGCCGAGGCACGGCAGCTTACACTCGCGCACTCTAGTTCTGTACCCAGTCTTTCAGAAATCTGCGCGATAACGCGCGTCGGTCAAACCCGTCTCTTTGAGTGTTTTCAAGAGGTTCACGGCTTGGCGCCGTACAAGTGCCTTATGGCATTCAGGCTGAGTGCCGCACACGAAAGATTAACCGACAAAGACAATCCGCCACACTCGGTGAAGCAAGTCGCACTGGACTCGGGTTTCACCAAATCGGGGCGTTTTGCGGAGTGTTTTCTCAGACAGTTCGGTGAACTCCCATCTGAGGTTCTTAATCAAACCCAAAACGAGGCGTTGATGAACACATGACAAACGAGACAACAGTTATTTGCGAGGGCTTAGTTTGGCCTGAAAGCCCGCGCTGGCATGCTGGAGAGCTTTGGATAACGGAGGCCTTTGCAGAAAAGTCTGGAGTTAGGTCTGTCTCTCTAGATGGTACGCAAACATTACATATCCCGGTCTCCGGTGGACCTGCTGGAATGGATTTTCTGTCCGATGGTACGGCGGTGTTAGCTGCTGCGTTCGATCGAAAAATCCTCAAGCGCGGCCCTGAAGACGAAGCGTTCTCAACCTTCCTTGATCTTGACGGCATTGCAGCTTACCCCAATGAATTGATTGTTGGGCCAGGCGACCGAATTTTCATCGCAGACAGCGGCTTTCAGGTCGGTGTCGATCCTTACCAGTCAGGGCGACTTATTGTTGTGGAAACCGACGGAACCGCAAGTGTTCTCTGCGACGAGCTGCCCTTTCCAAACGGCCTTGCTATCACGCCCGACGGGCGAACCCTGACCATGGCAGAGTCATTCGCAGGCCGCCTGTCGCAATTGAAATTTGGCTCAGAGAACAATCTCTTGGAACACTATGTACACGTCGCCTTTGATACCCTCGGCGTGATTGAAGACTTCGAAGCAACCTTCACACGCAAGTCCGCTCCAGACGGAATATGTCTAGACGAAGCTGGTAACATATGGGTTGCTAACCCGCTTGAAGCCAAAGTCCGATGTATTTCTGCTACGGGTAAGCAGGTTGATGAGGTTGTTATCTCTCAAGGTGGAATTGCATGTATGCTCGGTGGCCAAAATGGCACAACCCTCTTTGTTTGCACGGGTGATCCACTCGCGATGGCGCAACAAAACGGCCGAATAGAGATAGCAGAAGTCGATGTTCGCGGCGCGGGTTATCCACGATCCGTCATCCCCCAATAGCATCTTATGTCATTGGTCTGGACCAGACTGCATGAGCCAACGAGATATATTCCCTTAATACGTAGATTGCTCTCTTCTTAACTCGGCGTGGCAAAATGAAAGAGGCTCATCGCCTCTGTTGCCGCGAAGTAGGGACAGATCAATATCACTCAGTGTCTGAGCGAGGCGAGTGTGCTGGCTCCGAAGTCTCTGTGCTGGCGGCCTTATCCTTTAGAACTCTCTCATTCTCAACATGGGTTAGAGCCCGAGCAAATTGTGTAAACAACAAAACGAAAACTCCCACTCCGACAAAGATGTAAACGACGGTAAAAATCTTCCCCAGATCAGTCTGCGGCGACAGGTCGCCCAGACCTACCGTGGATACTGTGGTGGCGCTGAAATAGAGTGAGTCCGTCCAACTCCAGCCTTCTACGCTGCGATAAAACACGGTGCCCGAAAAAAGAATCAATGATGCGAGCACAAATCCAGCTCGAAAATCGGGAATGCTCCAAGAGCGTCCAATTGCCTTAAGTAGGCGAAGTAAATTCAGGCCAAGCGACATCATGAACAAGGGTGCTCCCACCAAACCAAGTGTCCTACAAAGCCAATTGATGCACGAGATTTCAGGCGCAAGCAATGACGGTATATTGGGGGAATGTCAGGGGCGGGTCCGGGCCTGTGGCACTTTCGACAGAACAGGAGACCGCGGAACGCCGGGTCAAAGCCAAACTTTGGAAGGACAGAGCGGAGGCAACGCACAGCAATGAAACAAGGGCAATGGAGCTTGTGCACAACCAACTTGCCAGGTGCCGAAATATACGTGTGCTGGCCTAAAGTGAGGCAACCATTTCGGACAGGTTTGCAGCGTTGCTATGGTGCATCCTGTTTATGCTTCTGCCGACTTTTGTATCTGCGCTTGTGCGACGAACATCGACAATGCCAGCGTCCAGTCGTAACCGAGGCGTGTTTTCTTTACACCGAAGATGGCGGGAGTTCGAGCCTCTCACGACCCACCATTCTCTAGATTTGTATGATGTATTTACAGGCTTGACCCTGTCGACGCTTCATTTGGAAGGCTTCCTCTAAGTCGAGGATAATATTGAAGTTCTAGGCACCACAATTGTGGTGTAAACAAAGCGACACTCAAAGGAGTGCCGCTTTGTTTTTAGCGTGACAACACGCGGAGACGGCTTTCGAATTCGCCCCGGTCAACGTAGCAACCGTGCAAGTGGCGCCGACCGGTGTTGGGGTCAAATGCAGACCGACCATGCAGAACCCGACGGTTGTCAAAGACCACCATCTCGCCTGCTTTTAGTTTCAAGCGCAGGATGTAGTGGGGGTCTCGCGTCATGGCCATGAACGTCTGGTAGGCACGGTAGTACCGCGGCATGTCCTGCGGAGCGATGTCCAAGAAGTCTGCCAAATGTGCGTTAAAGCAGATTTCGATGACGTCGCCATTGTCATTGCAAGTAATCACGCGTTTGCGGCACCTGATGTCGGTCTCTTTATCATGAAACCGAAAGGGGATGCTGATGTCGCAAAGCGCGGCGAATGCATCGGGATCGTTGCGTTTGAGATCTTCGGCAACTGCATATCCATCACAAAAGAGCGACTCGCCGCCTTCAGCCTCATTGGCGAGGCAATGTAGAAACTGAAAGCCCGGCGGCAACTCTTGGTTGGTGAGGTCAGTGTGCAAAGGGAGGGCGACCGGCGTGTAGGCGAGATTGTTCGGATTTGGTTTGGAAACGACTTCAAAGGTCACCCCGAAGTTGGTTTCCCGCAGAAACCCAATGCGGCGGGCAACATCCATACCCGCATCGGTTGTGTCCGCCAAATGATCAACGATGCTCAGTCCATATTTTCGAGTTAATACAAGCCAGTCTTTCAATGCACCATCATCGTTGATCACGATGTCCGCGTTTGTGCGTGGAATACCCGCGGGAGATAGGTCTGTGCGCCATGTTGTAAAACCGGTATCTGCTGCGTCAGCAGACGAGTGGCCAGGGCGGTGCGCCAAGAGCCAATCCAGATCAAACACGCTTAGATCATCACCTTCGTCCCAATAGACTTCGAGTTGGTTTTCGACCTGCTTTGCAGCGCTTGCGGTGATGTTGAGCGAAATTGTGGTGAGGTCTGTCATCCGTTCCTGCGTTTGAGGGTGGAAGCCAGTTGGATCGTTTTCACGTAGCCAAACAAATGGAAAGTCGCCGGCTGTTTCGGCGTTCCAAGTGATGCGCACGTGTGTCTCGGCCAGTTCGATGCGAACGGGTGGGGAGGCATTTTGAATGGTCATAGTGATCTCTTTTTCCGAGTTGAAAGTATTGAGTGCTCAGAAAGAGAGGGGGGTGGCCACCAGTTAAGCCCCTTGCCAGATGTGTTGTAGATTGTGTGGGGGCGGCAAGTTGCAATTCGGCGCAATTTCATCATTTGCTTTCTCTTGTGTAGCCTTTATGTGGAAAGGGTCGAAAAGATTTTAGGCGGGTTTGGTTATTCCCGTCCCCGCGTGAGCGGGATTTAAGCACGTCCAAGCGGCGTGATCCCGCGACACCACCCTTGCAACAGGATGGTGTCATATTGCGCAGGGAGCGCATCAAGACTCCATCCGTCATTGAAAGAAATACTGATGGAAAAGAAGACAATGTTTCTAACCCAAGTCATCATGACATTTTTGATGGCCACTGGCATGTCAGGGATTATGTCCTTGATAGCCCTTGGGCCGACCTCCCTTTGGCTTTCGGTCTGGCCGAAAACAGCTCTGATCGCCTTTCCGATCGCATTCGTGATGGGAGCTATCGCCTTCCCGCTGTCTGCACGGATCGCAGGTCTCCTGATGAAGCCCCGATCGGAGGCGTCCAGCGGCTGATACGGGAAAGCTAAGGCCGGCATCACCTCGGCATTTTCCGCAAAACGAGATACAAGATGAAAACGCCTTCGCAGATATCTGCGAAGGTGTTTATTCATCTGAATGCCAAACGCACACGTCCACGTGTTCGGTTACTCCAACACTTTTGGTAAGGGGCTTGGCCGCCAGCCTTATGCCTTTTTGTATGGGGGGCCTGGTCTGCGCCCAATCGTTGCTGGAGATTTGAAGTCCTGCTGCATGGCTGGGGTTCAAATGGTGTGGTGATTGTCGAACTTTGATCGAAATTTGTTGGCTGGCTTTTTAGGTAAGTCAAACGAATGTTGTCTTAGTACAAATGACCGCTCCGTAGATCGCTGTATTGTTCAGCGGATGCTAAGGCACAACGACATGTGAGTTGATCTTGAGACAAACTTTAGGTGTCCTGCATCAACCGTGGCCGGCAGAAAATCGATGGGGAGATATGCCATAAGCCTCACGGAACCGCTTTGAGAAGTTTCCAGCTGATTCATATCCGCATGCGGTCGCCACATCGACAACAGCCATATCGGTTTCGGCAAGAAGAATGCGGGCTTTTTGCAAGCGGAGTTCTTGCAGGTATTTTTTGGGTGTCACATTGAGATGTGTTTTAAAGAGCCGTTCCATCTGACGGCGCGATACGCCTAAGTTTTTGGTCAACGTGTCAAGGTTCACGGTTTCCTCTAAGTGGTCTTCAAAGTAGGAAATGATGCGTACCAGTTTGTCGCTGCGATTGCCGATCACCGCAGCCGTGGAGCTTTGTTGGCGGTCGTTTTCTGATCTTTGAACGGTGTGCAGGCACATATTAAGCACCGCGCGGGCCAGTTGGGCTCCATGACGCTCGTAGATCAATTTCAAAAACAGATCCATTGGCGCGACACCACCACCGCAGGTCATGATCCGCCCATCGATGGCGTATAATTGCTCCAGAGGAGAGAGATGCGGAAAGTGTTCGCGAAACGGCGGGATATTTTCCCAGTGTAGCGTGAAATCTTTGCCTTCAAGGATCCCAGCCTTGGCAAGTGTGTAGGCGCCCGAACAGAGTCCTCCCACACGGCGTCCTGTTCGCCATTGATGGCGAACCCAATCCGCCATCTTCTGGCTGGCGGCATGCTCGGGCTCAACGCCTGAACACACAAAAATCGCGGCATTCGGGGGGGGGGCGCCCAAAGCACTGTCGATGCCTATTTCGATTCCATTTGAGCAGCGCACATTCTCGCCGGTCTCAGACATTGTGGTCCAAGAATAAAGGCTTTGGCCGGTCAGTTGGTTGGCGATCCGCAGCGTTTCGATGGCGGAAGTAAAGGCCAACATCGACAGGTTTGGTTGCAGGGCAAAAACAATAGGGTCTGCAGTGCCTACGGTGTCGACGGAGACATGAGCGACGCCTTTGGGAATAATGGGCTCAGGCATTTGGGTTCCTAGCGGAAATTTCACGCCAATTTACGAGAGTTTGAGGGGGAAGCAAGAAAAGTTCAAAATTGGGGTTGCATGCCCTCGTCGTAGGGGCTAAATCCCCGCTCACCGGGTCGTTAGCTCAGTTGGTAGAGCGCTTCGTTTACACCGAAGATGTCGGGAGTTCGAGCCTCTCACGACCCACCATTCTTCCTTAAGTCCTCGGTGAAAACCATCAAAGATGGGTTGTCGTTCTTTATGCGATGCGCGTCGCGAGCTCAGCGGCGGCAGAGATCATGCCTTGGCGATCCCGATTTGTATTGATGATTTCCAGTTCGGTGCCAAAGTCATCGACTGCTGCTTGCATTGTGCGCTCACAGCGCCCCAGAACCCAGTTTGTCTACCGGGGTTGATATAGGAAACAGTCATTGCTGTGGCCGGGGACACGGTTGGGAGGATAACTCCAGCAACCGACAGGTTTTTGCACAAAAAGTGCATTTGACCTCCATTCACGATGTGAAATGTGTGAACGTGTTGCCGGCCCTTTGTTCATAGATTCATGTGCTTCTAAAGCGGAGGAGGGGGAGCCGCAGAAGGGTCTGTCTTTGGTAAACAAAAACGGCGGCCCCTTTATGGACCGCCGTCAAAGAACCTGTGTAGGTTCGCTTAGCTTGCTGGTGCGCAGACCAGAGCGCCGGAATCAGTGGTCATCAGATCATAGCCTGCGGAACAGCTTGCAGTGCCAGCTTTGTCAAAGGTGGGCTGAGCATAAACTGGAGTTGGCTCTTCCTGTTGGGAGCAAGCAGCCAATGTCAGGCCAGCAACACACAGGGCAGCGTAAAGAGGTTTCATATGGGTTATTCCTTCAAATACAATTGAATCAGGTGGAGCCATCTAATCACAAAATTGTATTTGCGCAAAGTAAAGTAACCTTAGCTTTCTACGGGGAAAAATGGGGTGGGCGGATCAGTGCGAAAATTCTTTGAATTTGGTGCGGATATCCGCTTGACGTGCCAAAGCACTCAGCATAAACCACGCCACACGCTGAACGGCACATGTCAGTCAGCAGGTAGTGAGCGGTTGTAGCTCAGTTGGTTAGAGTACCGGCCTGTCACGCCGGGGGTCGCGGGTTCGAGCCCCGTCAACCGCGCCACCACTACCAGTCCAGTCCAGGGCGCCCAATGGGTACCGGACATGCCGAAAGGCGAAGTTAGATGCGCGGTTGTAGCTCAGCTGGTTAGAGTACCGGCCTGTCACGCCGGGGGTCGCGGGTTCGAGCCCCGTCAACCGCGCCACTTCTTCCCCCTCCAAGAGAAAACGTTTTGATTGGGCGAACATCCTGCATTGATGCTCGTGTAGATTGTATGTCAGTCTGCGCCTTCAACAAGGCTAAGGATTGGAACTATGGATTTTGTCGCGGCGAAACGGCTGATGGATGCTGCCTTGGATAGCGTTCTGGGGAACTTTTGGACAGCATTGAAGGTGACATTGCTGCCTCTTTTCATCTTTGCCATCCTCGTTTTGGTGATGTTTTTTCAAAATATTGTCGGAGGTTTGGCAGCGAATGAGGGCGCCCCGTCAGCGTTCGGATTAAAGGTTGTCATCGCCGCTCTCGCGGGGGCGTTGTTGTTTTACAGCGCGGCCGTCAACTGGCATCGCGCGATACTGCTTCCGCCCGATCAACGCAGCCTTCTTCCCGTTGCCGAAACATTCAAATATCTACTGAAATCCGTAGGAGCTACGCTGTTTTTTGTGCTGATTGGCCTGATGATTGTCGTACCAACCTCCTTCATCACGGGAGCAGGCGTGAGAATTTCGATAGGGGACTTCGTTGGCGCCTACCATCAAGGCTGGTTCCAAGTTGTGCTGACTGCCGCGCTCACCTGGGGGTTTTGGTTTTGGTACCTGTCAGTGTCACCGAGCCTGGTTCAGGCAGCTTTGGGACGTAAGGAGGGGATTTTTGCCGCGTTCAATAGAAGTCTGGAGCATGTCGAGATCACGTGCGGTTTGGCCACTATAATGACGCTGTGCATGTTGGCATATTCCGTGGCCGGTGCGGGGCTGCCGGCTTTGCCGCCGGTGTTGATGGCTGTGGTCGAGGTCGGCGTGCTATGGTTGGTTTTTGTGTTTTCAATTTCACTGCTGACTCAGTTTCACAAGCTGTGCGCAGCTGACGCCGTGTGAACGTGAAACGCCCGCCTAAGGCGGGCGCTTTTCGTTCGTGCATTCACTTACTGTGACAAAGCAGCCAAGATGCGTGCCCATGATCGGGTGCCTTTGTGAAAGCTTTCCATGTCGTATTTTTCGTTGGGTGAGTGGATTTGATCGTCGTCACGACCAAAGCCGATCAACATCGAATCCATATCCAACATATCCTTAAAGAAGCCCGCAATCGGGATGGAACCACCACAACCCACATAGGCAGCGGGACGGGGCCATTCGTCAGACAGCGCTTCGCGTGCCTTCTCAAAGGATGGATCTTCAATCGACATCTGTGACGCGGCGGAGCCTTTTTCCGTGCGGTATTCTACCGTGAATCCCTCAGGCAATTGCCCCTCCAGATAACTGCGAAAGGCGTCTCGAATTTTGTCTGGGTCTTGCTGACCGACGAGACGGAAGGACAGTTTGGCGGAGGCTTGAGAGGGCAGAACGGTTTTGAATCCGTCCCCTGTGTAGCCGCCCCAAATACCGTTTACGTCACAGGTCGGGCGCGACCAAATTTGCTCCAAAGGGGTGCGGTCCAGCTCTCCAGCTGGCGATTTTAGACCCACATCTCCCAAATAGGTTGCGTGATCAAAGTTTAACCCCTGCCACTGCGCGCGGATGTGGTCGGGTAACTCTGGCACGTCGTCGTAGAATCCCGGAAGGGTCACAGCGCCCGTCTCGTCGTGCAAACCGGCCAGAATTTTGGAGAGCACGCGAATTGGGTTCATCGCGATGCCGCCATACATGCCCGAATGAAGATCGCGGCTTGGTCCTGTTATCGTAAAGTCTTCCCCCAAAAGACCACGTAGCATTGTGGTGATTGCGGGAACCGCGCTTTCAAACAGGCCGGTGTCGCAGATCAGGGCGATGTCGCAGCTCAACTCTTCGGCGTTTTCTTTTAGGAAAGGCACAAGGCTAGGGGAACCTGATTCTTCCTCACCCTCAAACAGAAATGTTATCTTGCAGGGCAGGGCACCATGAACAGCCTTCCAAGCGCGGCAAGCTTCGACAAAGGTCATCAACTGCCCTTTGTCATCAGATGCACCGCGAGCACGAATGACCTGACCTGCATCGGTGTCCTCCAGCGCTGGGTCAAACGGGTCTCTGTCCCAAAGTTCCAGGGGATCGACAGGTTGAACGTCGTAGTGACCGTAAAACAAAAGGTGCGGACCAGGTCCATCAACATGCCCGACAACCATGGGGTGCCCGGTCGTTGGGCGTTTTTCCGCTTCGATTCCAATGCTTTGAAGCTCAGACACCAACCACTCGGCGGCACGGTCGACATCGGCGTTAAAAGCCGGGTCTGTAGAAATTGATTTGATCCGCAGCAGATCAAACAACCGGTCGACTGCGTCGGGCATGTTCTGATCAATACGGGCGAGTACGGGGTCCAGCGTCATGAAGGCTCCTGTAAGTTGGTTGGGGTGCGACGATTTGCGGGAACCGTAACACCGGATCGGCCAGTGTCCAGACTCGCGCATTTACACATTGATCGATATCAATGTGGTATCGTTGTGTCGTCTGGTAGCCATTGCCCAACGCGCAACGGATGACTAAAAGAGCAGCGATGTCTTAAATGGGCATTGCAAAGCCAAGTCTCTGAGACTGGTAAGAAGGAACGCCACTGTGGATTACACTGCAAAGCTAGATGACGCAATTAATCGACTTCACGAAGAAGGGCGCTATCGCACGTTCATCGACATCGAACGTAAGCAGGGGCATTTCCCGCATGCGACTTGGACCCGTGAAGATGGCAGTGCGCGTCCGATCACAGTGTGGTGTGGTAACGACTATCTTGGTATGGGACAGCATCCTGTTGTGATGAATGCGATGCATGACGCTGTTGACGCTGCTGGTGCAGGATCTGGTGGCACTCGGAACATTTCGGGCACCACAGTTTTCCATAAGCGGTTGGAAGCTGAGTTGGCTGATTTGCATGGCAAAGAAGCCGCATTGCTTTTCACCAGCGCGTATATCGCCAATGACGCGACGTTGAGCACTCTGCCAAAACTGTTTCCTGGACTGATTATCTATTCAGATGAATTGAATCACGCATCAATGATTGAAGGCGTGCGCCGCAATGGCGGCGCGAAGCGTATCTTCAAACACAATGATGTGGACCATCTGCGCGCGTTGTTGGAGGCGGATGATCCTGCCGCGCCGAAACTGATTGCTTTTGAGTCTGTGTATTCCATGGACGGAGATTTTGGACCGATTGAAGCGATTTGTGATTTGGCGGATGAGTTTGGCGCTTTGACCTATATCGATGAGGTGCATGCTGTCGGCATGTACGGTCCACGTGGTGGTGGCGTCACTGAGCGTGACAATATTGCGCATCGGATCGACATCATCAACGGCACTTTGGCCAAGGCCTATGGTGTGATGGGCGGCTATATCGCCGCGTCTGAAAAAATGTGCGACGCTGTAAGGTCTTATGCGCCAGGGTTCATTTTTACGACATCGCTTCCTCCGGCCATTGCTGCTGGGGCTGCAGCCTCGGTCGCACATCTGAAAACAGATCAGGCGTTGCGCGAACGCCATCAAACTCAGGCGAAAATACTGAAACTTCGGCTGAAAGGTTTGGGCCTGCCTATCATTGACCATGGCAGCCACATTGTGCCGGTGATTGTTGGAGACCCTGTCCATACCAAGGTGTTGTCCGATCATTTGCTTGAAGACTATGGCATCTACGTTCAGCCAATCAATTTCCCAACCGTTCCACGTGGTACGGAACGACTACGGTTTACGCCGTCTCCCGTACACGGCCCGCATGAAATGGACGCTCTTGTGGGTGCTCTGGACGCACTTTGGAGCCATTGTGCGCTGAATCGTGCCGATTTGGCAGGTTAACCACACATTAAGTTCTCGCGGTCCTTAATTGTGCTATAGATTCTGTTAATAAGGGATCGGTCCGAATCGGGGATGATGAAGGGTCGGCGGTGCGAGATGGGGCATTTGTGATGATCGGGCGCAGATCAAAGCGCAATACCGAAGAGGTAGTTGAAGGCCCGAAAGGGTACGATGACTTTGCTGTCAGTCTTGGCGACATGATGCGCGGAGAGCGTGCAACGCTGGGCAAATCTCTTCTCGATGTTCAGCGTGAATTGCGTATCCGTGCCAGCTATATCGCTGCCATTGAAAACTGTGATCCATCTGCATTCGAAACGCCTGGGTTTATTGCTGGGTACGTGCGCTCTTACGCACGCTATTTGGGGCTCGACCCGGAAACGGCGTTTGACATCTTTTGTGCAGAGAGTGGGTTTACCACTGCGCACGGCATGTCTGCGGAGGCCTCGGGCGCGCGGAAGACCGAAAAGGTTGCTCCGGTGGTTTCTGGTGATCCGTTTGCAAGAAATGCACCGTTCACTCCCATTCAGGAGTCATTGTTGTCTCGTATCGAGATGCGCGCGGTTGGATCATCTTTGGTGTTGGTCGCCTTGATTGCTGCGATCGGCTACGGTGGATGGTCTGTTCTCAATGAAATTCAACGTGTTACGCTTGCGCCTGTGGAGCAATCTCCAGTTGTGTTGAGCGATTTAGACCCGCTGGATCGTGCGGATCGTATGACGTCTCGTCCTGAGACTGCGTTAGAAGGCGAAGCGGTTGCTACATTGGGGGCTGGTGTGTTTGCGCCAGCTGAAGCTTTGGATCGATTGTATCGCCCTCAGGCTCTGGATGTTCCAGTATTGGTGGCGCGTGATGCGCCGATTTCACAGTTGAACCCCAATAATATTGGTGTGTTCACTCCGCAGGTTCCGGAACTTGTCGCCAAAGTGGCCGTTGAGGAAGAACGTATCGTTCCCAAGGTCGTTGAGGATGACGCACCAGAGTTGGTGCTGATGGCCGTGCGTCCCGCATGGGTGCGTGTGCGCGCTGCAGATGGCAGCGTGTTGCTTGAGAAAATCCTTGATGCAGGCGAGGAATATATCCTGCCGGCAACCGAAGAGGCCCCTACACTGCGGGCCGGGATGTCTGGTTCTGTGTATTTCAAAGTGAACGGCGCACTTTATGGCCCTGCAGGTGAGGGCACCGGCACGGTGCGGGACCTGCAGCTTGCGACGGATGCGGTGAGAGAGAACTTTGCTGTTGCTGATCTGGCAGATGATCCAGAGCTGGCAAAAATTGTGGCTCTGGCGGCCGCCGCGGATGTTGTTGTCGCGGAAGAGTGATCAAGGCACTGTCCTAGAGACTCAATCATTTCATATACTTGATAGACCTGCGCGCAAACCATCGGTGTCTGTGCGTCTTCGCGCATTGCTCCTGAACTGTGAAGTGATTAGACAGGCATCAAAGCTGTTCTTGCGATGGTGCGAAAGGCCCTGACATGTCCATGAACCACATCCGTCCTTGGCGCAATATTGAACGACGTAAGTCGCGTCAGATCATGGTGGGCAATGTGCCTGTCGGCGGCGACGCACCGATTGCGGTTCAAACAATGACAAACACTGACAGTGGTGATGTGAAGGCAACACTGGGTCAGGTGCTGGCAGCTGCGGAGGCCGGAGCGGACATCGTGCGCGTCTCCGCGCCAGATGTGGCGGCCACGCAAGCGTTGAAAGAAATTACAAAAGAAAGCCCTGTTCCAATCGTTGCTGATATTCACTTTCACTACAAACGTGCAATTGAAGCGGCTGAGGCGGGCGCAGCGTGTTTGCGGATCAACCCCGGAAACATCGGTGATGAGAAACGGGTCAAAGAGGTCATCAAGGCGGCCAAAGATCATGGCTGTTCGATCCGCATTGGTGTCAACGCCGGGAGCCTTGAGAAACACCTGTTGGACAAATACGCGGAGCCGTGTCCAGACGCGATGGTCGAGAGCGGCTTAGAGCATATTAAGATATTGCAAGATAACGACTTTCATGAATTCAAAATCAGCGTCAAAGCCAGTGATGTCTTCATGTCTGCGGCTGCATATCAGATGTTGGCAGATGCCACAGATGCGCCGATTCACCTTGGGATCACCGAAGCTGGCGGCTTTGTCAGCGGCACAATCAAATCCGCAATTGGGCTCGGACAACTTCTGTGGATGGGTATTGGCGATACCATACGCGTGAGTTTGAGCGCCGATCCAGTCGAAGAGATTAAGGTTGGTTTTGAGATCCTCAAAAGCCTTGGTCTTCGTCATCGTGGGGTCAATATCATCAGTTGCCCGAGCTGTGCGCGGCAAGGCTTTGATGTAATTAAGACTGTGGAAACATTGGAAGAAAGGCTTGCGCACATTCACACACCTATGAGTCTTTCGATCATCGGCTGTGTGGTCAACGGGCCCGGTGAGGCCCTGATGACGGATGTGGGATTCACCGGCGGTGGTGCGGGGGCTGGCATGGTGTATTTGGCCGGTAAGCAAAGCCACAAAATGTCCAACGAAGAGATGGTCGATCACATCGTTGAGCAGGTTGAGAAGAAGGCCGCGCAAATTGATGCTGAGACCTCTGCTGAGGCAGCGGAATGACCTAAATCTCCCGCGAGGCGATATTGGTTAATGTCGCAATCGCATGGTGAAATTGCGCGTCGGTATCGCGTCTGTATTGCGGTGGTATCGCGCCGGTCTCAAATCTACCATTTTGCACCCTTTCAACACCGTACGTTGCACTAGGAAAATTCAGGGCAAATACAGCGTACTGTCTGCGCCTTTCGCAAAAAGTGCGACAAGATCAAGTCTGTTGGGTTGTGCCTGTCATGTGCCACTATAGAGTTGCCGAATGTGCACAAATTTTACCGGAAAGTGCCTCTGCGGGGCGGTAACCTATAAAGCCGCTGGTCAGCCCGTTGTGGTGGCGCAGTGTCATTGCGAAGAGTGCCGCCGTTTGAGCGGCACCGGGCATACTGTTGGTGCCATGTACTTGGCGGAAAATGTTGATGTGCATGGGCAGGTCGGGGTCTTCACCTATGAGTCTTGTAAAGGCACCACGGTCAGCAAAGGGTTTTGCGTGAAATGTGGCAGCCCGATCTGGGGCAAAAACACAGGGTCACCGCAGCATATCACCCTGTCGCTTGGTACCATGGATGATGCGCGCGATTTGGCAGTTGAGGTTGTGATTTTTGAGCGGGACAAGCCGCATTGGGATCAGCTCGATGCCGATGTTGTTCGGTTTGCGACACAGCCAGATTGGACGCCGGAGACTTAACGCCACCCACTTGGGGCGTGGACTTGATAGCTGTTTGCCGCCTCAGAAAATAGAAAGCAGCGGACGGGCCGCTGCTTTTTGCGTTGTATGGTCAGGCCATCAGCTGCGTTTGTCAGCGACAATGGCGCGCATGTTCTCCAGCGGCAGGTAACCACGCAGCATTTCGTCTTGCAGTACAAAAGACGGTGTGCCGGAAATGTTCATGTCACGTGCCAAGGCGCGGGTGGTGTTGATTTCCGACGTAACCTCTTCGCTGTTCATATGCTCCAAGATATTGTCCGCCTCAAACCCAAGGCTTTTGGAGAGTTTTGTCAGCGACTTTGGCGTCACATCACCGCGCATTTTGATCAGGCTGTCATGTGCCAGTTTGTAGGCGTCATCCCCCAATTTCTGCTTCACGGCGATGGCAAAGCGGGCGCTTTGCTCAGACGCTTCGCCAAGGATTGGATATTCTTTCACGATAAAGCGGATGTTGCCGTCAGAAGAGATCAGCTCTGCAACTTCATCGTGCGCCTTGCGGCAATAGCCACAGCGGTAATCGATGAACTCCACCAGCGTGATGTCGCCCTCGGGATTGCCACCTTGCCAGCTGAAGCCATCATCAAACAGACGATCGGCGTTGTTGGCCACCAAATTCACGTCTGCATTGGCCTGCTCCGCTTCGCGGCGCTGTTCCAAAACCGCCACCGCTTCCATGATCACCTCTGGGTTTTCCAGCAGATAGGCGCGGATTTCGGCGCGAAACGCACTGCGTTCGCTGTCTGACAGGGCATCGATGTCAAAGGCCAAAGCAGAGGAGGCGGTTAAGGACAGGGCCACCATGGCCGGGGCGAACAGGTGTTTCATGAAGGTCTCCATCATCTTTTTTTGTTGGCACGCTTTGCGGCGCTCACAATATCTTCGGCACGTCGGGCGGCGCCAGAACCACGGGGCAGGCGGACCAGTGCACGTTGCGCATGTATGTCGGCATCTTTCAGGCGATTGGCAAGGGCATAGCGCTCTGCGGATGCGAGTGAGGCCATCCCGTGTTGACCTGTCTGGGAATAGGCAGATCCAAGGTCGCGCAAGACTCGCGCGTCGCGAAAATCAAGATCGCGGGCCTGTTCCAAATAGTTCAGCGCCTCTTTGGGGCGTTTGACGGCCAGCAGCGCGCGGCCAAGACCCCCCAAGATCAAAGCATTGCGTGGTGCAAGATCATTGGCTTTGCGGTAGGCGGTCACAGCGTTCTGAAACTGTCGGTTTTCCAGATAAATCTGACCTTTCAGTTCATAATAGAACGCATCGTTGGGACGGATCGCAAGCGACTGATTGATGTGGGAGATGGCTTTGGCCAAGTTTTGTTGGCGGTGATACGCCACGGCGAGCCGCATGTGGCGCACATCATCCGCCGGGCTTTCTGAGGCGCGTTGCATGGTCCACTTGGTCGGGCGCAGAAAGGCGGTGGTTTTGCCGCGTGCGCGGTCGTACCAATAGTCCAGATCAGGTTGTGGGCGGGACTTGCCCGAGTAGGCGGCTACAAACCCTTCCATGGCGCGCACCCGGTCACGTGTCAGCGGGTGGCTGCGTGTGTAGGGATCTTGCCGAGAGACGTTCAAAAGCTCCTGGCCTTCAAAAATCTTGTGCACTTGCACCGCGCCAATGGGATCAATGCCAGCCGCCGCCATATAACGCACAGCGGATTGGTCTGCGGAGGCCTCCTCGGAGCGGGTGTGGGCAAGAAATCGCCGTTGGGCGGCGCTTTGAGTGCCCAAGGCCAGCCCCGCGGCCACATCTCCGCGTCCTGTGGCGGCAGCAGCGGCAAGCGCAAGGGCGAGGCCCAGGCCGGATGCGGTGCGCGCCGAATCAAGATTGGCCATGCGTCGGGTGATATGTCCGTTGGCGATATGGGCCGATTCATGTGCAATCACAGACTGCAGCATTTCAGGTTTGGACATGCGCATGAGCATGCCGGTGTGAATGAATATATGGCTGTGATCGACCACAAAAGCGTTGAGGCTATCATCCCCAACCAGCAATATTCTAACGGTATCGCCAAGGCCGGCAGCGTTTAAAACGGGTGACGCCATTTTGCGCAGGGCGTGTTCAATATCAGGATCACGCAGCAGGCTGACCGCGTGGGCAGTTGACGTGGTGACCATCAGCACAAGCGCCGTCAGCAAAGCGATGGCGCGGGCCTTAAAAGCGGTGATTGACGGCGCCGTCATTTCGCGGTGAAAGCTCATGGCGACACTAGGGAGCAAAATGATGCGGAACTCAAGACGTGGGGCAGTTGATCCCTTCATTGTGATGGATGTGATGGAGGCGGCGCGCCAAGCCGAGGAGGGCGGGCGCCATATCATCCACATGGAGGTGGGCCAGCCGGGCACTGCAGCTCCTCAGGGCGCGCGGGATGCTTTGGCAGGTGCCATGTCGCAGGGCGCTCTGGGCTATACGGTGGCTTTGGGCATCCCGGAACTGCGCACCCGGATCGCGCAGCTTTACGGAGAATGGTATGATGTGGACCTGAACCCAAGTCGGGTGATTGTGACCCCGGGGTCGTCAGGTGCGTTCTTGCTGGCGTTTACCGCGCTGTTTGATGCCGGAGAGAGGGTGGCGATTGGGGCACCGGGATATCCAAGCTATCGACAGATTCTCAAAGCGTTGAGTTTGCAGCCGTTAGATGTGCAAACCGCGCCTGAAAACCGGTTGCAGCCCGTGCCGGATGATTTGCGCGCCTTGGATTTTGATGGGCTGATGGTGGCGTCGCCTGCAAACCCGACAGGCACGATGTTGGATGCGCCTGCTATGGGGGCGTTGATTGATCTGTGCCGCGAGAAAAACGCGGAATTTATCAGCGATGAGATTTATCACGGCATCGAGTATGAGGCCAAGGCGGTGACGGCGCTGGAGCTGACGGATGACTGTTATGTGATCAACAGCTTTTCCAAGTATTTCAGCATGACCGGCTGGCGTGTGGGTTGGATGGTTGTGCCTGAAGATCACGTGCGCAAGATCGAGCGTTTGGCGCAGAACATGTTCATTTGCGCCAGCCACGCCAGCCAAGTGGCGGCACTGGCTGCGATGGAATGTCATGAGGAGCTTGAGGCCAATATGGCGGTGTATCGCGCCAATCGAGACTTGATGATCTCAGGGCTGCCAAAGGCGGGGTTTGATAAGTTTGCGCCGCCAGATGGCGCATTTTACGTCTATGTGGATGTGAGCGCCTTTACCCAAGACAGCCGGGCCTTTGCAGGTGACATTTTGGCGGAGGCAGGTGTTGCTGTAACGCCGGGGTTGGATTTTGACCCTGTGCGTGGCCATCAAACGTTGCGGTTTTCTTATGCGCGCAGCACGGCCGACATCGAGGATGGTTTGGCGCGACTGCAGCGATTTATGGCAGCGCGCGGATTTGTGTGACCGGTGTGCGGGCCTGTGGGGAAAGCGCTCCTTTGCTTGCTATGGTGGCAGCGGACCCCTTCGTTTGAAGGTATTTTGATCAAAGGAAAGCTGGGCGTGGCGGTGTGCTGGCGGCTGGTGTAAGCTGTGGCAAAAGACAACGCGAGAGAGCGGCATGAGCAGGATTTTTCTGACATTGGTTTTGGGGCTGTGGGCCTGTATGGCGACCGCCCAGGACGCGGGGTTTTCTGCCTTGGCGCGGCTGGATAAGGCCAGCAGCAACCTGTCAGAGGGGTGGCGCGGGGCAGCGGAATTGCGGCTTGGCTTGTCTCAAGGGGTGCCATGGAGGGTGTTCACATTGGATGCGCCGCGCCGGGTTGTGCTGGATTTCAAAGAGGTGGATTGGGGAGACCTTCAAGCCGCTGACTTGGGCGTCGCAGAAGGTGTTTCTGCGGTCAGATTTGGCGCATATCGTCCGGGTTGGAGCCGGATGGTGCTTGATCTGGAGCGCGCACTGGCCGTGGACACCGCAGAGATGGCTGTGGATGTTGGCACGGGCGGCGCCACGCTGACGCTGGTTTTGTCACCTGCGGATACCTTAGAGTTTGCCAAGGCGGCGGGGGCACCACATGATCCACGTTGGGATTTGCCGGAACCTGCGACCCCCGAGATTTCACGCGCCGAGGATTGGGCAGAGACAATCATTGTGATTGATCCGGGCCATGGCGGTATTGATCCGGGCGCAGAGCGCGGGGACGTGCAGGAAAAGACCTTGATGCTGATGTTTGCACGTGAGCTGCGCGACGTGTTGCGACGTGCGGGCGGCTTTGAGGTGGTGCTGACGCGCGATGAGGATGTGTTTGTGTCCCTTGAGGGCCGCGTCGCGATGGCGCATCAGCATCAGGCGGATGTGTTTGTGTCGCTGCATGCGGACAGCCTGAGTCAGGGCAATGCCAAAGGGGCAACGTTCTACACATTGTCTGAGGAGGCCAGTGATGCCGCCTCTGCCTTGTTGGCGGAGCGTCATGACCGGGCTGATATTCTCTCGGGTGTGGATCTGTCGGGGGCGGACGATGAAGTCACCGATGTGTTGTTGGATCTGGCACGGATGGAAACGGAGCCGCGCACCGAGACTTTGGTGCATTCGCTGGTCGATGCTTTGAAAGAGGGCGGTGTAAGACTTAATCGTAAGCCATTGAGAGAGGCCGCATTTTCAGTTCTGAAAGCAGCAGATGTTCCGTCTGTTTTGGTGGAGCTTGGCTTCATGTCTGATCAGCAGGATTTGGCCAACTTGACAGATCCGGGGTGGCGGGCAGCCATGGCGGCAGGTCTGAGAGATGGGCTGTTGGCATGGGTGGCTGAGGACAAGGCGACGCGGGCGTTGGTGCGGCAGTAACGCGGAGACAGCAGTGAAGAACGGTTTCAGTAATTTTGTTTGAATTGGCGTTGTCTCTAAGAGGGGTTTTTGAGTCTAGTTTGGTGCATGTTCGACATTGCTCGGTTTTGAAGATGAGTAATGCGGTGCTGCACATGCAGGCACGGTTGGTGAAGTAATTGGTAGGAAGGAGTGTAGCGTGTGGCCAAGGTGAACAAGGACTTAGAGAGGCTCGCCGATGTCGCGGATGTTCTGGAAGACATGGTAGAGCACCCGGTCACAATGGTAAGGCGACAGTTCGCGATGGCTGCCTATTGTGTGTTGCTGTGTCAGGACTACCAAACATTTGTATCAGATTTGAACGACGATCTGGCAGAGGTGACAATAGAATTCTCGTCCGATACCGTTCCAAAGAAATTGTCAGCCAATCAAAAACACCTGCAAAAGACCGCGGATCGCTTGCGCAACAAGCTGCGCAAAATACTGAAGGCCAAGCGGGCGCTAGACATACAAGGCTTGCTAGACGAGACGTCTTTGTTGCTCAAAGAAGCGGCGACTGGTCTCCCGGGGTTGGGTTTGATCAGGAAGTCGGCGAAAGAAGTTCGGAAGGTTTTTTCTCAGGAAGGCAGTCTTGGCGTCACATTGAGTGATTTGCAGGTGCATCTGTCCGGTGTTGCGGATGAATTTGAATGGCGCACACAGGCGCTCGCTTCCCTTGGTATTGAGATAACAACAAGGTTGCAGTTATTGGAGAGGTTTCAGAGCGATGACGGTCTAGAGTTGCCCAGTGATTTGGTGGCATTGGAAATATTGTACAAAGAAACTTTTTTCGATGTATGCGGCCATTTCTATGAGACGGTTGACCGCGTGCTTTCAGATCACGGCGGGTCACCGGTGTTTTCGGAGCTTTATGACCATTAGGCAAAAGCTCTAGAGATATGCGCGCCTGATGCGGCGCAAATTTGCTGGTTCCTACAGAGACGTGTTTTGACCCTGTGCAACGGCCTCTGTATAGAGGAGCTCTGAGCGACGTCAAAAGGCCTGCACGTGATACGATTCATACTGTCCTTCTTCGGGACCATTTTCACCTTTGTGACCATGGGGATTGCCGTGGTGGCGCTCTCTATTGGTGCGGTGTTCTGGATTTATGGCCAAGAGCTGCCGAGCCATGAGAGCCTTGCGCAATATAAGCCGCCCACCATCAGCCGGATTTATTCGGGTGAAGGGCATATCATTGATGAATTTGCCAAAGAACGCCGTTTGTTTGTGCCCGCGGATGAAATTCCGGAGCTGGTGAAAGAGGCGTTTATCTCGGCAGAAGACAAGAATTTCTACACCCATTCCGGCTATGATGCGCGCGGTATTGCCGCCGCCGCCGTGGAGGCTGTGCAGAGCCGTGGCGCCAATGTGCGCGGGGCGTCTACGATCACGCAGCAGGTGATGAAGAACTTTTTGCTGTCAGGCGATCGCCGAATTGAACGCAAAATCAAGGAAATCATTCTGGCGACTCGGGTTGAAGAGACGTTAAGCAAAGATCAGATTCTGGAGCTGTATCTGAACGAAATCTTCCTTGGTCAGAACTCTTATGGTGTGGCTGCGGCGGCGCAGACCTATTTCAACAAAACGCTTGAACAATTGACGCCACATGAGGCGGCGACGCTGGCCTCAATGCCCAAAGCGCCGGGCAAATTTCACCCGGTGCGCAACAAAGAGCGTGTTCTGTCGCGGCGCAACTTTGTGCTCAAAGAGATGTCAGAGAACGGCATCATCACACAGGCGGTATATGAGAGCGAAAAAGAGTTGCCTTTGGCATCGGTGCAAAACGGTGACTATGAAAGTTACAAAGTGGGTCTGCCACCTCGGGATTACTTCACCGATGAAATCCGCCGTCAACTGAGCCGTGATTTTGGTGAGGATGAGTTCTTTTCCGGCGGGATGACTGTGCGCTCCACCGAAGATCCAGAGATGCAGGATGTGGCGGCGCGCGCGCTGCGTCGGGCGCTTGAAAAATATGACCGCTCGCGTGGGGTGTGGCGTGGCACAGGCGAAGTGCTGCCTGCGGAGATGTTGACCGATGAGGTGAGCTGGCGTGCGGGGCTGGCCAATCTGTCGGTGCCGCGTGATGTCGCTCTGGAAGGTCAGTGGTACCCTGCTGTGGTGCTGCGGGTTGGCAACAATGACGCGCGTGTTGGTATCGAAGGCATCGAAGAAGATGATGACGGACATTGGGTTCCAGCCAAAGATGTCACGTGGGCACGCAAGCAACGTGAAGATGGATCATTGGCGCCCAAAGCGAAAGTGGCCGGAGATCTGGTGTCTGTGGGGGACGTCGTATTGGTGCGCGCGATCACCAATGACGAAAGTGGCGCGTTTGTGCGCTGGTCGCTGCGGCAGGTGCCGGAAGTGCAGGGCGGTTTTATGGCGATGGACGTCAACAACGGCCGTGTGATCGCCATGCAGGGTGGCTTTAGCTATCAAGACACGGTGTTTAACCGCGCAACACAGGCGAAACGTCAGCCGGGCTCAAGCTTCAAGCCGTTTGTTTATGCCTCCGCGCTGGACAGCGGATACTCACCTGCAACCATCGTGATTGACGCGCCGATTGAGATCAACACGCCGCAGGGTGTGTGGCGGCCCAAGAACTCCACCAACAAATTCTACGGTCCGACCCCGTTGCGGACCGGCATTGAAATGAGCCGGAACTTGATGACCATTCGTTTGGCGCAAGAGGTCGGCATGGAAACCGTGGCGCGCTATGCGGAGCGGTTTGGTGTTTATGACAATATGGGTGCGTTTTTGGCGAACTCGCTGGGGGCGGATGAAACCACACTTTATCAAATGGTGGCCGCATACGCGATGTTTGCCAATGGCGGTGAGCGTGTTGAGCCCACGTTGGTGGACCGTGTACAGGACCGTTACGGCAAGACGATTTATCGCCATGATCAGCGCGAATGTACCGACTGTTTGGACCCAAGCATCCCCGAAACACGCGGCCCGCGGATTGTGACCAACCGCGAACGGGTGATGGATGCGGTGACCGCCTATCAGCTGACCTCGATGATGGAAGGTGTGGTGAACCGCGGCACGGCCAGCAGCCAGATCAACCTGTCCGTGCCTGTGGCTGGTAAAACCGGGACCACAAACGAGGCCAAAGATGTTTGGTTTGTGGGCTTTACCTCCAACATCGTGGCTGGGTGCTATATCGGCCATGACCGTCCACGTCCGTTGGGGCGTGGCACCTATGGGGGCACCACCTGTGGTCCTGTGTTCCAAGAGTTCATGGAAGAAGCGATCAAGAAATATGGTGGCGGCAAGTTCCGTGTGCCACCCGGCGGACATTTCATCAAAATCGACCGTTACACTGGTGCGCGTTTGGACAATGACGCCAGTGGCACGCATGTGGTTGCAGAGTATTTCCGTGACGGCGAAGAGCCGGTGTTTGGCATCACCTACGATGGTGGTTTTGCAATGGGGTCCAACTTGCCTTTGGTTGAAGAGGTGCAAGCCTCTCAGGGGCGCGAAGTGACCACATCGTCAGGCGGCACGGGCATTGTGGGGCCGAAAGCGGATTTTGGCACTGTGAGCTCTGGCGGTCTCTACTAAAGCGCCCGCGCAGGGGGACAGGTCGCGCGCCCGCTCTTGCAGGCACGGCGGGGTTGCCATTGCAGTTTCCGGTGGCGTAAAGGGTGTTACCTTATACCATCGCGTGTCTCCTTGGAGGCAGGCAGATCACCGGAGATTTCCATGACCGCCACAACCATCGATGCCGATACGCTCAAAACTTTGCGCAAAGCGCGTAAGCTGGGACGGCCCAAGCTGGCCAAATTGGCCGGATTGACAGAGCGGCAGGTGGCGCGGCTGGAAGGGGCGGCACCGATGCGGGACGCTTTGGCACAAGACAGTGTGTTGCGGATTGCAGCGGCGCTTGGGGTGTCTGCTGAGGTGTTGTTTGGCGATGCGCCGCTGACCGATTTCGATCTGCAACCTGCGGCAAAATCCTCCTGTACCAGCGGGTGCTGCGGCTGATCAGGCCGCACGTAAGATACGCGTGGCCTCGCTGCGCAACACTTCGGCCAGCAGCTCGCTGCCGGGGCGGGGTTTGGACAGGTTCGGTTGGATCAGAGCCAGCGTGCGGCTGGCGGCGGGATCCTTTATCAAGTGCAGACTGACATCGGTACCGCGTCGGGAT
Source organism: Shimia sp. NS0008-38b (assembly GCF_040370365.1). Classification (NCBI taxonomy): domain Bacteria; kingdom Pseudomonadati; phylum Pseudomonadota; class Alphaproteobacteria; order Rhodobacterales; family Roseobacteraceae; genus Shimia; species Shimia sp. NS0008-38b. The sequence goes on along the minus strand of NZ_BAABWQ010000004.1, from coordinate 222,525 downwards.
TCCGTTGCGGCATAGATTGACGGCAGGATCGCGACCCCGGCGCCTGTTGCTGCCATCAGGCGGATCGCATCCAAACTGGTGCCTTCATATTCGTCGGACACGCGCCCGCCTGCCGTGGCCGCAAGGCCAGCCACAATATGTGACAGCCGATGCCCTGATCCCAATGTCAGAAATGTTTGTCCCGCCAAAGCGGGCAGGGTGAGCGGTGTGGCGGCCACCAACAGCGGGTGATCAAGCGCCAGCGCGGCCCAGAGTTGTTCGGTGAACAACATGTCAGCTTTGGCACCGGGGTGATCCTCGGGGGTAGAGATGATCATATCAAGCCGCCCGCTGCGCAGGCCCTCGTCCAGATCACGGGTGCTTTCTTCGCGGACTATCAGGCGAAAACTGGGGTGATCGCGGTGCAGGCGCTGCACCACACCCGGCAAAAGATAAGGGCCGATTGAGGGCAAAACCCCCAAGCGCAAACGGCCTTGGAAAATGCCACCCCCTTGAGCTGCGGCGCGTAAATCTTTGTGTTCGTGAAGAATTTGCCGTGCCCGCCGCACAACCTCTTCGCCAGCGGGGGTGATTTTTGCCCCAGAACGCCCACGCTGAAACAGGGTGACCCCGAGATCGAGCTCAACCTCAGAAAGCTGTGCAGACAGGCTGGGTTGGCTGACATTCAACTGGGCGGCTGCGAGCCCGACCTGACCTGCGTCGGCCACAGCCACAATGTATTCGAGTTGTCGTAGAGTGGGGCGCATAAGATAGCCTGAAACTATGTAAATCAGAGTAAACATATATTTGAGAGTATGTAGATTACAACCGATACAGCGCCAACACACTCAGAGAGCCCTTACCGAGGGGCGCATTTTCCAAAGGACTCAATATGGATCTCTCAATCGCGGCGCTCGCGGGCAATCTTCTCGCGCCCACAATCCTGTTCTTCATTCTTGGACTTGTGGCCGCCTTTGCCCGCAGTGATCTGTCGATCCCGGAGGGGGCGGCGAAGATCATGTCGATTTACCTCTTGCTTGCGATTGGTTTCAAAGGTGGTGCTGCGGTGGCCAAAAGTGGTGTGGACGGCCAGCTGGTTGCGGCATTGGCGGCTGGCGTGGTCTTGTCGTTTGTGTTGCCCTTTGTGGCTTATGGGTTGCTGCGGGCGATGACGCGGTTGGATGGGCTAAATGCGGCTGCGGTGGCGGGGCATTATGGGTCAATCTCGATCGTGACCTTTGTCACCGCGGTCAGCTTGCTTGAGGCGCGCGGGATCACCTCCGAAGGGTACTTGGTGGCTGTGGCAGCCGTGATGGAGGTGCCCGCCATTATGTCCGCACTTTGGTTGGCGGCGCGCAAGAGCGGTGCCGTGGTCGCGGGCAGCGGCTTGATGCGCCATATCCTTGGCAACGGATCGATTGTGCTTTTGGTGGGCTCGTTTGCCATTGGCGCGGCCACGGGCGAAAGCGGGCTCAATGATCTGCATCCCTTTATTGTGGTGCCTTTCACGGGGGTTCTTGCGCTTTTCCTTCTGGATATGGGGCTGTCGGCAGGCAAAAGCCTGAGTGAGAACCGCAAGGATATGTCTTGTGGGGTGTTGGTGTTTGGGTGTGTGATGCCGGTTGTTGGCAGCCTGTTTGGCCTGTTGGCGGGCACGTTGGTCGGCTTGTCGGTGGGCGGCACGTTCTTGATGATGGTGCTGAGCGCATCGGCGTCCTATATCGCGGTCCCTGCAGCGATGCGCTTGGCGCTGCCACAAGCAAAGTCGGGCATTTATCTGTCGCTGGCGCTGGGGGTGACCTTTCCGTTCAATCTGACACTGGGCATGCCGCTGTACTACGCCTTGGCAAGCCTGCTGTGAGTACCATGATTGGATCATTGCTCATTCAGTTGTCCCCGCCATAGGCGGGGGCGTTGGCATTGGCGAGAGCGTGGCGACTTGCCCCTGTCGCGGGGCTGCGCTATCACCCTGACCTGACCCCACGAGAAGGCTAAGACCCCATGCGCGCAGAAGCTCAGAACACTGTTACAGAGATCGAAAAATCCCTGACCCTGTTGCGCCAGCGCCTGGATTGGGAAACCGCGCCTTATCGGTTGGAGGAATTCAACGCACGCGTGGAAGATCCCAATCTGTGGGACGATGCGGCGGCGGCGCAGAAGTTGATGCGGGAGCGTCAAAATCTGGTGGACGCTATGGAAACGGTGGAGGCGATTGCCACAGATCTGTCTGACAACATGGAGCTCATTGAATTGGGCGAAATGGAAGAGGATGAAGAGGTGGTGGCCGAGGCGGAAGCCGCGCTTAAGACCTTGGCGGCAAAGGCCGCTGAGAAAGAGCTTGAAGCGCTGCTAGACGGTGAAGCGGATGGCAATGACACTTTCCTTGAGATCAACTCGGGCGCGGGTGGCACAGAAAGCTGCGATTGGGCCAGCATGTTGGCGCGCATGTATGTGCGTTGGGCGGAGAAAAAGGGCTACAAAGTTGAGCTGCAATCAGAGTCTGCGGGCGAAGAGGCGGGCATCAAATCGGCGGCGTATAAGATTTCCGGTCACAACGCCTATGGCTGGTTGAAATCAGAGAGCGGCGTGCATCGCTTGGTGCGCATTTCGCCATTTGACAGCGCCGCCAAACGCCACACGTCGTTCACGTCGGTCAAGGTCTACCCAGTGGTGGACGACAATATTGAAATTGAGGTGAACCCGGCAGACATCCGTGTCGACACCTACCGGTCCTCTGGCGCGGGTGGTCAGCACGTGAACACCACGGACTCGGCTGTGCGCATCACCCACCACCCCACAGGGATTGTGGTCACCAGCTCTGAGAAATCGCAGCACCAAAACCGCGACATCGCCATGAAGGCCTTGAAATCGCGGCTGTATCAGATCGAGCTTGATAAGCGCTCTGCGCTGGTCAATGAGGTGCATGAAAGTGCCGGTGACGCGGGCTGGGGCAACCAGATCCGATCCTATGTGTTGCAGCCCTATCAGATGGTGAAAGATCTGCGCACGAGCTTTGAGACCAGCGATACCAAAGGGGTGCTGGACGGTGATCTGGACGGGTTCATGGGCGCGACCTTGGCGATGGATGTTGCGGGGATGAGCCGGGCAGACGCGCAGGCTGACGAGTAAACGCGGCTGCGTTGCGAAGGCACCCCATCTTCGTGGGATGGTGACATTTCCAACGTACCTTGAGGCCAGAAAGAAAAGCGGCGCCGTTGAGCGCCGTTTTGTTGTTTTGGCGACCTTGTGTTGCGGGCCGGAACGTGCTGCCATTGAGCCGCGGGATTGATTGCGGGGAGGGTGTTTTGGCGGAATTCTTGGATTGGGATGCAACGGTGTTGGTGTCGGCCCTAAGAGAGGGGCGGTTGACAGCGGAGGCGGTGATGGCGGCGACGTTGGCTCGTGTGGATGAGCGCAACGGGGCCGTAAATGCCATTGTGGATCTGTGCGATGCGGAGGCGTTGATGGCACAGGCGCGCGAAGCGGATGCGGTGCCCTATGGGGCACGCGGGGCGCTGCATGGTTTGCCAATGGCGATAAAAGCGCTGTCCAACGTCAAAGGCCGTCGCAACACCGAAGGCAGCCCACTTTATGCTGATCGGATTTCGGAAAAAGACAGTGCGTTTGTGGCGCGGCTGCGTGCTGCGGGGGCGATTTTCATCGGCAAGACCAATGTGCCGGAGTTTGGCTTGGGCAGTCACAGTTACAATCCGGTGCATGGCCTGACGCGCAACCCGTATCTCGAGGGGCGCACAGCAGGAGGCAGCTCCGGTGGTGCTGGGGCGGCGCTTGCGTTGGGCTTGGTGGCCTTGGCAGACGGCAGCGACATGATGGGCTCTCTGCGCAATCCGGCCGGCTGGAACAACGTTTATGGGTTTCGTCCCAGCTGGGGCGTTGTGCCGCGTGAGGTCGGGGCTGAGAGCTTCTGGCACCAGCTCTCCACAATTGGGCCGATGGCACGCAGCCCGCGCGATTGTGCGGCGTTGCTGGCGGTGATGGCACAGCCCGAGCCGGGGGTGCCGTTTAACATGGCGCCTCAGGATTGGGACATACCTGAGCGCTGTGATATCGCGGGATGGCGCATTGGCTGGCTCAGGGACTGGGGCGGCGCGATGCCAATGGAGGCGGGCGTTTTGCCCCTGTGTGAGAACGGACTGGTTGTCATGCGCGAGCTGGGGGCACAGATCAGCGATGTTGCGCCGCCGTTTGACGCGGAGGCGATGTTTCAGAGCTGGAGCGATCTGCGGGCTTTTGTTTTGGCGGGTGAGTTGGCGCCGCTTTATCTGAACGCAGGAAGCCGCGGGCGGTTGAAGCCAGAGGCGCAGTGGGAGGTGCAACGCGGGATCGACATGCTGGCGATGGAGTTGCACGCCGCCACACGTGTGCGCTCCGCCTGGTATGCGGCGGCCGCGCAGATGTTTGAGAGCTATGACGTTGTGACCTTGCCGGTGGCGCAATGTTTCCCGTTTCCCGCTGATTGGGATTGGCCCAAATCCATCGGCGGGGTGCAAATGGACACCTATCATCGCTGGATGCAAGTGATGGTGCCTGCCAGCCTCTTGGGATTGCCTGCGATTAGCGTGCCGGTTGGGTTCAATGATGACGGGGTGCCGATGGGATTGCAGATCATTGGTCCCAAGGGGGCTGACCGCAAGGTCTTGGAGGTGGCGCAGGCGTATCACATGGCCACGCATTGGCCGCAGAGCCATCCGGCCTTGGCCTGATTTGCAGCCCCAACCACAGCCCTATTCGGGCGACTTATCCGTTTGTCATCGCAGAGAGATCCCATCCGCAATCATGATTGCCTGCCTCTAGCGGTTGATTTGCGCGGCCTATGCGGCTTTGATCCACGATGAGACGAAGAGGAGGAGGCAGCTATGACCGAGAAGGTGGCGCAGGCCGTCGCGTCGGAGGGCAAGGACATTGGCTTAGAACATGGGGTGCCGCCTTTAGGGGATGTCACGGTTGCCATGTTGGGGGCGGCACTGCGGCGCGGCCTCAGGGATTTTGTGAGCAAACCCATTTATGGGATTGGGTTTGCCGTGTTCTACGTTCTGGGTGGGTGGGCCATGGTTTGGCTGACCGTTGCCAGCGGGCAAAGTTATTGGCTGACATTTGCCGCGATAGGATTTCCGTTGATTGGGCCGTTTGCGGCCGTTGGTCTGTATGAGGTGTCCCACCGGCTAGAGCAGAAACAGGGAATGAGCTGGCCAACCATCGCCGGTGTTGTGTTGCGACAGAGCAAACGACAACTGCCCTCAATCTGTGCGGTGATCATCATTGTTTTTCTATTCTGGTTCTTTCTGGCCCATATGATCTTTGCCTTGTTTTTGGGGCTGTCGACAATGACCAACGTGTCCAGCTCGTTTGAGGTCTATTTAACGGTCAACGGGATGACGATGCTGGCGGTTGGGTCGGTTGTTGGCTTCTTGTTTGCGCTTCTGTTGTACATGATCACCGTGTTGTCTCTTCCGCTATTGCTTGATCGTGAGGTGGATTTCGTCACAGCTATGATCACCAGCTTTCAGTATGTGCAGCGCCATTTTGTGGTGATGATGCTGTGGGCTGCATTGATTTCAGGACTGACGTTTGTTGCGTTGATCCCCGGATTTTTGGGTCTGCTGGTTGTGTTGCCGGTGCTGGGACATGGGAGTTGGCACTTGTATGCGCTGATCAAAGAAAAAGGACGCGCGGTATGAGTGAGGTGCGTTTGAAACCAGAGCATCTTATAGGGGACGAAGCCACGTTGCGCGGCTTGTTTCCCGCAACGCATGACTTGGCGATCAAGAAGTGTTTGGATCATCTGGATGAACATGCGTCGAGCTTTGTGAGCCGCGCGCCTTTTTTGTGTATCGGCACACAGGCCGGTCCCGCACAGGCGGATGTGAGCCCACGTGGCGATCCGGCTGGGTTTGTGAAAGTGCTGAACACTAAGACGCTGCTGATCCCAGACCGGCCGGGCAACAATCGGTTGGATACGCTTGCCAATATACTCGCCAATCCAACCGTGGGCTTGTTGTTTATGGTGCCGGGGTTTGATGAGACGCTGCGGGTGAACGGGACAGCTCAAATCACGCAAGACCCGGACATTTTGAATATGATGTCCGTGCAGGGACGCGTGCCGCGTGTTGCTATCGTGGTGAGCGTCAATGAAGTATTCCTGCACTGTGCCAAGGCGTTCCGCCGCGCAAGTCTGTGGGATCCTGAGGCGCGTCAGAACCGCAAGGAGATGCCGTCTCTGATGAAAATGATCTTGGATCAAAGTACAGGCGCGCCAGAGAATCCTGCTGAGATGGCGGAGTTGGAGGCAGGTCTCGAAACAGACTACAAAGCCTCCATGTATTGATCCCACAACGGGATTTCGCAGGGGCAGTTGGTTACGTGCCTTGAGTTGGCACCCAGCATGGAAGGGCTAAGCCTCGTGTTCAGACAAACGGGGTTTGCAGACGCAGATAGCGTTCGTGAAAGGGGGGCAGATTTTGCCGCTCGGTATAACCAGTGGCGCGCGCCGCTTTCATGATGTCGGCGAACGGCATGTCCAAGTGCTCATACACCAGCCGTGTGACCCGGCGGCCCGACACGGTTTCCCGGCAGGGCCGGGCTGTGTAGCCAACCCAGTAGCTGTTTTGATAGGTCGCCACGCGGCAAAGGTAGTTGAAAGTGGTGGCGGCATTGTTGCGGTGGGCCACGTTGAAAGCCACGCCATCATCTTGTGGCGTCACCACACCACGGAATTCACGCTTGCTGCTTTGCAACGGCAAACCTTGTTTGCGCATCGCATTGCGCGCCTCATAGCCTCGCACAAAAACGAAGTTATCGCGGCGGAACACGTAGATTATGCCAAGGACAATCAGGTCTGTCTCTACATAGCTTTCGCGCGAGAACCGATAAAAACCAGTGGGGAACACCTCTTCTGGAATGGTTTGCAGATTCAGGCCAAGGTAGTCTTGCAAATAGGGATGGCTAAAAACACCTGGAGGCCTGGTGGCTGTTTCGATTGGTTCCAGCAAAATGCGCGCGTCGACCCCAAAGAAGGTGCATATTTGGGCCAAGATGTCTGGTCGCGGGAAGCTTTCTCCTGCAAGGTAGCGATTGAACTGGGTGCGGTTGATACCCAGATCGCGGCACAACGCCGAAACCGACCGGTAGGGCTTGGTCAATATCCGCAAATTTCGGCCAAAGACTTTCCGAAGTTCTGCTCGTGAATTTGCGTGCTGATGGGCGGTGGATTTCAAGTTGTACCTAATTTTTTGCACATGTGTGGTGGTGCACCTACAGTTTTTGTGATTCTTTTCAATATATCACATTTCGACGCTAAGTTGTGTCGTTGTGATGCTTTTTCGCGTCAAGAACGTTCTCTTTAGACACAATTTCAGTCGATATTCGTGGCGGATAGAGGTGTACTGCGCGCCCAGATTTTGTGACAGTTTGAGTCGGGAATTAAATCAGTTTGTATGTGTACGGGATAAATCGGGACCTAAGGAGAAAAAGATGTATGGGGTGGTACTTTGGAGTGATCCAAAGCGCCGCAAAGCCGTAATTTGGTGTGAAGACCACCAAGACCTCGCGTATTATGACGGGATTGAAGAGGTGTTGGTGGGCAGGAAGCCTGACGAGAGTGCCGAAGTAGCGGTATTTGAGGCGGGGGATATGCTCTTGTTTGATGTGAGTGACAACGGTGAGCGGCGTGTAGCGCTCAACCCTAAACGGGTGGTGGTTGCTGCAGCTGAAGAATTGGTACGACGCTTAAAGGCCGAAGGCGAAGGCGCGACCAATCTGTCAAAATCGCGGGACAGACAGCATGGAAATGTTGTGCGGTTTCCTGACAGAAAAGAGTGGGGAGAAACCCGACCATTGGCGCCAGGATGATCTAAGAGCAGTCAACCGTCTGTAGATGGACACGAACGGCGCTTCGAAAGAGTGGCATCATCAAAAACGGGAGGTCAAATGACCTCCCGTTTTGTATTTTTGTGCATCGCATATGAGAGCTGTCGATTTACTCCGAACCACGCGACAGCGCAGCCACACCTGTACGTGCCACTTCGACAAGGCCCAACGGGCGCATAAGCTCGGCAAAGGCGTCGATTTTTTCAGGCGCGCCGGTCAGTTCAAAGACAAAGCTCTCCAACGTGCTGTCCACGGCATTGGCGCGGAAGATATCCGCCAGACGCAGGGCCTCAACACGTTTGTCACCTGTGCCTGATACTTTGAAGAGTGCGAGCTCTCGCTCAACGGAGGCGCCCTCGACAGTCAGGTCGTGCACGGCGTGCACCGGGACGATCCTGCCCAATTGCGCTTTGATTTGTTCGATAACTTGTGGCGTGCCGGTGGTCACAACAGTGATGCGGGACAAATGGCCGGTGTGATCGACCTCAGCCACGGTCAGGCTTTCGATGTTGTAGCCTCGGCCAGAAAAGAGGCCGATCACGCGCGCCAGAACACCCGGTTCGTTGTCCACCAGGACGGCCAGAGTGTGGGTTTCGATTTCGTCCGAAAAGGTCGGGCGTAGGTTGTAGGCAGAGTGGCTCGTGGAGCCTTTTTTGATTTTTAGAGCAGACATTTATTTGCCTTTGCTTGCTAGGCGCCGCTTTGCGACGGAGAGTTCGGAGGCGGTGAACAGGTGACGCCACTCATCTTTTGGAACGAGAGCTTCGACCGACAAATCTAACCGAGAGTGGAGGGCCAGGTTGGCAAACCCTTCCGAAACAGCGCTTGGGTTGCCCGCCAAAAGTGACTTGGCGGTCTCAACTCCACCTTGCTCTCTTACCATGGCTAAAAATCGGGTCGCATTATAACCAGTCGCCGCTTTGCCTTCTTCGTAAATTGAGAGCATGGCCTGTTGAAATTTTTTCGCATCGTTTGTCATTGTCACACCATCACCGCGCCGCCGGCTTCGATGGCGCCTTGGGTGCTGGCTTCACCCAGAAGCATTTCGTTGTGCGGTTTGCCCGATGGGATCATCGGGAAGCAGTTCTCGTGTTTCTCTACCAGACAGTCGAAGATCACCGGACCGTCGTGATTGATCATTTCCATGATCGCATCGTCCAGATCATCGGGATCAGAGCACAAAATGCCTTTGGCGCCAAAGGCTTCAGCGAGTTTCACAAAGTCGGGCAGGGCCTCGGACCAGCTGTGGCTGTAGCGTTCACCGTGCAGCAGCTCCTGCCACTGGCGCACCATGCCGAGGCGCTCGTTGTTCAGAATGAACTGTTTCACAGGCAGGCGGAATTGCACCGCGGTGCCCATCTCCTGCATGTTCATCAGCCAAGAGGCTTCGCCAGCCACGTTGATCACAAGGCTGTCTTTGTGCGCCATCTGCACACCGATGGAAGCTGGGAAGCCGTAACCCATGGTGCCCAGCCCGCCGGAGGTCATCCAACGGTTGGGATCTTCAAAGCCCAAGTATTGCGCCGCCCACATCTGGTGCTGACCCACTTCGGTGGTGATATAGCGATCATGGTCTTTGGTCAGTGCCTCAAGGCGTGCCAACGCATATTGCGGCTTGATGGTTTTGCCTTCCTGAACGTATTTCAGGCATTCCACCTTGCGCCAGTCGCTGATCTGGCTTTGCCAGTTGGCAATGGCGTCGCGGTTCACATTGCGGCCACGGGCTTTCCAAACTTTCAGGACGTCGGTCAACACGCTTTCCACGTCACCCACAATCGGAATGTCGGCCTTGATCACTTTGTTGATCGAGGAGGGGTCGATGTCGATATGCGCTTTGATCGAGTCGGGCGAGAATGCGGAGATCAAACCGGTGATGCGGTCATCAAACCGTGCGCCAATGTTGATCATCAGATCACAGTCGTGCATCGCCATGTTGGCTTCGTACAGTCCGTGCATGCCCAACATGCCCAACCACTGTTCGCCAGACGCTGGATAGGCGCCAAGGCCCATCAAGGTGGAAGTGATCGGAATGCCGGTGGCCTCGACCAACTCACGCAACAGCGCGCTGGCTTTGGGGCCAGAATTGATCACGCCGCCGCCGGTGTAAAACACCGGACGCTCAGCCTTTTCCATCGCTTCAACCAGCTCATTGATTGCGGTGATGTCGCCTTTGGTCTGCGGCGCATAGATGCTTGTGTCGGACTTCTCAGGCGCCGTGTAGGTGCCGTTGGCAAACTGCACGTCTTTGGGGATATCCACCAAAACAGGGCCGGGACGTCCGGATTGGGCCACGTGGAATGCCTGATGCAGGGTTTCCGCCAGAGTGTCCGTGTCTTTGGCCAGCCAGTTGTGCTTGGTGCAGGGGCGGGTGATGCCCACTGTATCTGCTTCCTGAAAGGCGTCAGAGCCGATCATGAAGGTTGGCACTTGGCCGGTCAGAACCAAAATTGGGATCGAGTCCAACAGCGCATCTGTCAGCCCGGTCACCGCGTTGGTCGCGCCGGGGCCCGATGTTACCAGCGCCACGCCAACCTTGCCGGTGGAACGGGCATAGCCTTCGGCGGCGTGCACCGCGCCTTGCTCGTGGCGCACCAGAATGTGACGAATGTCATTTTGCTGAAAAATCTCGTCGTAAATCGGTAGGACGGCGCCTCCGGGGTAGCCAAAGACTGTGTCCACACCCTGATCCTTCAGGGCCTGCACCACCATTTTTGCTCCGGTCATTTGACGTGTCATCATTCTCTCCGTTACCGACGACGTACTTTCTTGCCACAAAAAAGCCCCCGCTGTTTGGCGGGGGCGCATGGGGTACCGTTATGGTGTCCGTTACCGGCCCATGCGCCTATTTCCGACAATGACGACTAGCCTTGGCATCGTATTTGTCCTCAAGTGGGGTCTACTTTGTGTTCGAAACGGACCTTATGGGCGCTGCGGCGCGGCGTCAACCGAGAAAAATGGCGAAAAGCGACCTTTTGGGTTGAAATTCTTTGCGAATGTTGCGCTCAGCGTCGGCAAAATGAAATTTGAGGAAAAATAGTGAGCCAATTTCAAGTGATTCAGATCACACCGTTCGTCCCTTGCAGCAATTTGGCGCGTCAAATTGCATTCTACAGGGATATGCTCGGTTTTGAACTGGGGTTTCACGCGGACAACTACGCGTTCATGCGCTTGGGCAATGCTGCGATCCGGTTGATCGAGGTTGCGGCTGGGACAGGGTTGGAAGCCGCAGGCAAAGAGACCTCATTTTACATTGATGTATCGGGGTTGGATGCGCTGTATGCGCGTTTACAGCCGGGTTTGAAGACCTTGCCAAAAGGACGTGTGCGTGCGCCGTTTGTTCAGGACTATGGCCAGCGCGAGTTCCACGTCAAAGACGAAGATTGCACCTTGGTCTTATTTGGAGAAGCCGTGGCCGCCTAATTGGGACGCAGATCTAAAGATATTTTCAGCGACCCCAGAGCCCCAGCACGTTGACCACGCGCAGCATTAGACAGGCAAAGCTGTGTTGTGTCTCAAACAGGGCGGGGTGCCACCGCCGGAGTTATAGACCTGCGCCGGTGCCCTGTAAGACCCCATGTTCCATCGCATAACGTGTGAGGCCCGCAGTCGAGGAAATGCCAAGCTTTCGTTTGATGTTTTTACGATGGGTTTCCACGGTGCGCACAGAAATATTGAGCGTATTGGCCACATCTTTGTTGGATTTGCCCTGTGCCAGTTGCAGCAACACAGTTTGTTCTCGGCTGGTCAGAGGTTCCCGGTCTGATCCGCCCACCGGCTCCAGCGACCCCTGCGCTCCAGTGCAGAGATAGCGCTCGCCCCGCATCACCGCGTCGATCGCTGTTTTGATTTCCTCTGTCGGGACATCTTTGAGAATATACCCCATAGCGCCGTGGCTGAGGGCTGTTGAGATGTATTCCGGACTGTCATGCATGGAGAGGATCAGCACGCGAAGAGCTGCATCTCGTTCCAATAACATCTCGGTGGCTGTCAGCCCCCCGATTTCCGGCATGTTGAGATCCATCAGAACGACGTCTGGTGATAAATCGGATAACTTATCAATGGCTTCCCGGCCATTGCTCAATGTGCCGACCACGGTGATGTCGTCGTAACTTTCCAATATGGACTCGATGCCTTCGGCGACCATGGGATGATCATCCACGATCATGACTTTCACAGCAGTGTCCGTGAGGTGATCGGGGGTTGGGTCGATCATGCGCTGGCCTTTTTGTTGTTCTCGGTGCCGTCGTTTTGTGGCGTCAGGATGTGGCTTAGCGGGACTTCTGCCACAATCACCGTGCCAGAGCGAGACGAGAAAATCCGGAACGTACCATCAAGCTGCTCTACGCGTTCTTGCATGTTGCGCAACCCAAGCCCACCTTTGGGTTCTGCATTGCGTTCTTGAGGCAGGCCGCTTCCGTTGTCGGCAATGCGCAGCGTCGCCCCATTTTTGTGCCCACGTACATCCATCGAGACCTCCGTGGCGCCAGCATGCCGCTCTATGTTGGTCAAAGCCTCCTGCGCGATGCGGTACAGTGCGATCTTGGCGTCCTGATCGAGGCGATTTCGGAAAACAACTGTTTGGAAATCCACATGTATTCCGGTGCGGGTTGAGAAGTCATCTGTCAGGGCCTTGAGTGCAGGGCCCAGGCCCAGATCGTCCAACACACCGGGGCGAAGGTCGCGCGAGATGCGGCGGACCTCTTGAATGGCGCTGGACAGACTGTTGATGCCTTTGTCCAAGGAGTCCAGGCCGCGATCATCACCTGTCTTCAGCCGACGGCTTGCGATGTCGAGCGCATAGCGGACCCCGACCATCAGCTGTGAAATCCCATCATGCAGTTCGCGCGCCACACGCCCGCGTTCTTCTTCTTGAGCGTCAAAGACTCTTTGGGTCAGCGCCTTGAGCTTCGCATCAGCGAGCCTGCGCTCGCGCACGGTGATGACAAAGCCGGACACAAACACCAAAAGGAGCGCCGTGACGGTGATGACCATTATGTAGAACGATGTGCGTTGAACGCGGGCTTCGACTTCGGCACGGGCCGCGGCCACGCTTTCGAGCACATCGTCAATGAAGATGCCGGTGCCGACGGCCCATTTCCAATCTTGCAATCCGATCACGTAAGTGACCATTCGTGCGGTTTCCAGCGTGCTGGGTTTGGGCCAGTCAAAGCTGTGATACCCACCGCCGGTACGGGCGATCTGGATCAAAGGGTCCGTGATTTCAGTGCCGTTCAAATCTGTCAGACCGCGCCAGTTCTTTCCGATCAGATTGGTTTGGCGCGGGCTGACCAAGTTGTTGCCTTCATAGTCAAAAACAAAGAAATACCCGTCTTGGCCATAGAGCATCGACGACAGAATTTGAGTGACGGCGAGTTTGGCGTCACTGTCATCTGGTGCTGCGCGCCCGTAGATGTTCACGAAGGCCGTGCGCGCAATTGAGATATAGTTTTTGAGTTCTGCCTTCTTTGCCTCGATCAATTGTGCTTCGAGGGCTCGGATTTCGCGATCAGCCAATTGTCTGGATTGGTTTGCCACCAGAACGGAAATTGCAGCCACCGCCAGCAACAAAGGCAGTGTCGCCAGAAGGAACAGCTTCTGGCCATACGATAGACGCAGGCGGATTAGAAAGGAGCGCATGTATGATTCGTTACGGAAAAATTAAAGAGAATCAAAGAAGAGAATCAAAAATGTGAGCGCTACCATTGATTTTTTTGGCAAGTTTTAAAGTGGAATTGGTCAGAAATTATTGCCGTTTGACTGTTTTCTACGCGGTAGTGGGTATTTCCTCTACGTAGGGGCAAGGCTAGGCTCTGCGAACTTAACGATCCGCTCGGAGTCTCTGTAAAGGGGCCCGGGCTGAACAATTTCTGGGAGGAAACCTACATGGATCGTCGTTCTTTTCTAAAAACTTCTGCTCTTGGCGGTACCGCAGCGGCAGCAACAACTCTGGCAGCTCCGGCGTATGCTCAAGGCAAGCGCACCCTGACCATGGTGACATCTTGGGGTCGCGGCCTGGCAGGTGTTTTTGATGCGGCACAGTACGCAGCAGACACAATTACAGCCATGTCCGGCGGTGATCTGACTGTCGAAATCAAAGCGGCTGGTGAGCTGGTTGGCGCGTTTGAAGTATTTGATGCTGTGACCGCTGGTCAGGCAGATATGTATCACGCGGCTGACTACTACTTCACAGGTCAGCACCCTGGCTACGCCTATTTCACCGCTGTTCCGTTTGGCATGACCGCTCAGGAACTGGTGAACTGGTACTACCACGGTGAAGGTCACGCTCTGCACGACGAGCTTGGCGAAATCTTCGGTCTGAAGTCCTTCCTCGCAGGTAACACCGGCGCACAGGCTGGTGGCTGGTTCTCCAAAGAGATTGCCGGTCCAGAAGACTTCCAAGGTCTGAAGTTCCGTATGCCTGGTCTTGGTGGCCAAGCGCTGGGTAAAATGGGCGCGTCCGTTCAGAACCTTCCAGGCTCCGAAGTGTATCAGGCGCTGGCGTCTGGCGCGATTGACGGCACCGAGTGGATCGGTCCTTGGGCAGATGAAAAAGCTGGTTTCCAGGAAATCACCAAGTTCTACTACACTGCGGGCTTCCACGAGCCAGGTGCTGGTCTGTCTCTTGCGACAAACCGTGAGGTTTATGACAGCCTGTCTCCTGCACACCAGAAGATCATCGAAACTGCCGCAGCTGCTGCGCACCAGTGGAACCTGTCTCAGTTCCTCAACAACAACGGTGCAGCGCTTCAGCGTCTGCAGGCCGGTGGCGTGAAAACTCTGGAATTCCCTGACAGCGTTTGGGATGCAATGGGCGTAGCTGCTAAAGAAACCATGGACAGCTACATGGACGACGAACTCTTCGCGAAGATCCGTGCGTCTGTGGACACATCCATGCGTGCTTCTTCCGGTTGGTTGGTTAAGTCCGAAGGCGTGTACCGCGCCCAGCGTGACCGCGTTATGGGCTAAGCCCTGTTTCGAACATACAATTGGCCCCCCTACACATGCGTTTGGGGGGCCTTTTGCAAACACCTGTTTGCAAACTATCGACAGAACGCACTCTACGCGCTGTCTAAAACAAACAAAAATAAGGGGATGAGGGGACAATGCTGGACGGTCTGGTCTGGTTCCTTTCCAATATTGGCCAAGCTTTTGTGAATGCCGGCTACGCGCTGACGCATCCAAGCAGCTGGTTGAGCTGGATTGGCGGCCTTGAAACCACCGAAGACAAACAAGCGCTGATGCGGTTTGTGTATTACGGTGGTTCGGTTGAGTTTTTCTTTGTGGTGTTCACAGTCTTTCTGATCGTAACGGCGATCGGTGTGTGGCGACCAAGTTTCATGTGGGGCTGCGTGCGCGGGCTGGAAGGCTTTGCCAACACCGTGGGTCGCTTCTTTGCTTGGGCAGGCCTGTTGATGGTTCTGCAGCAGATCGTGATCGTCTTTATGCAGCGGATTTTCACTGTGGCAGAGATTTCGCTGATCTGGAATGTGCCGTGGCTGACCAAAGACGTGAGCTGGTGGGCGGAAGAGCTAAAGCTCTACAATGCCATGATCGTTTGCATGTGCGCCACGTACACCTTTGTTCAGGGCGGACACGTTCGCGTTGACCTCGTGTATTCCGGCATCAGCCATCGCGCCAAACGCGTGGTGGATATGTTTGGCTCTTTGATCTTCATGATGCCCGCAGCTGTGCTGACTTGGATGTATGGCTGGTTCTTCATGTGGCGTCACCTTGTGACACCAAAAGTCTCAGCGTCTGACAAGGTCGAACTGCTGATGAAAAAGGCGCGTATCTTGAAGTGGAATGTCGAAACCATCGGCTTCTCACCCAACGGGTTTAACGCGTATTTCCTATTCAAAGTGCTTCTTGTTTGCTTCGCAGGGATGGTGTTCCTGCAGGCCATCGCGTTCTTTTATCGCTCCTTTTTGGAGTACAAAGAAGGTGCTGGCAGCATCGGCAAATACCTCGACCGCGACACGCTGGGCGAGGGCGAAGAAGCCTACGAAGGCACACACTGATCTAAGGGGCAGTACCTATGCTATTTGGACTTGATGGGGTCGAGATCGGCCTGATTATCGTCTTCCTCTGCCTCTTCGGCGGCATTCTCTCCGGCTTTCCAGTGGCGTTTGCCATTGGTGGGGCAGGGGTGATCTCTTTTGCAATTATCGCGGCGCTTGATAGCGCTGGTATCTTGATCCACCAAGCCATTGACACGGGCTCTGCGATGTACGCAGACCTGATCGCTCAGGGGGTCAAAGCAGATACAATCTCAACGTTCCGATATCCGGATTTGCCACGCATGGCAGAACCTGTGTTCCCGGGCGGTTGGGAACAGGCGATGGACCGCAATCTGAGCTTTATCGTGAACCGGATGAACGAACGTGTTCTGGCCGGGCAGTCGATTGAAACGCTTTTGGCTGTTGTGATGTTTGTCCTGATGGGCATCACGTTGGAACGCTCAAAGATTGCAAACGATCTGCTGACCACCATGTCGCGCGTCTTTGGGCCGCTGCCGGGCGGTTTGGCCGTGTCGGTTGTTGTGGTTGGCGCGTTTCTGGCTGCATCCACAGGTATTGTGGGTGCGACAGTGGTGACTATGGGCCTTCTGTCCCTGCCGACCATGCTGAAGCACGGCTATGATCCGAAGCTGGCCACCGGTGTGATTGCCGCCTCAGGCACGCTTGGGCAAATCATTCCACCGTCTATCGTCATCGTTTTGCTTGGCACATTGGCGGGCGACCTTTACTCGGCAGCGCAGGAAAATCGTGCGCAGGTTGCTGGGTGTTCAGATGCGCTTACGTTCTTGGGTGAACCTGCGGTTATCTCGGTGGGCACATTGTTCCAAGCCGCGTTGATCCCTGGGATCATGTTGGCGGTGCTTTATGGATTGTATGCCTTTGGCTATGCGTTGTTGAACCCGAAAGCAGCCCCTGCGGTGGAGTTCGGCGATTCAACTGGCGAAGCGATCACCCGTGGCGAAGGCGTCACCTGGTTCCTCGCGGTGCCTGCTGGTCTGATTGCTGGCGTGATCTTGTTAGGTCAGGTCAATGTGATTGGTGATCAGAACGTCACAGTCGACAGCTTCTCTGACGCCGGTCAAACTGCAAGCTTGCGCACCAATGTTAGCGAAGAGTGCCAAATCTCGATGATTGACCTGCATGGTCAATTGGCTTGGGACACGGCGGTGGCTGAGCAAGCCACAATCAACGAAGCTGGTGGTGTTGCAGAAGCGCGTGCGCTGTCTGATGAAGAGCGGGCTCAGCTGCGCATTGAGAAGATTGCGGCAGCTGCCCCGATCGGCTCCGGAGTTGCCATTGGCTTTCTTCTGCTGACTCTGATCCTGACCACAGCACGTGGTGTGGCTCCAAGTGCAGACAGACGTCCGTTGCTGATTGGTGGCGCAGGTGTGCTTTTGACGCTGGGGATCGACATCGTCTTGGTGTCGCCTGTTACCACACCTGGTTGGACGCTGATCTACCTGGCCATCCCACTGGCGATGACGCTATATGGTGTGCGCTATGCGGCTGGCTTGCTTGGTAAGAATGAGCTCTTGCGCGTGGTGTTCCCACCGCTTGTGTTGATCATCGCTGTGCTTGGTTCAATCCTTGGCGGCATCACCAACCCGACGCCGGCGGCGGCGCTTGGGGCAGGTGGGGCCATCATGCTCGCGGCGTATCGCAAGCTGCGCGATCAAGAGAAATCCGGCGCAATTGTGATCTGGGCAACCTTTGCAGTGATTATCATGATCCTTGTGGGCGTGAACTTTGATCTGCGTGTCAATCAAGCAGACGTGGCTGTTGAAAACGCGATCGCGTTCTTTGTGGCCAAAGGTGCGTATCTGTTTGCGATGTTTGGTCTGCTCTATGGGTGCTGGGTTCTGTTCCGCGGTAAAGTGCTGAGCCCGATTGTACGTGAAACGGCCAAAGTAACCTCGATGGTGTTCACCATCCTGATCGGATCGCAACTCTTGAACCTTGTGGTGATCAGCTTTGGCGGTGAACATTACATTCAGGGCTTCCTGAAGTCGTTTGATAACGAATTCAAAGTCTTCCTGATCGTGATGCTGGTGCTGTTTGTGCTTGGCTTTGTGCTCGACTTCCTGGAGATCATTTACATCGTGATCCCCATTGTTGGGCCGGTGATCTACGGGGGAACATTTGATCCCAAGTGGGTGACGATCATGATCGCGGTGAACTTGCAGACCTCGTTCCTGACGCCGCCGTTTGGCTTTGCGCTCTTCTACCTACGAGGGGTTGCGCCAAAAGAGGTGACCACCGGGCACATCTACAAAGGTATTATACCTTTCGTGCTCATTCAGGTGGTGGGGCTTGGAATCTTGTGGTTCTTCCCCTCAATTGTGACGATCTTGCCAGCGCTGATTGGCAACTGATCTAAGACACCAGCATTCAAACAAAATACGGGGGCCAAACGGCCCCCGTATTGCATTTTTGGTCCCAAAGTGAAGTTACGTTAACTGCGTGCCGCGCGGTTGATAGCCACAGATCCCATAAATTGGTCCGTTAGCCCTTGTTTGCGATCTGTGGTGATCATCAAAACAATTGAGATGATTTGCAGGATGGGGAACATCACCGAGATCGTGAATCCCAAGGTGTGCAGGAAGGCGGCCCCCAGATCAAAGCGGCGACCGTCAGATTGGCGCAATTCAATGGACATCAGGCGCATACCCCAAGTGGCCGACCCGGTGGCGATGGTCACCACGCGGTACGCAAATCCAAAGACAAACAGCAGGGCTCCAAAAAAGAACAGGCCGGTGAACGCGGTGAACGGCAGCACCAATATGCACAACACAAAGACAACAGCTGTGTCGATAAACCATGCCAACAGACGCTTAAACGTCACATCTTCATAAAACTCGGACTGGGTGTCCGGATCAGGCAAAACAAAACTGCGGCGGCTCATGACGGCCTCACTCCTCGTCTCTGCAAAACAAAATCAGCGCGGAAGGACCCTCCCGCGCTGGTACCACTCTTGGCAATGGGTTTACGCGTCTTCGGTTTCGCGTGGTTCCTCAGTGGCCTTGCGGGCACGCTCGTCCATGAACTGATCAAACTCTGATTTGTCCTTTGCGGCGCGCAGCCGTTCCAGGAAATCTTCAAAGCTCTTCTGCTCATCTTCCAGTCGGCGCAATGTCTCGTCGCGATAGGCATCAAAGGCACTGTTTCCCGAGGTGGACATGACGTGCATGTGTCGGGCGCAGCTGCGGTTGCGGGAGGACTTCTTGAACATATCTTTGCTCCAGATCATGTAGAAAAGAAAGGCTAGGCCAACGGGCCAAAAGAACACAAAGCCAAGAACCATGGCAGCGATCCAGGCACCTTTGCCTTTGCTGTCGAGCCAGGCCTCGCTTTTGCCAAACCAACTCAGGTTCTGAGTGTCAGCGGTATAGGCGGTCGCGGCAGGGGTCATGGTGGTCTCCAAGGTTACGTGTCAAACTGTTTTCGGGAAGCGTATGTAAATCGCTTTCACATTATATAGATTGGCGTTGCCCCCGCGCATTGCAAGTAAAAATGTGAAGGATATTTACATTTTTGTACTAGGGTATTGTTTTTATATATTATTTTTAGAATAGATCATGTGGGTCAGACACTAAAGTCAGCGATTTTTGCACCGCTGACCGCATGTAAATCGTGCGGCGAGACGCAGAATACATGGTTGGGCGTGCCCGCGGCGGCCCATAGCTGATGAAACTGCATCAGATGGGAGTCGATAAAACAGGTTGGCGGCGTCAGATGCCCAACAGGGCTGACCCCACCAATGGCAAATCCCGTTTGCGCTCGCACGGCGGCTCCTTCTGTTGTGGTTGATTTCTGCCGCAAAGGGCTTAAGCCTGCCAACATGACAATGGCAGACACATTAAGGGACACGCTTTACGCGTTAGAAATACAAGTGTGGGACGCGCTTGTAAGCGGTGATGGCAACGCAGATGGGGCCTTATTGACCGAGGATTTTCTGGGGGTTTATCCGGATGGTTTTGCGGGCAAGGACGCCCACGTACAACAGTTGGACCATGGTGCCTCTGTCGCGGACTATCGGCTGAGCGCTGTGCAAATTCGTCAAACTGGCCCTAACTCCGCACTTCTGATCTATCGTGCGGACTACTTGCGTACGGGCAGTGCCTCTTGGGAGGCCATGTTGATCAGCTCTCTTTGGGAAAACCGCGCAAACAGGTGGTTGAACAGCTTCAGCCAAGACACCCCTTTGACAGGTGAAGGTGTGCCCTAAGTGCGGCGACCGCGATCTGCGGCGGTGCATCCAATTGACCTTCCTGCGCGGCCTATCCAAAGTCTGATCTATGTCTTTTGAATCCCATATCACCCGCCTGCCGCATGCCTTTGATCCTGATTTGGGGGATGAGGCCTGCGCTGCGGTCCCCGCGTTGTCCGGGGATGCGGCCAAGCTTGTGCGCGGGGCTGCGGGATCGAGCCCTTACTTAAAAAGCCTTATCCACAAAGAAGCGGCGTGGCTGCCGGAGGCGTTGAACAGCCCTGATGCCGCTTTGGCCCAACTTTCGGCAGATCTTGTGAGCGGCGCGCCGGACCAACGCCCTGTGGCGTTGCGCGCTGCCAAACGCAAGGTCGCTTTGTTGACCGCATTGGCAGATTTGGCAGGCGCTTGGACCTTGGAAAAGGTCACCGGCACGTTGACTGATTTTGCTGATCTTGCCAGTCAATTGGCGCTGGAAGCGGCCATTGGTGTGGAGATCAAACGTGGCAAGCTGCCCGGCGCAACTGAGGATGATATCGCCACGGCGGGGGGGATGGTGTCTATCGCCATGGGCAAAATGGGCGCACATGAACTCAACTACAGCTCTGATATTGATCTGATCTGCTTGTTTGACGAAAGCCGTTTTGACCCCGCAGATTACCACGATGCCCGTGCGAGCTTCATTCGTGCAACCCGCAAAATGGCCGCAATGCTCAATGACATCACAGGGGATGGCTACGTGTTTCGCACCGATCTGCGGCTGCGTCCCGATCCAGCGGTCACCCCCGTGTGTATCGCGATGGAAACCGCGGAACGCTATTATGAAAGCCTTGGTCGGACATGGGAGCGCGCCGCCTATATCAAAGCGCGCCCTTCGGCGGGTGATCTTGCGGCAGGGCAGCGCTTTTTGGACACGCTCACCCCATTTGTGTGGCGAAAACATCTGGATTTTGCCGCCATTCAAGATGCCCACGACATGCGTTTGCGTATCCGCGAACACAAGGGCCTAGGGGGCAGCATCACGCTTGATGACCACAATATGAAACTGGGACGAGGCGGCATTCGAGAGATCGAGTTTTTCACCCAGACCCGGCAGTTGATCGCGGGGGGGCGCGATCCCTATTTGCGCGACCGTCACACGGTGCCGGCTTTGCGCAAGCTCGCCTCCAAAGGCTGGGTGCCAGAGGATGTGGCCGAGGCTTTGTCAGACCACTACAGGGCACACAGAGAAGTAGAACACCGCATACAAATGGTGGGCGACGCCCAAACACACCGGTTGCCGAAGAATACAGACGGTTGGGGGCGCATTGCCGGGTTGATGGGATGTGATGTGGCACAGATCAAGGCGGACCTGCAGAGGCGTCTGACCGAAGTCCATGAGATGACTGAAGGCTTCTTTGCCCCTCAGGCTGGCACCACGGAAACCGAGATTGCGCATAAATTTGATCCCGCCATGCTGGAACGCTGGCAGACCTATCCTGCGTTGCGCAGCCCAAGAGCGGTGGAGATTTTCAACCGGGTGCAGCCTGAGATCCTAAGCCGTTTGGCCTTGACCGCCCGTCCGGATGAGGCGCTTGCCGCGTTGGATGGTTTCCTGCGCGGATTGCCGGCCGGGGTGCAGTTGTTTTCGTTGTTTGAGGCCAATCCTCAGTTGATCGACCTGTTGGTGGATATCGTTGGCACCGCACCAGCGCTTGCCCAGCATTTGTCACGCAACTCAGGTGTGTTTGACGCGGTGATTGGTGGCAGCTTCTTTACCGAGTGGCCCGGTGCACAGGGGCTTTCAGAAGATCTTGCCGCCAGACTGGCACGTGAACAGGACTACGAGGCGCAGCTTGACGCAGCGCGGCGGTGGGCCAAAGAATGGCAGTTCCGCATCGGGGTGCATCACTTGCGTGGCTTGAACGGCGCAGAAGAGGCCGGACAGCAGTATGCAGATTTGGCTGATGCGGTGCTGGTGGGGTTGTGGCAACCCGTCGCGGATCAGTTTGCCCAAAAACATGGGCCGATGCCGGGACGGGGTGCGATGGTTCTTGGCATGGGGTCCCTTGGTGCGCGGCGTCTCAATGCGACCTCTGATCTGGATTTGATCGTCATTTATGATGCGGATGGTGTGGAGGCCTCTGATGGACGGCGCCCACTTGCCGCGCGGCCCTATTATGCGCGCTTTACCCAAGCGTTGGTGACCGCGATCAGCGCGCCCATGGCGCAAGGCCGGCTCTATGAGGTCGACATGCGTTTGCGTCCGTCCGGAACACAGGGGCCCGTGGCCACATCATTGGCCTCGTTCAAAAACTACCAGCGTGAGGATGCCTGGACCTGGGAGCATCTGGCTCTGACCCGCGCGCGCCCGGTGGCCGGTGCGCCGGATTTGGCCGAAGAGGTCGAAGCCTTTCGGCAAGAGGTCTTATCCATCGCAAAAGACTCAGCCGTGGTGCGTCGCGATGTTCAAGACATGCGGGCACGGATTGCGGCTGCAAAAGCGCCAGAAGGGCCGTGGGACGCCAAAATCGGTGCCGGACGTTTGCAGGATATCGAATTGCTGAGCCAAACAGGGGCGCTTTTGGCGGGCAGCCCGCGCCGCGCAGTCAGCCAAGGTTTGCAGGCCGGTGTCGCAATTGGCTGGCTGAATGCCGAAGATGCATCAGACCTCGCTGCGACTTATCGGCTTTGTTGGCAGGTGCAGCTCGCAGCAAAGCTGCTCTCGGGGCAAACTGTTGTCCCGGATCAGATCGGTGAAGGCGGTCGGGCGTTTTTGTTGCGGGAAACCGAAACGGAGGACATGGACGTGTTGCAGACACGGCTTCAAACCGCTTGCGCCTCTGCGGGCGACATCATTACAGACGCGCTGACACGCTCAAGCGGCGGCGTTGGCGGGAAGGCATGACATGCAAAAGTTGGACTGCGACCCAAAGGGGTTGATTTTTGAGAGCTATCGGATCGACGGCATCGTCGCATCTGAATGCCGCTCTATTTTTCTGGACTGGGCATTGTCGCTGCCAGAGGATCAGGACAGCGCGACCGCCATTCAGACATTATTGACCACTTATGGAGCGGACCATCCGACCCATCCAATGACCAAAGTGTTGGAAGAGGGACAGGGGCAAACGCAGCGCCCACGCCGCCGTGGCGGATGGCGCAGTCGTAAAAGAGACTGACCTTCGTTTTTCGATTGATAAGGGGTTTTTCGCGCCTGAAAGGTGGCTTGCAGGCCTCTAAAGTTTTATTCAATTCCCACGAATGGTCCCGTGCATGTCGCAATGCCGCCCCATTTGGACAGCAGTTTGACATGGAACCAGCAGAGGCCAGAAAGGCTCGAGGAGTGGGAAATGTCTTATGTACGCGTGATTGCAGCGATGGTTTTGGGCTTGGGTGTGAGCGCCTGTGCTTCCGTAGACACGGCAACCCGAAACGCCCCATATAACGCACTGCCCGCGGCGATTTCCGCCCCGGCCCCGTCTTATGAAATGGTGGGATTTGAGGTGTCTGTTCCACGCACATTGCGTGCCTCTGAGGCCAATATGTTCTACCCGGGTGGTGACATTGTTTGGCGCGGCGAGGGCTATGGCGACCGCCACCAGCAGGTAAAAGCGATCTTAGAGGAAAGCGTGCGTTTGGGCGCAGGCCCGCTGAATGGGACAACACCGGTTGAGGTAAAGATCGAAGTACAGCGTTTTCATGCGTTGACCGAAAAAACCCGCTACACAGTCGGCGGCATCCATTCTCTGGCGTTCACCATGACTATTATTGATCCTCAGAGCGGGGTTGTGCTGCGTGGTCCAAAGCCGATCCATGCGAACCTTGTGGGTTATGGTGGGCAGAAAGCTGTGGCCGCAGAAGCGCGCGGCCTTACACAGAAATACCGCATCACACAGCATCTCGCCCGTGTGATCCGCGAGGAACTTACAAAGGCAGAAGGGTTTGTTGGGCCGGAGCGCGGCGCAACGCAAACCGTTCGCCCTCTGGAGCCCATTGGCAAACAGCTGGCAGCGCACGATGGTGTGGACCCACAACAGGGTTAAACCCCGCCGCATCATCAGAGGGCTTTTCACGCCTCAAAGAACACAGTAGGAGGGCGGCATGTCTATGCCGTCCTCTTATCCCGTTGTTCGCCTGAAACCCAAAGCCAATGCCCGTGCGATCCGCCACGGCTTTCCTTGGGTCTATGACAATGAGCTGGTCACCGATCGGCGCACCAAAGCTTTGTCGCCTGGCGCCATTGCGTTGTTGGAGGATGACAACCGCCAACCTCTTGGATTGGTTGCGACCAACAGCCAGAGCAAGATTTTCTGTCGGATGTTGGAACGCGATATCACTGTTCAGATCGATCAGGCATGGTTTGAGCACAAATTCACCCGCGCATTGGCTTTGCGAGAGCGGTTGTACGATACGGATTTTTACCGGTTGATCCATGCTGAAGCGGATGGGGTGCCCGGCGTGGTGGTGGACCGTTTTGGCGACACCGCCGTAGTGCAGCCAAATGCTGCTTGGGCGGACAAACTGATTGAGTCCCTTGTGGCAGCGCTTGTTTCGGTGACCGGTATCAGCTGTGTGATCATGAACGGATCAGGCCGCGCGCGTGGTCTTGAAGGGCTGGAAGAGCGCACCGAAGTCATGGTGGGCACAGCGCCAAAAGCACCGGTGCCGGTGGTGATGAATGGTGCAACCTACATGGCCGATTTGACCGGTGGTCAGAAGACCGGGCTTTTCTACGATCAACGTCCCAACCACGGATTCGCCGCCAAGCTTTGCAAAGATGCAAAGGTATTGGATGTGTTTTCTCATGTGGGTGGCTTTTCGCTTGCCGCATTGGCCGGTGGCGCGACGCAGGCCACAGCTGTGGATGGCTCCGCCCCCGCACTGGCCTTGGCAGAGGCGGGTGCAGAGGCCGCCGGAGTGGCCGCGCGCTTTGACACCCGCAAGGGTGACGCGTTTGATGTGCTGACTGCTTTGGGCGAAGAGGGCGCAAAGTTTGATGTTGTGATCTGTGATCCTCCTGCCTTTGCACCGTCAAAACCGGCGCTTGAGAAGGGGTTGCGGGCCTATGAACGCGTGGCGCGACTTGCTGCACCTTTGGTGGCAGAGGGCGGCTATCTGGTGTTGTGCTCCTGCTCTCACGCTGCGGATGTGGCGCGGTTTCGTGGTGCATGCCTGCGCGGGATTGGCCGGGCAGGGCGTCATGCGCAGCTTTTGCACACTGGATTTGCCGGTCCAGATCACCCGCTGATGCCGCAATTGGCGGAAAGCGGCTATCTGAAATCTCTGTTCTTCCGACTATGAGCGCGCCGATGCAGCGCCTGTTGCTGGACACTTGCGTGCTGTATCCGACGGTGATGCGGGAGGTCCTGTTGGGCGTGGCGGCAACCGGTGCGTTTGAACCACAATGGTCGGACCGCATTCTGGAAGAGTGGGCCCGTGCCGCGCGCAAAATTGGCCCCACTGGCGAAGATCAAGCCCGCGCGGAAATTGCTCTTTTGCGGACGGCTTGGCCCAAAGCTGCGGTGACTTGGAAGCCCTCCCTTGAGGCGCGTCTCTATTTGCCGGATGCGGATGATGTGCATGTTCTTGCGGCGGCCATTTCAGGGTCATCAGACGCGATTGTCACAATGAACGCCAAAGATTTCCCGCGCCATACATTGGCTGAGGAGGGGCTTGAACGCATCGACCCAGACGCGCTGCTGCGCGGCTTTTGGGCGCTTGATCCCGAAGGGGTCGGACAGGTGTGTGAGCGCGTTCGGCAAGAAGCGGATCGGTTGAGTGGTGAGACCTGGGACATGCGCCGCTTGTTGAAGAAAGCGCGCCTGCCAAAGCTTGCCAAAGCCGTGAGCGCATACGGAATGTCTGCCTAAAACGTGTGTGCACAGTGGCTTGGGACGACCTGAGTTCGATCAGGAAAACACCTGAATGTACCGATTTCTTACCACAGCGTACCCACCAACCCTGATGCTGGTAGAAGGCGCGTGGACCGGAATCCCAAATCATCCCTATCCGCTGTTTGATGCATCGCATTCTCGTGCTGGCTTGCGTGCAGCAGTGGAACTTGAACCTTGTAAACTTGCGCGGCCAGCGGTATCCATGACGAACAGACAGATGGAGCAAACGAACATGGAACAGTCACTCGAAAGCTAACACCATTTTGGTTTTTCTTGCGAGCGTACATCATGTCTTCCATTTCTATCGCCGGCTTGAGCTGGCACTGCCCAAACAATCATCCCATTTTCAGCGATCTCAATTTGACATTGAGCCCCGTGCGTACCGGTCTTGTCGGTAGAAACGGCACGGGCAAGACGTCTCTTTTGCGCCTGATAGCAGGTGAATTGCTCCCTGACAGCGGGACCATCACAGCGGCTCTTTCCGTGGGATTTCTCCGACAAAACCCTGAGCAAGATGAGTATGGCACAATTGCGGATCTGTTTGGAGTGGCGGACCAGCTTGCCATCCTTGCACGTGCCGGGCGCGGGGAGGCAACGTTGGAGGATCTCACCAAAGCCGATTGGACTTTGGAGGCGCGGTTGGAAACGGCACTCAGCAGTCTTGGTCTTGACCAGTCCCCAAACACCCAGCTCGACACGTTGTCAGGTGGACAGCGGACGCGTGCCAGCCTTGCTGCGCTGATGTTTGCGGAACATGATGTCCTTTTGTTAGATGAGCCGACCAACCACCTTGATCGTGCAGGACGCCAATACCTCATCAATGCTGTGCGGGCGTGGCGGGGCGCTGTTGTGGTCGCGAGCCATGATCGCACCTTGCTTGATGAAATGGACACCATTGTTGAACTGACGTCACTTGGGGCCCGGAGCTACGGCGGCAACTACAGTGCCTATCGCGCCGCTAAGGATGCGGAATTGGCATCAGCTGAACAAGACGTGTTGCGTGCGGAACGCGAATTGACGCACACACAGGCCCGCGCGCAGCGTGCCGCAGAACGCAAGGCCCGGACAGACAATCAAGGTCAGCAGCTTCGCAGGTCTGGCAGCCAACCAAAGCTGGTACTGGACGCAATGAAAGCGCGAAGTGAAGGATCCGGTGGGGCAGCGGCGCGGCTGCGTGAACGCCAAACCAAAGAGGCTGAGGTGGCGTTAGACACAGCCCGAGAAGCGGTGGAGGTTCTAAACCCGCTGGCCATGGATGTTCCGTCTTCCAATTTGGCGCGCGGTCGTGACGTGCTGAGCGTCAATGATCTTGGGTTTGGGTATCAGAAGGGCAGCCTGTTGCTGGATGGCATTTCGTTCTCGATCCGGGGGCCGGAACGCGTGGCCATTGAGGGGGCCAATGGGGTCGGGAAGTCGACGCTCCTTGCTTGTGTTCAAGGGCAGCGTCAACTTGCGTGTGGCTCTGTGCGTGTCCATGTCCCCGCGGCTTTGATCGATCAAGACCTAAGCTTGCTGAAGCCTGATGAAACGGTAAGAGAGGCCTTCGCGCGGATTGACCCGCTCGCCACCGAGAACCATCGCCGCGCTGTTCTTGCGCGGTTTCTGTTTCGTGGTGCGGATGCTGATCAAATCATCGGCGGGCTCAGCGGGGGGCAGCGGATGCGCGCTGGGCTGGCCTGTACGCTTGGCCACAGCCAGCCAAGGCAGCTTCTGCTGTTGGACGAGCCGAACAATCATTTAGACATCGAAGCGGTTGAGACCCTTGAAGCGGCGCTGAACAATTACGATGGGGCTATTCTTGTTGTGAGCCACGACCAAAGGTTTCTGGATCAGATTGGTATTGAACGCCGAATATCGCTCTGACGGTCGACGCCCCTCGCAAAAGGCTGTCATTCACGCTCGCGAACCCGTCTGCCATCACGGTCTGATCGTTTTCGGACAGGCGAACAGGCTGTCGTTATGGCAGTATGGCTAAGGAAACTTTGGACGTGCACTTTGTTGCGTTTCGCCGGGAGCGCGCCAATCAACGCCTAAGAAGTCCCAATGTCTTGAGGCCATGGAGTCCTATGTGGCGCGTCTGGCTGCCACAAACC
This sequence comes from Shimia sp. NS0008-38b, assembly GCF_040370365.1. Classification (NCBI taxonomy): domain Bacteria; kingdom Pseudomonadati; phylum Pseudomonadota; class Alphaproteobacteria; order Rhodobacterales; family Roseobacteraceae; genus Shimia; species Shimia sp. NS0008-38b. Next base: position 194,468 of record NZ_BAABWQ010000004.1, on the reverse strand, counting down.
TAAGAATGACATTGGCCGTTTCTTTCGGGGCTGTTGTATAGTGCTGCGACGGTGTGGTTCGCATGTTTAGACCACACTTGGTGATCCAAAACTCAAGGTCCGCAGAGCTTTTGTAAGTGAGATCAATTGCAACAATACTTGGTTCATTGTTGTCTGAGATGTCTTGCGGCAACTCGCCAAATTCGGCTTGGATGGCTTCCAATGTTTTCACAAACATCGGCCCGTTTGCTGTCGCAACCTGAAAGCCGCCGTCACATGGTGTTGCGGCGCCATAGAGACCGGCAAGCTTTGTTTTCAGACTGCTGTGCACAGACTCTTGGGCCAATACTGTGACCCCGCCGATACCCATGACGGAGTTGGGATGTGCAAGCCAGTCAGGCACATAAATCAACTCGGGTTTGTGTTGCTGACACAGAAAAAAGGACAAGCGCGGGAAATCGGGATCGGGCAAAAGCGCCAACGTTGTTTTTGTGCGATCGGCGCGCCCGTCAGGCAAGGTGACGTCACGCCCAAATTCCAAATGACCTGCGACCGTGAAACCCGCAGCTTGGGCGGTCGCTGCATCCGCCATGCTGTCCGTGCTATGCAACGCGCTCAGCGCAACGCCTTCGCGCTCTTGCAGGTGTTCAAAAACGTGTCGCCCAAAGCGGAAATCACCGGCGGGCACCTCGTCGATCAGCGTGTCATCGTAGATGCCCATGATCTCCAGCAGGCACCCTTCAAACATCGCAAGGCTGGTGCTGGTGCCCCAAGGATGCTTGCCAATCGCCGTCATATTGAATCCAAGCGAGATCAGCCGATTGCGCAGCCCTTCGATGTCGTGGGTCGCAACAAGCGGGTGGTCGATGCCAAAGGAGGCGTTCATTTGCGTGTATCCTCTTTCAAAAAGGAAACGCGTGCCGGGCCGATGTCCCGCGCTTTGGTGCCAATGACAACGCGGCCTGCGGGAACATCCTCCAAAACGATTGCGCCTGCTGCAACATTTGCGCCTTTGCCGATGGTGATGTTGCCCAACACCAATGCCCCGGCGCCGATGATCGCCCCGTCCTCGATCTTTGGGTGCCGATCTGGGCCGGAATTGTTGAAGGTGCTGCCAAGGGTCACGTTGTGCCAGATCGACACGTCTGTACCGATGACGACCGTTTCACCCGCGACAAATCCAAGCCCGTGATCCAGCCAGAAGCCCGCCCCAATTTTGGCGGCCGGGTGAATGTCTGTGCCAAAAGCCCGTCCAAACGTGGCCTTTAGCGCCATCGCCAAGGTTGTTTCACCCTGTTGCCACATCGCATTGGCGACGCGATGTCCCATCGTTGCGTGAATCCCACGAGAAAACAAAAGAACAGCGGCGGGTCCGCCGGGTTCAAAGTTTCGCCGTGCGGTTTCATGGATGTCCCGCCCTGTCTGGGCAATGATCTGAGGAGAGTGGCGATGGGTTTGTGCAACGATACGACCAACATCCTCATTGCACAGCATGCTGAACAATGCCCCCGCGAGGTCGGGGAAATCATCAAATGGCCCCAGCGCCAATACTTCAGCCGTTACAGTATTTGCCGCAAGCAGCGCTTTGACGTCATCAACTAACATAGCCAAACGCTATCTGAGGGGTGGGGGCGCTGTCGAGCCAAACGCTTTTCGCCGAGGTGTATTCCATCAATGCATCCGTGCCGCTTGAGCGTCCAAAGCCCGAGTTTAGTGACCCCCCAAACGGGGAGGACACATGGATCGCCTTGTAGCTGTTGATCCAGAATGTGCCCGCGCGCACATGATCCGCCACACGGTGGGCGCGTCCAACATCTGCGGTCCAGACGGCCCCAGCAAGACCAAACGCCGTGGCATTGGCCAAGGCCACAGCCTCTTCTTCGGTCTCAAACGGGATCGCGGTAACGACCGGACCGAAAATTTCGGTTTGCGCCGCATGATCGGTGTTGGACAAACCATCCAGAATTGTTGGGGGGACAAAGAACCCGGTGTCAGGCTTATTGTCCCGGCGAAGAACATTTGCACCGTCCGATTGGGCCCGTGCCACCATGTTGCCCACATGGAAAAACTGTCGCGCATTGCTGATTGGACCAACCTCGGTGGCGTTGTCCAACGGATCACCAAGCCGAATGCTGTTCATACCCTTTGTGAGCATATCGACCAATTCGTTATGGACGGATCGATGCACAAGCAGACGAGAGCCCGCGACACAGCTTTGTCCCGCGCCAGAGAATATCGCGGCCTGTGCCCCAAGGCAGGCATGTTTGAGATTGGCATCCTCAAAGACAATGTTGGCGGACTTCCCTCCAAGCTCCAACACAGATGGTTTTAATGCTTTGGCGGCCGACATCGCCACGATACGCCCCGTCTCGGGTGAACCAACAAAGATCACCTTGCGCACCGCATGGTGGTCAATGGCGGCTTGCCCCGCGGTCGGCCCAAGTCCGCACAAAACGTTGACAAGGCCTGTGGGCAAACCGACCTGTTCGGCCAAATGCACAAGCGCGACTGTGGTTACAGGGGTCAACTCGCTTGGTTTGATCACCACGCCATTGCCTGTGGCAATGGCAGGCGCGATCTGCCAACCTCCGGTGAAAACGGGCGCGTTCCATGGCGTGATCTGAAAGACGACGCCCAAAGGCTCGCGTTTGGTATAATTCAGGTGGCCGGACGGCACAGGGATCACTTCACCATGCACCTTGTCGGTCCAGCCGCCGTAATAGGCAAACATCTCTGCCACCTTGGCCACTTCGACGCGACAATCCCGGATTGGTTTGCCAGCAATTAGGGCTTCAAGGGTCGCAAGTGGATCGACGTTGGCAAGAACGGCGCGGGCGATGTCTTGCATCACCTGCCCACGTGCCGCACCAGACAGCTTGGCCCAACCAACCTGCGCAGTTTGGGCCGCAAGGCAAGCCTCCACCGCAAGGTCCGCACCAGCGTCTGCGTAAGAAGTAAGTCGCTGTTCCGTGTAGGGATCGATCAACTCTATCGTGTCGCCAGTGCCATCCACCAGGGCACCATTGATGAAGCTTTGCGGCTTTGAGCCGAGGCCAAGTTTGGCCATCTGCGTTCTAAAAATATCGGCCCGCGCGGTCATGTGTTTGCTCCATATTTGGTGATTTCGTTAAAATCGGAGGTGTCGGGAATGTCTTTGGACGTCTCCAACCAAAGATCTGCGATGCCTTTGAAACCTTCGAGATCCACGCCAGTTTGCTGCGCCAGTTCCAGCGCAAGCCCCACATCTTTGCGCATCAAGCCCATCGTAAACCCGGAATCAAACGCACCGTTGAGAACCCATTTGGGGAAGTTCACCTCGCTTACGCCGCTGCGGCCCGACCCGGCATTCACGCCCTCAAGCAACCCCTCAGCCGTGACGCCCGCAGCCTCGCACATACGCACCGCTTCTGCGACAAGCACAAGGTTTGCTGCACAAAGCATATTGTTGGCGATCTTTGCTGCATGTCCCGCACCGGACGCGCCAACCATCACGGTTTTGGCCGTCAGAACGTCCGTGACGGCGCGCAAGCGATCAATGGCACTTTGATGACCTGCAAGGAGCATTGTCATGGTGCCGGAATTTGCTGCCGCAGGCCCGCCACTCACAGGCCCGTCAATGAAGTCAAACCCATGTTTTGTGCCCAATTCCGCCATAGCCTGCGAGGTCGACGGCGTTGACGTTGAGGTATCCAAAACGATTGCGCCAGTTTCGATATCAGTGGCAATCTCAGTCATCACCGCTTCAACGATCTGCGCCTTAGGTAAGGAAAGGATCACCACGTCTTGGCCCGCCACCACTGCCTTGGCGGTGTCTGATATCCGCGCGCCAAGGGAGTCCATCTTCGCTTGAATCGATGTGTCAGGGTCAAAGCAGCTCACGTCCATGCCCGCCGCGACCAATTGGCCGACCATCCCGCCGCCCATATTTCCGCATCCAATTACACCGATTTTCATAAGCAACGCTCCGCAAGGTTTTGCAGATCATAGCAGGGGAATTTCTTCAAAAAATGCAATCAAACAGAAAGATTGTTGCACTCAATGCAACACCTAAGCGTTTAGGGCCGCCAAGGATCGCGCCATAACTGGGACGAGTTTTTGTGCGGCCAAAGGCAATCTCCGGCCCTGCCGAACAAATAGGGTTACGGTACCCATGCCAAAATCCGGAATGGAAACATGTCTGGCGCGCAGGATGCCCGCCTTGATATCATCTGCGACGACAAACTCGGGCAACAGCGTCACTCCCAGATCGGTCCGAACAAACGCCTTGAGCGCAGCGATTGATCCGGTCTCCATCACCGCGCGCGCGCGAAACCCATGTGAAGCCTCCATCGCGGCAATCACCGCGCCGACCCCGTAACCCTTGTTCAGAAATGCAGATGGGAGAGTGGAAAGCTCTTCGACCTTCACCGCGCCTGCAGTATCAAACGTCCCGTTCTTGCGGCAAATGACAACAAGAGGGCGGTCAGTGTGCGCCACGACGTTTAGCCGCGGGTCGGGGGCAACATTGAAAGCCAACCCGATGTGTGCTTGGTCCTCGATCACCGCGTCCTTCATCTGTTCCGTGGCGCCCACAGTGAGGGAAAACGTGATCTGCGGATGGTCTTGCGTAAACTTGGCCAATACAGATTGCGAGAAATCCCCGACGAAGCCCTCACCCAAAGCAAGCGACACTGTCCCGCGTTCCATATTGGCAAGGGCGTCAAGTTGGGATCGAAACGCTTCCATCTCGCCGGCCTGCCGTTGGATGTAGTCAATCAACAACGACCCAGCCTCCGTCGGCAGCACACCTTTGCGTCCCCGTTCGATCAATGCGGTCGCAAGTTGTTTTTCCAAAGCCGAGATATTCCGGCTGACAGTGGAGGGTTCCAGCCCAAGTTGATCAGCCGCAGCCCGAATTGTGCCGGTCAGCAGAGCTGTCTTGAAGCTGAGGAGATGTTTGGGGTCAGGCTGCATTGCGTCTCTCGATTTGCAAGGTACCTTAGGATTTGTTGCGAGCAGCGCAACACAAAGGCCCAATTCTGTCGTGCATGCAGCCGTTTTTTTGTGTCAGGCTGACTTTGGTCAGGTCGCGTCGGGCGCGTGCGCACGATCGGTCACAAAGAAGCGATCACCTCGATTTTTGGTGTCCACTCATGATTTCAACGTGAGACAGGATTCGACCCTGCATGTGCTTTAGGACCGGTTTCGCGGCAAATCTCTCGCGCGAAGCGGACATAGGCATCTTGCAGCGGGGGCCGGGGCAGGTGGCCAATCTCCCCAAATGCGTGGATTGATCCGTCGTTGGAGCAACCTTATGTGCCGCTGTGCAGAGACGTTTGGGGCAACGCACTTTGGGATGCAAGCCTCAGAACGTATCGCGCCCCCCACAGGATTATGTGGGAGGCGCGTCGCATAAGGTACTGATGACAGACAGCAGACATCTATCAACAGCATGGAACACAAGACACGAGCTAACTCTGAGCGGTCTCAGTTTTTAAAAACTGCGCTCCTCGCGTTGCAAGCGCGTCTTAAGCCCAAGCACGATCCAATTCGTCTTCGTCGTCCCCATCCGTGGTTTCTGCCTCTTCCGGCTGTCGATGTGTCGCGACTTCAAAACCCTGCATCAGCGTGCCAAGTCGTTGGGCATCCGCCGCCAGCAATTGTCCCGCCGCACTGGTTTCTTCCACCATGGCTGCGTTTTTCTGGGTCACTTGATCCAGATGGGACACCGCTTCATTTGCCTCATCCAACCCGCCGGCTTGCTCGCCGGTGGAGGCGGCTATCGTGCTCATCAATTTGGAAATATGCGAGACGCGCTCCACAATGTCGTGCAGGGCCGTACCAGTTTGCCCCACCAAGTTCACTCCTGTTTCCACCTGCAGAGTGCTCTTGGAAATCAGCTCTTTGATTTCGGTGGCCGCTTCTCCGGTGCGTAGGGAGAGGCTCCGCACCTCGGAGGCCACCACAGCAAATCCAAGACCTGCGTTTCCAGCTCGCGCTGCTTCCACGCCCGCATTCAATGCCAAAAGGTTGGTTTGGAAGGCGATGTCATCAATCACACCAATGATCTGGGCGATTTGTGAGGAGCTTTCTTCAATGTCATGCATCGCGCGCACGGCATCGGCCACAACTTCACCGCTGTCGGTGGCCTGTTTTTGTGCTTCTCTCGTCGTGGACTCGGCGTCTTTTGAACCACTTGCAACCGAGCGCACGTTTTCTGTCAGCTCATTGAGTGCTGCGGATGTCTGCTCCAGCGTTGCTGCCTGACTTTCGGTGCGCTTTGCCAACTCGTCGGAGGCTTGTGAGATCTCCGCAGACCCGTTCCTGAGGGATTCTGTGACGTTTGCCACTTCCACAACCGTCGCGTTGAGGGTTTCGGCAGTGCGATTGAAGTCTTGTTTCAACTGCGCATACCCATCCGTCAGTTCTGTCTCAATGCGATAGGTAAGCTTACCATCTGCGAGATTTGAGAGACCCTGACCAATGGCCTCAACAGCTGCAGTCTGTTGAGCTTGATTGGCGGCGCGTTCTTCATCCGCAACCTTCTGAAGCTCCTCTTTCTCCACCAGCCCATCGCGGAATACGGTGAGGGCTTGGGCGATCCGCGCAATTTCGTCGCTGGAGCGATCGAAGCCTTTGACAGGGCTCATGTCCCCTTGTGACAGACGTTCCGTTGTCCGGCTGATTGCATTCAGAGGCCCCACGATCAAAATGTGGTTCAGCACGAGGACCACCACGATTAGGCCCGCGGCAAACCAGCCCATGAGGACGAGGTTTTCTTGGACCATGGTGGCGTCTTCGGCAATGCCGATTGCGCGATTTGTGATTGCGAACTGGCTATCGACACCAAGTGTTGTTGCCCGGTCAGCGATGACAAACACCTCGTGAATGGTGTCTTCTGCCGCGACCGCTGCCGCATGTTCCGCATCAATGGAGCTTAGGCGATAAAAGGCGAGGCCTGCACCCGGCGTGGCGATGACACCAATCTGTTCGATGTATTCTGCAAGTTGGCCGTCGCCGAAACTGCTATAGGGCTCCAAAGACTGCGCAGCGGCCAGCATGCCGCGTTCCGCAGAAAGAGCACCTTCTTCTGTTTGTGTTGCAACCGCCTTAAGCGCCTCAATTTGGAACGTGCTGAGCCAAGAGTTGATCTCTAGCAACTCACTCATAAACGCAACTTCGTTGTCCAGCAGGTTTTGGATCGCGTCACGGTTCCCAGTGGCCGCGTCATCTGCGGCAATGGTCAATTCAAAGACCATGTCGTCCACAGCCCCGGCCAGAAGTGCATCGGCCTCCTGACGCGCAGACAGAACGGCGCCTTGATCAACGCGCCGCCCGGAGGCGCCATCTACAACTGCTGCGCCCATACTCTCAGAAATCGCCGAAATTTCCGCCCCGATGATATCCCCGGCGTCGGTCCCTTCCAGTCGCGACATCGCGTTCTCCAGGCGGCTGCGGGACGAGGTTGCAAGATCGTTGAAAATGGAGCGTGTCGCACTGTCAGACGTTGTGGCAATGGCCAACGCTACCCCTGACAACAGGTTGATCTCTGCACGGGTCTCCAAAATGGCTTGCAATGTGGCAAACTTGTTTTCTGACAAATCGAACAGCGTGTCTTCGACCGTCGCCATCGTGTCTTCGCCCTGCAGCGTGATATTGAAATAGGCGCCATCGGCAATTTCAAGCAGAACGGACTGCAAGCTCACGGTCAGCGCTTGCAGGTCTTGTGTCATAGTGTTCACACGATCCATATTCTCAAAGAAATAGGCCCGTGCCCCGATTGTGGCATCGAGTTTTGACGTCACCAAGGCCATCTCGGTGTCAAACTCTTCTCGCAACGCCTCCGGCAACTGGTCAATTGCCGTCTGCAGTTCATTTGACGACTCCTGAACCTTGGTTTCCGCGTCATTGAGTTCTGATGCGTTTTGCGAGGCCAACACAGCGACCATAGAGTCTTTTGTTTGGCTCGCTGCGCGGATCAGCGCATTGCTTCGGTCAAGCTTGGGGAGATCTTCTGTGGTCATCGTCACCACGGAGGCCGTCACCCGTACGAAAGACTGATATGTCAGATAGCCAGCAAACCCAGCCATCACTGCGAGTGTCAACAAAATGAATGTGATCTTTCCCCTAATGCTTGAAAGCACGTTCAAACGGAGAAGAAGGTTACGTCCAAATTGACGTTTCAGTTTGAGACCCATGGCTGTCGCCTTTGCTGATGTCCCGCCAGCGAAAATACGGCGGAGGAATTGGCTTTGGAAGGGGCGCGCCCTTGGGCGCGCCCAAAAGGTAGCTTAGGAGTTGCCGCCTGCGACGATTGGATCAAAACCACCGTCTGCGTTGATGCGGGTCAGGAACACATCGTCCATGCCTTGGTTGTCGCCTGCACCATAGGTCATGGTTACACCGCCAAGATCCACTGCGGTCAGACCATTCAAAGCTGCGAGAAAGCTCTCACGGGTCAGGTCTGCACCTGCGGCTTCAAGACCTTCAATTGCCAGACGGCCCACCATGTAGCCTTCAAGCGATACAAAGCCGGGTTTGGCTTCCGCATCCACAGCTTTCAGTGCGTCGGTGTATTGAGCCACAACAGGGATGGACATATCCCAAGGGAACGGCACAACCTGGCTGATGATCACACCTTCACCTGCATCGCCGAGTTCGTTGGACAGCGCGTCAGATCCCACAAAGGAGATGTTGACGAAAGTGGCATCCATTTTCATCTTGCGGGAGAGTTTGATGAACTCTGCGACGGGTTTGTATGCGCCCACCATCACCACCGCGTCAGGCTTTGCTTTGCGGATAGACAGCAGCGCTTTTTTCACAGCAACTGTGTTGCGCGTATAGGTGCCCTCGGCGGCAAGAGTCATGCCACGCTTTTCAAGTGCAGCAGTCACACCTTTCAAGCCAACACGGCCGAAACCATCGTCTTGGTACAGCAATGCAATGGACTTCATGCCTTGCTCATCCACCAGATGCTTGATCCAAGCTTCGGTTTCTGCGGCATAAGTTGCACGTACGTTGAAGATGTTGCCGTGGCTCGCATCGCGGAGGAAGCCTGCACCCGTGAAGGGGCCAATGAACGGAACGTTTGATTCTGTTGCGATTGGTTGTGTCGCCGAAGAGGTTGGTGTGCCAACTGCGCCAATCAGACCGATATGAGCGTTGCCTTCAACGACGCCTTTGACCAAGGACGCAGAACGATCAGGCTCATAGCCATCATCCATTGTGTCCAACTTCAACATCCGACCATGAACGCCGCCTGCGGCATTGGCCTCTTCAAATGCGGCGTTGATGCCCAAGCGCATCCCGGTTCCGAGGGCGGCAGCTGGCCCTTCGAAGGCTGCGACCTGTGCAAAGGTTACGCTGTTAGGCGTGACACCTTGCTCAGCGGTGGCGAAGGAAGGAATGGCCAACAGCGCAGCAGCTGATAGCACCTTAAGGTTGAATGACATTTTGACAGCTCCGTAAGAGGTTTTAATCATGCTGAAAGAGCGTGCGGTAAAGCTGTTAAAAGGGTCTGAATGGTGGCTTTTGAGGCTTGCGTCGCTGCCTGAAATCGTGAAGCTTGGCCAACTCTTGGATGGCCCAAATTTGGCATCATGACCTTGGTTTTCCGAATGTCACGACGTGGCCATGACAAGAGGGCGGCCCTATCTAAACCAAGCTAAAATATTGAAAATAAATGAAAAAAATAGCGGAGTCTCAAGTCTCAGTCAGACCGGTGCGTCAGAGGTGCCGCCATTTCTGTTGCACTGTTTGCCTTGTGCCGCACATCCGGCATTTTGTTGGTTCTGAAGAGTCTGGTCTCAGACGGTGTGCGAGGCGGGAATTTCGCGACAACATACCAAAACGGAACCGATGTCACCGAATCATTTGATATCATCACATGTCCTAAAGATGTAAAATACACCTATAGGGAGAGTCGCGTTGTCCGCAAGAGGTTTGTTCGGCGGCGCTCAGAACCCACTCATGCGCAAATCTTAGGCAAAAACGCAGTGGTATGAAGGCATGCGCCGCGCCATAGGTGCGAGGATAGTCCGCCGTTGCGTTCCATCCACGCTTTCAAACGCGCTTTTCACCGGGCGCATTGCTATAGTTACATATCGCCGTGGGCCGATTTTTGCTCAGACTTCTTTCCAAAATGAAGGCAGGCCAGATTCAGCTGTGAGCAATGCCCCAGTCGCGCTCCAACTTTTCGATGGCACCGATGCGCTCTTCAGTCTTTGGGTGACTGAGCAGCCAAGCTGGCGTGCTTGCGCCGCGGGCACCAGTGAGATGTGAGAGCTTTTCAAACATCGACTTCTGCGCGCCTGTGCCGATGCCGGACTTCACCAGAAGCGCAGAGGCATAGGCATCGGCTTCAAACTCGTCTGCGCGGGAGAGCCGGGCCATAAGCAGGGACAGCGCCGCGCCAGAGATCACCGCACCAAGACCCGGCAGAAAGCGATTAAGCACCATAGCCAATGCCGTTCGCAGCGCGTTCTGACCCGAAAAATCAATCATACGGCGGCGCGAATGACCCAAAGCCACATGGCCAAGCTCATGCGCGATCACACTTGCCATCTCTTCGGCGCTCACGTCGCCCTGGCGATATCGGTCATAAAACCCACGGGTCAGGTAGATCTTGCCATCCGGTGCTGCCAATCCATTGACCGGCTCAATCTCATAGATGTGCACGCGAATGCGCGGCAGATCGAGGGCCTTGGCCATGTCTTTTATCAACGGATTGAGTTTGGGGTCCGCAAGTTCAGTTGATTTGGCAGCCAGCTCTTTGGTGGTGCGCCAAGCTGAGAACTTGAACGACAGGATCCCCATCACAAGGGCCAGCAGAATGGGCATAAACTTGATCATATGTGGTATATGGAAACCTGTGTGGCTACGAGCAAGGGGTCAGAGTTCAAAGAGCTGTGGGGCGTGGCGGGATAGTCGCTCTGTGCCGGTGTTGGTGCAAAGCACAGAGTGTCCGAGACACATGGCATCACCGCTGTCAGCGTCCATCAGGATCATATGCAAAAAGAAGACTTGGTTGGCACGCATGATCTGAGGGTTCCCTTCATAAAACATGGGGAAATCCACCCAGATCGGCGCGAAGACAGCCCCCATGCCATATCCACAGGCTTGAAGACGGGCATTGGAAAAACCATGGGCATCAAACACCCGAGCATGGGCATCAAACACATCGCCCATTGGCGCGCCGGGGTGAATGCTGGCTTCACATGCAGAGAGCGCTTCAGAGGCGGCTTCATACATACGGCGATGATTGGCGCTGGCGTTGCCGACGATCAGTGTCTGCATCATTGCGGCATGGTAGCGAGCATAGACGCCAGACCATTCAATTGTCATTTGGTCTTGCGCGGTGAGATGCCGCCGACCAGAGGCGGAGCGACACAAAAGCGCGGCCTCGCCGGAACCAAGGATAAACTCATTGCCCGCATAGTCGCCGCCGCCTTTGAGCACTGCGCTTTGCATGTCTGCCAAAATGTGCCCCTCAAAGGCGCCCGCCTTGGTGGCGGCCAGCGCGGCATCCAGCGCATCATCTGACAACGCAGCCGCGCGGCGGTGCATGGCAATTTCAGCCTCTGATTTGTCGCGCCTCAGATCGGAAATCAGGTCGCTGAAATCCGGTGCCGTTGGAAACACCTGACGCAGGCGATGGCCCCAGAAATCGGTGAGCCCGGCGGTCTTAGATTCAAATCCAATTTTGCCCCCGGTCAGCTCCAGATCAGCCAGCAGGTGGCTGAGATCTGCGATCGGGTCTGCACCTTCGACCTCTGACCAGATGTGAATATTGCGGTTGCCCAATGTGCTGGTCAGTTTGGCCTGAAGCCGATCCGCCCGCCGGGTCAGCAGATGAATGTCACCTGTCTGTGTGAGAACCATGCATTGAAACATCGCAAATCCAAAGGTGTCATACCCGGTCAGCCAATAGTGATTTTCCGGTGCAAACAGCAGCATCGCGTCCAGTCCATTGCGGGACAAAGCAGCGCGCGCGCGTTCGACGCGCGTTTGGTATTCGTCGGGCGAAAAGTGGCGGGGCATGGTGACCTCATGATGCTGTTGCACCACAAGACGTGTCATTGTTGGGTTTTGCAAGAAAGTAGTGTGAGGCCGGGGGACTGCGCCTTAACGGGTCAGCTCGCGCATACCGCGTTCCAGGCCTTGCAGGGTCATTGGCACCATACGGTCCTCAAAGATCTCGCGGATCATGCCGATGGAATGGGTGTATTGCCAATGTTGTTGTGGCAGCGGGTTGATCCAAAGGTTTGAGCTCCACTGGTCACGGGCGCGTTCTAGCCACACCTGACCGGGCTCTTGGTTCCAATGCTCATTGGCCCCACCGGCATAGGCGATCTCGTAAGGTGACATGGATGCGTCACCCACAAAGATACATTTGTAATCCGGGCCATAGGTGCGCAGCACCTCATGGGTGGAGGTCTGATCATTCCAGCGACGCTGGTTGTTGCGCCACACCCCTTCGTACAGGCAGTTGTGGAAGTAGTAGTATTCAAGGTGTTTGAATTCTGCGCGGGCGGCGGAAAACAGCTCCTCGACCACTTTGATGTGCGGATCCATCGAGCCGCCAACGTCCAAAAACAGCAGTACCTTTACGGCGTTGTGCCGCTCGGGGCGGGTTTTGACATCGAGATAGCCGTGTTCTGCTGTGGCTTTGATGGTGCCATTGAGGTCAAGCTCATCCGCAGCCCCTTCGCGCGCCCAGCGGCGCAGACGTTTGAGCGCCACTTTGATGTTGCGGGTGCCCAACTCAACAGAGTCGTCAAAATTGCGGAATTCGCGTTTGTCCCAGACTTTGGTGGCGCGCTGGTGACGGCTTTCTTTCTGGCCGATGCGCACACCTTCTGGGTTGTAGCCATAGGCGCCAAACGGGCTTGTGCCAGCGGTCCCAATCCATTTGTTGCCGCCCTGATGCCGCCCTTCCTGTTCCTTCAACCGCTCCTGAAGCGTCTCCATGAGCTTCTCAAAGCCACCCAGGGCTTCAATCTCGGCGCGTTCCTCCGCACTCAGATGTTTTTCCGCCATCTTGCGCAGCCATTCTTCGGGAATGTCCACAGCCTCCAGCACATCCTGTGCGGTAATCTCGCCAAGCCCGTCAAATGTGGTGGCAAATGCGCGGTCAAACTTGTCGATGTTGCGCTCATCTTTGACCATGACGGTGCGCGCCAGATAGTAGAAACTCTCCACATCATAGGTCGCAAGCCCAGCTTTCAGCCCTTCCAGAAATCCCAAGAACTCTCGCAACGACACCGGAACTTTGGCGGCGCGCAGGTTTTCAAAGAAGGGCAGGAACATGGGGGTTTACACGGCTATGCGGTGGAGGATCAGGGTGGCGAATAAACCCACCATAGCAAAAATCATCGCAAACACAGCGCCATATTGCAGGATATCGGCGCGTTTGCCGCCACGTTTCTTGGCCAAGCCGCCGCCCAAAACTGCGCCAAAGAGGGCGCCAAAAATCACGAACATTGTGTGCTACGATCTCCCTTTGATCGGGCTGAGCGCCGAGATTTCGCGCAGTTTTGCGCGCACGGCCCAGTCCGGACCAAATCCGTATCTTGCCCAGCCGAGACTGTCCAGCCGCAGTTGGCCGGCCTCGTCAAACTTGCCTTCCATGTCCAGCGCCTCAGATTGCAAAAGCATAAGTGTGGACAGCAGAGCGGCGTTTTCAAATTGCGCCGCTGGACCAAGTTGCGGGCCGATCAAATTCAGAGCTTCGCGGCTTTGGCCTGCGCTGATTGCGTATGCGGACAACTGCGTGCTGACAAAGGCACGGTGCGGGCCGAATTGAGCCGCCGAGCGATAGGCACGATCCGCGGATTTGAAATGGTGCAGAGCCTCTGCGATGTCTTGGGACTGAAGAAGCCGACCCAACGCATAGTGGGAAAATCCCAAACGATGATCTTGCCAGCCTTCTGATTGCGCAATGGCAAGCGCTTGGCGTGCAGCGCTGCGCCGACCCTCAGGGGACGTTCCTGGGCCAAGGGCTGCTTGTACTGATGCAATCCACACACGTGGGGTTGCAGGCAGTGGGTTGGATGACAAGCGCTCGCCGCGCGGGTTGATACGGGCCAGCACCTCCGGCAAGCGGGCGGCGACTTGTGCACGGTTCATCCCATTGGCCAGTGCGGGGTCGTAGAACGCACGCAGAATGGTCATGTCAAATCCGGTCAGCACCGCGTGGATGTTGTCATCGTTAAACACGCTGTCAGGCAGACGGTAGAGGTCGTTGAGTGGGCCGAGCGCTTGTGCCAGCTCTTCATGCAAACAATCGCGGGTTTCTTGCGGACTGGCGTCATTGGGTAAAAAGATCGCGATCTTTTCGCGCCGCTGCAAAAGCGCCCAATTGGCCTGACCGTTGCGCCGCGCGGCACGATATTGAGTGATGGCGCTGATATTGGGCACCACAAAACAGGCCGCTTGTGGCAGTGCTCGGCGGATATCGCGGCGTGACACGGCCTGAATGGTCACATTGGCCGCGCTGTCATTGGTGAGCGTGATGTTGATGCCTGCCTCGTTTCGCAACCGCACCAAAAGCGCCTTAAGATCGCTGATGGTACCGGCAGAGGGGTCGCCCGTGACGCGGACCGTGATCGGCCCCTCAAATCGTGTCAGCCGTTCCAGCGGCCTGCCGCTTTCCAACTCAAAGGTCAAATCCAGAAAGTCGCGTGCGATATCGCGATTTGATCGGGCAGGGGGCAAGGGTCTCGGGGTGGAGAATGCTTTGACCGGGGGTAAGGTGGTATCCGCAATCGCCGCGCGGCTGGTGCTGTTGCCGTCACGCACAGGGGCGCAGGCGCCAACAACAAGGACAAGGGGTAACAGAAAACGAAGCATCAAGGCCTTTGGTACTTAAGAAACGGGGTTAGTTTGCCCACGCGGTCATACAGTTTGCGTGCGTGCGCATTAGAGTCCTGTGTCATCCAATACACGTTTGGTGCGCCTTTTGCATCTGCAGCGTCATAAACCGCCTCAATCAGCTGGCGGCCGACACCGGTGCCACGCACTTCTGGGTTGGCGTAGAGGTCTTGCAGATAGCACACGTTTTCCAGTTTCCACGCGTGACGGTGAAACAGGAAATGTGTCAAACCAATCAGCGTGCCATTGTGTTCAGCAACCAAACACGAGAAATCCTGCGGATCGTCTCCCAGTAGCCGCGCAAACGTGCTTTCATAGACCTTTTCAGGCAACGTGGTCTCGTAGAATTCCAAATAGGCGGTCCAAAGCTGATGCCACGCTGCATGGTCGGATGCCACAAGCGGGCGAATGAGGGGTCTGGACGTGCTCATGGCGGCACCTTTTCTATGCGCCCGGACGTGCCGGGTTGGTTGGAAGCTTTAAGGTGCCTTCAGACTTGGGCAAGAATGCGGTGCCCGTCGACAGAATTCAGGGCCATGCACGGGGTTGTGAGCCTCAACGCCCGGATCGCGCCATAAAGGCGAGGCGTTCAAAGAGGTGTACATCCTGCTCGTTCTTTAAGAGTGCTCCGTGCAGCTTAGGCAAAGCATTTGCCCCGTCGCGTTTGAGGTCTTCTGGGGACAGGTCTTCGGCTAAGAGCAGTTTGAGCCAGTCGATGACTTCAGAGGTAGACGGCTTTTTCTTCAGACCAGCCGTGTCGCGAATCTCAAAGAATTGGGTCAAAGCAGTGGTCAAAAGCGATTCTTTGATGCCCGGATGGTGCACTTCGACAATTTTCTTCAGCGTCTGCATATCCGGGAACCGGATGTAGTGAAAAAAGCAGCGACGCAGGAACGCGTCGGGCAGTTCTTTCTCATTGTTGGAGGTGATGATGATGATCGGGCGATGCTTGGCTTTGATGGTTTGGCCCGTCTCATAGACATGGAACTCCATCTTATCGAGCTCTTGCAGCAGATCGTTGGGAAATTCGATGTCTGCTTTGTCGATTTCGTCGATCAACAGCACGACTTTCTCGTCGCTCACAAACGCATCCCAAAGTTTGCCGCGTTTGATGTAATTGCCAATATCGTGAACACGTTCATCACCCAACTGACTGTCACGCAAGCGAGAAACAGCATCGTACTCATAGAGGCCTTGTTGCGCTTTGGTTGTGGATTTCACGTTCCACTCAATCATTTTTAGGCCCAGAGCCTGTGCAACTTGCATCGCCAATTCTGTCTTGCCAGTGCCCGGCTCACCTTTGACCAACAGAGGCCGCTCCAGCGCCACAGCGGCATTTACCGCAACCGTGAGGTCGTCGGTGGCAACATAATCTTTTGTGCCCGAAAACTGCATGAAATTTCCTCGCCCGTTCGCCTGTTTCGGCCGGCACATTAACGTGAACATATTTTGTCCGCAATGTGCCGCTAAGAGGTAGTGACATTCCCGTCGCTAGGCGGTAAATGCTGGCGATATAGAAGGGGGGTTACATGTCTGAATTGAATACCACGAAAGACGTGAACCACGGTGAGGGAGCAGAAATGAAAGCCGAAACTTTCCTGCCCGACGATTATCGTCCCGCAGAAGATGAGCCGTTCATGAATGACCGGCAAATTGAGTACTTCAGTCGTAAGCTGCTACATTGGAAAGAAGAACTTCTGGCAGGCAGCCGTGATACAATTGAAGGTCTGCAAGACAGCACGCGCAACATTCCTGATGTGGCTGATCGCGCCAGCGAAGAAACCGACCGCGCCTTAGAATTGCGCACACGGGATCGCCAACGCAAACTGGTTCTGAAAATTGACAGTGCCCTGCGCCGGATCGACGAAGGCGAATACGGTTACTGCGAAGTGACCGGAGAGCCCATCTCGCTCAAGCGTTTGGATGCACGTCCGATTGCGACAATGAGCCTTGAAGCGCAAGAACGTCACGAACGCCGTGAGAAAGTTCACCGCGACGATTAAGCTGCGACGGAGCCCGTCGTGGCTCTTTTTTTGTCCGTAAGCTAAAAAACAAAACGCCGGGGCTTTCGCTCCGGCGTTTTTTTGGTGATATGGCCGCCATGGAATTATTTGGAAAGACGGTCTGCGTGATTGGCGCAGGCATCGGTGGGCTGACTGCGGCGCTGGCGCTTCGGCGTCTGGGCGCAAAGGTCTGTGTCTTAGAGCAAGCCGAAGCCATCACCGAGGTGGGCGCTGGGCTTCAGGTCAGCCCAAATGGGATCGCCGTATTGCGCGCACTTGGACTTGAGGGCGCCCTGAGCGCTCGCGCTGTGCGTGCACGCGCTGTTGAGCTTCGCGACTACGCGGCGGGACAATTGGTGTCACACTTGGACTTGTCATTGCTTGACGGCGAGGCGCCTTACTACTTTGTGCACCGTGCTGATTTGATCACCTGTTTGGCAGATGCTGTGCGCGCCGCTGACGTCAAAGTCCTGCTCTTGCAAAAGGTGAATACGGTGGTCCCAGGCGCGCGGCCCAAGGTGATCCTGTCAAACGGTGCAGAAATGAAACCCGATCTGGTGGTGGGGGCGGACGGGTTGCATTCCCGGTTGCGGCCGGTCTTGAACGGAACGATTGCCCCATTTTTCACCCGACAAGTCGCCTGGCGCACCACTGTGCCAAACACAATTGGCCATGGGCCTGTCGCACAAGTGCATATGGGCCCGCACCGCCACATGGTCAGCTACCCGTTGCGCGGCGGCGAACGGGTGAACATCGTGGCTGTACAAGAGCAGGTCGGTTGGAGCGAAGAGGGCTGGCAGATCGCGGATGATCCGGACACGTTGCGCCGCG
The DNA here is from genome assembly GCF_040370365.1 of Shimia sp. NS0008-38b. Lineage (NCBI taxonomy): Bacteria > Pseudomonadati > Pseudomonadota > Alphaproteobacteria > Rhodobacterales > Roseobacteraceae > Shimia > Shimia sp. NS0008-38b. Next base: position 176,805 of record NZ_BAABWQ010000004.1, on the reverse strand, counting down.
TCTTTGCGGATTTCGGCGGGGACGCGCGTGCGCTTCTTTCTGAGGTGACCGATGTGCGCAAATGGGGCTTGTTCCGCCATCCGGTGGCGCCGGTCTGGCACAAAGGCAATTGTGCGTTGCTCGGAGATTCCGCCCATCCAACTTTGCCCTTTATGGCGCAAGGTGCCGTGATGGCGATGGAAGACGCCTGGGTGCTTGGGGATGCGCTGCAAAAGGCGGCAACGATCGAAGACGGGCTCAGCCAGTATCAAACCCGCCGTGAGATGCGCACTGCGCGCGTGGTTGCGGCTGCCAGCAAGAATGCATGGAAATATCACCTGTCAAACACGCCCATTCGCAAGATCGCCCATCTGGGCCTGCGTGTGGCCTCCGCTGTGGCGCCCAAAAAGATGATGGGCCAGTTTGACTGGATCTACCGACACGACGTTACGCAGAGTTGAGGCGGTGGCTCCCGCCACCAAGGCCGCGCCGCAAGCGGCTTGCTTGGTGTTGGGCGTGGCTCAAGGCGATGCCTTGAGCCTTGGTCGCCCAGCCCATGTGCTGCGGCGCATAAAGTGTCTGAAACCCCAACCTGATGGGCAGAACTACTAAAATATTAGTAGATTTCGCAGCGAGAGGATATGTTCCTGATTGCGGTAACAGAACGGGCGGCGTAGGGTGCCTGCCAAGACTGCTAAGGGAGGCCGCCGTGACCCATATTCTTGCCATTGACCAAGGCACCACATCCAGCCGCGCCATTGTGTTTGATGGCGACATTCGCCCCATCGCCAGCGCACAGTTGGAATTTGAACAACACTTCCCACAATCCGGTTGGGTTGAGCACGATCCCGCGGATCTTTGGGTCACCACTGTGGAAACGTGCTCAGGGGCCTTGGCGCGCGCCAAGATCAGCGCCAAGGACGTCGATGCAATTGGCATCACCAACCAGCGCGAAACCACTCTGATTTGGAACAAACACACCGGGGAGCCTGTACACAATGCGATTGTGTGGCAGGACCGCCGCACCGCCGCGATTTGCGAAGAGCTCAAAGCATCAGGCCATGCGGATAAAGTGCAAGCCATAACAGGTCTGCTGCTGGATCCCTACTTCTCGGGCACCAAGATCAAATGGATTCTGGACAACGTCGAGGGGGTTCGGGCCGCTGCCGAAGCGGGTGATTTGCTGTTTGGCACCGTAGACTGTTACCTGATCTGGAAGCTGACAGGTGGCAAGGTTCACGCCACCGACGCCACCAACGCCGCACGCACCTTAATCTACGACATTCATCAAGGCGTATGGAGTGCAGACATCTGTGCGTTGCTTGGCATTCCGATGGCGATGTTGCCAGAGGTGAAAGATTGTGCAGCCGATTTTGGCGAAACCGATGCTGATATCTTTGGTGTGGCGATCCCAATTCGGGGCGTGGCGGGCGATCAGCAGGCCGCAACCATCGGGCAGGCCTGTTTTCAGGCGGGCATGCTGAAATCCACCTATGGCACCGGATGTTTTGCGCTCTTGAACACCGGCGATACGCCTGTGACCTCCAACAACCGCCTGCTCACCACCATTGCCTATCAGCTGGATGGCAAGCCGACGTATGCGCTGGAGGGGGCAATCTTCATCGCTGGCGCGGTGGTGCAATGGCTGCGCGACGGGCTTGGCATCATTGACGATGCGGCCCAGACGGCCGGGCTTGCAGAGGCCGCAGACCCCGGTCAGGAATTGATCTTGGTGCCGGCCTTTGTGGGGCTTGGCGCACCTTATTGGAATCCGGAGGCACGCGGCGCGGTCTTTGGCCTCACGCGGGGATCCGGGCCCAAGGAATTCTCCCGTGCAGCACTTGAAAGCGTTGGGTTTCAGACCCGTGATCTTTTGGAAGCCATGCAAGCGGATTTTGCCTTCTCAGGGGGCACCGTTCTGCGCGTAGACGGTGGCATGAGCGGCTCAGACTGGGCCATGCAGTTTCTCTCAGACGTCTTGGGTGCGCCGGTGGACCGCCCGATGGTGGCCGAAAGCACGGCCAAAGGCGCGGCCTGGCTGGCAGGGATGCAGATCGGGGCGTATCCGGACATGGCTGGCTTTGCGACCACTTGGGAGAAAGAGCGTCAGTTCACGCCAGCACAGGATGACGACTGGCGCGAAGCGCGGTATGCAGGCTGGAAAAAGGCCATCACCGCCACCTTGGCGATGACGGACTGACGCCTCTTTGTGGAACTGGAGCTTTTGATGTCTGACACCTGCGCGCTTTGCGGTGCTGCTGGCCCGCTTGTGGCCACCCCTGTTTTCCCAGAAGACACCACTGTTGCGCTTTGTGCGTCATGTGGGGCTGGCGTGGCGCAGGGGCCATCGGACACACCGCACTGGCAGTGTCTGCATGACGCCATTTGGAGCCAAACCCCGGCGGTTCAGGTTTTGGCATGGCGCCTTCTCAAAGCACTGCCGCAAGCACCTTGGGCGCGTGATCTTTTGGACATTGCCTATCTTGAGCCAGAGGTCTTGGCCTGGGCCGAGTCTGGCCCCGAGGCGCAGGACAGCAATCCGCCAGAACACAAAGACAGCAATGGCGCGCAACTTTCGGCAGGGGACACGGTTGTGTTGATCAAAGACTTGCCAGTCAAAGGTGCGGGTTTCACCGCCAAACGCGGCACATCGGTGCGCAATATCTCTTTGGTGGCGGACAATCCTGAACACATTGAGGGACGGGTCGAGAGCCAGCGCATTGTGATCCTGACCAAGTTTGTCAAAAAGAGCTGACGCGCGGGCCTTAGACCTCCATCCAGATCGTCACCGGTCCATCATTGATCAGCGCCACTTTCATGTCTGCGCCAAATTCCCCAGTTTGCACTGGGACAAACGCTGCAAGCTTATGTGCAAACAGTTCATACAGCCGTTTGCCATCCTCTGGCGCTGCGGCTGCAGAAAACCCCGGGCGATTGCCGCTGCGGGTATCTGCCGCCAACGTAAACTGGCTCACCACCAAGGCGCTGCCGCCAATGTCCACCACGGATTGGTTCATCTTGCCATTTTCGTCTTGGAAAATTCGGCATTTGGCGACCTTTTGGGCAAGTTTTTCAACCTGCGCTTCGGTGTCGCCCTGCATGGCGCAGACCAACAGCAGCAACCCCGGCCCACACTGCCCAATCAGCGCACCGTCAACCTTGACCTGCGCCTCGCTCACCCGCTGCAACACTGCCCGCATCACGTACTCCCTTTTGGTCTCCGCAAACTGCGCCACAGCGAAAGGCTCGGCAAGGTGTGGATGGCTTTCAGAGCCTGAAATATCCTCAGGGAGCCTCCATTTGATGTGACAGAAGCAGAGCGTTAGAAGCTCGCCATGACTTATCGTTTTGGGTTTGCCATGATGATACAGGTGGTGGAGCCGGTTGCATAGAGTTTCCCGTCGTCCACGCCGCGCACTTCGCCATTGGAGACACCGGTTGAACGGCCAACATGCTGCACCTTGCCGATGGCGTGAACGGTCATGCCCACAGGGATGGGACGCAGGATGTTTATCTTATATTCCAACGTTGTGTAAATCTGTCCCGCTTTCAACGAGGTCTGCACCGCACATGCCATACAGCTGTCCAGGATCGTGCCGTACCAACCGCCATGAACCGTCCCAATCGGGTTCATTGTGCAGAACTCTGGTGTGCCCTCAAAGATCGCCAAACCTTCGTCGACCTCAATGGGGCGAAATCCCAATGTTTGGCCGATCGGTGGCCCCGCGATACGCCCCTCCACAATGTCGCGCATGAACGCCAGTCCGCTCTTGGAGAGAATCTCGTCTCGTGGCGCCAACTCTTCGACCGATTTCGCGTAGTGATGCATGTGCAAAGGCCCTCCTGCCGCTGGGGCAAGAAGGCCGTAAACTGATCTGGTTCTCAAGGGGGGAGGGGGCTCGTTACGCGACGTTTTCCAGACGCACAGACGGGGTCACACCCAGCGCGTGACATACATCACGTGTCAGTTCCGGGCGGTTCAGCGTGTAAAAGTGCAATGCATCCACACCTTCGTCTATCAGCTCAGAGCACATCTCTGTGCACACGGCGGTGGCCAGCAAGTCCTCGCGCCCATCACGCTCCGCTTTCTCAAACGCGTCGATCAACCATGTCGGCACAGAGGTTCCACAACGGGCCGCAAATTTACGCACACCTTTCCAGTTCTCAATCGGCAGCACGCCGGGCAGGATCGGTGCGTTGATGCCCGCTTTTACACAGGCGTCGCGGAACCGAAGAAACGTCTCACTCTCAAAGAAGAACTGTGTGATGGCCTCGCTGGCACCTGCATCAATCTTGCGTTTCAGCCAGTCGACATTTGCCGCCATGTCTGCTGCCTCAGGATGGGTCTCAGGATACGCGCCGACGCGGATCGTAAATTTGCCAGTGGCCGCCAGCGCCTCGATCAATTCGACTGAATTGGCAAAGCCTTCTGGGTGTGCTTCAAAGCCCGTGCTGCCTTTTGGCGGATCTCCACGTAGTGCCACCAATTCTGTGACACCGGCCGCCGCAAAGCCATCTGCAATTTCGAGCGTCTCAGCTTTCGAAGCGTTCACACAGGTCAAGTGCGCCGCCACATTGAGGCCTGAAGATTTGTGCAACGTTGACACTGCCTCGCGCGTCAAATCGCGCGTTGTGCCACCCGCACCATAAGTGACGGACACAAACCGTGGCTCCAGAGGTGCCAAGGTCTGTACCGTGTCCCACAGCCGGAAAGAGGCTTCCAAATTCTGCGGCGGGAAGAATTCGAACGAAACTTGAGGCGTGGTCATAATCGGCATCCTGTATCTTGCGGTTGTCCTCATGTCTCACACGTGTCATCTTTACGCAAATTCATAATACTCAAGAAAGTCATGAGCCGAACATGAAGATGCACATTGAATTCCGCCACCTGCGCACGGTTCGCGCAATCCATGAATTTGGTGGATTGGCGCGTGCTGCGGAACAGCTCAACATTACGCAGTCGGCTTTGTCGCACCAAATCAAGGGTTTGGAGGATCAGGCCGGTATCGAGTTGTTTGTGCGTCGGTCCAAACCGATGAAACTTTCTGCTGCTGGTTTGCGTCTGCTGCGCTTGGCCAACCAAGTGTTGCCGGAGGTCGAAAAACTCGAAGCTGAGTTTGATGGTCTGCGCGATGGCAGCTCAGGGCGCCTGCATATCGCCATCGAATGCCACGCCTGTTTTGAGTGGCTCTTCCCCGTGTTGGAACAATTCCGCAAAAATTGGCCTGATGTGGACGTGGACATTCGTCCCGGTCTCGCCTTTGACGCCATGCCTGCTCTCCAAAAAGAAGAGGTGGATTTGGTGGTCAGCTCTGACCCTGAAAACCTGCAAGGGGTGTCGTTCAGCCATCTGTTTGACTACGCGCCCGTTTTTGTGGCGTCTTCTCAGCATCCTTTGGCGCAAAAGGACTTCGTCGAGGCAGAAGACTTCCGGGGTGAAACCCTGATCACATACCCGGTGGAACGCTCGCGTCTGGATGTGTTTTCTCAGTTGCTGACTCCGGCCAAAGTGGTTCCCGCAGCAGTACGGCAAGCGGAACTGACGGCTGTGATTCTTCTGCTGGTGGCTTCAAACCGGGGGGTATCGGTTTTGCCAGATTGGGTGGTGCGCGAGGTGAAATACTCCTCTGATTATGTCACCCGGCCGCTCACGGAAACCGGGCTCACCCGTGCACTGTTTGCGGCGACCCGATCTGATGATTTGGACAAACCTTACATGAAAGATTTGATACAAATGGCCGGAAAAGAAGCGCGGCGTCTGCAACAGGCGTAATGCTTATTTAAGTCCCTTTCTTGAAAACTTGGCATCTGAAAATCGGGTGTCAGAAGGCCCAATCCACTCTGTAGCGATAAGGACTGGGCCTTTGTGACTTGCGCATTCGTGCGGAGTCACATGGTTTCTGAAACGACCATGCCAACCACTTTTTATGCCCGGTTTCACGGGCCATACGACACTATCGACTGTGCTCATGTCGATTGTAGCAACGGCCCCGAAAATCTTGGCCGCAGCACGCGCGCACGCTTTCCTCAAGTCTGGGAGGCGGCCTCATGTTTGTAGCGGGCACTTTGGTCACCACCGCTGATGGCGACCGTCTCGTCGAAGATCTTGTGGCAGGGGATATGGTCCTGACCATGGATCACGGCTTTCAGACTCTGCGTTGGGTTGGCCATCGCCTCGTAAAATCCTACGGATTGCTTGCGCCAGTGCGGATAGCGCCGGGAACCATGGGCAATGAGCAAGCCTTGTTTGTGTCTCCGCAGCACCGCATGCTTGTGTCCGGTTGGCGTGTCGAGATCAACTTTGGCGATGAGGACGTTCTGGCGCCAGCACACAGCCTCATGGATGGTGACATGGTTGTGCAGGTGCCCGGAGGCGGAGTGACCTATCTGCATCTGGTGTTTGATCAGCATGAGGTTGTCTATGGCGCGGGTATCCCGAGCGAGAGTTTCATGCCCAGAGCACAGGGGCTGTCGTCTATGGAGCAGGCCGTGCAAACAGAGATACACGCGCTCTTTCCAGAGCTGCTGAGTGACGGGTTTGAGACCTACGGCCACGACGTTCAGCCCGCCACGCGTGCCAAAGAGGCCCGTGTGTTGATACACTGATCGCCGGTTCAAACGGGCGCAGGCGACAACATTCAAATCCGCGGTGACTCTCGTGACCACTGTTCTTTTGAGAGGGCCGTGGTTGCTTCGCATTAAGTGTAATGTGAGACTTTTCTGATATTTCTCCCCCTACCAAATTGCGGCGCTACGGCCCATTTGGTGTGTAACGAGTGTTAGTTTAGGGGGTGGGGCATCACCCGACGTGCGGATTGGTCAAATGTGACAGCTGCATGTTGCGTAAGCCTCATAGATGCAAATGCCAACAACGTTTAATGCCATTTCGCTGGGCCAATTGGCCGATATCGATACGACCGAAGGTAACACGCGCGCTGAAAACGCATCTGCGCTTGTGGGCCAGACATTTGGCGGGCCCGGTGATGCTTTGGTGGATGACTTTGTTGAAGTCTCCTCCTTTGGCAATGTTGGTTCGTTCTATGACATGGACAACAGCCCCAACGACCGTTTCACAGTGGACGGTGGCAGCCCCCAGACCTTTGACGCCACATCCGTCTATAGTGCCACGATCACCTATTTGGATGGCACGACTGCCACCATATCTGCGGTGGTCTTTCAGGATACTAACGGCAATACATACCTCGCACCGGAGTTGTCCTCCAATGGAGATCAGGCCGCGCTTGAAGCAGGTCCAATCCAATCGTTGTCTTTGGACAGTTTGATTGGCAACCGTTTCTCGGGCATGTCATCCAACCGCGAGGAGTGGGATTTTGTCCCCTGTTTTGTGGCAGGCACGCGTATCATCACGCAAGGTGGCGAAACCGCTGTAGAAGACCTCAAACCCGGCGACCTGATCCTGACCATGGACCATGGCTTTCAGCCGCTGCGTTGGAGTGGCACACGGACAGTGCGTGCCAAAGGCGCTTTGGCACCGGTCCGATTTGAGGTGGGCGCATTGGGCAACGAGGTGCCGCTGATGGTGTCGCCGCAGCATCGCATGATGGTGCGCGGCTGGCGTGTCGAAATGCACTATGGCGAGGCCGAAGCCCTTGTCCCTGCGCTTAGCTTGGTGGACGGGGACTTGGTGCGCCAAATCTCGGGCGGCGAAGTGATCTATGTACACCTGCTGTTTGATCGCCACGAAATTATTTATGGCGGCGGCATCCCGAGCGAGAGCTTCTTGCCCGGGTCACAAGCGCTTTGCAGCATGACCGACGCCGTGCAGGCAGAGATTTTTGAACTGTTCCCGGAACTGCAAAGTCGCGGCCTGCATGGTTATGGCGAGGAGGCGCGCCCGTCACTGAGAGTCCAAGAGGCACGTATGTTGGCAGGTTAAGACATCGGGCAACGTGCGCTGCGTTTGCTTTTTCGGTGGCGGGTTTTTGCAAAAACACCACCTCCGCGAAACAGTCGCGATACAGACGCAATACCGATGTGACCGAAACCACAGAATTTGGGCGTTAACCCTCGTACGCCCAAGTCCAGACCGCCGCACATTCCCCCAGTTTGTGCGGCGGTCTAACTCTGACGATCTCAGATCAATTTGACCAGTTGCTTGCCGGTGTTCCCGCCTCTTAAAAGCGAGCGGAACGCCGCTGGGGCATTCTCCAACCCTTCGGCGATGTCCTCTGCATAAGCGATCTGTCCTGCGGCCAGTTTTGGTCCTACGTCGCGCAAAAAATCACCATATCGGTCATAGTGGTTGGATATGATAAAGCCGTTCACGGACAACTGGTTAACCAGAATTGTGCGCCACAGACGTGGACCGGTCAGACTGTCCATCGCCGCATCTGCGCCAAGCCCGCCTGCGTTGTACCATGCGATCATCCCGCAAAGCGGTACACGCCCACCTTGATTGATCAGCGGAAGCACAGCATCGAGCACCTTGCCGCCCACGTTTTCGAAATAGACATCAATGCCATCTGGGCACTGCTCCGCCACCGCTTTGCGCAATGCACTTGCCGTATCAAAGGCGCGGTGATCAATGCAGGCATCAAACCCGTAAATATCTGTCGCAATTCGACATTTCTCAGCACCTCCGGCGATCCCGACTGTGCGCAAACCTTTGGTTTTGGCGATCTGGCCCACCATCGAACCAACCGGCCCAGTGGCGGCGCCAACCACCAGTGTTTCACCCGCTTTGGGTTTGCCGAGTTCGGTCAAGCCATACCAGCCGGTGAACCCGGGCATGCCCATCACCCCCAATGCCGTGGTTATAGGTGCAACGCTCGGGTCAAGCTTTTGTATTTCATGACCTTTTGCCTTGCCATGTGTGGCCCACCCAAACATACCCAGCGCAAAATCTCCTGGCGCGAACTGGTCGTGGTTTGAGGCAATCACTTCGCCAACCGCACCACCTCCCATGGTTTCACCAATCTGCACGGCTGCAGAATAGGATTTGGCGTCGTCCATGCGCCCGCGCATATAGGGATCAAGCGACATATAGTGGGTCCGCACCAGGACTTCGCCATCCCCTATTTCAGGCAAATCGGTTGTTTCCAAACGAAAATTCTCGTCCTGTGGTTCTCCTGTTGGTCGGCTAGCCAGCACCATTCGTTGCATTTGTTCGGTCATTTCGGACATCCTCCAAAGCTCTGCCAATAGCTTGATGTGTCGTCCTGTCGGTGACAAGGTCATGCGGAATTTGGACGCTTTTTCTGACGTGGCGTTTTTCTGCAAATGGCCGGTCGGTATAAGGCCTTGGCAAAATGGGTTTTCAGGCGTATACGCGCGCTCTGTGTTAAAAGGAGCCGTGCCATGCCGGGCAGCGCAAATCTGAACATCATGATGAAGGCCGCCCGCAAAGCGGGACGGTCGCTGGTAAAAGACTTCCGCGAAGTCGAAAACCTGCAGGTGTCGACAAAGGGAGCAGGCGATTTTGTAAGCCGCGCCGACATCGCCGCCGAAGAAATCCTGAAAGAAGAATTGCTTGGCGCACGCCCAACTTACGGATGGCTGGCTGAGGAAGGTGGCGAGATTGAGGGCAAGGACCCCACCCGCCGCTGGATCGTTGACCCCCTGGACGGGACCACCAACTTCTTGCATGGCTTGCCACATTGGGCGATTTCTATCGCGTTGGAGCACAAAGGCGAAATTGTTGCCGGTGTGGTCTTTGATGCCGCCAAAGAAGAAATGTTCTATGCAGAAAAGGGCTCAGGCGCTTGGTTGAATGACAGTCAGCGTTTGCGTGTGTCAGGTCGTCATCGCATGATCGAGTCGATCTTTGCGACAGGCCTGCCATTTGCCGGTCGCGCCGACTTGCCACAGACATTGCAAGACCTCGCGCGTTTGCTGCCTGCGACGGCAGGTGTGCGCCGGTTTGGGGCTGCATCGCTCGATCTGACCTATGTGGCGGCTGGCCGCTATGAAGGCTTTTGGGAGCGCAACTTGCAGCCATGGGACATCGCCGCCGGTCTACTGATCGCAAAAGAGGCGGGTGCTTTGGTGGAGCCTTTGACCCCAGGCGGGGACATGCTTGAAGATGGTGAGGTGCTTGTCGCCAACGAACCGATCTTTTCAACCTTCGCGAAAGTCATCCGCAACGGCTAACGCACTTCGATTTAAGGTCGGTTTTGCGAAACTGTGAAAAATATTGAACCTGGCCCAATTGGGTCAGGTTTTTTTGTCTGCAGTCTCATCAAGGGCATAACTGACGCCATCTACCCACTGAAACGGGGCAAAATCGCTCGGGTTTACGTTTTCCAAAGCGCCAATGTTCACACCATACACGTCAGGATTGGATCGGCGACGATGATGGGTGTAAATCCCGCAATTGCGGCAAAAGTAATGTTTCGCAGTTCCCGTGCCCCATGTGTAAAGGGTCAGACATTCATGGCCCTTCACAATTGTCAAATCGTCCAGCGCCACATCAACATTTGGCGCAGCGCGACGGCGGCAAAAGGAGCAATCACATAGGCGCGCTTCGCTTGGATCCTGAGCGAGCTCTACGCTTAGCTCAACGGCACCGCAGTGACATGTTAGCTTATGTATCATCGTCGTCTCCGAACACGTGGAACTGAGCTTTGTGTCAGCCGGTATTTGGTTTCGGGGTGGGGGGGATGACCATGTGTCGTTTTCCAATATCGCGGTCCCCCGCGCTTCAACCAAATGGGAAGCGCCAATACCGTGCCAATGACAAACCCGCCGGCATGCGCCCAATGCGCCACGCCACCGGCCTCAGGGTCAGAAGCAACACCGTTGAACAGTTGAAGACCAAACCAAAGTCCCAACATTACCCAAGCAGGCACTGTGAAGATGCGAAAAATTATGATCAGAATCAAAAGGATATCAACGCGTGCTTTTGGGAAAAGCAGCAGGTAGCCCCCCATAACCCCGGCTATGGCTCCTGAAGCGCCCACCATGGGGATCAAGCTGTCAGGATCAGCGGCGATCTGTGCAAAATCTGCTCCAAGGCCGGAGAGCAGGTAGAACAAAAGAAATCCAAGATGCCCCATTTCGTCTTCGAGGTTGTCGCCAAAAATCCACAAAAAAAGCATGTTGCCCAGCAAGTGCATCCACCCGCCATGCAAAAACATCGACGTGACCAACCCGTGCAGACGCCGTCCTTCCATGACTTCTCCTGGCAGCAGGGCCCAGTCGTGAAAGAACAGCGTTAGCCGGTAGTCGTCGCTCATAATCGGTTGATAACTCAGAAAAACAATGAAGTTCAGAATGATCAAAGTGTAGACGACGTAAGGCGTTCGGCCTGATGGATTGTGATCTCGAATTGGAAACATAAGGTCAAGCTGGGGCGATTTGCTTGTGAGGTCAACCACCCCCACTCAAAAGTGCTGCATTGCCACCTGCTGCTGTTGTATCGACGCAAATATGGCGCTCGCCTAACACGCGCGCAGCATCCGGCAGCCCCGTGATCAGCGGTAAAATAGCACCCGCTCGCGCGGCAAGTGCGTGTTCGTATTGACGTCCGATTGTGACGTCGCCCCACCAAATCACCCCGGAAAAGCCTTCCAGAGTGGTAAGGGCCTCCGCTGCGAGAGCGCCAGATACAACAACCGCTTTCCCACCTAAGGATTCGATTATCGCGGCTTGTTGTTGCGCAACGTCTGCGCCGGGACCAAGGCAAAGCAGTGCGGACTTGATGAATGTGCCAAGCTGATTTGACTCACCGGTGGGGCCGGGGAGCGATTGTGGCATGGGCGGTGATTTATATTGAGCATTTGTTTGCTCTAGCTGAGTCTGGACATGTGTCTCAGATACCGATGTGGTCCATGCACCGCATGTCTGCGGCTCAGCTTTGGCAAATCGCGTCAAGTAGTGGGGTCCGCCTGCTTTAGGGCCGGTGCCGGAAAGCCCCTCCCCGCCAAAGGGTTGGGAACCGACGATGGCCCCAATCTGGTTGCGGTTGACGTAAATGTTGCCAGCCTTGATGCGATCAGACACATGCTGAACCCGGTCATCAATGCGGGTTTGGAGGCCAAATGTCAGCCCATAGCCTGTTGCATTGATTGCATCAATTACGTCGTCCAATTCATGTGACTTGAATGTGGCCACATGCAGAACCGGGCCGAAGATCTCTTCTTTGAGATCAGCAATGCCTTGGACCTTTATCAGCGTTGGAGCAACGAAAGTCCCCGTTTGCGGCGTAGACATTTGGAAAATCACATTTCCCTCTGCCTGAGCCTTTGCGATATGCGCTGCGATGCCTTTTTGTGCCGTGCGGTCGATGACGGGCCCGCTGTCGGTGGCCAAATTCCATGGGTCCCCCAGCGAAAGCTCTTTCATCGCTCCGGTCAACATTGTGAGCAGGTTTTCGGCGATGTCTTCTTGTACATAAAGGCACCGAAGGGCCGAACACCGTTGTCCCGCGGACTGGAACGCGCTTTCTACAATGGCTGTGACAGCTTGTTCCGGCAAGGCGGTGGAGTCGACAATCATTGCGTTTAACCCACCAGTTTCTGCGATCAATGTCGCCCCCGGTGCAAGATGCTCCGCCATTGAGGAACGAATGCGCTTTGCTGTCGCCGTGGAGCCTGTGAAGGCAACACCATCCACTCGTGCATCCGAGGTAAGTGCTGCGCCAACTGTGGCACCGCCGCCGGGCAAGAATTGCAACGCAGCACGTGGGACGCCGGCCTCGTGCAGAAGCTCAATTGCTCGGTAGGCAATCAAAGGTGTTTGATCAGCAGGCTTTGCCAAAACCGCATTGCCTGCGGCCAACGCCGCAGCGATTTGTCCCGTGAAAATGGCCAAAGGGAAATTCCAAGGCGAAATACACGTGAAGCATCCTGCGGCATCGGTCGAAGGCGCATTGGCTCCATAGTATCGCAGAAAATCGACTGCTTCTCGCAGTTCAGCTACGGCATCTAAGGGGGTCTTACCGGCTTCTCGCGCCAAAAGAGCGAACAGCTCCCCAAAATTTGCCTCATAAAGGTCTGCAGCTTTGGAGAGAACATCTCCACGGGCTGCTGGGCTGGCCGTCCAAGGTGATGCGCCACTTAACGCCACTTTGATATCTGCCCGGCTTGCACTTGCGACCGTACCAGGGCTGTCTGAGGGGAGAAATGGGTTTTCGACGTCCACGGGCGTTACCGGTTCGGCAAGCCCAGTCAGGAGGGGGGTAGCATGCCATTTTGCGGAGCGAAAAGGCGCGCGCGCTGACTCGATAGCCCGCAGGGTCGGCGCGTCTGTGAGGTCAAACCCTTTGGAGTTGATCCGTTCTGGTTTGAACAGATCGGGCCCGCGGGTGAGTTTGTGCTGTGAACTGTCCAGCGCCGCAAACGGATCGCTGGCGACTTCTTCGGCGGGCACGTTTTCGTCAACGACCTGATTTACAAAAGAGCTGTTTGCGCCGTTTTCCAAGAGTCTGCGAACGAGATAGGCCAAAAGATCCTGATGCGCCCCAACGGGTGCGTAGATCCGACATTTTGTGCCTTCAGCCTGCATAACCAGATCGTGCAAAGCTTCACCCATTCCGTGCAAACGTTGGAATTCGAACGCAGATTTGTCCTCAGCCATATGCAAGATCGCGGCGACGGTATGAGCGTTATGGGTCGCAAATTGCGCGTAAATTCGGTCCGTCATCCGCAAAAGTTTGCGGGCGTTGGCAATATACGAAATGTCGGTGGCGGCCTTGTTTGTGAAAACTGGAAAGCCATCAATGCCTTCGACTTGAGCGCGTTTGATTTCTGTGTCCCAATACGCTCCTTTGACGAGTCGGACCATGATTTTACGGTCATGTGTTTCAGCCAACTGGTACAGGTGGTCCAGTGTGGCCCCGGCACGTTTGCCATATGCCTGCACCACCACGCCGAACCCATTCCATCCAGCCAAAGCAGGCTCTGCTAGAACTGCCTCGATGACATCGATGGAAAGGGCAAGCCTGTCAGCTTCTTCTGCATCAATGTTCAACCCCATGCCTGCCGATTTGGCGAGCAGCGCAAGTGAGCGTAGGCGGGGCACCAATTCTTCCATGACGCGTTCGGATTGCGCAATCTCATAGCGTGGGTGCAGCGCAGAGAGTTTTACCGAGATACCTGGGTTGACGCGAACGTCTTCGTGCGTACAGGCCGTTGCAATCGCTGTGATCGCCCGTGAATAGGCGAGGTGAAACCGCATGGCGTCGGCGTCTGTTTTGGCCGCTTCACCGAGCATATCATAGGAATAGGTATATCCTGTTGCCTCCATAGCTTTGGCACGGTGCATAGCGGCTGCAATATCTTCGCCCAACACAAACTGACGGCCCATTTCTTTCATGGCGCGACCAACTGCGGTTCGAATGACGGGTTCTCCAAGGCGTTTCACGGCACCTCGCAGCGTACCGATCAACCCCTCCTCACCGTCTTCCATAACCTTTCCTGTCAGCATGAGAGCCCAGGTGGATGCGTTCACAAGAGAGGACGTGGACTGCCCCAGATGCTTGCCCCAATTGGAGGAAGCGACCTTGTCCTCGATCAAGGCGTCGATGGTGTCTGCATCTGGTACCCGCAGCAATGCCTCGGCCAAGCACATCAGCGCGATGCCTTCATCGGTGGACAGGCCGTATTCGGCGAGAAAGACCTCCATCATACCGGGCTTGGCTTCTGTGCGCACCATGGTCACAAGCGCAGCGCCGCTGGACCAAATCTCTGCACGATCTGTGGGCGAGAGCTCAGACTGGCGCACCAGTTCAGATACAAGGGTCATTTCGTCGGTATAGGTCTGGGTGTCTATCAATACGCGCGGGTTGGTCATCTGTGCCTCCTGTCTTTTGCGCATTGTACAGTGGTTATGGAAGGTAAAATGACTTAGTTTGTTGTCTGTGGAAGTCATTGTGGATCAAAAACAGGGGATATGATGTGCAAAAAGATCAGTCAGGCTTAGATGCATTTGACCGTGCGATTCTTGAAGTTCTTGCGCGCGATGGGCGGGTTTCCATGACTGACCTTGCGCGTGAGATTGGTTTGTCCAAAAGCCCCACGCAGGCGCGGTTAAGGCGCTTGGAAGAGGAGGGGATCATTTTGGGGTATAGAGCGCTGCTAGATCCGATCCGTTTAGGCATAAACCACGTCGCATTTGTTGAAGTAAAGCTGTCTGAAACCAGAGAAAAAGCGTTGCGTGCGTTTAATGCTGCTGTTGCGCAGGTGCCCGAGATCGAACAAGCCCATATGATTGCGAGCCATTTTGATTACCTGTTGAAAGTGCGCACCGTTAGCATGTCTGCCTATCGGCATGTGCTTGGGGAAAAGATCTCAGCGCTGCCATTTGTAGCAAGTACGTCGACCTATGTTGCAATGGAGGCCGTAAAGGAGACGGGTCTCGCAGAGATGTGATTTTGCCGGTTCCCCGATCTGTGCCATTTTTTGAGCATGCGTAGCTTGATTGGATTTTTGTTGAGTGCAGGGGCAGGGTTCGCCTCTGATTGTCCGGCTGCACCGGATCACTCCGAAGCCCTGACAGTGCTATTTGAAGAAATCTTGATTGCACCACATCCTGCCGCCGCACAGGCGATTTCGGATGACATGTGGGCCTTTTGGGTGGATGCACCTGACGACACGGCTCAAGAAATTCTAGATCGAGGAATGCGCAAACGATCCAGCTGGGATTTACTGGGTGCACGCGAAGACTTTGATGCTTTGGTGGGGTATTGCCCGCACTATGCGGAAGGCTACAATCAGCGGGCGTTTGTGAACTTTTTGAACCAGAACTATGATGCCGCGCTCCCTGATCTTGAGAAGGCGCTTGAGCTGTCTCCACGTCATGTGGGAGCGCATTCTGGCAAGGCGCTTACACTCATTGGCTTGGGCAGAGAAGCCGAAGCGCAGGACGCATTGGCGGCGGCGTTGGAGCTTAATCCGTGGTTGCCGGAGCGCAGCCTATACAAACCCGCAGCAACAAAAGAGATGCCGGGCGAAAAGCTTTAGACTTCGCCACTTTACACCAGTCGCGGAATAGCTATTGTCGCGCCGCTGACTCTGGTCAGCAAATTGGTTGCCCGCGTGGTGGAATGGTAGACACAGGAGACTTAAAATCTCTAGGCCGTATAGGCCGTGCCGGTTCGAATCCGGCCGCGGGTACCAATTTGATTACAAGAGATAAATTCGAACACTGAACCGCAGAACACGCGCGCTTTAGTTTTCCTTGCGCATTGTGATCAGAGCCACAAAGAAACAAAGAATAGCGGCCACGATCGCACTCAGTCCAAGCAACATAATCGACGAAGTGATAACCGCTGGAACGAAGTCAATGAGGTTCCAGAAAACGTTTAGAATGGCTTCCATTGGGATCTCTCCGTGAGCTGAATGAGCAAATGAATGTATGTTTTATACATCATTGTTGCGCACACGATGCCATATGTCGAGGATCCAAACGTTGACATGGATCACATGATCCATTGGTATCTACTAACGGTCGTAAAAAGCAAAAGACGCACCGGTGAGGTGCGCCTTGCTAAGTGAGGTCAAAAAAGGTGTTGGGTCTACTCGCCGCGTTTGCCTGCGAAAGACTCCTGCCATTCTTCCCGTTCGTCGTCAGAGATTTTGCGGAAGGTGACATCTGGCACAGTGAAGGCGTGACCAGGCTTAAGTGCCTCAAGCGCAGTGGAGACATCTGTGGGCCACTCGTCGTGGTCAGTGTGCATCGCCGTCATCAAAGATTCAGTGGCATCAGGGATGAACGGAGCTGAAATTACAGCATAAATTCGGATGAGGTTCAGCGCCAGGCGGATCTGCGCTGCGGCCTGTTCGGGGTCCTCCTTAAAGGTGGACCACGGTGCGGCTGTTTGCAAATACTCGTTGCCAGCCACCCAAATTGCGCGCAACTCTTGCGCTGACTTGCGCACTTCCATGTCGGTCATGTGGCGCTCATAGGCGCGCAGGCGCGTGGTCAGCTCGTTAACCAATGCGGCCTCTGTTTCACCAAATTCACCACCGGCTGGCACTTCTTCCCCGAATTTGGCACGACAGAACTTGGTCACGCGGCTTACAAAATTTCCAAGCACGTCCGCGAGATCTTTGTTCACGGACAGTTGGAAATTTTCCCAGGTGAATTCGCTATCAGAGCTTTCAGGCGCATGTGACAAGAGCCACCAACGCCAGTAGTCGGATGGCAATATTTCAAGCGCCTGATCCATGAAAACACCACGGCCGCGCGATGTAGAAAATTGACCGCCATCATAGTTCAAGTAGTTGAAAGATTTGATGTAATCGACGGCCTTCCATGGCTCTTCTGAGCCGAGAATCGTGGCTGGAAATGAGAGCGTATGGAACGGCACGTTGTCTTTGCCCATGAACTGCGTGTAGGTCACATCCTCGGCGCCTTTGTCCGTGCGCCACCAGCGTTCCCAATCGTCTCCTTTGCCGGCTTCCGCCCACTCTTGGGCGCAGGCGATGTACTCAATTGGGGCGTCAAACCAGACGTAGAAGACCTTGCCTTCCATGCCAGGCCAATCTTCGCCACCTTTCTTAACGGGCACGCCCCAGTCCAGATCACGGGTGATGCCCCGGTCTTGCAGACCGTCACCGTCGTTCAGCCATTTGTTGGCGATCGAGGTGGTCAACACGGGCCAATCTTTCTTGCTGTCGATCCACGCCTGCAGTTTTTCACGCATTTGGGACTGACACAGGAAGAGGTGTTTGGTCTCGCGTTCCTCTAGATCGGTGGAGCCTGAGATGGTGGAGTAGGGGTTTATCAGATCGGTTGGATCAAGCTGCTTTGTGCAGTTGTCGCACTGATCGCCACGTGCACTCTCAAAACCGCAATTGGGGCAAGTGCCCTCAATATATCTGTCGGGCAAAAAGCGGCCGTCTGCGTTGGAATAAACCATCTTTTCAGTGACTTCACGGATCAAACCCATGTCAGAAAGACGGCCTGCAAAGTGCTGTGTCAGTGCGTGATTTTGCGGGCTTGAGGAGCGGCCGTAGTGGTCAAAACTCAGACGGAACCCATCGGCGATTTTGGCCTGAACCTCGTGCATTTCTGTACAGTAGTCCGCGACGTCTTTGCCTGCTTTGGCAGCGGCCAGTTCGGCGGGTGTGCCGTGTTCATCGGTGGCGCAAAGGAAGAGCACTTCGTGACCGCGCGCGCGCATGTAGCGGGCGAACAGATCGGCGGGCAGCTGGCTGCCGACGAGATTGCCGAGGTGTTTGATGCCGTTGATATACGGCAGGGCCGAGGTGATCAGATGGCGCGCCATGTGGGTGTCCCTTAACTGTTTGATCCCCAATTAGCCCAAAGCCACCGCCAGTGCCACAGGGTAAATTAACCCGAATTTCGCACGTCAGTATTGCGTCGGTATTGCGGTTGTATCGCGTTGGTGTCGTTTCGCGCCGTTTTTCTGCGTTAACCTTCTGTCGTGTCGGTCCGCTTGGGTGCCTCGCGCTGTCGTTTTGTGAGCCGCCCGACGGTGAAAGAGGTGCGTGGTGCATAGACGTAGCGGGTGCGGTCCTCGACTGTTGGACGTGCCAACATTCGGGTGAGGCCAAAGACGATCAACAGTGCGTGGCCCACCGCAATCATTATGAAGAGCGCGGAAGGCCCAAAGCGCTCGATCAAACCAGAAGCAAACAGCGGCGTGCCGATGGCGCCGACGGCAAAGAAGAACATCAAGGCGGCGGAGAGTTCCACACGTTCTTCTGAGGTCGCAAAGTCGTTGGCGTGGGCGGCAGAGACCGAATAGATCGGGAATGAGGTGAAGCCGAAAAACCCAGCATTGAGCATCACCATTGTGGTGGTGCCGCCGCCAAAGACAACGGTTGTGGCACAGCTGAGCACAGCGGCCGCCGAGAGCCAGATGAGCACCCAGCGACGGTCAAATTTATCTGCCAACCATCCGACAGGATACTGCGCAAGCGCGCCACCAAGCACAAAGGCGGCAAGGAACCATGCGATTTGGTTGATCTGAAGGCCAACTTCGGTGCCATAGACAGGGCCGACCATTCGGAAGGAGGCTGAACTGAGGGCGGCCACGATCACACCGGCCACCGCCAGAGGGGAGCGCGCATATGCAAGTTTGGGGCGCAATCGCGGTGCATCGGGCGTTTTGGGCTGAGGGGAGGTGGTGAGCGTGATGGGCAGCAAGGCCGCGCAACAGATCAGCGCCAGAAGATTATAAGACACGTAGGAGGCGGGTTCCAAAACGCTGATCACCAGTTGGGCGCCAAGTGAAGCCACCATGTCGACCACACGGTAGGTGCCCATCGCGCGGCCACGGGTTTCGTTGGTGACCTTGGATTGCAGCCAAGCCTCGACCACAGTGAAACAGCCGGCCACGCAGAGGCCGGAGGCGATCCGCATCACCGCCCATGCATAAGCATCCACAAAGATGAAGTGTCCCAACAGTCCGATTGCGCCCATGGCGGTGAAGGTGGCAAAGGCGCGGGAGTGACCCACGCTGCCCATCAGGCGCGGGGACCACCAGCAGCCAATAAAAAAGCCTAGGAAATGTGCCGAGCCCAAAAGGCCGATCTGTTCCGTCGAAAAGCCCAACGCAATGCCAGAGAGCGCATCCAGCGGCCCGACGCCACCCGAGCTGAGTTGCAGCAGGATGACAGAAAGGAACAGGGCCGAGAACGTGAGGATCATGCGCATGAGGGCAGAATGGCGCAATGTTGTGGGAATGCTAGGGCAAAGTGAATGTCTTGGGCACAAATTTCGGTTTGGAAATGAGTTGCCGAGTGATTGCTCTGAGTATGTGGAAGTTGCTTGGGCGGCGACGGGTGAGGGTGGTTGTCGCGGAGAAAGCTGCCGCTTGCATTGCAGACGGGACGCGTTTCGCAGCGCTAAGGGGTCGAAGCGGTCAGGGCGTTGTGAGCATGGGGCGTGCGGGGCAACGCGACTATCGGTCCTCATACATTGAGGAATTGCGATGCGCTCCCGAATTTTGAATTGCGAAAATGACCTGCTCTGCCCCAAATCTCTGAAGTCGTTTTAACTCCACCATTTTGAGGTGTTCCAGCAGCTGACATGATGCGTGGTTCGCACTTTGTGTTTCAGCAATAATGCGGTCCAACCTTGGACCGGAAAGGGAGTGCTTAATGACGCAGGCTGCGGCCTCTCGCGCAAATCCACGGCCCCACCACTTTGGGTGAAACTGATAGGACATTTCATAGTCCTCTCCATCTTTGTGAGGGCTTAGCTCAATCAGTCCCACCTGCTTTCGCTTCTGTCGGGTTTGTACGATCCAAACACCAACGTCTGTGGGAAGGCTCAAATAGGACCGAAAGCGTGCAAACCGTTGTGTCCAAGGCACTGGGCCTCCAAGAAATCGCCTGACATCCTCGTTCCCAACCAAGCGCCAGAAGAATAAAAAATCTCGTGCCGAAACGGGGCGCAGAATGAGTCTTGGGGTCTCAAGGGTTTGCGAAATAAGCATACCGTAGAGGTTATCAGAGACGCGCTGATCTCAAAAGGCTGGGCATTGGCGCGGGTCGCGGCATAGGGCACATCTGGGCTCAAAGCGGCCATTGGCGAAAATGCAGAATGGTCTAGTTCCGTCGCGCCGCCGCGCTTGATTGCACCGCGTAGCCGATTTTCTCAAGTTGCGGACCCAACGGGCTGCTTTTGCGCCAAATCATGCCGATGTCGCGGGTGGGTTCGCGGCCTTTGAACTGATCTACGGACACGCCTGCGGTTGGGGTCTCCACGGGCACGGCCATTTCAGGGATCAGTGTCACACCCAAACCAGCGCCAACCATTTGCACCAATGTTGACAGTGAAGAGCCGTCCAGCCCTTCGTGTGTGCGGGCCGTTGGCAGTCCACAGAACGACAGCGCCTGGTCGCGGAAGCAATGGCCTTCCTCCAGCAGAAGCAGGCGCTCGCGCTCTAGATTTTCTGGTCTTGGGACAGGGTGGTCGGCCTCAGATTGAGGACGCACCAGAACGAAGCGCTCGGAAAACAACGGGCGCTCAACAAAGGTTGGCTCTGACACCGGCAAAGCGACGATGGCGGTGTCGATGCGGCCTTGGCGGAGCTCTTCGATCAAGGTGGCAGTCATCGTCTCGCGCACGTGCAGCACCAGATCGGGAAAGTCGTTTTGCAGACGGCGCAAAAGATTGGGCAAGAGGTAGGGCGCAATTGTGGGGATCACACCCAGCCGCAAACGCCCGGCAAGGCCGGTTTGGGACATACGCGCCATTTCGCCGATTTCCTCGACGCCACGCAGAACGTCCCGCACCCGACTGGCCATGTCCTCACCAAAGGCGGTCAGACGGATTTGGCGCGCGTTGCGCTCAAAAAGGGGCACGCCAAGATCTTCTTCCAACTCTTTGATTTGCACAGATAAGGCTGGTTGAGAGATGGCACAGGCGTCGGCGGCGCGGCCGAAGTGGCGATGTTGGGCGAGGGCTTCGAAGTACCGAAGTTGGCGGAGCGTGAGATTTGTCATAGGTTTTAGTTATCGAAGTGATTGGAAAATGCAACTTCGGATAATCGATGTCTCGTGTTTAGAATGGTTCCAGAGATTCGAATGACCCATCTTTTTGACAGGAGGAAACCATGGACGGTGACATGAAAACGGGCGGCTGCCCGGTGATGCACGGCGCAGTGACGCAACAGGCTCGCGGCAATCGAGATTGGTGGCCAAACCAACTTAACTTGCGGATTCTGCATCAAAATTCTGCAAAGTCCGATCCGATGGGGGCCACGTTCGACTATGCAGAGGCCTTTGGGAAAATTGACTATCAAGGGCTGAAAGACGACCTTTATGCGTTGATGACGGACAGCCAGGAATGGTGGCCCGCGGACTATGGGCACTACGGCGGTTTGTTTATTCGCATGGCGTGGCACTCTGCCGGGACCTATCGTACGGCAGATGGCCGTGGCGGTGGTGGTACCGGTCAGCAAAGGTTTGCGCCGCTGAACTCTTGGCCAGACAATGGGAACCTCGATAAGGCGCGCCGCCTCTTGTGGCCGATCAAGCAAAAATACGGAAATTCAATTAGTTGGGCGGATTTATTCATTCTGGCAGGCAATGCGGCAATTGAAAGCATGGGCGGCAAAACCTTTGGGTTTGCCGGTGGCCGCGCGGATGTCTGGGAGCCCGAAGAAGATGTCTATTGGGGGGCTGAGGCCGAGTGGTTGGCCGATTCCAAGACCGAGAACTCCCGCTATTCCGGTGAACGTGACCTGGAGAACCCATTGGCTGCGGTACAGATGGGTCTGATTTATGTGAACCCAGAAGGGCCGGACGGAGAGCCAGACGTATTGGCCTCGGGGCGGGATATCCGCGAGACCTTTGCGCGGATGGCGATGAATGATGAAGAGACCGTTGCGTTGGTGGCCGGTGGCCACACCTTTGGGAAAGCGCATGGGGCGGGTGATCCTGATCTGGTGGGTCCGGAACCGGAGGCCGCGCCGATTGAGGCAATGGGCTTTGGTTGGATCAACGCACTTGGCAGCGGCAAAGGTGGAGATACCACGACATCTGGTATCGAAGGCGCTTGGACGGCCAATCCAATCCAGTGGGACAACGGCTACTTCGATTTGCTGTTTGGCTATGAATGGAACCTGACCAAGAGCCCGGCGGGGGCTTGGATTTGGGAGCCTGTAGGTGTCACAGAAGAAGACATGGCCCCGGCTGCCCATGATCCGAGCCAAAAGGTGAAGACCATGATGACCACTGCCGACATGGCGATGCGTCTTGATCCGGTTTATGGCGCGATCTCCAAGCGGTTCCATGAGAACCCTGAAGACTTTGCCGATGCCTTTGCACGGGCTTGGTTCAAACTCACGCACCGAGATATGGGCCCTCGGGCGCGCTATCTGGGAGAAGAGGTGCCAAGCGAAGAGTTGATCTGGCAAGATCCGATCCCAGCATCTGAAACGGATCTGTCTGAGGATGATGTGGCCGCCTTGAAAGCGGCGGTGATGGGCGCAGGTCTGTCGGTCAGCGATTTGGTGAAGACCGCTTGGGCGTCGGCCAGCACATTCCGGGGCAGCGACATGCGCGGCGGCGCCAACGGGGCCCGTGTTTCCCTTGCTCCGATGAAAGACTGGGAGGTCAATGAACCGGCTGAGCTTTCGCGTGTGCTGAGCGTGCTTGAAGGCGTGCGATCCGCGTTTGGCAAGCCGGTGAGCTTGGCTGATCTCATTGTGATTGGCGGCGCTGCGGCCGTGGAGAAGGCGGCGCTGGACGCAGGTCATGACGTCTCTGTGCCGGTGACGTTGGGCCGAGGTGATGCCACCCAAGATCAAACCGATGTGGAAAGCGTTGGCATGCTAGAGCCGCACGCTGATGGCTTCCGCAACTACCAGAAGGCGCAATACACCGTGTCACCGGAAGAGCTCTTGGTGGACAAAGCCCAGCTACTGACTCTGACCGCGCCAGAGATGACGGCGTTGGTCGGCGGCTTGCGGGTGCTGGGCGCCAACCAAGGCGGCAGTGCACATGGCGTGTTCACGGATCGTGTGGGTCAGCTGAGCAATGACTTCTTCGTCAATGTGCTGGACATGGCGACCACGTGGTCTGAGACCGGTGACGGTGTGTATGAGGGCAAAGACCGGGCCAGCGGGGCAACCAAATGGACCGCAACCCGCGTGGATTTGGTGTTTGGCTCCAACTCACAGCTGCGGGCGTTGTCCGAAGTCTATGGTCAGAGCGATGGCGCGGCCAAGCTGGTAGGCGATTTTGTCGCCGCATGGTGCAAGGTTATGGACGCAGATCGGTTTGATTTGGCCTGATCTTGAGGCAAAGAGTGAAGAAGGCGCGGCTTTGGTCGCGCCTTTTTTGTTGGGGTGTTGGCTTCTGACAGGGCAACGCAAAAGGAAACGGGCGTTGGATTGATCGGATACAACGACGGTCAAACGCCGCATGCAGCCGGGTTGGCAGTTTCTGAGTTTTTAGAATTCAAAATCAATATTTTATGCGCATGTGTCGCCATGAGGGGCGTACCAAGTCGACCGGCTAAATGTTGCGGGTTGTTTCCAGAATGACATGTTCGGCGAGCGGCGATAGCTCCCGGTCCGATCGCGCGACAACAAAGAAGGGTGAGACGCGAACGTCTTCGACAACGTCCAGTCGTACGACATTCATGTCCAGCGCAGAGACCGTCAATAGCTCCACAACTTCTTGAGATTGGGGCGCAACAGCGGTGGATTGTTCTAGAAGGGCCAAGGCGACAAGCAAGGAAGACGTGTTGGTGATTTGAGTCGGCATCATAACACGGTTGGTTAGAAACGCTGCTTCCACAGCGGCGCGGATAGGTGTGCCGTGATCTTGAATGATCCAATCGAATGTATTCAATTCTCTCAGACGGATCGCTTTTCGTTTGGCCATGGGGTGATCTCTATAGACCAACATTGACACCACTTCACTGCGGGCCGGGTAGATGCGATAGCTTTGCCTGTTGTAATCTTGTGCGGGTCTTCCGACAACGAAGTCGAATATGCCTTCGTCGAGCCCGCGCATCAACGAAGCGGATGGGGCGACTTCGATGGTAAACTCCACCTCAGGTCTCTGTTCGCGCATTGCTCGAACCACTGGAACCACAAGACCTACAGCAGGGCCGGTCACTGTGCCTATCCTCACGGAGCCAGCTCGACCGCTTGAGATTTGTGCGACATCCATTTCGAGATTGTCGAAAGCTCGAATGATCTGACGCGCATGGCGCACGACCGCTTCGCCAATTGGCGTTGGCACCATACCTTTGGCATGGCGGGTAAACAGAGTCGCGCCAACCACCTTTTCGATCTCGGCCAACATTCGGGAAGCCGCAGGCTGAGACAGCGCAATTTCATCCGCGGCGGTTTGCAGTTTGCCCGTCAAGGCAACCTGCAAAACAAGACGAAGATGAATGTTTTTGAGACGACGGGTAAGATCCATAGTCCAATCACATATCACTTTTGGTATGATATACGCCAATAATTAAATTTTATTGCTATGTTTTTTTACGCTAGGCAAGGGAAGAGCTTAATTGCTCGCAACAGGGAAACGCGTGGGACGTCTTAGTTTAAGCGCGATTTTAGGGAGGAAAATATGACACTTACACGCCTGCTTACAACAGCAGCAGTGACGGCCCTCGTGTCGGGTGCCGCATACGCTGAAGGTACAATTGGGATTGCAATGCCGACGCAATCTTCTGCTCGCTGGATTTCTGACGGAAACTCTATGGTCGAGCAATTCGAAGCTGCCGGCTACGAGACGATCTTGCAATATGCTGAAGATGATATCCCCAACCAGCTTGCTCAGATCGAAAACATGATCACCAACGATGTCGATGTTCTGGTCATCGCTGCGATTGATGGCACGACCCTCTCGAATGCGCTGGAAAATGCACATTTCGCGGATATTAGCGTCATCGCCTATGACCGGTTGATCCGCGACAGCGCATACGTCGACTACTATGCGACATTCGACAACTTCAAAGTGGGTGTTCAGCAAGCAACATCGCTGGTGAGCGGCCTATCAGAACGCTTTGGCGATGGACCATACAATGTTGAGCTGTTCGGCGGCTCGCCTGACGACAACAACGCCTATTTCTTTTACAATGGCGCAATGTCTGTCTTGGACCCTCTGATCGCAGATGGCACGGTCAATATCGTGTCCGGCCAATTGGGCATGGAAACAGTGGGGACGTTGCGTTGGGACGGTGCTGTTGCACAGGCGCGCATGGATAACCTGCTATCTGCTCATTACACGGATGACACCATCCACGGTGTTCTGTCTCCTTACGACGGGCTGTCTATCGGTATCATTTCTTCGCTTAAGGGTGTGGGGTATGGGTCTGGTGATCAGGAGATGCCAATTGTGTCCGGTCAGGATGCAGAGCTGCGCTCGGTCAAGTCCATGCTTGCCGGAGAGCAGTATTCCACCGTTTTCAAAGACACGCGTGAACTTGCACGGGTGACTGTAGGTATGGTTGATGCCCTGCTTGAAGGTGGTGAACCTGAGATCAACGACACGACCACCTACGACAATGGCGTCAAGGTCATTCCAAGCTACCTGCTTGAACCTGTGTCCGTCGACATCTCCAACTGGAAAGATGTGATCATCGGATCCGGTTATTACTCTATGGACGAAGTCCAGTAATCTGGCTCCTCCCTAGGTCTGTCCGTCTAAGGGCGGGCAGGCCTGAACTCCTTTAGAGACGAGATTATGGACGCGTTACTTGAAATGCGCGCGATCACCAAGGAATTCCCTGGTGTAAAAGCGCTCGATACGGTCAATCTGGCTGTTCAAAAAGGTGAAATTCACGCCATCTGCGGTGAGAATGGTGCCGGTAAATCCACCCTCATGAAAGTTCTGTCAGGTGTGTATCCGGCGGGAACCTATGACGGCGAAATTCATTATGACGGCGCGTTGGCAGAGTTTGACGACATCTCGGAATCTGAGGCGCGCGGTATCATCATCATCCATCAGGAGCTGGCGCTTGTGCCGCTTTTGTCCATTGCTGAGAATTTGTTTTTGGGCAATGAGCGCGCCAAAGGTGGCATCATTGACTGGCGGGACACGAACCGGCGCACGGAGGACTTGTTGCGCAAGGTTGGCCTGTCTGAACCGCCAAGTGCCATCGTCGACAAGTTGGGAGTGGGCAAACAGCAGTTGGTCGAAATCGCCAAGGCGCTGTCTAAAGAAGTGCGCCTGCTTATCTTGGACGAACCGACGGCCGCCCTTTCAGAGAGTGACAGCCAAGCCTTGCTTGATTTGATGCTAGAGCTGAAAGAGCAAGGCGTGACTCAGATCATCATCAGCCACAAGCTGAACGAAGTGCGCCGCGTCGCTGATACAGTCACAGTGATCCGCGACGGATCCACGGTATCGACGATGAATGCCGCCAAGGGCGAAATCACAGAAGACCGCATCGTTAAAGACATGGTGGGCCGCGACATGGCTGACCGGTATCCCACACGCGCCCGCACCGCAGGCGATATGCTGCTGGAGATCAAGGATTGGAATGTCTGGCACCCCGTCCACTCGGAACGCCAGATGATCAAGGACGTAAACTTGACTGTGCGCGCGGGCGAGGTGGTTGGAATTGCCGGATTGATGGGGGCAGGTCGCACCGAATTGGCCATGAGCGTGTTTGGGAAATCCTACGGGCGCAGCATTTCTGGCACGGTTGAGATGAAGGGCAAACCCGTCGACGTCAGCTCTGTTAGCAAGGCGATCGACGCAGGGTTGGCCTATGTCACAGAGGACCGGAAGTCGCTGGGGCTGGTGCTCGATGAAACGATCCAGCGCAACATTACACTGTCCAATCTACCTCAGGTATCGCGCAACGCGATCTTGAACGAGGCCAGTGAAACCAAGGTCGCCGAACAGTATCGCAAGGCCCTGAACATCCGCACGCCAAGTGTGTTTCAGCGTGTCATGAACTTGTCGGGGGGAAATCAGCAAAAAGTTGTTTTGTCCAAATGGCTTTTTGCCGAACCTGAGGTTCTGATCCTGGATGAGCCCACCCGCGGTATCGACGTGGGCGCAAAGTTTGAAATCTACGGGATCATCAATGACCTGTCCAAGCAGGGCAAAGGTGTTGTGATGATCTCGTCCGAAATGCCCGAACTCTTGGGCATGTGTGATCGCATTTACGTAATGAACGAAGGCGCATTTGTCGGTGAGTTGACCGCGGATGGTGCCAGCCAAGAGCGCATTATGTCGCTCATCGTGACCGAATAGGAGACCCCAACATGGAAGCAGCAGAACAGAGCGCCGAAGCGTCCAAAAAGTTGGGCATCGGGGAATACTTAATGCGGCACATGCGCGAATACGGGCTATTGTTTGCCCTGATTGCAATTATGCTCTTTTTTCAGCTGGTGACGAACGGCACGCTTCTCAAGCCCGTGAATGTGACCAACCTATTGTTACAAAACAGCTATATCATCATCATGGCGTTGGGAATGCTGATAGTCATTGTCGCAGGGCACATCGACCTGTCGGTGGGGTCGGTGATGGGCTTTGTTGGGGCATTGGCCGCGGTGATGATCGTTGAATATGATCAATCCACCGGCATCACCATTGCCACCTGTCTTGTCGCAGGCGGACTTATCGGTGCGGCGCAAGGCTACTGGATCGCCTATTGGAAGATCCCGTCCTTTATTGTGACACTCGCGGGTATGCTGGTGTTTCGCGGGCTATCGCTTTGGTTGCTTGAAGGGCAATCTCTCGGCCCGTTTCCGCGTGAATTCCAGATGATCTCAAACGGCTTTGTGCCTGATATCGTTCCTCAAGGTGTCTCTGACGCCGTGGCGGGTCTGCTTGGTGTGAAACGCATCAATGTTTTGTCGCTGTCCACAGGGATTATTGCCGCCTTCTTGATTACGTGGATGGGGCTTAAGGCACGTGAGCAGAACCGTACCCATGGGATCGAACTTGAACCCAGCGCGTTCTTTTATGCACGCATCGGTATCACTTCGCTGGCGCTGATCTTTATCTTCTACAAACTCTCGACCTTTCGGGGCCTGCCCAATGTATTGTTGACGATGGGTGTGCTGACGATCATCTATGCATTTTTCACAGAACGCACCGTCACGGGGCGCCGGATCTATGCCCTTGGCGGCAATGAAAAGGCCGCAAAGCTGTCTGGTGTAAAGACCGAACGTCTCACATTCCTCGCCTTTGCCAATATGGGTGTGCTGGCTGCTGCTGCGGGCATGGTGTTTGCCGCACGTCTGAACTCGGCCACGCCAAAGGCCGGTTTTGCCCTAGAACTGGATGTCATCGCGGCAGTGTTCATCGGCGGGGCGTCCATGTCTGGCGGTGTGGGGCGCATTGTCGGCGCGGTTGTCGGGGCTTTCCTGATGGGGGTTCTCAACAACGGCATGTCGATCCTTGGTATCGGGATCGACTATCAGCAAGTCATCAAAGGCCTTGTGCTGCTGGCCGCTGTTATTTTCGACGTCTACAACAAATCGAAGCAGACTTGAGATGACATTTAAACCCGCCCCATGGCCCCGCCTCCTGCGCTCCGCTGGATGGTATGACGGCAGCTCCAAAGACGTGATCTATCATCGCGGTTGGATGAAGAACCAGGGCTACCCAGACGACCTGTTCGACGGACGCCCTGTGATTGGCATCCTCAACACGTGGTCAGATATGACACCCTGCAATGGCCACCTTCGCGACCTGGCGGAGAAGGTCAAAGCAGGTATCTGGGAGGCCGGTGGGTTTCCGCTGGAAGTGCCCGTTTTCTCAGCGTCTGAGAACACCTTTCGCCCGACGGCGATGATGTTTAGAAACCTCGCCGCGTTGTCGATTGAAGAACAAATCCGTGGCCAACCTATGGATGGCTGCGTGCTGATGGTGGGGTGTGACAAGACCACCCCTTCGTTGCTGATGGCCGCTGCGTCTTGTGATCTTCCCTCCATTGTCGTGACCGGTGGTCCGATGCTGAACGGTTGGTTCCAAGGAGAACGGGTTGGGGCGGGCACACATTTGTGGCGGTTCTCGGAGGCAGTCAAAGCCGGAGAAATGACGCAGGAAGAGTTCCTCAACGCAGAGTCCGCGGTCACGCGGTCCTCGGGAACGTGCAATACCATGGGAACCGCGTCTTCAATGGCGTCGATGTCAGAGGCGCTTGGAATGGCGCTGTCGGGCAACGCCGCCATTCCGGCTGTTGACAGCCGTCGTCGTGTCATGGCGCAATTGTCCGGCCGACGGATCGTGCAGATGGTAAAAGACGATCTGAAACCGTCAGACGTTCTCACCAAAGAGGCGTTTGAAAACGCGATCCGCTGCAACGGAGCTGTTGGAGGCTCGACCAATACGGTGGTGCATATGCTGGCGATTGCCGGACGTATGGGTGTTGATCTGACACTGGACGATTGGGACCGTTGCGGACGCGACGTGTCGACGATTTTGAACCTGCAACCGTCTGGTGAGTATCTCATGGAAGAGTTCTTCTATGCGGGCGGCTTGCCTGTTGTTCTTAAGCGGCTCGCAGAGGCGAACAAGCTGCACAAAGATGCCCTGACCGTGTCCGGTGACACCATCTGGAACGAGGTGAAGGACGCGGTCAACTGGAACGAGGACGTGATCCGTCCTGCCGACAATCCCCTCACAGAAAAGGGCGGTATTGCTGTTCTGAAGGGCAATCTGGCCCCAAAGGGAGCGATCTTGAAGCCCTCTGCGGCGTCGCCACATCTGATGCAACATCGCGGCCGCGCTGTCGTGTTTGAAGACATCGACGACTACAAGGCGCAGATCAATGACGATGCGCTTGATATCGATGAGACCTGTATCATGGTGCTGAAGAACTGTGGCCCCAAAGGGTATCCCGGCATGGCCGAGGTCGGCAATATGGGCTTACCTCCGAAGGTGTTGAAGAAAGGGATCAAAGACATGATCCGCATTTCCGATGCGCGCATGTCGGGCACGGCCTACGGCACAGTTATCCTACATACTTCACCCGAAGCCGCCGCCGGTGGACCCCTTGCCGTTGTGCAAAATGGCGACATGATCGAGGTCGACGTAGAAGGGCGTGGTCTGCATCTGGATATCTCCGATACGGAACTGGCTGAGCGGTTGTCCAAGTGGCAGCCCCGGCATGAGACAGCGGATTCTGGTTATGCCTGGCTGCATCAAACCCATGTGGAAGGGGCCGATACGGGGGCCGATCTGGGTTTTCTGAAGGGATGCCGGGGCGCAGCTGTTGGAAAGGACTCCCATTGATGAAAATTGCACTTATGGGCATCGGTAAGATTGCCGTAGACCAACATATTCCCGCAATTGCGGCGTCTCCCGATTGGGAACTGGCCGCAACCGTGTCACGCCATGGCACGGTGGATGATGTCGAGGCCTTTACCGATCTTGAACAGATGCTGGCCAC
The DNA here is from genome assembly GCF_040370365.1 of Shimia sp. NS0008-38b. Taxonomy (NCBI): domain Bacteria; kingdom Pseudomonadati; phylum Pseudomonadota; class Alphaproteobacteria; order Rhodobacterales; family Roseobacteraceae; genus Shimia; species Shimia sp. NS0008-38b. The sequence goes on along the minus strand of NZ_BAABWQ010000004.1, from coordinate 146,070 downwards.
CAGAGGCGACGTCCGTGTGGTTTCTTTGTGCCTGCCACCCGTGCCACGATTTGCAGCGGCAACCGCTGCGATAAAGGCAGGGCGTCACGTGATGCTCGAAAAACCTCCCGGCGCCACGCTTTCGGAATGCCATTCCCTCGAAATTTTGGCGCGCAAGCAACGGGTGTCCCTGTTTGCGACGTGGCATTCGCGTGAGGCCGCGGGCGTGGCGGGGGCCAAAGCATGGTTGGCAGACAAGACCCTGCGCAAGATGACCGTTACGTGGAAAGAAGACGTACGCCGCTGGCACCCCGGCCAAGACTGGATTTGGCAACCCGGTGGTCTTGGTGTCTTTGATCCCGGCATCAACGCCTTGTCGATTGTGACCGAAATCCTGCCGGACCCCATCCATGTGGCCAACGCCGTGCTTGAAGTGCCTGAAAACTGCCAGACGCCGATTGCTGCTTCTATCGATTTCACCCACCCCGGAGGTGCGCAGGTTCACGCCGCCTTCGACTTCAGACAGCAGGGTGATCAAATCTGGAGCATCACGGCAGAGACCGATCAAGGCACGCTGATGCTGTCTGACGGGGGGGCATTGCTGTCGATTGATGGCACCCAACAGCTCGATGCAAACGACCGGAGCCTCACAGGAGAATATCCACGGCTCTATGCCCGAATGGCTGAGCTGGTAAGCCAAGGCGATATCGATGTCGACCTGGCACCGATGCGCCATGTGGCGGATGCGTTTACCCTCGGGCAGCGGGTCATGGTCGATCCGTTTGTTGAATAAAACTGATATTTGGCGTTCGGCGGGCACTGCCTGCCGGGCTGACCTGACACTCCAAGGAGACCCAGAATGCAATATCCTTTGACGGGCATCTTACCGGTTGCCCCCACGCCGTTCCATGCAGACGGGCGCGTTGACGAAGACGGTATGCGCCGCGTGTTGGACTGCCTGATTGACCAAGGGGTCGATGCGATCTGCATTTTGGCAAACTACTCAGAACAGTTTGTCCTGTCCGATGAGGAACGCGCCACGCTGACCCGCGTCAGCCTTGAGCATGTGGCAGGCCGTGTCCCTGTGATTGTGACAACCAGCCATTTTTCAACACAAATTGCTGTGGCCCGCGCGGTTGAGGCCGAGGCCATGGGCGCGTCCATGATCATGATGATGCCACCTTATCACGGCGTCGGGTTGGTGCCGGGGGAGGCGGGTCTGCTTGAGCATTTCCAAGCGGTGTCGGACGCGATCAATATTCCGATCATGGTGCAGGATGCACCGTTGTCTGGGGTCACGCTCAGCGTGCCTTTGCTGGTCAAAATGGCGCGAGAGATTGAGAATGTCAGCTATTTCAAAATGGAAACGCCTTTCGCCGCGGATAAACTCGCCGCATTGATTGAGGCAGGGGGCGCGGATATCGTCGGACCGTTTGACGGGGAAGAAGCGGTCACCCTGTTGGCCGATCTCGACGCGGGTGCGACCGGCACCATGACGTCGGCCCTGCAGCCAGAACTGATCCGGCCCATCGTAACGCGATATCTGGCGGGCGATCATGACGGCGCGCTTGAGCAATGGAAACTCTGCCTGCCGCTGATCAATCACGAAAACCGCCAATGCGGCTTGCGGGCCGCCAAGACGGTTATGATGGCGGGCGGCGTGATCGGATCTGACCATGTACGCCATCCTCTAAAGCCGATGTCAGATCGCACCAAATCCCGATTGTTGCAGCTTGCCGATGAGCTTGATCTCATCGCGATGCGTTGGGGCAAATAAGGAGAGCATGACAATGACATTTCAACCTCACGGAAAACACTTGATCGCTGGTGACTGGGTTGCCAGCGATGCCAGCTTTGCGTCAGCTCCGGCCAGTGGCGCGGTCCATACCTTTGCCGTTGCGACACCCGCTGATGTGGATCGTGCCTGTGTCGCCGCAGAAGAGGCTTTTTGGTCCTATGGCTACTCTAGCCGTGCCGACCGCGCTGCGTTTCTGCACGCCATTGCAGACGAAATCGAAGCCCGCGCAGATGACATAACCGCCATTGGAACCCAAGAATCCGGTTTGCCCGAAGCGCGGCTGCAAGGCGAAAGGGGCCGCACCACAGGCCAGCTGCGCTTGTTCGCTGAGCATATCCTGAAGAGCGATTATCTGGATGTTCGCCACGACGAAGCCCTGCCTGACCGGGCGCCAATGCCGCGCCCCGACCTTAAGATGGTGCAGCGGCCTCTTGGCCCGGTTGCGATCTTTGGTGCGTCGAATTTCCCGCTGGCCTTTTCGACCGCGGGTGGTGACACCGCGTCCGCCTTGGCGGCGGGCTGCCCGGTGGTCGTTAAGGGGCATCCGGCCCATCCCGGCACCGGGGAGATCATCGCCGAAGCCATTCACGCCGCGATCCAAAAATGTGGTATGGCGCCGGGCACATTCAGCTTCCTGCAAGGGGACACCCGTGAAATGGGGCAGGCCCTCGTGCGGCATCCGCTAATTAATGCGGTCGGCTTTACCGGATCCCTTGGTGGTGGGCGCGCCTTGTTTGACCTTTGTGCGCAGCGTCCTGTTCCGATCCCGTTCTTTGGTGAGTTGGGAAGCGTCAATCCAATGTTCCTGTTGCCTGAAGCGTTGAAAGCGCGCGGGGGAGATATCGCCTCTGGCTGGGCGGCGTCGCTGACGATGGGTGCGGGCCAGTTTTGCACCAACCCCGGCGTGGTTGTGGTGATCGACGGGCCAGATGCTGAGGCTTTCGCAAAGGCTGCGGCACAGGCGCTTGAGCCAATTGCCCCGCAGACCATGCTGACCGACGGAATCGCCCAAGCTTACCGAAATGGCCGCGACCGCATCGCGGCGACGTCCGGCGTCGATGATCTTTTCTCATCGACTTCCGAAGATCGCACAGCCTCTCCCAACTTGTTTACCAGCACAGGGGCGCATTGGCTTAAGAACAAGGACCTCGGAGAAGAAGTCTTTGGCCCTCTCGGGGTTGTGATCCGCGCCGCTGATGAGGATGAGATGATCAAGGTTGCCAAATCACTTGAGGGGCAGCTGACCTGCACTCTGCATATGGACGACGGCGATTTGGGTTTGGCTCAAACCTTGATGCCTGTGCTGGAACGTAAAGCGGGCCGCATCATGACCAACGGATTCCCGACGGGCGTTGAGGTCAGCGATGCCATGGTCCATGGAGGTCCTTATCCCGCATCCACCAACTTTGGCGCGACCTCTGTTGGCACCCTCGCTATTCGCCGTTTCTTGCGGCCCTTGTGCTATCAGAATGTTCCGAGTGGTCTTTTGCCGGATGATCTTGGCTGAGAGATGTCTGGTCGTTGAAGAAACTGGCGAGGGTTTGGGGTTGACGCGTGGCGCGCGTCGGCCCCGTCCCGCACGGTCGATGTCCAACCGACAATGGCAGCGCAGGCCGTCCGGGATAGCGGGCGGTTACGCTGCCGCGGGCTTCGCAAAGGCCGCTTTCCGTGCATAGCTGCCATAGGAGCATATGTCCTTGGTGTCTCGGACAGTCTGTCTTAACCCGCTGAGCGATTGCGCCAACAGCAGTTTGGGGGTCTGAAAGGTCTTTGCGGCGTCTTTGAAGTTTAGGCCCTTTGGGAAAGGTACTGCAGGCAACCTTCTAGAGCGGCTGCGTCATCCGTGATCAGGCTGATCGGGAAGGTTTCCGGCTTCACGATCCCATGTGTGTCGCCCGTCAGCTCTGAGATGAAGTCGGGCAGAGCGGCGGATGTGAGGATGCCGCGCGAGGCGGACCCGGCAAAAGCGATGCCGTCACGTGGCATGTATTGATGAATCATGGCCTGCGTCAGGCGTCCCAAGGCGCGGGCAAAAAGGCGCACGGTGCGAGTCGCATCAGCGTCGCCCCTTGCAAAGCTGTCGACAATTTCTTTGCCTCCAAGCTTTGCGCCGCTTGATGTTTCGTGCAGGCGTTCAAGCCCACGTCCGCAGAAACAATCCTCAAAAGTTTGGAACCGCTCCGCAGATGCGCCCAGTTCATCACGGAGCAATTTGCCGACTGTATAAGGCAATTCCGCATGCCCAAGCTCGGCCTCCATGGCGATGATGCCATTGTCGGATGTGCGACGCGTGGGGCTGACGTTAAAGCCTGTGCCCATCCCCGCAACCAAGGCCTGACCGTTGGTTGTGTCTTGACGGGTGCCAAACACGGGGTCGGTGGAAATGCGGGCAAGTGCGTAGCCGAGTGCGGAAAGATCATTGATGAGCTCTGCGTGGCTGGCATTGGTCTGGGCGCAGATTTGTGCCGTGTCCAGTGCCCAGCTGCGATTGGTCAACGTGCCCTTTCCCGCATGCACAGGGCCGGCTATGGCGATGCAAACCCCGGCGAGCGCGCCGGGGTTTGTTTTGGAAAGATAAGTTGCAAGGACGGCGTCAAAACTGACGTAGTCATCATTTGAGGCTCGCATCACGGTGCTCGCATCGACGCCAGATGAGGTCGCCAGAGCGAGACGAGTGTTTGTGCCGCCGATGTCACCGACAAGGTAGGTCATGCAACCGAAGCTTTCTTCTGATTTGTTTCGTAAATTCGTTTACCGAATTAAATCAGGTCTGAACAGTGACGCCTTCGGGGTTTTTTCCCAGAATGATCATGCCCAGAAGGTCATCATCAGTGACATCCTTTACATCAACGGTTCCGACAAGCTTGCCGTTTTTCATAACGGAGGCACGATCACAGAGCTCCATGACATCATGAATGTCGTGGCTGATCAAGAAGATGCCGATACCTTGGGATTTCAGCTGTTGAATGAGATCAGACACCATCTTGGTTTCATGTGGACCCAGAGCAGCCGTCGGTTCATCCATAATCAGGATTCGGGCATCAAAGTAGACCGCGCGCGCAATGGCGACCGACTGGCGTTGACCACCTGACAGCGCTGAGACAGGCTCTGAGAACTTTTGGAAGTTCGGGTTGAGCGTGCCCATGATCTTGCGGGTTTCAGCCTCCATTGCGTCGTCATCGACCATGCCAAGAGGCGTGGTCAGTTCGCGCCCCAAGAACAGATTGGAGGCGGCATCAAGGTTATCGGCCAGCGCAAGCGTCTGATAGATGGTCTCGATGTTATATTTTCGCGCATCCCGAGGGTTGTGGATTTCGGCTTTTTCGCCGTTGATGTAGATCTCGCCGCCGTCGGCCTGATAGGCCCCGGAGAGGATTTTGATCAACGTAGATTTTCCCGCGCCGTTGTGACCCAGAAGGCCCACAACTTCGCCCGGTTTCAAATCCACAGAGACGTGATCTACCGCGTGAATGCCACCAAAGGAAATTTGGATGTCGCGCATCTCTACGAGAGGGGTTTGGTTGTCCATATTGGTTCTCCCTAAGTCTCTTTATGCGCCGGTGCGGCGGCGATACACGATATCGACCCAAACCGCGAAAACCAGCACGACGCCGACAACGATGTTCTGAAGCGGTGCGTCAACACCAACAGAGGCCATACCAGATTGCAGCGATTGCATGATCAGTGCGCCAATCACAGCCCCATAAATGGTGCCTGCGCCGCCTGCCAATGCCGTGCCGCCAATGACGGCTGCCGCGATCACGCGTAGCTCGTCCAAGGTGCCAAGACCCACATCCACTGCGTTTAGGCGGGCAGAGGCGATGATGGCAGCGATGCCGGTGAGTGCACCCATTAGGGCAAAGATCTTCACAGTCAGCAGGCGGGTGTTGATACCAGACAGCTCTGCGGCCTCTGGGTTGCCGCCGGTGGCATAGATGTAGCGGCCAAAGCGCGTGCGTGTGGCCACGATGGTCATCACAAGCGCCACGACCAGCAGGATCACCACAGGAATAGCCACGCCGTGGTTCCAGACCATGCCATCGGTGTATTCGATGCCTTGTGCTTTGGTAATGCGCTTCATTGCGCCTTTGGGAATTGGATAGCTGTTCATGATCCAAACAAAGATCATGATGCCGCCTGCCGCGATGGCCAACAGAATGCCTTCAGCCCAAGCAGGTTTTACGTTGAAGCCGTGGTTGGCTTTGTTGCGACGGCTCATCAGCATCAACCCAATGGCCGCGATGGCCGCAACGATGCCGAAAGCCCAACTGAGGGTTTCACCCAACGTGCCTTCTGCACCGCCACCCAAGAGGCGGAATGTGGTGTCCAGTGGCGCTTGAGTTTGGCCTTTGGTCACCCACCACATCGCCCCGCGATAGACAAGCAAGCCACCCAGCGTCACGATAAAGGCCGGCACAGTAAGATATCCGATGATCCACCCCTGGACCGCGCCAAGCACGGCGCCCATCAGGATGGCGGTCAACACAGCAATGATCCAAATGGACCAATGGCCGAGGCCAAGCAAATCGGGCAACACCTGCACTTGCAGTGCGGCGACGGTCATACCGATGAAGCCCAGCATAGAGCCCACCGAAAGGTCGATGTGGCGCGTCACGATCACAAAGACCATGCCGGTGGCCATTACGGCGACTGAGGCGGTCTGAACAGAGATGTTGAAAAAGTTACGTGGTGAGAGAAAACGGCCTTCGGTGAAGACGCCGAAAACAATCCAGATCACCACAAGCGCGCCGATCATTCCAAGCAAACGAGCATCGAGGCCCAGTTTGCCGATCAGTGATTTCGTTTGGTTTTGCATGTTGCGTTACCTCTTCGGTCGCAGGCGTATAGCTGCACAGATACACTGTGCGATATCAGCCGCGACAGCAAAGTTTATTGCATATTGTTGGGGGGGGAGCGGTGGTTGTCCCTCCGCAGAAAGCGGAGGGACAGTATTTTATCAGTTACATGCAGCGTTGGAAGAACCCGCGCACAGCACGTCTTTCTCGATCCAGCCTGCATCCAGAACTGCGTTCAGGTTGTCGGCGGTCACAGGAACCGGTGCCAGGAACATGGAGTTCATTGTGGTGCCACCTGGGGAAGTCCACTCAGCTGCACCGTCAACGGCGTTGCCGCCAGCCAGAGCAACAGCGATTTCACCAGCCGCTGCGCCCAGAGCGCGTGCGTCTTTCCATACGGAAACGGTCTGAGTACCCGTTGCAACACGGTTCAGAGCAGCGTGGTCGCCGTCCTGACCGGACACTGGAATACCTTCCATGCCTTGAGCTGTCAGAGCAGCCACAACACCACCGGCGGTGCCGTCGTTTGAAGCCACAACTGCGTCAACTTTGTTGTCAACAGATGTCAGGATCTGTTCCATGTTGCGCTGAGCGTTGGCTGGAACCCAGCCATCAGTGTAAGCTTCGCCAACGATTTTGATGTCGCCGGAGTCAATCGCTGCCTGCAGGATTTCCTGCTGACCACCGCGCAGGAAGTCTGCGTTTGGATCGGTCGGGGAGCCTTTGATCATCACGTAGTTGCCTTTAGGCATCGCTTCGAGAACGGCGCGGGCCTGCATGCGGCCAACTTCGACGTTGTCAAAGGTCAGATAAAATGCACGTGCGTCTTCGATCAGACGGTCATAGGCAACAACAGGGATATCTTCGTCGGCTGCGGCTTGAACAGCTGGACCAACCGCAGATGCGTCTTGTGCCAGAATGATCAGAGCGTCAGCACCTTGAGCGATCAGGCTCTCAACATCAGACAGCTGCTTAGCAGAAGAGCTCTGTGCGTCAGCAGAGATGTATTTCGCGCCAGCAGCGTCCAGAGCACTCTTGATGGCTGCTTCGTCAGTCTTCCAGCGTTCTTCCTGAAAGTTCGACCAGCTCACGCCGATTACCAGATCGTCTGCCAGTGCTGCAGTGCTCATGAATGCGCCAGCGAGTACCGCTGTCGCGGATGCGAATAGTTTCATAGTTTCCTCCCAATGTGTGACCCGGCGTATGGCGACGTGAATCGGTTATGAACCGGGTGTCGCCAATCGTAGCGTAATAAATTTGTAAATCAAATTAAATCGGCTAGCCTTGCAAAAAACCAGACAACTCCGGCATGGTGCGGCACCCGCTGACACAGGGCACTGGGCTGGAGTGACACGTGTTTGGCCTTGGGAGGAGATGACGAAATGTCTGTAAATCAAAGAGAAATTGGCCGCCGTGTGCTATTTGGTGAAATTCGCAGACATCAGCGCATTCCTCGCATTAGATTGAGTGAGCAGACAGGAATCAGCCGCGCAACTGTTACAACCATCACCGCTGAATTGCTGCGGGAAGGGTTGATTGAAGAAGTCACCAGCGACTCACAGGACAAAGACAGTCGCCGCGGACGACCCAAAGTGAACCTCAAAGTTCGAGGTGGGGCGCGGTTGATTGCAGGCGCCAAAATTTCGAAACAAACCATTTCTTTGGTGCTGCTGGATTTTGAAGGCAGACAGCTGGCGGAACATGAGGCGGATCTCGACAAAGCGGTGTTTGATGCTGATGCACTGGCCGCGCTTTTGGCGCAGTTGGTGGATGTGCTGGCGCAGAAAGTCGGGCTTGGCCTTGCGGATGTATCAGGTCTTGGTGTCGGTATTGCGGGTATTGTGGACGCGCCTAACGGCTTTGTGCATTGGTCACCATCATTAACTTCGCGCAATGTTGCCTTCGGGCCGGTTCTGGAGGCCGAGCTCGGCATTCCGGTGTTCTTAGACAACGACGCCAACCTGGTTGCCATGGCCGAAAAGAGCTTTGGGTTGGGGCAGGGCCACAGTGATTTCATTGTTGTGACCATCGAGAGCGGTGTCGGAATGGGCATTGTCATCGGCGGCGAGATTTACCGCGGCACGCGCGGAAGTGGCGCGGAATTCGGCCACACCAAAGTGCAGTTGGAGGGCGCGTTGTGTCGGTGCGGTCAACGAGGGTGCTTTGAAGCCTATGTGGCGGATTACGCCTTGCTGCGGGAAGCCTCTATTGTTGGCGGAGATATGGCACAGTGGAAGGTGGATGACGTTTTGGCGGCGGCCAAGGATGGCCATGCCATGGCGGCGTCCATTGTGAAAAGATCTGGGAGCATGTTTGCGATGGGATTGGCCAATATCGTCAATATCTTTGATCCAGAGCTGATCATTTTGGCGGGGGAACAAATGCAATCCAGCCACCTGTACGCCGAAGAAGTGATTGATGCGATGCGCAAGCTGATTGTGCAAATCGACAAAGCACCACCCGAAGTTGTGGTGCACAAGTGGGGCAACCAAATGTGGGCGCGAGGGGCTGCCGCCTATGCGCTTGAGAACGTGTCTGAGCTCGCTCTGCAAGGGATGGCTGAGCATGTGGCTTAAATATCTGGCCGTGGCCGGAACGGTTTTTGCAGGAGTGGCGCAGGCCGAGGTGCGGTTCGAGCCGGTGGTCGTGCCTGAACACACCTATGATGGCGGCTGGGAATTTTATGTGGGCGGCGGCGTAGCGGCTTTTGATTGCAGTGGCAATGGTTTGCCAGATCTGTTGGCCGCTGGCGGTGAAAACCCGCTGAAGCTTTTGCGCAATCGCAGTCAAAGAGGCGGCAAAGTGATCTTGGAGGCCGCAACGCCCGCCAGTTTGCAGATCACAGATGTAACAGGTGTCTACCCCCTCGATATTGATGGGGACGGGTGGCAGGATCTGGCGCTTTTGCGGGTCGGCGAGAACCTGGTGCTGAAAGGCGGGCCAGATTGCAGCTTTGCCCCAATGGAGTTGGCGGGGTTTTCCGGTGGCGATGCTTGGACCACCGCATTCTCTGCCACGTGGGAAGGTGCAAACGCGCTGCCGACGTTGTCATTTGGCAACTACGTTGATCGTGAGAACCCAGCGGGGCCGTTTGAGGCTTGTGACGACAATGATTTGTATCGACCCGATGGAGACGGCTATGTGCATAGTCTTCTGACGCCGGGGTTCTGTCCCTTGTCGATCCTGTTTTCAGACTGGGGGCGGCACGGTAGGGCAGATCTGCGCATGAGCAACGATCGGCACTACTACGTAAAGGGCGGCGCAGAACAGCTTTGGGCAATGGAGCAGACCCCACGCCTGTACGGGGAAGACGATGGCTGGGCGACCCACATGCTTTGGGGCATGGGGATCGCTGAGCGTGATCTTGATTTTGATGGTGTCAGCGAGGTGTTCTTGTCCTCGATGGGCGACCAGAGACTTATGACGCGCACAGACGACATTGCGCCGACATTTGAAGATGTGCCTTATGCTTTGGGCACGTCAGCGCACCGGCCTTACGTTGGCGGGGACGGGCGCCCTTCCACCGGTTGGCATATTGCGTTTGGTGATGTGACCAACGACGGATTGGACGATGTCTTTATCGCCAAAGGCAATGTGCAGCAGATGCCCGGAGCCGCGATGGACGATCCCAACAACCTGCTTGTGCAGCAGCCTGACGGATCGTTTGTGGAGCGCGGCGATGTGGCCGGAATTGCCTCTTTGGCCCGCAGTCGCGGCGCCGCGATGGTCGATCTAAACCACGATGGCCTGCTTGATCTGATTGTGGTGAATCGACGGGCGCCTTTGGAAGTTTATCAAAACGTGTCCTCGGGCACCGGAAACTGGATTGCTTTGAAAGTCTTAGGTGAGGGCTCCAACGTGGACGCCGTTGGGGCTTTCATTGAGGCGCAGGTTGGCGATCGGACCTATGTGCGGGAGATCACAGTTGGTGGTGGGCATGCGGGGGGCGTGTCTGTGCCTCATCACTTTGGATTGGGGGACGCCGAAGCCGTGAAAGTGCGGATTACGTGGCCTGACGGCCTCAGTGGAGACTGGATTGAGGTGCCGGTCAATGGCAGCTGGACCGTGTGGTCTGACGGTCCGGTCACAGTGCTGTCTGAATACTAAGGGGCGGTCGCTGGTTTGGCTAGTTCGCGAATTGGTCCATCGGGAGCCCTGAGGGGACGGTCTCTGGAACGCCAAGCCGTCCTTTGAGTGCGTCGTAATCCGTCAGGCTTTCGAGGAAGGCAAGGATGTCCGCCACCTCTTGGTCGGTGAGTGCGACCGGATTGAGCTCGTTGGCGCCTGCGATTTGAAGCACCTCAATCGGCAGAGACATCACTTTGAAATCATTTTCAAATTCACCGTCGGAATAGGTGGCGTTGTCCGCCGTGTATTGCATCAGGCTGGCCACCGGATCAAGGTGATGGCGGACAATCGCCTCCAATGACGTGTAAGCACCGTTGTGGCCGTATGGCCCGGTTTGCTTGATATTGCGCAAAGTTGGTGTCCGGAACCGATAGAAGTCCTCGTCGGCCCCGGTCACCCGGCCACGGCCGATGTCGCGGTTGTGGCGTTCAAACGGCGCAGCTTTGCCAGGGCCGATTTGTGGCAGCGCAATCGCATGAAAACTGTGGTCTGTTTGAAATTGGCCAGCGTGGCACGTGCTGCAATTTGCTCTGCCATAAAACAAATCCATGCCGCTCATGGCTGCGTCAGAAAGCGGTGTGCCATCGCGTAGGTGGTTGTCAAAGGGAGAGGCGTCAGCGCGCCACTCGAAAGTGATGAATGCCGCGATAGCGTTTGCAATGTCATGAAACTCGATTGCGGCGTCTGCGCCGATTACATCATCAAAGGCGGCGCGGTAAGCGGGAATGGCTTCGACCCGTTGCGCCAGAATATCCCATGCACCGCCGGGCCCGGTCAACTGGCCCAGGCGCACAGCTTGGCTGACATCGTTTTCCGAGTAGTGTCCTGCCATTTCGTCTCCCGAGAGCACCGGGAACATGGCCTGTGCAGCGAGGGCGTTGTTAAAGCCCATTTCCATTTCACGCCCCAACGGGGTGCGGATGCCCGATGGGCGGGAAGGGTCATCTTGTAGACGGCCGTCATGAAAGAAGGTGGTGAATTCGGTGGCGCCCAGATTCCAGAGGGCAGGTGCATTTCGCGGAATGCGCTTTTCTGGCGGGTTCTCCGGATCAATCTTGCGCTGAAGACCAAGCCCGGAAGCCCCATCACCGAGACCAAGCGAGACCCCGTCAGATGTGCCAAGATCCGGGTGATGGCAGGTGGCACAAGACACCGTTCGGTTTCCAGATAGAATAGGGTCGTAGAACAGAAGCTGACCAAGTTTGACCTCTGTCTGACTTTGTTCCGGGAACACCGCATCCGCGCTTGGCAACGCATCGGCGTTGGCAAATGTGGGAAGAAAGGCGGCGGTACAGAGCAAGAGGTGGCGCATGGCTTGTCTTTCTTGATCAAAAGCCCTCCACGCCTAACTATGGCGCAAAGGGCTCGTGATGTTTTTATAAGTTTTGTTTTCGAACAAATACTTAAACGAAGCGGTTCACGTAGTTCTCCAAGATTTCCTGACGGCCGGATTTCGGCGACGGGCTGATTTTACCGCTCAAAACATCCTCATAGGTGCCGTCCAAATCGCCAGCGAGCATCGCTTTGGATTCAGCCGTGTCCCAACCAGCGTAGCGTTCCTTCAGGGCGTCCTCAAGACCCCCATCTTGAAGCATTGCCGCCGCCGCTTTCAGACCTCGGGCACATACATCCATGCCGCCAATGTGAGACGCGATCAGATCTTCGGCGTCCAGAGACTGGCGACGCAATTTCGCATCAAAGTTGGTGCCGCCGGACTTCAGTCCGCCGTCTTTGAGGATGTGGTAGTAAGACAGCGCCACTTCCGGAACGTTGTTTGGGAATTGATCGGTGTCCCAGCCAGACTGATAGTCATTGCGGTTCATATCGATCGACCCCAACACGCCCAGTGCCGTGGCCGTCGCAATTTCATGCTCAAAGCTGTGACCTGCGAGGATCGCGTGGCCTTGCTCCAAGTTGAGTTTGACTTCGTTTTCAAGGCCATACTTCTTCAGGAAGCCATAGCATGTTGCCGCGTCAAAGTCATACTGATGCTTGGACGGCTCTTGTGGCTTGGGCTCAACAAGGATCGTGCCTTCGAAACCGATCTTGTGTTTGTAGTCCACAACCATATTCAGGAAGCGGCCCATATTGTCGAGCTCACGGCCCATGTCGGTGTTGAGCAGAGTTTCGTAGCCTTCACGACCGCCCCAGAGCACGTAGTTTTCGCCACCGAGCTTCTTGGTGGCATCCATGCAGGTTTTCACAGTTGCTGCAGAATAGGCAAAAACCTCAGGATCTGGGTTGGTTGACGCACCTGACATCCAGCGACGGTTGCTGAACATGTTGGCGGTGCCCCAAAGCAGTTTGGTTGCGCGGGTGCTCATTTTTTCTTCAAAGTAATCAATGATCTCTTCGAAGTTCTTCAAGCTTTCAGCAAAGCTGTCGCCTTCTGGTCGGATGTCGGCGTCGTGCCAACAGAAGTAGGGTTGGCCGAGGATGTCAAACATCTCAAACGCGGCATCAGCCTTGACCTTGGCCATGTCCATCAGGGTCTGTGGGTGCCACGGGCGCTCAAAGGTCTGGCCACCAAAGGGGTCGCCACCTTCCCAAGCAAACGAGTGCCAGTAGGCAACAGCAAAGCGCAGGTGATCCTCCATACGTTTGCCCATGACGATTTCGTCTGAGTTGTAATGGTGGAACGCCATTGGGTTGGTGCTGTCTGGTCCCTCGTATTTCACGGGTGCGATGTTTTTGAAAAAGTCGGTCATTGTTGCAGGGCCTTTATGCCGGGGTAGGATTTTACGAAACCGGCATAGGCGGTCTCGTAGCTGTCTCGCAATTCGCTGCGGGGGGGGACTGTTGTGCCGATGGCCGGTTTGGTCATAACGGCTTCTGGATCAGCGCCGGTGGCGGCGCAGATCGCCAAGCGCGCCGCGCCAAGTGCCGCGCCAAATTCACCTGCCTCTGGAAGAGAAACGGGCAAATCCAACAGGGTGGCGATCAATTCAACCCAGTAAGGCGATTGTGCGCCGCCGCCGATGGCGATCAGGTGATCAAGGTGCGCACCGGTGGATTTGAGCGCTTCGTAGTTGTCGCGCAGAGCAAAGGCGACGCCCTCAAGCACTGCTTGTGTGAGCGCTTCGGGCCCTGCATTGATGTCGATGTTTAGGAATGCGCCGCGAATTTCGGCGTCATTGTGCGGAGTACGTTCGCCTGAGAGATAGGGCAAAAAGCGCATCGTGCCGGGGCCGGAAATGCTGTCGCCAAGGGCTTTGCTCAGATCCGCAGGGGACTGTCCAAGGTTCTTCGCCAGCCAGTTGAGACTGTCGGTGGCTGCCAGTATCACGCCCATCTGGTACCAACGACCCGGGACTGCGTGACAAAACGTGTGCACCGCGCTTTCAGGCTTGGGCGCATATGCTCCGCGTCCAGTCAACAACACACCAGAGGTGCCCAATGACACAAACCCGTCGCCTTCGTTGAGCGCGCCAATGCCACATGCGGCGGCGGCGTTGTCGCCTGCGCCTGCAGCCACAATCACACCTTTGGGCAGGCCAAGTTGCGCAGCAATGGTGTCTTGCACAGGGCCGATTGCTTCAGACCCTTCAAATAGAGCGGGCATTTGATCTGCGCGCATTCCGGATGCGGCAAGAAGCGTTTCGGACCAGTTGCGCGTGCCAACGTCAAGCCAGCTGGTTCCTGCGCTGTCGGACATATCTGAGGCATATACACCGGTGAACCAAAAATTCAGATAGTCTTTTGGTAGCAAGACTTTGGCGGTTTTTTCAAATAGGTCTGGTTCATTGTCAGCAACCCAAGCGACCTTGGGTGCGGTGAAGCCCGGAAACACGATGTTGCCGGAAAGATCGCGCACGTTTGGTGTGCGGTCCAGCTTTGCAGCTTGGTCCACCGAACGTGTGTCATTCCACATCATACAGGGGCGCAGCGGTGTGCCCGTGTCGTCCAGTAGATTGGCCCCGTGCATGTGCCCCGAAATACCTATGCCTTTGATGGCGGCAACTTCATGAGGGAAGTCGGCCTTCAGCTGGGCAAACACATCTTTGCAGGCGTCGATCCAGCTGGATTGCGTCTGTTCACTCCATCCAGAGTGTGGCCGCGTGGTGTCATATATTGCCTCGCGCGCAGCAATAACGTTCTGCGATGCATCAATAAGCAGCGCCCGTAAACCGGACGTGCCCAGATCGAGTCCCACAAACATGGGCATCCTCCCTAAGTCTCCTCGACTTAATTTTTGCCTCAAATTAAATGTGAGATCAAACGGAAAATCGTTTTTGGGGAATAATACTTGGATGGTGCTCGACCCACACAAGCGGACACCCCTGTGTATGTTGATAAATAGCGGATTATGCTGCGATGCAGCTTGAAACGCGGGTTTCACCAACTTTGCCGTGAACGATGTCTTGACCCTCCAGCGGCTGGAACCTTTATAGGGAAGGTGGCACGGCGCGCGACTCAAGGGCTAAGAGATTCATGACTACACTGACATTCCAAATTGAAGGGCTGAGTTGCGCTGGTTGCGTTGCCCGTGCTGAGAAAGCTCTTGGGGGCGCGGCGGGGGTGCAGGCAGCTCAGGTGAACTTGGCAGATGAAACTGCGCGCGTGGACGTGGACGGTGCGCTTCAGGATGTGGTTGGGGCGTTGCAAAAGGCAGGGTATCCGGCGCGCGAACAGGGTGTCGTGCTGGATGTCGCGCAGATGACCTGTGCCGGTTGTGTGCGGCGCGTAGAGCAGGCTCTTGCAAATGGCCCGGGTGTCCTGTCAGCGGAGGTCAATTTTGCAAGCGAAACAGCGACGGTGCGGTATTTGGAAGGTGCAATCACACCTGAGGACCTTGCGGCGTTGAGTGCGAAGGCCGGGTATCCGGCGCAGCTGCCGCAGGCAGAGGGGGCCACTGCGGACCGCAAGGCAGATGAGGTGGCGCAGTTGCGGCGCGATGTATGCATTGCGGCGGTTCTGGCGCTTCCGGTGTTCGTCGTTGAGATGGGCGCGCATCTGTTTCCTCCTTTTCACCACTGGTTGATGGCACATTTCAGTATGTCAGCGGTGCACATGGCGCAGTGGGCACTGACCACTATATTGTTGGCCGGACCCGGGCGGCAATTTTATCTCAAAGGATTTCCGGCTTTGTTCAGGGGCGCGCCGGAGATGAATTCTTTGGTCGCAATTGGAACGGGCGCGGCCTACGTGTTTTCGGTCGTTTCCACTTTTGCGCCAGGCTGGCTGCCTACGGGAACGGCCAACGTCTATTTTGAGGCCGCAGCGGTGATTGTGGTGCTCATCTTGGTGGGGCGCTGGATGGAGGCGCGGGCCAAAGGGCGCACAGGGGAGGCGATCCGTCAGTTAATGCAGTTGCAGCCGCCGGTCGCGCGCGTCGAGCGTCACGGCGGTGTACAAGAGGTGCCCATTGCGCAGGTGGTGGTGGGAGATGTTCTGCACCTGCGACCAGGTGAGCGCGTGGCCGTGGACGGGCACGTGCTTGATGGGCATTCTTATGTTGATGAAAGTATGATGTCCGGCGAGCCGACCCCTGTCGCCAAAAGTGCAACAGATGCGGTGGTTGGCGGGACAATCAATGGTCAGGGCAGTCTGCGGTATCGAGCAGAGAAGGTTGGGGCGGACACTATATTGTCCCAGATCATCGCCCTGGTGCGGGATACGCAAGGCGCAAAACTGCCGGTTCAGGCGCGCGTGGATCGGATCACAGCGGTGTTTGTGCCTGTGGTGATTGGAATTGCCGCTTTGACGTTTTTTGTGTGGCTTATGGTTGGTCCGCAACCTGCGTTTGGCCACTCGGTTGTCGCGGCGGTGGCGGTTTTGATTATTGCCTGCCCCTGCGCGATGGGATTGGCAACGCCGACGTCGATTATGGTGGGCACAGGGCGTGCTGCGCAATTGGGGGTGTTGTTTCGCAAGGGCGAAGCTTTACAGGGCGCGCAGGCCTGCCGGGTTGTGGCCTTTGACAAGACGGGCACTTTGACCAAGGGCCTGCCATCATTGACCGATTTCCACGTGACACCCGGCCACTTTGCGGATGAGGTTTTGAGGCTCGCGGCATCGGCGGAGCAGGGGTCAGAACATCCCTTGGCGCGTGCATTGGTGCAAGCCGCTGAGACGCGCGGGATGGCGCTAGCGGAGTGTACGGCCTTTGAAGCGCATGTTGGATTTGGGGTGTCGGGGACTGTTCAGGGACAGCGGGTCATGGTTGGTGCGCAGCGGTTCATGGCAGCAGAAAAGTTAGACGCATCACACCTTCACGCACAAGCTGCGGCGCTGGCAGAGCAGGGCAAAACGCCAATCTTTGTTGCTGTTGATCGCGGGGTTGTCGCTGTGGTGGCCGTGTCAGACCCGGTAAAACCCAGTGCGAAAGCAACCATCAAAGCTTTGCAGGCGCGTGGTCTGAGTGTGGCGATGATCAGCGGCGACGCGCGCCAAACGGCCAAGGCGCTGGCGGCGCAACTGGGTGTCGATCATGTGGTTGCTGAGGTGATGCCTGCGGGCAAGGTGGATGCAATCGAGACCCTGCGGACACGGTTTGGTCCAGTGGCTTTTGTTGGAGACGGCATCAATGACGCGCCTGCTCTGGCGGCAGCGGATGTTGGCGTTGCCATTGGCACCGGCACAGATGTGGCGATCGAGGCGGCGGATGTGGTGCTGATGTCAGGTGATGTGCGCGGTGTGGTCACCGCATATGATCTGAGTCAGCGTGTGATGAGAAATATCGGGCAAAATCTGTTTTGGGCGTTTGGGTACAATGTCGCTTTGATCCCGGTGGCGGCAGGCGTGTTGGTGCCTCTTGGCGGGCCGGCATTGTCGCCGATGTTTGGAGCGGGTGCGATGGCGCTTTCAAGCGTTTTTGTGCTGAGCAACGCCTTACGGTTGCGGCGGGTACAGCCTGCGTTGGCGGAGGAGAAAGAAGTATGAATATCGGAGAAGTTGCCAAGCGGTCGGGACTGCCGGCCAAAACCATCCGTTATTATGAAGACATAGGGTTTGTGACCCCAGCGCGGGGTGACAACGGATATCGCAGCTTCGGCGAGAAAGAGCTTCACAAGCTGACGTTTCTGGGGCGTGCGCGTGGTCTTGGTTTTTCGATTGAGGATTGTCGCACCTTGATGGCGTTATATGAGGATCAGGGGCGCGCCAGCGCGGATGTGAAGCGCGTGGCGCAGCGGAATTTGTCGGAGATCGATGCCAAGATCGCAGATTTACAGGCCATGCGTGGCACACTCAGCCATTTGGTGGCGAATTGTGCAGGGGACGGACGACCGGATTGTCCCATTTTGGAAGACTTGGGGCGGGGCTAAATCTGCAACAGTTGTACCCGCTGCGACATCAAGGGTTTCTCGTTCTCCAACATGGCATTAGCGTTTGGGAATGACGCCACTTACACATGCTTTGCTTTTGTCACTGTTGTCCGGGCTGGCGATACCGCTTGGGGCGGTGCTGGCGCGTTTGGAACATATCTCTGATCGCTGGTTGGAAACGCGTGTTCTGAAGTCCGTGACAGCGTTTGGTGGTGGTGCGCTTTTGTCTGCCATTGCGCTGGTGTTGGTGCCAAAAGGGGCAGAGGCCCTGCCTGTCACGTTTGCGGTGGCGTTGTTGCTGTTGGGCGGCGTGTGTTTTGCATTGATCGACAAAGCGCTGGCCCGCGCAAGCGGCAGTGGCGCATTGGTATTGGCAATGCTGTTGGACTTTTTGCCTGAGGCAATGGCGCTTGGGGCGCTATTGGTGACTGAGGCTGCCACTGCAAAGTTGTTAGCGGCGATGATGTTTTTGCAAAATCTACCAGAAGGCTTTGCTGCGTTTCGGGAGATTTGGGGAAAGGGTCGGATTTCGCCCGCAAAGGTTTTGCTGATTTTTGTTGTGCTGGCGGGCTTGGGGCCACTGTGCGCGTTTGTTGGTTTCAGGTTCCTTGCCGCAGACCCCGAGACCCTGGGCGCGATCATGATTTTTGCGGCTGGCGGTATTCTTTATTTGGTGTTTCAGGATGTGGCACCAGAGGCCCATGAGAAGGGGGCGTTTTCACCCGCGGTGGGAGCTGTGGCTGGGTTCGCGCTTGGGCTTGCTGGGGACATGATCATTGGGTGAGAACGAAAAGAGCCGCCTAGAGAGGCGGCTCCAATTCTTGATGATTGAGTCTAGAAATCAGGCGAGGTCTTTGTAGGAAACCTCTTTGGTGTCCGCGCCTTCGCCTACTTTGTCACGACGTACGAGAAGGCGGTTCAAAGCGTGAATGTACGCCTTGGCCGACGCAACAACCGTGTCGGTGTTGGCCGATTGACCTGTGGCAATCACACCGTCTTCTTCCAAGCGCACAGCAACAGTTGCTTGTGCATCGGTGCCCTCCGTCACGGCGCTCACCTGATAGAGTTGCAGGCGGGCGGCGTTGGGATGGATTTGGCGGATCGCTTTGAAGGTGGCATCGACAGGGCCGTCACCTTCGCAGGTGGCGGAGACGTCTTTGCCATCGACTTCCATCTCAATCGTGCTTTCAGCTGGGCCGCCGGTGCCACACACCACTTTCATGGACACAAGTTGCAGTCGGTCGTCTTCGTCTTCGCCGCTGTCAGCACGCACAAGCGCGATGATGTCGTCGTCAAACACCTCTTTCTTGCGGTCAGCCAATTCTTTGAAGCGCACAAAGATGTCCTTGAGCTGGTTGTCACCGACTTCAAAGCCGAGTTGCTCCAGCTTGTCACGCAATGCCGCACGGCCAGAGTGCTTGCCCAAAGGCAGCGATGTGCCGGACAGCCCCACGTCTTCCGGGCGCATGATCTCAAAGGTTTCTTTGTTTTTCAGCATGCCGTCTTGGTGGATGCCGCTTTCGTGCGCAAACGCATTTTTACCAACGATGGCTTTGTTGAACTGCACTGCGAAACCAGAAACCGTGGCCACGCGCCGCGAGATGTTCATCAGCTTGGTGGTGTCGATACCAGTGGACCAAGGCATGATGTCATTGCGCACCTTGAGTGCCATCACAACCTCTTCCAAAGCGGTGTTACCTGCGCGTTCGCCCAGACCGTTGATGGTGCATTCGATCTGACGTGCGCCACCAGCCACAGCGGCCAGCGAGTTGGCTGTCGCCATACCAAGATCGTTGTGACAGTGTGTGGCAAAGATGACATCATCCGCGCCCGGCACGGTTTCGATCAGTTTCTTGATCAGTTCGGCGCTTTCCATCGGGGCGGTGTAGCCGACGGTGTCGGGGATGTTGATTGTGCTTGCGCCCGCCTTGATGGCGATCTCAATCACGCGGCAGAGGTAATCCCATTCGGTGCGGGTGGCATCCATTGGCGACCACTGCACATTTTCACACAGGTTGCGGGCGTGGGATACGGTCTCATGGATCTTGTCAGCCATCTCATCCATGGAAAGGTTTGGAATTGCTCGGTGCAGCGGAGAGGTGCCGATGAACGTGTGAATGCGGTTTTTCTCCGCATGTTTCACCGCCTCCCAGCAGCGGTCGATATCGGTGATATTGGCCCGTGCGAGACCGCAGATACGAGAACGAACGGAGTTCTTAGCGATCTCGGAGACAGCAGCGAAGTCGCCCTCTGAGGCAATTGGGAAACCCGCTTCGATGATGTCCACACCCATGTCATCAAGCATGCTGGCAATTTCCAGCTTCTCGTCGTGGGTCATGGTGGCGCCAGGGCTTTGCTCGCCGTCGCGCAATGTGGTGTCAAAAATCAGGACTTTGTTGTCAGACATTGTTTCTTGTTCCTGTTCAGATATGCGGTTTGGGGGCAGGCGGCGTGTCGCTGTCCCCACTGTTGGGTTCGCCTTTGGGCTCGATCAGAAGGACTTTGACCTCCTGCTCAGCTCGGGGGCGGTGAATTTGACCTTTGGGGACAATGACCAGTTCGCCTGGGCCGAAGGTGACCGAGGGCGCGTTGTCGTAGTCCATGGTCACGCTGCCCTCCAACACCAGAAAGAAATCATCGGTGGTGGCGTGTTGGTGGAAGGCGTATTCGCCCTGAAACTTGACGACCATGACGTCGTTGTCATTGTAGCTGGCGACCACATGTGGATCCCAGTGGCTTGAAAAATGAGAGAGTTTTTCAGCGAGATTGATTTTATGCATTTGAAATTCCTAGTGTCCTGAAAGTTGTCAGAAACCGGTTGGGTTTGGGACATTCGACGCGAAGATGTCTCCTCTGAGCACGTGCGCCGACAGGGTCACGCTCAGAGGCGGACTAGGAGTAGGTCAATGCCACGGGCAAAGGGCGCCGGAAGGCGCGCGTCAGTTGCGATATGTTTGATCGTGGTCATAGCAGGGAGTTATACATGTCGGCAGGTAAATGAAAAGCCAAAAAAGTTCATGGTTTTCTGGTGGCAGGCGCAGTGGAAACTTCGATACTTTGCTCCTCCCAGAGCGGGCTGTGTTCACCTCTGAATGTTCTTGTCCAAGGGAAGAATAGACATCCATTGACCGCGGCGCAGCGTACTAAAATAGAACGATGAGGAGGAAACCGTGCGAGCTTTGGTTATTGGGGACAGTGGTGGGATCGGGGAAGCCGTGGCAGATCAGGCGCGGGTGCGGGGGGATGAGGTTGTTGGACTGTCGCGGCGGCGTGATGGTTTGGAGTTTGCGGCGCCAGAGACAGTTGAGCGGGTTTTGTCAGGCATATCAGGGCCGTTTGACATGGTGTTTGTTGCCACTGGTGCCTTAAGCAGCACCGATGTGCGGCCGGAGAAGGCATTGCGTGAGCTGACAGCCGCTGAGATGGCGGCGCAGTTTGCGGTAAACACCATTGGTCCTGCCTTGGTCATGAAGCAGCTCGGACGTTGGTTACCGCGCCAAAGCCGGAGCGTGTTTGCAGTGTTGTCAGCGCGCGTTGGCTCAATTGGAGACAACAGAGCAGGTGGTTGGTATTCGTATCGAAGTTCTAAGGCGGCGCTCAATCAAGTGTTGCACACTGGGGCGATCGAGGTGGCGCGTACGCACAAGCACGCCATATGTGTTGCGTTGCATCCGGGGACCGTTGAAACAGACTTTACCGCCAGTTACCCAGCCCACAAGAAGGTCGGTCCAAGGGAGGCTGCAGAAAATCTTTTGTCGGTGCTTGAGGCGCTGACACCTCAGGAGAGCGGTGGTTTCTTTGACTATAGCGGTGCTCGTGTGCCGTGGTAGTAGGGCAAGCCGTGAGACAAAAACAAAAGCCGCGCAAAATGCGCGGCTTTCTTACATTGTGAAGTGCGGCGCACTAGCCGTCGTTTTGTTGGGTGTCTTGTGTGAGTGACCCGTCCGCCCAATTGCCGCTGCGCTCTTCGCCGGAGGCATATTTCATGGTGCCCTCGCCTTGGCGCTTGCCGCCTTTGAAAGTGCCCTCGTAAATGTCGCCGTTGGCATAGGTGGCCACACCGACCCCCTCGATTTCGCCATCTGCCCATTCGCCGGAGTAGCTAAAGCCATCTGGCATCACGATTTCTCCGATGCCGTCGCGCTGGCCGCTTGAAAACTGTCCCGTATAAACAGCGCCATCGGCATATGTGGTTTTGCCCATGCCATGACGTTGGCCTTCGTGCCATTCGCCTTCATAGCGGTAGCCATCAGCGTAAGTCATGACCCCACGGCCATGGTTTTTGGCGTCTTTGAAGTCACCTTCATAGATCAGGCCGTTGGCATAGACGGCTTTCCCAACGCCGTTGATGACACCGGCGATCCAATCGCCTTCATATGTCGAGCCGTCGGTATAGGTGATCTTCCCTTGGCCTTCGACGAGGTCATCGACAAATTGCCCATCATAAATCGAGCCATCGGAGTAGGTGACGCGACCGTTTCCTTCCATGACGCCATCAACCCAATTGCCGACGTACTGGTAGCCTTCGCTACCTGAAAAGGTGCCTAGGCCGTGGCGCAGATCACCGTTGAAGTCGCCCTCATAGGTGTCGCCATTGGCATAGGTCACCATGCCTTTGCCTTGGCGTTGCCCGCCAACCAGATCGCCGACGTAGACGTCGCCGTTGGGTTGGGTAAGCGTGCCGTTGCCGTCAATTTGACCGTCAACCCAGGTGCCTTCGTAGACCAGTCCACCGGGCATGGTCAGGCGACCTTGTCCAGCGCGCGCCCCGTCTTTCACCTCTCCATCATAGATGGTTCCGTCTTTGTAGGTGATTTTGGCAAGGCCTTCTTTAATGCCGCCAACCCAGTCACCTTCGTAACGGTATCCGGAGGGTGTGATCATCACACCCTTGCCGTGATGATTGGCGTTTAAGAACTGCCCCTCATAGCGGGCGCCATTTGCATAAGAGACCACGCCAGTGCCAGTGATCTTCCCATCGGTCCAGTCACCCTCGTAGGTGCCATTGTCAGTAAAAGTGATCTTGCCAAATCCATGTGGCTTGCCTTTGGCAAAAGCGCCTTCGTAGACGGAGCCATTGGGAAACCGAGCCATGCCTTGACCCAGGATCTCGCCGTCGACCCATTCGCCTTCGTACTCATATCCATTCGGCAGTCGGTAGATCCCGGTCCCATGTTGCAAGCCACCTTTGAAAGTGCCTTCGTACACGCCGCCGTCATCATATTGCTTGGTCAGAACTTGGCTGTCCTGTGCGAAGGCGGCTGTGCCGGCCAACAGGATGGCTAGTGTAAGTGCCTGTGTTCTGCTCATATTTTGTCGTCCCACTTTGGCCTCAAACTGAATGTGAGGCACATCCCCATCACCTTGCGGTGTTTTGCGTGATTTTAGGGCATGGTCTGTTCTGGGGCAAACTGTTTTGCAAAATTTGCAGGTTTCGGCAAAGGGATGTCGACATATGGATAATGTTTGCGCTTTTCCCTGCGGCTGTGTCTGCTACATCTTCGATCATACGCAGGGCGTTAGGGAAGAAGACCATGGCAGATACATTTCGTTTGACTTTGGCGCAGGCGAACCCGGTGATGGGTGATGTGGCGGGCAATGCTGATACGGCGCGCAGTGTTTGGAAACAGGCCAAATCAGCAGGTGCGGACATGGTGGCGTTTCCCGAGATGTTTGTCGTGGGCTACAATGCGCAAGACCTGATCCTAAAACCCGCATTGCAGGCCGCAGCTTTGGCTGAAATCGAGAAGTTGGCTGAGGACTGCGCAGACGGCCCTGCTGTCGCGATTGGTGGACCTCTGTCCAAAGACGGTTTGTTGTACAATGCCTATTTCGTTTTGAAGGGCGGGGAGATTGTCCATACTCAACTCAAACATCATCTTCCAAATTACACAGTGTTTGACGAGGAGCGTTTGTTCGTGCAGGGCCCAATGGGGGGGCCGTACAACGTAAACGGTGTACGTATTGGATCCCCGATTTGCGAAGATGCTTGGTTCGGAGATGTTCCTGAAACGCTTGAGGAAACGGGTGCCGAAATTCTCATCGTGCCAAATGGTTCGCCCTATTATCGCGACAAATTTGACCGGCGCATGAACCACATGGTGGCGCGTGTGGTCGAAACAGGGCTCCCCCTTGTTTATCTTAACATGGTTGGTGGACAGGACGATCAGGTGTTTGATGGTGGCTCATTTGTGCTCAACCCCGGCGGGCAGTTGGCCATGCAGTTGCCGGTGTTTGACGAAGCTGTGGCGCATGTAGATTTTGAACGTACCGACGAGGGTTGGCGTTGCAAAGAAGGGCCAAGAGCGGTTTTGCCGGCTGGCGAGGAGCAAGACTATCGTGTCTGTGTCGAAGCGTTGCGCGATTACATGAACAAAAGCGGCTTTCAAAAGGTGCTTCTGGGACTATCCGGGGGGATCGACAGCGCGCTTGTGGCGACCATTGCGGTTGACGCGCTTGGCGCGGACAATGTGCGCTGTGTGATGTTGCCGTCAGAATATACGTCCCAAGGCTCTCTTGATGACGCTGAGGACATCGCAAAGCGTCTTGGTGTGCACTACGATTATGTGCCAATTGCCGAGGGGCGCGCGGCGATCACCAACACGTTGGCGCCCTTGTTTGCAGGCTTGGAGCCGGGGTTGGCGGAGGAGAACATTCAAAGCCGTTTGCGTGGCCTTTTGTTGATGGCCATGTCCAATAAGTTTGGCGAGATGCTGCTGACCACAGGCAACAAGAGCGAAGTTGCAGTGGGATATGCCACAATTTATGGCGACATGGCGGGCGGGTATAATCCGATCAAAGACATGTACAAAACCCGCGTGTTTGAGACCTCGCGCTGGCGCAACAATGTGCATCGGGATTGGATGAATGGGCCGGAAGGCGAGGTCATTCCGGTGGCCATCATCGACAAGCCGCCGTCTGCCGAATTGCGGCCAGATCAGCGCGACGATGACAGTCTGCCCCCCTATGATATCTTGGATGCGATCCTTTACATGCTGGTGGATGAGGACAAATCTGTCGCAGATTGTGTCGCCGCGGGTTATGCGCGGGAGACCGTGAAGCGCGTGGAGCATCTGGTCTATATCAGTGAATACAAACGTTTCCAGTCGGCACCCGGCGCGCGGTTGAGCAAGAAGGCGTTTTGGCTGGACCGGCGCTATCCGATTGTGAACCGGTTCCGCGATCCGAGCTGAGCGGCAGCACTAACGTAGAATTATCAGGGGCTAGACCATGATTGAGCGCAAACACACGGGCACACGGATGTCCAAAATCGTCATCCACAATCAGGTGGCATACCTGTGTGGTCAGGTCGGCGCGGGCGACACGGTTGCCGAGCAGACGCGCGATTGTCTGTCTCGTGTGGATGCATTGCTGGAAGAGGCGGGATCGGATCGCGAGCATATCTTGCAGGCCATTGTGTGGCTGTCTGATATGGCCGATTTTGCCGAGATGAATGCGGTTTGGGATGACTGGGTGCCGGAAGGCCACGCGCCTGCTCGGGCCTGTGGCGAGGCTAAGTTGGCGCGGGATGTGCTGAAGGTTGAGGTGATCGTGACGGCTGCTGTGAAGGGCGGTTGAGAGAACTTTGCCGGGTTGGTGGAACGATTTTCTCACAACTTTTTATCAGCGGCGGACGGCTGGTTTGAGCCCATGTTGACACAGTTTACGACCCAATTGTAAAAATAACTTGACGCCCCATAAGGATGTTGAACGTCATGCGCGACAAAAACAGTGTTGAGTGGATGTATGCCTATGAGGTTGGCCCATTTAGCCGTTTGTTTGTTCCACTTCTTTCCGCAGGTTTTGCCGTTGGTGGGTTGCAAAGTATCGCAATACCGGTGGCGAACGGTGCGGTTGAAGAAAGTCTATTTAGTGTCGCGGCTGGAGCAGGGTTTCTAATTGTTGCGGTGATTTTGCTTCGCTGGCTCTACAGAAACAGTCAATCATCTAAGTCGGTTCGCCTTTTTGCCGACAGAGTCCAGCTTCCGATGACGAAGGGCGACGATGACGGGGACTATCTGAGTTTTCACGATGTTCTTGATACAATAGTGGAGAGAGAACTTCACGATCATGGCCCTGCCTTAATCGTGTCCACACAGTCAAAGCCTGTGGCTTACAAGAGTATGTACTTCGATGGTTACAGGAAATTTGAGGATTTCTGCGATCGTTTTGAAAGCGCAATAGAAGCTTTCAAGTACCGCCAAGCTTAGTTGGTCATCTCGGTAGTTTTACTCGCAAACCCAACGGAAGCTTCGTCCCGCAAAGCTGACACTTGTTCTTAAGGTGCCGTGTTGTCGTGACCTAAAAATTTCGGCGCATCCCCTTTTGGGAACGCGCTGTTTTCGTTTGAGAGACTTAACCGCGTGCCTTGATGACTTGCAACAGCGGCATCAGGGACGCCATGTCGGGGCCGTTTTTCTGGCCCGTGACGGCCTTGCGCAATGGCATAAATAGGCCACGTCCCTTGCGGCCGGTGGCGTCTTTCACCGCAGCGGTCCACGTGGCCCAAGTGTCATCGTCATAAGGGCCTTCTGGCAGAAGTTTCATGGCTTCGGCGATGAACTCTTTGTCTTCGTCGTCGATCTCTGGCTCGGCACCATTGGTGTAAAGATCCCACCATTTGCCCAGATCGTTGAGCGTGGTGATGTTGTCGCGGGTGACGTTCCAGAAGCGCTCGGCTTTGTCGGCGGGCACACCTACGGCGGCCACGGCGTCTGCCACATCTGCGAGCGGTGTCTCCTGCAGCACTTTGGCGGTCAGCGGGTAGAGGTCTTCGACGTCGAATTTGGTCGGCGCGGCGCCAAATTTGTTGATGTCAAAGCCATCCGCAATCTCCTCTAAGTTGGCGCGCAGCTCCATTGGGTCGGCGCTGCCCAGACGGGCCATGAGGCTCAGGAGGGCCATCGGCTGTACACCCGCTTCACGCAGGTCGCGCAGGGCCAAAGTGCCCAGCCGTTTGGAGAGCGCTTCGCCCTGTGGGCCGGTCAGCAGGGAGTGGTGCGCGAAGTTTGGCACCGCGCCGCCAAGGGCTTGGATGATCTGGATCTGGGTCGCGGTGTTGGTGACGTGGTCAGAGCCGCGCACCACATCGGTGATGCCGTAGTCGATGTCGTCACAGACAGAGGCCAGCGTGTAGAGGAACTGGCCGTCGGCGCGGATCAGCACCGGGTCGGACACGGAAGCGGCGTCAATCGAGCGGTCGCCCAGAATGCCGTCAGTCCATTCGATGCGGGTGTGATCCAGCTTGAAGCGCCAGTGGCCGTTGCCGCGCTCTGCGCGCAGTTTGGCTTTCTCGTCGTCCGACAGGTTTAGCGCCGCCCGGTCATAGACCGGCGGTTTGCCCATGTTGAGCTGTTTCTTGCGTTTCAGATCCAGCTCGGTTGGGGTTTCAAAACACTCATAAAACCGGCCCATGTCGCGCAGTTGCTGTGCGGCGTCCTCGTAGCGTTCCAGACGGTCGGACTGTTTTTCGATGCGGTCCCAGGTCAGGCCGAGCCATTCGATGTCCTGCTGGATGGCGTCGACATATTCCTGTTTGCTGCGCTCTGGATCGGTGTCGTCAATGCGCAGGATGAAGGTGCCGCCAGCTTTGCGGGCGATCAGATAGTTCATCAGCGCGGTGCGCAGGTTGCCAACGTGAAGGTAGCCGGTTGGCGAGGGGGCAAAACGAGTGGTCGTCATGGGATTCTCCTGTTGCGCTTCCCATTCCACACCCGGAGCGATTTGTCCACTATTGGGCGTGTAAGGGACATGCGCTCCCCGCTTAAAAGGCGATCTCCGCAACAATGCGTGTCCCGGACGCGGTCGGTTTCGTCAGCGGTGTCTGGCTTTTGGTTGTGCCATATTGGGCTAATGCGTCCTTCACCTCCCGGATGTGCTCGGCGGATACGCGATCTGCGGCGCAGGCGCCTTGCTTGGTCCACTGGGCTTTTGAGATTGGTCCTGCGACGGTTCCGGAAATCACTCTTGGGGCCACATCATTTGGAGCGACCCTATCTTGATCAATGAGTGTCTTAATGGCTTCGGCGATGATTTCGGCGCTCTCCTGAAAACTGACAGGTGCAATTTGTGTTTCGTTCGCGTCGGCGGTGCCGTCGGTCAAACAGCGTCTGGCAACGAAAAGCCAATCGTGCACCATGTAAGCAGGCGCATATCCCCACGGCGAGAACCCTTTGAAGAGCTGCGCAGCCTTTGGGATTGAGCCACCATCAGTGTAGATCATGCCCGGCTGGATGATCGGAAAAGTGCCTCCGTCACCGCCGCGCTCAAACATCAGAGGACGTCCGGGGGCTGGCACAAATACAAAGCGGCCGTCGCCTGATGTGCTGGAGCCTTCATCAACCCACAACAATAGAACGCTGCCGGAAAATCGGCCCACAGGGGCATCGTCAAAATCCACTTGCGCGCAGGACACAAGGCCGACAATTGCGAAACAAACTGCGATAATAGCTCTACACATTCCTGAATTATGCCGGATCGGGGGCAACAGAACAACGCAGACTTGCAAAGAAGGCAGGTCTCATTTGGTGTTGAGGCCCGCTATCCCCAATGAAACGCACGATCGTCGATCGTGTGGAAGTAGAGGCGGGATTTGTTGATGTGATGCTTTCCCAAACGTCTCAAGATGTTCGTATGGTCCTGATAGCCGGCCGCGATATGGAAACACTGTTCGCGTTGAACGCGCTGAAACTCAGGGTCGCGCAGTTTTAGCGCCCGCTGGTATACCCGTAGTGGTATCGTCAGAATTCAACATGTGTCACACTCTACGTAGTGATGATGAGACCGTGCTGAAAAAGTCGGTTGCTGTCGCTCATGCAGGCTAGGTTTTGCCGGCCACCACGATGCTCCGATTGGCACGGTGGTCAACTTTATGTGAAAAGCGATCCGGCGGGCCTCTTAGACAGTAACATCTCAGTACAAACTAATTTTGGTTTATAGAGGGAGACGCAAACGATGGCACAAGAAAAGACGCAGGAAAAAGCACTTTCACGAAGAAGTCTTTTGGCGGGGGCTGCTGCTTTGCCGGTTGCAGCAGCGTTGCCACGTAAAGCAGAAGCCAAGGCAGAGATGTTGGGGGTTGGGGCCACGCGTTTTAATCGCATGAAGTTGGGTGGCTTTGAGGTGACAACATTGCTTGTCGGAACACGCACCGTAGAAAGCCCGCAAAACATCTTTGGCATGAATGTTGGAGCCGATGAATTTGCGGCGGCCTCCAGTGCGGCAAATATCCCCACCAATGCTGCACAGTTTTTCTTCACACCAACGGTTGTGAACACCGGCAACGAGTTGGTGCTGTTTGACGCAGGTTTGAGTCCCGATGCGATCACAGGTGCGCTTGCCGCTGCAGGATACAGTCCAGACCAAATCGACACCGTGGTGATTACACATATGCATGGTGATCATATTGGCGGGGTGGCAGGCGACGCTGGTATGACTTTTGCCAACGCGAAACATGTGACGGGACGGGTGGAGTTTGACGCCTGGGCAAAAACGGACGGCAACAAGGCTTTCGAAGCCAAAGTACGACCCAATGCGGAGCGGTTTGAAATGATCGAGGACGGTGCATCCGTTGCCAGCGGCATCACGGGCATGGCTGCCTTTGGTCACACGCCGGGTCACATGGCCTACATGCTGGAAAGTGATGGCCAACAGCTTGTTGTCGCTGCAGATTTCGCCAACCACTATGTCTGGTCTCTGGCGTATCCTGATTGGGAAGTGAAGTTTGATCGCGACAAAGCGGCTGCTGCCCAAACCCGGCGCAAAATGCTCGACATGTTGTCGGCGGACTCCGTTCCGTTCATTGGCTATCACATGCCCTGGCCAGCTGTTGGTTTTGTAGAAACACGCGAAAGTGGCTACAATTACGTACCTGCCAGCTATCAATTCATGATGGACACATAGGGCGCAGTTTTTAAACAGAGCGCGGCATCCCTGTGGGTGCCGCGCTCTGTTTTGTTGGCAGGTGGTTCAGGCTCTTGAACGGGCTAGAGATAGAGCGCGGAGGCCACTACAAAGAATATCAGCACGCCGAAGACGTCATTCGTTGTGGTGATAAATATCCCCGTTGCGACCGCAGGATCGAGCTTCAGTGATTTGAGAACAAACGGAATAATTGAGCCCACTGTACCTGCAATGGTGGTCACACAAGTCAGTGCAATCAATGCTGTTAAGGCCAAGAAAACAGGTTGGTGCAGATCAACAATTAAACTGACCAACATAACCATGATGGCTGTGATGGCGCCGATGCACAGTCCATTCAACATAGCACCGAACAATTCACGCAATATCCTACCCGAAAAATCACCACGCCAATTGATGCCTGTTGTAATGGATTGCACCGAGACCGTGGAGGCCTGAATGCCCGCGTTGCCTGCGGTGGCCATCACCACAGGAATAAAACTGGCAAGCACTGCCGCTTGGGCTAAGGCCTCCTCAAAGGAGCCGATCACACCGGCCGCAAAACCCGCGCCTAACAAGCCGCCCATCAACCACGGCAAGCGTCGGCGTAGGATGGTTAAGGGGGTGTCAAACTGCGTTGTTGCTGGTGAAACCGAGCCCATCCGCAACATGTCTTCCTCAGACTCATCGCGCAAAATCTCGCCAAGCTCTCGGGCTGAAATCCCGCCAACCAGCTTTCCGGTGCCGTCAACAACACCAATAGAATGAATGTTCTTTGCGCGCGCCATTGAGAGAACGTCCTCGCGGTCCCAGTCGGCACTCACTAGTAAGAGTTCTGGATGTAAAATTTCCTTTAGCAGAACATCGTCTGCCGCAGAAAGAACCTCTCGAAATCGCAGGAAACCAAGAGGTCTACGTTCGGCGTCCACAACAAACATCATATCAATTTTGCTGAGTTCTTGGCTGCGGGCGCGAATGTCCTTGGTCAGTTTCTGCACTGTCCAATTGGCAGGGGCCATCAACACACCAAGCCGCATCACGGTGGCGGCGCTGTCGTTGCGGGCTTGCAAAACGGCGGAGATTTCTTCCGCTTTGGGATGTGCGGTAACCAATTGTGCAGCAAAGCTGCGCGGCAATTCGAGCAGTGTGTCGGCGGCCTCATCCACATCCATCATCGCGATGATGTTGGTGAAGGTTTGCAGAGAGGCTTCGTCAAATAGAACTGATCGCAGATCCGGATCGAGTTCTGCCATCACTTTCAGTCCGAGGCCGTCAGGAAGCCAATCAAACATGAGGCGTGCGCGGGCCGGGCGTAGTCTGGTGAGCACAGCGAGCGTGTCCGTCGCCGGCCAGTGCTCAGTCGCGGCCAGCAACGACTCTCGCTGTCCGGCAACAATCCAGTCGTCGACCTGCCGCAGCAGCGCGCGGTTGGAAGACTGAGCTGTTGCCGTTGTATCGTCCTGCCAAGTCAAAGCTTGCATGTGCCGTGTCCGCATGGAGAAAGCCGAAGTGATGCAGGCTGACCATCGCAAAAGAAAACATGGGTTGCACGCGAAAAATCGTTCGGCGTGCGCCTAGGGAAACGTGATGTCTTTTTGCGCCAAATACTGGTCGACCAAAGAGATGTCGGATGCGGACAGTGTTTGGTGGCGAGGGTATATGGGGTCAGAACGGTCGTCGATCACAGGTACGTCCCAACCTGTTGTTGTTTCAAAGAAGTTTTCGACACCAGCCTTACCAAAAATCTCTGCATATCCTTGCACTACCACGTCCAAATAGCTCAGCAAAATGGGGTGGCGTACATCTGGTTGCGCTTTAACATGGTCAGGCACCGCATACAGAGCAATGTCGATATCGTTGGTGTTTTTGTGACTGATTTCAGAAGTAACATCGACGCGATCATAGGCGTATTCACGTGCGTCCAATGTGACCCAATCGTTGTTGGGGACGTGTGCGATCACCCCATCTATCACAGTGTTTGGAGCTGGCTCTACGGTGAGAAAGGCGATTGGGCGCAGTTCGGTATGGCGCCAAGTGCGTCGCCAACCGCTGAGCCGGGCAGCTTGCACATCTGCGTAAGGATGTGTGCGCGTGTTCACCAAGCTGCCAAAACCAAAGAAATAAGAGGTGTTCATACCGCTGTCCCTACAGATGTGTTGATCCATGTCAATGTTCCAAACATCGGTTGCTGGCAAAAACATGTGACTGGTCAGTGCCAATACTAGAGCGTCAAAGGGTCAATATGCGTATAACAAAAAGGACGAATATTGCGATGCGCGTATTGATGTACTGTGCAGCGCATCAGACTCGCCTCGTCACCAAGCATGAGATTGCAAGAGTCTGTAATGCTTCAGAAAATCATCTGGCTCAGGTCATTCATCAACTGGCATTGATGGGGGTTTTGGAAACGCATCGGGGGCGCAATGGTGGCTTGGAGTTGGCACAGGACCCCAAAGATACAAAAATTGGCGATATTTTTCGTTCGATGGAGGCTAGGCCATCTCAGATAGAGTGCTTTGCTGATGTCGACAATTCTTGTCCTTTGGTGCCTGCGTGTCGCTTAAAGGAAGCGCTGCATGCCGCAGCGGAAGCGTTTTACCACGAACTCGACGATCTCACATTGGATGCGCTCGTTTGTGGGAATACCAAACTTTTGAACATACTGGCTCCAGAGCCTTGCGGTGTCTGACAAACTTCTGATTGGGTGTGATAAGCGGAGCTGAAGGCGTATTAAATTTCCTCAATATAGTGGCTTGCCAGCTAGCGGGCGGCATATTAGGTTCTCCGCAAGATGAATCGGGAGAACTGAACTCGTTCAGTGCCGAAGGAGCAACCGCCCCGGAAACTCTCAGGCCTCAAGGACCGACCATCTTACGAACACACTCTGGAGAGTGGCGCCAAACTGGGTGCCCGCCGAAGGGATAACGATCTCAGGCTGAAGGACAGAGGGGGCATCGCACGTGCACATGAAGTGCGCGATACTGGGATGCCGGATGTGACCATCGACCATGGAAACGCCCGGGGAAAAGAAGGGCGAAGCCTATGGGAGAGCTTAAGCGCACACCGCTTTATGATCTGCATGTAGAATTGGGCGCCAAGATGGTGGGATTTGCGGGTTATGATATGCCCGTTCAGTATCCGCTTGGTGTCATGAAAGAGCATCTGCACACACGCGCGTCAGCAGGCCTTTTTGACGTCAGTCATATGGGGCAGGTTGTCTTGCGAGGGCCAAGTTACGAGGCGGCAGCGCAGGGTTTTGAAACACTGGTCCCGATGGATGTGATGGGGCTGGGAGTTGGGCGTCAACGCTACGGGTTCTTTACAAATGACGCTGGCGGCATCGAGGATGATCTGATGTTTGCCAATCGGGGTGATCACCTGTTTGTGGTGGTCAACGCCGCCTGCAAGGTAGAGGACATCGCGCGCATGACTGCGGAGCTGTCCCCAGATATCTCAGTCGTAGAAATTACAGATCGAGCGTTGGTGGCGTTACAGGGGCCCGCCGCAGAGACCGCTCTTGCGCGGCTCAATCCTGCTGTTGCTGATATGGCATTTATGGACTTCGCTGAGGTGACGCTGGATGGATCTGCGTGTTTGATCAGCCGGTCCGGGTACACGGGTGAGGATGGCTACGAAATATCGATTCCAGAGGCTGACGCCGGTCGGATTTGTCGTCTTTTGTTGGAAATGGAAGAAGTCGAACCCATCGGGCTCGGCGCGCGTGACAGTCTGCGGTTGGAGGCCGGTTTGTGCTTGTATGGCAATGACATTGACGCCACCACATCGCCGGTTGAGGGCGCGCTGACCTGGGCCATTCAAAAGATACGCCGCGCTGATGGCGCGCGGGCCGGCGGCTTTCCGGGCGCCGACCGCATTTTCGGCGATCTCGCAGAGGGCGTTGCGCGCAAGCGTGTGGGCCTTGCACCAGCTGGACGCGCGCCGATGCGGGCGGGGACGCAGCTTTTTGCCGCCGCGGATGGTGGCGACCCCATTGGGGAGGTCACATCTGGCGGTTTTGGCCCAACTATCAATGGGCCGGTGGCCATGGGGTATGTCGGTGCGGCGCAGGCCGTCATCGGCACTGAGATTTTTGGTGAAGTGCGCGGCAAACGTTTGCCCGTCTTGGTGGCAAAGACGCCGCTGGTACCCGCCAATTTCAAACGTTGAGCAACAGGAGAGCAAGAAATGAAATTTACCGAAGAGCATGAATGGCTGCGGGTTGAAGATGATTTGGTGGTGGTTGGCATCACTGAACACGCCAGTGAACAACTGGGCGACGTGGTGTTTGTGGAATTGCCTGACACGGGCACAGAGGTCACCAAAGACGAAGAGGTCTGTGTGATTGAATCCGTGAAGGCTGCCTCTGACATTCTGGCGCCCTTGGATGGCGAAATAGTCGAAGTGAACGAGCCGCTGGTCGATGAGCCAGGCAAGATCAACGAAGACCCAATGGAAGGCGCTTGGTTCTTTAAGATCAAGCCAGCCGATCTGAGCCAGATGGACGACTACATGGACGAAGCCGCCTACAAGAAATTCATCGGCTGAGCGATTGTCTGGAGCGGTCGTAACCCGGCCGTTTCCACCCTCTGAGCAAAATCTGATTGGTTCGGCGATGTGCGTCGAACCAACGTCTGACTTTTTCTTCGCCGCTTCTGTTGCTGCGGCCCGTTGAGGATATGAAGATGACCTTCAAACCCACAGAATACCTGCCATACGATTTCGCCAACCGTCGTCACATCGGCCCGTCTCCAGATGAGATGGCAGAAATGCTGGACGTGATCGGCGCCGACAGCCTTGATGCGCTGATTGATGACACGATGCCCGACAGTATCCGCCAGAAGACGCCGCTGGACTTTGGGCACCCGATGTCGGAGCGCGAAGTCTTGCGCCACATGCGAGAGACAGCTGACAGCAACAAAGTGCTGACCAGCCTGATCGGGCAGGGGTACTATGGCACCGTGACGCCACCTGCGATTCAGCGAAATATCTTGGAAAATCCGGCGTGGTACACGGCCTACACGCCGTACCAGCCAGAGATTTCCCAAGGGCGTTTGGAAGCGCTTCTAAATTACCAGACTATGATCACTGATCTGACCGGTTTAGAAGTGGCCAACGCTTCGCTTCTGGATGAAGCCACGGCCTGTGCCGAGGCAATGACCATGGCCAAGCGCGTGTCAAAATCCAAAATGAACGCCTTTTTTGTTGATGAGAATTGCCACCCGCAAAACATTGCGGTGATGAAAACTCGGGCTGCGCCCTTGGAGATCGAGGTCATAGTTGGCAACCCAGACGATTTGGATGCCAGCGCGGTGTTTGGCGCCATCTTCCAGTACCCAGGCACTCATGGCCACATTCGAGACTTTACGCCGGAAATGGACGCGTTGCATGCGAACAAGTCCATAGGCGTTGTGATTGCAGATCCACTGGCCCTTACGTTGATCAAAGAGCCGGGAGCAATGGGGGCTGACATTGCGGTGGGCAGCACGCAGCGCTTTGGTGTTCCCGTCGGGTATGGCGGACCACATGCGGCTTATATGAGCTGTCGGGATGCCTACAAACGTGCGATGCCCGGTCGGATTATCGGTGTCTCGGTAGACGCACATGGCAATCGTGCGTACCGCCTCTCGCTGCAGACACGTGAGCAACATATTCGTCGCGAAAAAGCGAATTCCAACGTCTGTACGGCACAGGCGCTTTTGGCGGTGATGGCGTCAATGTATGCGGTGTTCCATGGTCCTGAAGGGCTGAAAGCAATCGCGCAGCGTATCCACCGAAAAACGGTGCGTTTGGCGACAGGCCTTGAAGCGGCTGGTTTCACAATCGAACCAACTGAATTTTTTGACACAATCACTGTGGATGTTGGGCTTTTGCAACGCGGCGTGCTTCAGCATGCGGTGCAAGAGGGTATCAACCTGCGAAAGGTGGGTAAGACCAAAGTTGGGATTTCATTGGATGAAACGGCGCGTCCGCAAACCGTTGAAGCTGTTTGGCGCGCCTTTGGCATTGTGCAGAACGACGATGATTTCACGCCCGAGTATCGCTTACCTGCGGATGTTATCCGCACGTCAAGCTATCTGGATCACCCGATCTTTCACATGAACCGGGCCGAAACTGAGATGATGCGCTACATGCGTCGTTTGGCAGATCGTGATCTAGCGCTTGACAGGGCTATGATCCCGCTTGGCTCTTGCACAATGAAGCTCAACGCTGCGGTTGAGATGATGCCTGTCAGTTGGCCTGAATTCGCCACCATGCACCCCTTTGCCCCTAAGGATCAGGCCGAAGGCTACACGCGCATGATTGATGATTTGAATCATAAGTTGTGTCAGATCACGGGCTATGATGCGATCTCCATGCAGCCGAATTCGGGCGCGCAGGGAGAATATGCGGGCTTGTTGACAATTGCGGCGTACCACCGGTCACGTGGAGAGAGGCATCGCGATGTATGCCTTATTCCAATGAGTGCACATGGAACAAACCCAGCGTCCGCGCAGATGGTTGGCTGGAAAGTGGTTGTCATTAAGACAGCTGAAAACGGCGATATTGATGTAGATGATTTCCGCGAGAAGGCGGAAAAACATGCAGATCAATTGGCTGGTTGTATGATTACATATCCGTCCACACACGGTGTTTTTGAAGCCACCGTACAAGAGATTTGTGAGATAACGCATGATTTTGGCGGGCAGGTCTATATCGATGGTGCCAACCTAAATGCGATGGTGGGATTGTCTCGCCCGGGTGATATTGGCGGAGATGTGAGCCACCTGAACCTACATAAGACGTTTTGCATTCCCCACGGTGGGGGTGGCCCTGGCATGGGACCGATTGGTGTAAAGGCGCATCTCGTTGAGTTTCTACCGGGGCATCCCGAAACAGGTGGTTCTGAAGGGCCGGTGTCTGCGGCACCTTTTGGGTCTCCTTCCATTTTGCCAATCAGCTGGGCCTATGTGCTTTTGATGGGTGGAGAGGGGCTCACCCAAGCGACACGTGTGGCGATCCTGAACGGAAACTATATCGCCAAGCGGCTCGAGGGAGCGTTTGATGTTCTCTATAAGGGACCAAGTGGGCGTGTCGCGCATGAGTGCATCATCGACACGCGCCCGTTTGCGGAAAGCGCAGGCGTCACGGTGGATGACATTGCCAAACGTTTGATGGACGCAGGCTTTCACGCGCCGACCATGAGCTGGCCAGTGGCTGGCACATTGATGATCGAGCCAACAGAGTCTGAGAACAAGGCTGAACTCGACCGGTTCTGTGAAGCGATGCTGGCTATTCGCGAAGAGATACGTGACATCGAAGAGGGGCGGATTGATGCGGAAAACAACCCGCTTAAGATGGCACCACACACGATGGAAGATCTCGTGAAAGACTGGGATCGTCCTTATTCTCGCGAAAAAGGCTGTTTTCCGCCCGGTGCATTCCGTGTCGATAAGTACTGGCCCCCCGTGAACCGGGTCGACAATGCTTATGGAGATCGAAATCTTGTGTGTACATGTCCACCAATGGAGGAGTACGCCGAAGCGGCAGAATAATCAAAAAGGGGGGGAAGCCCCCCTTTTTTAGCTGCGCCAAGTTATCCCGAGGGATTTAACACCGGTAAGATATCATTCGCTTGAGTTTCTCATTGGTGCCCCCCCCCCCGGGGGTCTCTCAGTTGTGTCTGAGAAGGAAAAAGACCCATTTCACATCTCAGTCTCTGGCACGAAGGGTTTGGGCTGGGCGTTTTTTCAACGACGGAAGTGCAAAAATGAGGCCGGCAAGTAAGTTGGCGACAATGCCCAAGCTGAGAACAGAGATTGCGTTGGGCCAAATCACAAAAAACTCATTCTCCATAACAAAAGTCAGCACGGCCCAGCCTCCGATCAGCCCGACGCATAGGGCAACAGTGCCGGCGGATGCGCCAAGTAGCGCGGCCCGCCATGTAAAACTGCGCAGGATTTGCGGCCGTGTTGCGCCAAGGGTTTTCAGAACGGCTGCTTCGTAAGTGCGCGCTGTCTGACCCGCTGCGGCGGCACCAAAAATCACCAGTAGCCCCGTCAGAAGGATCGTTGACGCCCCATAGGTGGTAGCGTTGGCTAGCTGTGCGACAAGGCGCGACACTTGTTGTGCTGCATCCCGCACGTGGATGGCCGTAACGTTGGGGTAGCCTTCTGACACATCTTTGAGCAAAGTGGCTTCGCTGTCAGGCTCAGCATAAACGGTGGCAATAAAACTGTGCGGCGCTGCCGCCAGAGCGGCTTCGTTCATCACGATGATAAAGCCCATGCCAGCAGAGGAAAAATCCACTTCTCTAAAACTTGTCACTGTGCCGGTGATATCGCGACCAAGAATATTGATGTTCATGGTATCCCCTAGAGCGACACCCATTTCCAGCGCCTCTTCTTCCGCGAAACTAATTTGGGGCGTGCCGCTGTGATTGGGGTCCCACCATGTTCCAGCAGTCAGCTTTGTGTTTTCGGGCATTTCTGCAGCATAGGTCACGCCGCGATCACCACGGATCACCCAATGATCGCCAGCGACCTCTTTTGCGGGGCGATCGTTGATGCGAGTTATCACGCCGCGCAACATCGGGGCGGTTTCCAAGGCGCTGATGGTCTCTGTTCGGTCCCATTCATCTTGTAGAATAGGCATTTGATCGCGTTGGATGTCGACGAAGAAAAACGAAGGGGCGATGTCCGGGAGGTCGCTTGCAATGGCATTGCGCAGGTTGCCGTCAACTTGGCCAACGGTTGCCAATACGCTGAGTCCGAGCCCGAGGGACAGGATCACCGGTGTTGTGGCATCGCCAGCACGACCAAGAGACTGAAGAGCCCAACGCAGCTCTGGGCGCAGAAAGCCTGCAGTGGCAAAACGGCGCAAAAGGGCACGTAGCGCGGCGGCGGCGATGGTCAAAACTATCATGGAGACGAAAACCCCGCCAGCGAACCAGAGTGTGAGGCGCGCAGATCCCGAAAGCCAGCTTGCAAGTCCAAGCAAGATGGCGATCAGCACGCCGATCCAGCATAGGTAGCGCAGCGAAGGCAGACGGCGGTTCTGTCCTAGGGTGTCGCGGAAAAGCGCACTTGGTCGCACACCCTCAACTTGCGCCAGCGGCCAAAGGGTGAAAATCGTGGCGGCCAAACTGCCATAAACAGCCGCTTCGAGAAGGGGCATCGGATAGAGCGCAAAATTGGCGGGGAATGGCAAAACGTTTTCAATGAGAGGCGCGAGCGCTATTGGGAGAGCCGCCCCTATGAGCAGGCCTAAGAAAATACCCACTGAAGCGACAAAGCCAATCTGTAAGAAGTAACTCAGAAAGATCGTTCGGCGGTCCGCTCCAAGACTGCGCAGCGTGGCGATGGTTTCGGTTTTTGTCGAAAGATAGGCGCGAATGGCAGTGGAAATGCCAACGCCCCCGACCGCTAGCCCTGCAAGGCCCACAAGGATCAGGAACGCGCTGAAACGCTCCACAAAGCGAGTGATGCCGGGGGCGCCATTGCGACTGTCACGCCAGCGCAGGCCTGAGCTTTCGAATTGGGCGCGCCCTTCGGTCTCCAAAGCAGCAAGGTCAAAGCCCTGCGCCAGAGAGAGGCGGTAGTGGCTGGTAAAGAGTGTTCCGGGTGCCAGAAGACCACTCGTCTTTAGAGCATCAGAATGTACGATCGCGCGTGGGGCGAAGTTAAATCCGCCAGAGGAGTCTGGTTCTCGCTCCAGCCTGGCCATAAGGATGAAACTTTGTGTACCCAGCTGAAATGTGTCACCAATCTCAAGCGATAGTCGATCCGCCAACAACCCGTGCAGTGCGGCTCCGGGAAGGCCTGCAGATCCCTTTAATACGTCGGGCCAAGCTATGGCCGGCGCCACATTAACTGCACCGACCAACGGGTAGGCGTCGTCGACAGCCTTTACCTGCGCGAGGGCGCGTTCGGTTTCAGGGCCGTTTGTCACAACTACCATGGAGCGGAAGTCGATGATTTCAGATACAGCCGTGGCTGTGGAGTTCATCCAAGTGCGCTCATCATCGGTTGCGCGGCGGTATGTGAAACTCATCTCTGCATCGCCGCCCAAGAGCGTGGCGCCCTCAGAGGCGAGGCCAGATTGGATTGCGCTGCGCACTGAGCCGATTGCTGCGATAGCGGCGACGCCAAGGATCAGACAAGACAGAAAAACAGTGAACCCGCGAAGTCCGCCGCGCAGTTCACGACGCGCGATGCGCACCGCATTGGCAAAACTCATGCCTGTACCTC
This sequence comes from Shimia sp. NS0008-38b, assembly GCF_040370365.1. NCBI lineage: Bacteria > Pseudomonadati > Pseudomonadota > Alphaproteobacteria > Rhodobacterales > Roseobacteraceae > Shimia > Shimia sp. NS0008-38b. The sequence goes on along the minus strand of NZ_BAABWQ010000004.1, from coordinate 105,980 downwards.
GACCGCAGTCAAAGGTGTCTCAAGGCGGCCGTCCCGCAGACGCACGACCCGTTCGCAGCGCTGTGCAAGCCCTTTGGAGTGTGTGACCAGCACCAATGTTGTGTCGCGTTTGGCATGAAGATCAAACAAGAGGTCCATAATGGTTTCGCCCGTCGTTTGATCGAGATTGCCAGTGGGTTCATCTGCCAACAACAATTTCGGGGAGGGGGCGCAGGCCCGGGCCAGTGCGACCCGCTGCTGCTCTCCACCTGACATCTGGCTGGGGTAATGGTCTGCACGATGGGCAAGGCCAACCGCCTCAAGTTCGGCGCGGGCGCGATCCAGCGCATCCTTGTGGCCAGCCAGCTCCAGCGGCGTAGCGACGTTTTCTAGGGCGGTCATTGTGGGGATCAAATGAAAGTTTTGGAACACCACACCCATGTTGTTGCGGCGGAAGCGGGCCAGCGCATTTTCGTTCATTGCAGAGAGATCATGGTCCAGCGCGGTGATGGTGCCTGAGGTGGCACGTTCCAATCCCCCCATAAGCATCAGCAGGGAGGATTTTCCGGATCCGGAAGGTCCGATAAGGGCTAAAGTCTCTCCGGCTTGCACATCAAGCGAAATGCCGTGCAAAATTTCTATGCGGCCAGCATTGCTATCCAGAGCCAAAGTCGCATTTTTAAGAGAGAGAATAGATGACATGAAAGGTCGCCTGCTAATGAGAATTTCTTTTCTATATGGGGCGCGCACGCGCTTGGGCAAGGCGCTGGCATCGAGCATTTTAGTCGTTCCCTTAACGGCTTGGACATCTATTGCGGACCCTGTGGTCGTGGCGGCACTGGGGGACAGCTTGACTCAAGGGTACGGGGTGGCGCAGGGCGACGGCTTTGTGCCGCAGCTTGCGGCTTGGCTGAGCGCGCAGGGTTTGGAGGTCATTTTGCAGAATGCGGGTGTCTCAGGTGATACGACTCAAGGCGGTTTATCGCGAACAGCATGGACCTTAGGGCCGGACGTCGATGCGATGATTGTCACACTGGGCGGCAATGATGCGCTGCGTGGGATGGATCCGGCCGTTAGCAAGGCGAATTTGGCGGGGATTATTGAGGCTGCACTAGAGGCAGATGTCGAGGTGCTGTTAATAGGCGTTCAAGCACCTATGAATTTTGGGGCCGACTATAAAACCTCCTTTGACAGCATGTATGCAGAACTTTCCAACCAGTACGATATCGCATTGGCCCCCGAATTTTTTGCGGCCATTCGTGATTTACCGTCCGACGATTTGCGCGATTTGATGCAACGCGATGGGATACATCCGAATGCTGAGGGCGTGCGCGCAATTGTCCCCGTCTTAGGACCGTATGTGCAACAACTGGTGCTTGACGCTGCGTTAGGCGAATAGCGCCATGCCGGGGCGATTGTTTCTCACAACCTCCATGGCGGACCTGGGCCGCTGGGTGGGCCAGAACGTTGCGCCGATTGCTGAACAGGAGCCACGGCGAAACATTGCGCCCGGACAAGACGTGGTGTGCCTGACCGCTGATGGGTTTAAGCAGATGCGTTGGGGGCTCATCCCCGTTGGACGGGTCAACGCAAGAGGGCGGCCCGTGATGGAAACCATCATAAATGCGCGGTCGGAGACCGTTTTTGACAAATCAGCATTTGAAGGTGTTGGTCGCGCTGTGGTGATTGTTGATGGCTGGTATGAGTGGACTGGCGAGACGCGACATAAAACGGCTTGGCGCATTCGGAACGATGAGCCGTTGGTGTTTGCTGCCATCACGGATGTGTGGACGGCACCGGGTCGGCAGAAAATCCATCAGATGGCCGTGGTCACATGCGCACCAAATGCAGACGTTAAACCAATACATCATCGCATGGGGGTGTTGTTGGAAAAGGACAGCATAGAGCTATGGCTCATCGGGACACCGGAAGAAGTTGCGCCTCTGATGGTGCCTTGGTCTGGGAGCCGTTTGATTGTCGAGCGGGCCACAGATGTGGATTGGAACGCCTCTTAGGCTGCGAGGTCAATCCATACAGGCACGTGGTCAGACGGTTTGGAACGGCCACGTTCTTCTTTGTCGATTTGACAGTTCTGAAGCAGGTCGGCGCATTGCGGGCTGAGCAAGAAGTGGTCGATGCGGATGCCATTGTTGCGGTTCCAGGCGCCTGCTTGATAGTCCCAGAAGGAATACCTGCCTGGCATTTGATTGCAGGCACGGAAAGCTTCGGTAAACCCTAGGTTCATCAAACGGCGGAACGCTGCGCGGCTTTCCGGACGGGCCAATGCGTCTTCTTGCCAGACCTCAGGCTTGGCCGCGTCTTCGTCTTGGGGGATAACGTTATAGTCTCCGGCCATGAGGAAGGGTTCTTCGGTTGCCATGAGCTCTTGCGCGCGTGCGTAGAGGCGTTCCATCCACGCGAGCTTATAGTCATATTTGGGACCGGGGCAGGGGTTCCCGTTCGGCAGGTAGAGGCCGCAGACCCGCACCGGGGTGTCGCCCATGACGGTGGCCTCGATGTAGCGGGCTTGTTCGTCACTTTCATCACCGGGCAAACCACGTTTCACATCTTCCAAGGGCAGTTTTGACAAGATCGCGACGCCATTGAAGCTCTTCATACCATGGGTCTCAACGGTGTAGCCACGTTCCTCAAAAACCTCGCGTGGAAAGGCTTCGTCGATAGATTTGATTTCCTGCAATAGAGCAACGTCTGGTGCGGCTTCATCGAGCCAGCGGGGCAGAGTTTCGAGGCGTGCTTTGATGCCGTTGATGTTGAATGTGGCGATTTTCATGAGCCTGTCCTCTGTCCGCAAGATGTTGGTATCTACCCATTAGCAACGTTAGGCAGCAAGGCAGAATATTTGGTGAGCGCGATGAGAGGCTGTGATTTGATCGACTGACTTGGTGTTGATGTGGATATGTGTCAGGCTCAGCAGAAGTTTTTTGTGTGTTCAGTTGTTGTTTGATGAATTTGTTTTTGGGTTTTGGGTCAGCACGTGCGCTGGGTGGCGTTGTGGTTGTTTTATATTCACTGATCATTACTGGATCAGATGTGTTGATAAAGATGATCTCTCAATTTTTTCCGCCCGCCCAATTGTTTTCAGTGTCTTGCCTGACGGTCGTGGGGTTGAGTTTGATTTCGGCACATGTCGGATGCAGGCGCAACATTGGAGGTGTTGTAGCGAAGCTCTCCACAAAATACCCAGTACTCATGGCGCTGCGTTGTCTGATTGGTCTATGTGGCGCCTTTGCCTGCTTCCATGGCTTTCGACTGTTGTCTTTGGCAGAGATGTTCATGTTTTTTGGGATGATCCCTTTGGTGGTTGCGCCACTTTCGTGTTCCATTTTGGGAGAGCGGCTTGGTCCCGCATCGTGGGGTGCAATGGTGCTGGGAGTGTTGGGGGTCTGTAGTGTGTTCTTCGATGGAGAACTACGTCTCTCTACAGGAAATCTCTACGGCGCATCGGCTTGTGTGTTGGCTGCATTGTCGCTTGTCGTGGCGCGTTGGATGACACAAAGGGAAGGGGGCTGTCTTGCGCAAGTGTTCTGGCCCAATCTGGGTATTGGGATCGCTATGCTGATCTGGCTGCCATTTGTTATGGAGCCCATGTCCATTCAGGACTTTGCTTTGGCATTTGTATATGGTGGAGCAATGTTTGCAGCCCGGTGGCTTTGTATGATGTCCTTGAAGCTTTTGCCTGCCCATGTGGCAACGCCGATGATGAACATTCAATTTGTATGGGCTTTGGTCGCAGGAAGTCTGTTTTTTGGGGATGTTTTGGAGAACTCAGTGGTGTTGGGCGGCGCGCTCATTGTTGGAAGTTCATTGGTGCTTTTGTACCAACCCAGAAATGCCATCGCGCCAAGGCGGGCACTACATCTGACAGTCACATAGAGAAACTGGTTCCACATCCGCAGGAACTGGACGCATTGGGATTGTTGATCACAAATCGTGCACCGATAAGCTCTTCAGTGAAGTCGATAACGGCATCAGTCAGAAACGGCAGTGAGATACTATCCACCAGTACTTTCTCGCCACCACCTTCGAGCACAAGGTCATCCTCTTTGGGAGTATCGAGTTTTATCTCATACTGAAATCCTGAACACCCACCACCTTCGACCGCGACACGCAGGGCCTGGCCTTGTTCGGACGCGCCGATTTCTGCGAGTCGCTCGAAAGCTCTTTCTGTGACTTTGGGCGGCAACTGCATGATTTTTTGTCCTATTCGCGCGATTTGCCCGGTTCAAAGCGGGCTTAAACTACAATATAGAAAAGCCAAGGACAGGCTACAAGGACCCCGCACATGTATGCGCCCTATGCCTCAGATCCGGATCGTGCCAAGGGACGGCGCATTTCGGAAGAGGAAAGCAGCTTTCGGTCGTGTTTTCAACGAGACCGGGATCGTATCATTCACGCCAGCGCGTTTCGGCGGCTTAAGCACAAGACACAGGTTTTTGTGGAGCATGAAGGTGACTATTTTCGCACCCGGCTGACACACTCGATTGAAGTGGCACAAGTGGCACGCACCATCGCCGGCGCGCTGGGCTTGAACCAAGAGATCACCGAGGCCATCGCCTTGGCTCATGATTTGGGACACACGCCCTTTGGCCATACTGGCGAGGACGCGTTGCATGTGTTGATGGCGCCTTATGGCGGTTTTGACCATAATGCACAGGCTGTGCGGATCGTCACATCGCTTGAAAGGCATTACGCCGAGTTTGACGGGTTGAATCTGACCTGGGAAACCTTGGAGGGCATCGCCAAGCACAATGGCCCGGTGGTGGGCGTGTTGCCGTATGCCTTGGCAGACTACAACGCTCTGCACGACTTGGAATTGCACACCCATGCAGGTGCGGAGGCTCAAGTGGCCGCCTTGGCCGATGATGTCGCATACAACAATCACGATCTTCATGACGGGCTGCGCGCTGGGCTGTTCACAGAGGAAGAGATTTGCGCATTGCCAATTGTTGGTGAAGCTTTTGCGGAGGTTGACCGTCTCTATCCAAGGCTGGAAACCGTGCGGCGGCGGCACGAGGCCTTGCGACGAGTGTTTGGTGCGATGGTGAGTGATGTAATCGCAACTTCCCAAAAGGCATTGAGTGAGGTTGAGGCCGCGTCGGTAGCGGATATCAGACACTGTGGACGCCCCGTGGTGCAATTCTCAAAGGCGCTTTGGTTGGACCTCAAAGAAATTCGTACGTTTTTGTTCGCCCGAATGTACCGCGCGCCTTCGGTTGTGATGATGCGCGAAAAGGTGACGGTGGTCGTTGAGGAGTTGTTCCCGCTTTTCCTTGATCAACCAACGCTTTTGCCTGATCGATGGCATGGGGACCTGCAGCAATGCGACAGCGAAACTGCAGTGGCGCGGATGGTCTCGGATTATATTTCGGGAATGACGGATCGCTATGCGCTGCAACAACATGCCAAGCTTCTGGGCAAGTGACGTTGACGTGACGGATTGGGGTGTTAAACCACCGCAAATCCGAAAAGACCAAAGAACACATTGATAGGACGGTCTGATGAACCTGTTTTCCGAGATCCGCGCACTGGTGATTGATACGCTGGAGACGATGCAATCCGAAGGTACGCTGCCGCAAGGGCTGGACTTCAAAAACGTGGCTGTCGAGCCACCACGTGATGCGTTGCACGGCGATATGGCCACCAATGCCGCGATGGTGCTGGCAAAACCTGCCAAAATGAAACCACGCGACATTGCAGAGGTGCTTGCCGCAAAGCTGACCGAGGATGTACGGGTTGATGTAGCGGAAGTGGCTGGGCCCGGTTTTTTGAATCTACGGTTGGCGCCGGTGCTTTGGCAAAATGTGGTCAAAGCCGCACTAGACAGTCATGAAAATTTTGGGCGCTCAACTATGGGGGCTGGCAAAAAAGTGAACGTGGAATACGTCTCTGCCAACCCAACGGGCCCATTGCACGTTGGCCACACACGCGGCGCGGTCTTTGGAGACGCTTTGGCCAGCCTGTTGGACTTTGTCGGTTTTGACGTAACCCGTGAGTACTATATCAACGACGGCGGCGGGCAGGTCGATGTGTTGGCCCGGTCAGTCTACCTGCGCTATCTTGAAGCCCATGGTCAGGAGGTGGCGTTTGAAGACGGGACCTATCCTGGTGACTACCTTGTGCCAGTTGGTGAAGCGCTGAAGGCTAAAGTGGGCGATGCCTATGTCGGCAAAGGTGAAGAGGTCTGGCTTGCGGAGATCCGCGAATTTGCCACGGCGGCCATGATGGATTTGATCCGCGAGGACCTGAAAGCCTTGGGTGTGGAGATGGATGTGTTCTTCTCCGAAAAATCCCTATACGGCAGCGGTCGGATCGAGAGTGCGCTGAAGTCCTTGGAGAGCAAGGGCCTGATTTACGAAGGTGTGCTGGAACCACCAAAGGGTAAAAAGCCAGAAGATTGGGAGCCGCGAGAGCAAACGTTGTTCCGGTCCACAGATCACGGAGATGATGTAGACCGTCCGGTAAAGAAATCCGACGGGAGCTGGACATATTTTGCACCCGATATCGCGTATCACTATGATAAAGTGAGCCGCGACTTTGACGCATTGATTGACGTGTTCGGAGCAGATCACGGCGGTTACGTGAAACGGATGAAAGCGGCCGTTTCTGCATTGTCTGATGGCGAAGTGCCGTTGGACATCAAACTCACGCAGCTGGTGAAACTCTATAAGAATGGTGAGCCGTTCAAAATGTCCAAGCGGGCAGGGACATTTGTAACGCTGCGCGACGTGGTGGATCAGGTTGGACCAGATGTGGCCCGTTTTGTGATGTTGACCCGCAAGAACGATGCCCCGTTGGACTTTGATTTTGACAAGGTGCTAGCGCAGTCCAAGGACAATCCGGTTTTTTATGTGCAATATGCCCATGCGCGGGTGTGTTCGGTGATCCGCAAAGCGGAACAGGCCGGGATCGCTGCGGATGATGCGACGCTTTCGGCTGCGGATTTGACGCAGCTCGACAGTGAAGCGGAGATCAACGTTGCCAAGAAAGTCGCCGAGTGGCCGCGTCTTGTTGAGATTGCAGGACGCACCAACGAACCGCATCGGGTTGCCTTCTATCTCTATGAATTGGCAAGCGATCTGCACAGCCACTACAAGAAGGGGGACGATGACCACAGCCTGCGCTTTGTGCAAGAGGGTGATGCGGCCGCGTCTCAGGCGAAAATTGCCCTAGCACGTGCCGTGGCCGTTGTTATTTCTGCAGGTCTTGGTATTCTAGGCGTAACGCCGGTGCAAGAGATGCGCTAAAGCTGCACGTTTGCCGGGGTTGAGGACTAGGCAAGACGACCCCGGTTACACCTTCATGGGCACGGGCAGTGAGGCAAACATGGCAGAAATTCCAATGGGTGTGCAGGGCGCAGCCAAAGGCGACTCCCCGAATGCGGCTCTCTTGGTGAACCGTGCGGGCATTATTGTATCCGCTGCATTGATGGTTGGGGCCTGCGTCTGGGGGTATAGGATACTATCTCGTGACGTGAGTGGCGTTCCGGTGGTGCGTGCGTTGGAGGGGCCAATGCGCATTCAACCAGAGAACCCAGGTGGGCGGCAAGCTGGCCATCAGGGCTTGATGGTCAATGAAGTCGCCGCAGACGGCGGTGCTGCGGGGCCTGCAGATCAGGTGATTGTTGCGCCTCCTGCGATTTCAATTTCAGAGCGTGACAAAATCGATACGGCGGTGGCGCAAGCTTCCGCAAATGAGGTGAAGTCTGAAGGCACAATCTCTGCTGAGGTTGATGCCGTGGCACAGGCTAAGATTGCTCCGATCGTTGCACCTGAACCACTTGATATTAGTGCGCCATTGTCCGTTGAAGAGCTTGCAGCGCAATTGGCAGCCGGGGCGACACCACTGGAAACGGTGTCGGTAGAAGCAACTGTGCCAATAAAGGCATCTCTTTCTGCGTCAGACACTCTCGCTGAACCAGAAGTGGCGTCAGAATCAAACGTTATTGAGGGGGGGCTGAAACGCTCTCTGCGTCCGGTGTTGCGTCCCTCATCGTTGGCGGCCTCTTCAGCGCAGACGCAAATCGCTTCGATTGACGCAGCTGTTGGAAGCGTGCTGAAAACTGCGGATCCGGCAGATATTGTCCCAGGTACACGTCTTGTACAGCTGGGCGCTTATGAGAGTACCGAGATCGCCGAAACGGAATGGGCGCGGTTGCAATCGCGATTTGAGCCCTACCTCGGTGACAAAACGCGTGTGATTCAGAAGGCAAGTAGCGGTGGCCGGGTGTTCTACCGGCTGCGGGCCATGGGGTTTGACACTGTGAGCGATGCGAGACGTCTGTGTTCTGCGCTCAAAGCTGAAAACGCCGACTGCATTCCGGTGACAACCCGTTGAGCCGGTTCTGCGCTGCTATATTTGGCTGTGACGGCCTGCGATTGACTGCAGATGAAAGATCTTTGTTCCGAGCAGTACAGCCTTTCGGGTTTATTCTGTTTGCGCGCAACATCGACTCCGCTGCACAAGTACGTGCTTTGTGTGACGAGCTCCGGGAAACGGTCGCGCATAATGCGCCAATCCTGATTGATCAGGAAGGCGGGCGCGTTCAACGGTTTCGGTCTCCGTTAGCACGAGAGTGGCTGCCGCCACTGGAACAGGTCAGCAAAGCTGGGAAAAACGCTGCCCGTGCCATGTACTTAAGGTACCGGATCATTGCACATGAGCTGATGACATTGGGTGTGGACGCAAATTGTGCACCGATGGTTGATGTGGCCCGTGAGGACACACACCCGTTCTTGAAAAATCGCTGTTATGGGTCAGATTTCGCTCAGGTGACGGACATTGGCCGCGCTGTGGCCAATGGGCTGTGGGACGGCGGCGTGTTTCCCGTTATCAAACACATGCCAGGACATGGGCGCGCGGTTGTGGACAGTCATCTTGACCTGCCGCGTGTGTCTGCTGCGAGATCGGAGTTAGAGAGCGATTTTGCGCCGTTCCGCGCTTTGAATGATCTGCCCATGGGCATGACTGCGCATATCGTTTTTGAAGATATTGACGATGCGCCAGCTACGACCTCTCCAACAATGATGCGGCTTTTGCGGGAGGAAATCGGTTTTGATGGTCTGATCATGACCGATGACATTGGCATGGAAGCACTGGACGGTACGGTTGACCAAAGAGCAGTGGCATCGCTTGGTGCCGGGTGCGACGTGGTTTTGCACTGCAATGGGACGTTTGCCGATCGACGGGCTGTAGCAGAAGCTTGTGGTGACATGTCAGAGGAGGCGCAGCGTCGCGCTGAAACTGTCTTGTTGGCGCGGCGCGTTCCCGAAGCTGTTGACATTGATGCGCTTGCCGAGGAACTTAATGCCTTCTGAGTGAGAGGTTGACGGGCAGGGGGGCATGGCGGACACCGATCTTTTTGAAGACATAGACAAAATGTCGGTCGCTGAGCGAGTGGCAGCGGAAGCTTTGATTGTAGATGTGGACGGGTTCGAAGGCCCGTTGGACCTGCTTCTGACGTTGTCGCGCACGCAAAAAGTCGATTTGCGCAAGATCTCCATTTTGGAGTTGTCTCAGCAATATCTCAACTTTGTGGAGCGGGCGAAACGGCTGCGATTGGAATTGGCCGCTGACTATCTGGTGATGGCGGCATGGTTGGCCTTCTTGAAGTCCCGGTTACTTCTACCTCCTGATCCTACAGAGGAAGGTCCATCAGGCGAAGAACTGGCAGCACATTTGGCGTTTCAGTTGGAGCGCTTGCAAGCCATGCGAGACGCGGCTGCAAAGTTGATGGCCCAAGATCGCTTGGGCCGCGATTTTTTTGCGCGGGGTGTTCCTGAAACCGTCGAACGGGTGCGCCGCGTGAGCTACACCGCGACACTGCTGGACCTGATGCAAGGTTATGCTCGGCTGCGTACGCGTGATGAATTCAGACCCTTTGTGATGGATCGTGAATCGGTCTTCACTATGGAAGAGGCGCTGGAGCGGATGCGCGGTCTCATTGGGTTCGCCGGAGCGTGGACGGACATTCTGAGTTACCTGCCAATTGGATGGGAGAACGATCCAAAGAAGCGGCGTTCAGCGACTGCGGCGACCTTTGCGGCTTCTCTGGAGCTTGCCAAAGAAGGCAAGGTGTTTATCCGGCAAAGTGATACGTTTGCGCCCATTGAGCTGCGAAAGAGAGAAAACAGGGATGAGTGACGACAGCAACGCGCCGGATGTAGACGATGATTTGGCGGGGACAGCATCGCATGAGGCACAAGAAGAAAGCCTTTTTGAAGCGCCGCCCATGGCTGAGCAGGAACGCATGTGTGAGGCGGTGCTTTTTGCAAGTTCTGAACCCGTGAGCGTGAAGGAGCTGAATGACCGCATGCCACATGGCTGTGACGCCGCAGAAGCGCTTGTACATCTACGTAAACGCTACGAAGGGCGGGGTGTACATGTTGTGAAGGTCGGAGACGCTTGGGCCATGCGCACAGCGCCTGACCTTAGTTTTTTGATGCAAAAAGAGACCGTTGAGACACGAAAGCTCTCCCGTGCGGCGATCGAGACATTGGCAATTATCGCGTATCATCAACCTGTGACACGCGCGGAAATTGAAGAAATTAGGGGTGTTAGCGTCAGTCGTGGGACAGTCGATCAGCTTCTGGAAATGGAATGGATCCGTTTTGGGCGCCGTAAAATGACGCCTGGGCGTCCGGTTACTTTTGTTGTGACACCCGTGTTCTTGGACCAATTTGGACTCTCCAGCGCGCGCGACTTACCGGGATTGAAAGAACTTCGCGCAGCAGGGTTGCTCGAAAACCGCCCCCCTCCCGGCACCATACCATTGGGCGTTTCAGGCGAAGATGACGACGATTTGGAGGCAGTTGATGGTCAATCAGAACTGTTTGAAGACTGATTTGGCGCTTCCGCCCGCTGGGTCTTAATATCGGCTCAATTGTAGCCTACATTGACGTCTGAGGCACAAGGGAGCGCAGATCATGAATGCCAATCAAATTGTGAATATGATCACCCGCGTGATCATCCGTCGTCTGGTGAACGGTGGGATCAACGCTGGTATCAAAGCTGCGTCGCGAAAGCAATCTTCGCCCGAACGCGACCACAACGCCAGTCAACGTCCAAAAGCGCAACAAAACAGTGGGTCAGGTGTTAAGCAGGCGAAACAAGCCATGCGGATTTTGCGTAAAACAAACCGATTTTAGGGCGCATCAGACAGATTTGAAATGTTTGCTCAGCTTCAGGCCTTGCCCCTGATAGTTCGAAGAGATGCCCGCACCGTAGATCTGGTCTGGTACTTCTGACATCCGTTCGTACACCAGCCGCCCGACCACCTGACCGTGCTCCAAAACAAATGGGGCTTCGTGGCAGCGGACTTCCAAAACGCCCCGCGACCCCGTGCCGCCAACCGCAGCATGACCAAAGCCGGGATCAAAGAAACCCGCATAGTGCACGCGAAACTCGCCAACCATGGCAAGGAAAGGCGCCATCTCAGCAGCATAATCTGGTGGGATATGCACGGCTTCTTGACTGACCAAAATGTAAAATGCACCAGGGTCCAGAATGATTTTTCCGTCTGAACTATGCAGCTCTTCCCAGTACTCAGCAGGGGGATAGTGCCCGATATTGTCGAGATCGATCACACCTGTGTGTGGCTTTGCGCGGTATCCGACCAATGTGCCGTTCTTTGGCTTCAGATCGACAGAAAATCCTAGTCCGTCGTCAATCACAGCCTCACCATCCACCAGAGTGCTTTGCTCATGAAGAGCGCTTAGATCAGTGTCGGTCAAAATACTCTGACCTTGACGGAAACGAATCTGATTGAGGCGCATGCCCGGACGCACCAAGACAGAAAAACTGCGTGGGCAAATTTCAGCATAGAGCGGCCCAGTGTAACCCGCTGCGACGCGGTCAAACTCTGTTCCGCCGTCGGTGATCGTGCGGGTTAGCAAATCTAAGCGACCTGTGGAGCTCTTTGCGTTTGCGACGGCTTGGATGCCGTTCGGCAGCGCCAGACTTTCCATCAAAGGCACCACGTACACGCAGCCCTTCTCCAGCACTGCGCCGTCTGTGAGATCGATGCGGTGCATTTCAAATTCCGCAAGCCGTTCTTGGACGCTGCGCCCTTGACCGGAGAGGAAGGAAGCCCGCACACGATAGGCAATATGTCCGAGCCTAAGATCGAGGGAGGCAGGTTGAACCTGACCTTCGATGACAGGTTCCGTCACCGAAATTTCGCCGGTTTTCAGCATTTTTTCAATGGATTGGCTGGGCAAGACGCCGGTCATTTTATTCCCCCAGATGTACAAAACGCCCGGGCCTTTCGGCACGCGGGCGATTGTGTTTGGTCGGGCTAGCAGGACTCGAACCTGCGACCTTCCGTCCCCCAGACGGACGCGCTACCAGGCTGCGCCATAGCCCGACGATGGGCTGTTCATAACGTAAATGCGGGTGGGGGCAAGTCAAAAATCGCATCTTTCAAAGCAGCTGATCAGATTACCCGGCTCTTTTGTGGAGCGCTTCAAGGCGTGCCAGAAGGGATGCGGCTCGGGTCTTGTTTTCAGGCGGCATAGACACAGGCTTGCTAAACATCTGTAGGAACTCATCCTGCTTGTTTTCTCGACCTGAGGTGGCAATGTTTTGATCTTCTGACGACAGTGAGGACGTTGTGTCCGGACTTTGAGGTGCCTCTGTGCTCACCGGAACTTTTGGCGAAGAGGCCGCTTCTTCTTGACTGTGATCGATTTTGGCAGAGGCCGCGTGTGGATCTATCGCCGCGGAATCGGATGTTGCTTCAATTGCAAGGGGCTCGGATGAACGGGAAAAGGGCGGTTCAGCCGCGGACATACCGTGGTCGCTCGGAGAGGCAGGCTCTTCGGAGTTCCGATTGATGTCCCCCTCTTCGGTAGCCGGTGTCCCTTCCGAATCGGTTTCGGAAGGGGGCAAACCAGTTTGATCTAAGCTTATAGGAGGCTGCTGAGCGACTTCACCGGCAACGGAGCCATTCTCCGAGATAGAAGTTCTAGTTTCGTCCAATAGTGGTTGCTCAGCTTCGTAATCCTCGCTCACAGCCTTCTGCGGCTGAGTGAGTTCTCCGGACCGGTCTGCTTCCGAAGGCGACGGTTGCTCCAATTCGGAGAACAAGTCTCCAGTGGTGGGAGGCAACAGCGAGTCAGCCGGGACAGTGGGCGCCTTCCCAGTAGGAGCACCTTCTTCAATTGGGGCTTCCAAGCTGGGGTTTATGAATTGGCCGATCGAGGGAGCGTCATCGGAAGAAGCTGGCGTGAGCAGTGGTGAGGCCGCGCTTGTTTCGGGGAGTTCCGCAGATTGAGCAATGTCTTCTAGAGGTTCAGTGCTCAGACCACTCTCTTCGTGCACAGAAGAAGGTGTGCTCGTTATTGGCTCCTCAGCGGTCGCATTTAACGGGTCTGGTTCGTCTTCCACAGTTTCCGAAGTCGCGGAATCCGCCTCCGTATCGTTGGACGGATCTTCAGCAATATCGTCGGTTTCTGGAGGCTCGATTTCAGCGTGTGGCGCTTCTGCGCGTTCCGTTTGGTCCTCAGCACTGCCAGATTGTGCTACGTTATCTTCAGTGACGTCGTTCTCAGAGCCAATATCGTCAACTGGCTGAGACATCGCGGAAACGTGCTTTACGCCTTTTTCGCGCAGCATTTTTTGCGCGTCTTTGATGGGCACACCATCTTCGTGCAGCAGTTTTTTGATGCCGCCCAGCAGCTCCATGTCCTCAGGGCGATAGTAACGTCGCCCACCGGCACGTTTCACTGGTTTTACCTGCGAAAACTTGCTTTCCCAGAAACGCAGGACGTGGCTTTGAACACCGAGCCAATCAGCCACTTCGCTGATGGTCCGAAAAGCCTCCCGTGATTTTGCCATGGGCGGGATCTCGCCTTACTTTTTGTTGCCGGCCGCGACGCGATCTTTCATCAGATGCGATGGGCGGAATGTCAGGACACGCCGTGGGTTGATTGGGACTTCTTCGCCGGTCTTAGGGTTCCGTCCCACGCGCGCAGCCTTGTCGCGAACACTAAACGTGCCGAAAGAAGAGATCTTCACCTGTTCGCCGTTTACAAGCGCATCCGACATATGAGTCAAAACACTTTCAACCAGCTGTGCGGAATCATTTCGGGACAGGCCAACTTCGCGAAAAACCGCTTCGCTTAGATCCATCCGGGTCAATGTCTTGCCAGTCATGCGTTCCCCCCTGTTAAGATTGGTTCCAAAATCATAGAAGCAAGCCAATTTGGGAGTCAATGACTTGGGCTCTGCTTCGTACGATTATCTTTTATGTGCGCCAAACACTTAGGTGTCAGTAGCTACCAGCGCAAAACCACAGAGCCCCAGGCGAGCCCGCCTCCGATGGCCTCCGTAACCAACAAATCGCCTTGTTTGATCTTCCCTGTATCCACGCCGACGGAGAGAGCCAAAGGAATTGATGCGGCAGAAGTGTTGCCGTGATCTTGTACCGTAACGATCACGCGATCCATAGGAACGCCCAGCTTTTTAGCTGTGCCCTGTATAATGCGGATATTGGCCTGATGTGGGACGATCCAATCAACAGCATCGTCATCGAGGCCGATTTTCCCCAATGCGGTGTGCGCAGTAGAGGTAAGCTTTTCAACAGCTTGCCGAAAAAGTGCGTTGCCTTGCATCCGCAGTTTCCCAGCATCCCCAGTGGTAGAAACACCACCATCGACATACAGCATGTCACGATAGCGACCATCAGAATTCAAGTCTGCGCTCAAAACACCACGGTCGGACACGTCACCGGACCCCTCTTGGGCCTCAAGAATCAGCGCGCCAGCGCCATCTCCAAAGAGGACGCAAGTGGCGCGATCTGTCCAATCCATGATCCGGCTGAACGTTTCCGCTCCAATAACCAAAACGCGTTTGGCTTGCCCTGACAGAATAAGTGCGTTGGCATTTGTCAGTGCATACACAAATCCCGCGCACACGGCTTGAACATCAAAGCCAAATCCACGCGTCATGCCAATCTTGTCCTGAACCATTGTCGCAACAGACGGAAATGTCAGATCGGGCGTTGATGTTGCCACTACAACAGCATCAATGTCGTCGGCATCCAAGCCAGCGTTACGAAGAGCGGCTTGGGCAGCTAAGCTGGCCAAATCGGAGGTTGTCTGGTCCTCGCTCGCGAAATGCCGACGCTCGATCCCGGATCGCGTGCGAATCCACTCGTCAGACGTTTCTAAGGACTTCTCGAACTCAGCGTTTGGAACGACCCGTTCCGGCAAGTAGTGGCCTACGCCCTTAACCACGGCGCGTGTCGTCATATCGGTGCCTTGCTACGTTATTATTATTCGTTTTCGTTCTCGGCATCTTGCGGCAGCGACACAGCAGATGCAACCCGCGCAGCAAGCTTTTGCGAGAAGCCTGATTGAGCCAATTTGAAAGCCAGTTTTACTGCCGAAGACACACCTGTCGCGTCTGATGACCCATGTGATTTCACCACGGTTCCATTCAGGCCAAGAAACACGCCTCCGTTCACTCGGCGTGGGTCAATACGTTTGTTCAAACGATTCAATGACGTGTAAGCCATCAATGCTGCGAGCCGCGACAGAGGCGAGAATTTGAACGCTTCGCGTAACAGCGAGCCAATTAATCCGGCGGTGCCCTCACCAGTTTTCAGAGCCACATTCCCAGTGAATCCGTCGGTCACAATCACGTCCGCATAATCGCCAGGAAGATCGTTGCCTTCAACAAATCCGACAAACTCGTAGTTTGCGTTCTCAGCGTTTTGCGTAATTAACTCATGAGCCAGTTTGAGCTCGTTGCGTCCTTTGTGTTCTTCGGTGCCCACATTGAGGAGCCCAACACGCGGGCGCTGCAATTCCATGCCGTTGCGCGCGTACGACGCTCCCATCAAGGCATATTGCAATAAATCATGTTCGTCTGCGCTGATGTCAGCGCCCGCGTCGAGCATGATATTGAACCCTTGAGGCGCGCGTGAGGGCCACAAAACCGCAATTGCTGGGCGGTGGATGCCAAGAATTTTGCGTAGCCGCACAACAGACAGCATCATCAGCGCGCCTGTATTTCCGCAACTTACGACACCATCAGCTTCTCCGCTGCGCACCGATTCAATAGCGGACCACATCGAGGTGGACTTGCCTCTGCGGACGACATCGCGCGGCTTGTCTTCCATCGCCACGACATCTCGCGCGTCCCGGATTTCAACGCGACCATCAAGGTTTCGCTTGCGCGCAACCAGAGGTTTGAGCTCTTCCGCTGGACCGTGCAAGATAAAGGCGATGTCAGGATTCTTGCGTGCAGAATGTGAAATGCCGGCAACAACAGCTGCCGGCCCACGATCGCCACCCATGGCGTCTACAGAGATCACCGTGCGCCCGCTTTCGGAGTTTGCTGATGTAGTCAAACCGGCCATGCGGACGCTGATCCCACTGATTATGCCGCGTCTTCGTCCAGATCGACTTCGTCAACCATTGCAACGACTTCGCGGTCGTCATAGTGGCCGCAAGACGGGCAGACATGGTGGGGGCGCTTCAGTTCACCGCAGTTGGTGCACTCGTTTGGGTTCGCTGCAACCAGGGCGTCATGTGCACGGCGGTTGTTGCGGCGCGATTTCGATACTTTGTTCTGCTGGACAGCCATGTCGCAACCTTTGATCTACTGGGGCAAACTGCCCGATTTCGTGAGCGTTGTGAGCCTCTACGCAATCTACACGCACGAGTCCAACGCTAAATTCGAATGAGCGCGCGAAAATACTGCGATTTTCGCACAACGCAAGCCCTATTCGTTGTCTTTTGACGAGAGCTGGTCTCGAAGGCCCGCAAGCCCGGCGAACGGGCGCGCATCTTCGTCAGTCATGGGCTTTTTTCCGTCTTCCGTAAAGACCGTTTCCTGCAATTCTGCGTCTTTCGCACGAGGAAATTGGGGGATCAGCAGTGCAAGCGATTCATGAAGCACCGCCAGCAGATCTATTGTGGCTTGAAGGGCTTCAGCATTTTCATCCTCAGGCGTCTCCACCTCTTCTTCTTCACCGTCCAGCGTTGGCATTTGGCTTAGGAAGCGACGTTCGACAGAATCGTCGATGCGGGTGGTGACCGGCTCAAGTGTAACCACACATGGTTGTGAAACGGTGGCACCAAGTTTTCCGCGCAGTTCCCAATCCGCCTTGCCGAACGCGCGAATCTCTCCTTTGAAGCTCAACTTTTTTAAAGTGCTGAGTTCAAGATCTTCTGCGAGGGCAGCGACTTGGCCGGGTTTAAGGGACAGATCAAATGTGGTCGCGCGGTTCTGGTTGAGATCGGCGACACGGATCGATGCGTCAGTGTAAGCGGCTTTGGACATTTGGCAGGACTTTGGTTTAAGGGGTTGGAACGGTGCTTACTTTCTTGAACCAAGCGCGTTCATTCTGTAAGCGAGATAAAAGGCAAGACAAGCCAACACAAGAGGGCAGGTATGAAGACGCGCAAATCGGTGATCAAATATGCGGTCATGGGAGCGTGTGTGCTGTCACTGGCCTCCTGCGTACAACGCTATCGCAATCACGGCTATGTTCCATCGGCTGACGAGCTTGCATCTATTACACTCGGTGTTGATACGCGTGACACTGTTGAAGAAACGCTTGGGCCACCGTCGGCTTCCGGCGTGTTGGACGGAAGCGGATATCTCTATGTGCGCTCAAGAGTGCTGCACTATGGACCGCGTCGTCCCAAGGTCGTTGACCGCCAAGTGGTTCTTGTTGGATTTGACGGCAATGGAATCGCACGTAACGTCGAACATTATGCGTTGGAGGACGGCAAGGTGGTGCCACTATCGCGTCGTATTACCGACAATGGCATCGAGTCTGGTGGTCTGTTGCGACAGTTGACGTCAAATATCGGTAACTTTGGCCCAAGCGGAGCGCCAGCAGGTTCAACTGGCGGTTTCTAGCATGGAGTGCGTTTGTCATTCGGTTGTCACCTGAAACCTGCTATGGTCCGGCGGAGTTAGACCACGCAGAGAGCCGAGTGATGCTGCAAAAGGGCCGATACCTAGCGCGGATTGCCTCAAGCGAGGGTGATTTGCATGCCGCCCAAAGGTTGCGACAACTGGCCTTTCATGGCGATGCTGCGGCGTTGGATGCCGACGCATTTGACGCCCTATGTAGCCATATTTTGATCGAAGAAGTCGATGGCGGTCGGTTGGTCTGTGTCTTCCGGATGATGCCTTTGAATGATGGCGCAGAGATCGAACGGTCCTACTCCGCGCAGTTTTATGAACTAGACGCGCTCAAGGCGTTTCCGGGACCGATGGTGGAAATGGGGCGTTTCTGCATGCATCCAGAGACGCACGATCCGGACATATTGCGTATCGCTTGGGGGGCTATGACAACCTATGTCGATGAAAACAATGTCGAACTTTTATTCGGTTGCGCCTCGTTTGCGGGGACCGACACCACGTCCTACCTTGACAGCTTTGCGATGTTACGAGATCGGCATCTCGCCCCCAAACGCTGGTTGCCGCGTGTGAAGGCCCCCAACGTTTTTCGGTTCGCCGCGAGACTGCGTCGCAAACCCAATCTAAAAGCCGCGCAGTTGACGATGCCGCCGATGCTGCGCAGCTATATACTGATGGGAGGATGGGTCAGTGATCACGCAGTGGTTGATACAAAAATGAATACGTTACATGTGTTCACGGGGGTCGAAGTCAAGGCAATCCCCCCTGCGCGAAAACGGCTTTTGCGGGCCATAACAGTATAGCGTGATGGCCGAGGTTGACGGCGCAGCCTGAGCGGGCTAGGCGCTTCTCATGGCACGTATACCCCTATTACAGATGAGCGATATCTCCCTTACTTTTGGTGGAGATCCTGTGTTTGATCAGTTGAACCTCGTGGTGCAGCCCGGAGATCGGGTGGCCCTTGTGGGACGGAACGGATCAGGGAAATCAACCTTGATGAAAGTCATGGCCGGGCTTGTTGAGCCCGACCGTGGGGACATCGTTGTTCCTCCCGGTGTCAGTGTCGGGTATATGGAGCAAGACCCTGACATGAAAGGGTTTTCTACGTTGGGAGACTTTGCGTCAGCAAGTTTGGACCCGGGTGAGTTGTACAAAGTGGAACGGGCGGGCGAGGGGTTGAAGTTCGATCCTGCGCGGTCCGTGGAAACAGCATCAGGGGGTGAGCGGCGACGCGCTGCCTTGGCGCGTTTGATGGCGGAAGCCCCTGAGTTGATGCTTTTGGATGAGCCAACCAACCACCTAGACATTGAGGCGATCGCTTGGCTTGAGGCCGAACTGAATGCGACGCGGGCCGGGTACGTTTTGATCAGCCACGACCGGGCGTTCCTACGGGCTCTGACACGTGCAACCCTCTGGATTGATAGAGGAATGGTGCGTCGCCAAGAAAAGGGTTTTGAGGGTTTTGAAGCTTGGCGCGACAAAATTTGGGACGAGGAGGACATGCAGCGCCATAAGATGGATCGCAAGATCAAAGCTGAGGCGCGATGGGCCGTCGAAGGGATCAGCGCGCGACGCAAGCGAAACCAAGGGCGTGTGCGTGCTTTGAACGACCTGCGTTCGGAACGTGGTGCAATGATCAAACGGCAAGGATCGGCCGCAATGGATCTGGCAGCAGGACCAAAATCTGGCAAAAAAGTCATTGATGCCAAAGGTTTATCAAAATCATACGACGGTAAGAGTATTGTACAGACGTTTTCGCTAACGGTGCAGCGTGGAGATCGGATCGCCTTTGTAGGGCCCAATGGCGTTGGGAAAACCACACTTATCAAGATGCTGTTGGGGGAGCTTGAACCGGATGAAGGTGCGGTGACGCTTGGTACCAATTTGCTGCCGGCGGTATTTGACCAAACCCGCTCTCAGTTGGATCCTGATATGACCCTCTGGGACAGCCTGACCGGCGACCCAGAGATGCGTGTTTCGGGCAAGGCGGATCAGGTTATGGTGCGCGGAAATCCAAAGCATGTCGTTGGATACCTTAAAGAATTTTTGTTCGATGATCGGCAAGCGCGGGCGCCGGTGCGTTCGCTCTCGGGGGGAGAGAAAGCACGGCTTTTGCTGGCAAAATTGATGGCAAAGGAGAGCAACCTTCTGGTCATGGACGAGCCGACAAACGATTTGGACGTTGAAACGCTCGACCTGCTGCAAGAACTGCTTGATGATTATGACGGCACCGTGCTTTTGGTTTCTCATGACAGAGACTTTCTGGATCGGGTTGCGACGACAACCATTGCCATGGAGGGTGACGGGCATGCGGTTGCGTATGCGGGGGGGTGGTCAGACTACCGGGCGCAACGGCAAGACGACGCTCCAAAAAAGGCCGAAAAATCAAAGCAGAAGGGCGAAAAAGCCAAGCAAGATAAAGCACCGGTCTCTGGGTTGAGCTTTACTGAGAAACACCGGCTGGAAGAGCTTCCGGGCGTTATGGAACGGCTTGAGGCCGAAATCGCCAAGTTGGAAGTTTACATGGCTGATCCTGATTTGTTCACCAACGAACCCGTCAAGTTTCAGAAGGCGACAGAGGCTCTGGTGGAGCGGCACACTGCGTTGGCGACTGCTGAGGAAGAATGGATTTTGCTTGAGGAAAAGTCTGAGGCAAGCAACAGCTAAACAGCATGTCGGTATCGCGTCTGTAATGCGACTGTATCGCGGAGGTCTGCGATTTTTGAATATGTTGCCTTGGGACGGTGCGTTAAGCGCCGTCTCATTTTTTTTAGGGAGTTTGGTGTGTTAGTCGGATTGAGCTGTCAGAGTTGACATCACCAGTTTTTATCTCGATGCTTTTTGTGGGCTCCGGCCCGGACTATATTTTAAAAAGGATACTATTATGAAACCGAAAATTATCGATAAAAAAGCTCGTCCTGTACTTGGCGGTGGTGGCATTATCTCACCGAAGTTGGTCGCCAACGGACAGAAGAAATAAGGCGTCCTTTGGATGCGAGTTGGCTGGCCTTTATGGTGCGAAATGAATGACGAAAAGTCTTCGTATAGCTGAAAGCCAATTCAGCGATAAAGATCTTGGACCATTTTGTTTGGTCCAAGATATCGTGAATTGCGGCGAAGTGAGTGATCTCTGAAATGAGACTGTGAGTCGCCAATCAAACAATCCGGCTCCGCATATTTAGAGCGGGGTCGTTTTTTCAGGATAGGTTTGATTGGTGCGGCACCAGGCGTTGCATTTTCCGTGGCCGCACCTGCGGAGCTAGGCGTGTATTTGTTTGCGCTTTTTTCGCACTTCGGTGCCGTATTGGCCCAGCGGCACAGACACACCAGGTTGGCGGCGAAGTGTTTTGGAAAGACCTGCCATCGGGACGACATCGTCAAAAACAGTGGCCATATGCGCGGCTTTGTTTAGGTCGCGAATTTCGCTGGGCACACAGGAAATCTGAAACAGGGGGAATTCTTTTGGGAAATAGATTTCGCTGTTGGTGCGTGTCATTTGGATGTTTATAAACAGTGGAAGTGGTGAAAAGCTGTCCGTTTCCACAATACCCTCATAACACCAGAAAGAGCTTTTGGCATGGATGTTGACCAATGGGCGGACGTGGCTCCACTGGTTTTTGGGCGTGGACACAAACAACCCAGTGAATATCTGCACGACGCCCGGATCACTGAGTTCGGACAACATGTTTGGACAGGCGCCGAACTTGGATTCAAATTCAGCTTCCCAGCGTGATTCCAAGTTCTCCGGGAGTGGTTCGGATATCAGGGGACGCCATTCCCCTTCATCAGCGATAAAAACTTCGGTGCCGTCATAGGAGAGGCTAAAGTCTGTTGGGGGAAATACGTACCACCCCATTGAGGACGCGGTTCTCACCGCCTCACAATATTGATAGGCGGATATAGGGATGCGCCCCAATGCCGCCGTATCTGCCTTCATGGGAGGTGAGATGTCAGGGTGAATTGAGTAAAATGAGATCATTTTTCACCTATGTGATTGTCAAATAAAAATAAATTAAATATGCGATTCTAAAATAAATCCGTGAGATAGAGTTTCACTTCTTGGACGTCTTTTCCAGCACTTTGAAAATGAGCCACAAGGGAGACACCGGTCAGCGGTCAGCCTGACGTGTCACATTTTGCTTGGCCTGCGTGAGGGGCTATGGGCGCACAAGCGCTTGAATGTGTGGTGGCGTCGTTTGGTGGGCGGGTCTGACGCCAACTAGAAGCGCGTTTGCAGACCAAACATCACGCCGGTGTCACGGTTTCCGGCAATATGGCCGCGGTTTTCGGCATGTGCAAAGGACAGGCCAAGGGTGGTGTTGCGCGTTACCGGATGTTCGTAGGTCACCGACAAGCGCACTTCGCGGCTGTTTGGGGCCAGGCCGATCCGTACGTCCTCATGGGTGGTGGCGCCAGAACTTGAGGTCACAGGCAACGACAAGGACGTTTCCCCGGATGATACAGCGGCGGGAAGGGCGAGTGACAGTTTGAGCCGGTCGTTGTGTTTAAAGAGGTGATTGTGAGCATAAGAGACGGCGCTTGCATTCATCCGAACATCGGCGGACTGAACAAGGCCTGAGGCCTCTTGGCCGTAAGCATAGCCCAGCGAGATTGTCAGCGCAGAGGCCTCTGACAGGGCGGTGGACAGCGCCATGTCAAATGAGGCTATCGAGCTGTTTGTTCCGCCGCTCCAATTGGACATCAACGCAGCTGTGTCTTCGCCATAAGCGGTTCCGATGCGAAGGCTGGCGTCGCCGAGGTCAAATCTGCGGCTGAGCCCAAACCCCAATGCGTCGGAGCCGCCGTTCTGCCCATGAAACAGAGATAGCTCAACGTCGTCATCGCTCAACATCACTGGCAGGCCCTGTCGATCACCAAAGAATGCAGCGCTGCCAAGGTCTGCGGCTTGAGGGCGGCCAAAATTGGCCAGATCGTGGATTGAGAACAGCGGTGCAGCCGACCGTTGGGCAACCATCTGGGAGGCATTGACGGAGAAGGACGCAGAGAGCGCATCCCGGGTGTCGATTTGGACGTTTTGTAGCGCACGGGCCACAGCATCACCGGTGGCGTTTCCTGCTGTGACCAGGGGGCGCTGAGCATCGAGTACGGTGCCGTCCCCTGTGGTGACGGTGGCCCGTCCGATAGGCAGCAGCGCGGCGGCGACATCCAAAAATCCGTGTCCCCATTCGTCACTGTAGGCGTGTTCAAATCCCGAAACCAATTCGGTGGTGCCGCTTTGCGTAAAGCCGTCGAAATCATTGTCGGCGGATGCCAGCAGGCGAACGCGCAATTCCTGATTTGTCATGTTGGGGAAAGCTTCGCCCAGTAGAGCGAGCGCGCCAGAGACAGAGGGGGCGGCGTAGGAGGTGCCGGTGCCAAACCCGTAGCTGCTGCTGGAATCCGCATTGGCCCCTGTCCAACTGCCGTTGGCAGAGATGCACCATGCGGCCGCCTCAAGACAGGGTTCTGACACCCGTTCAGCGGAGATGACATCATCCCCAGACATCACTGGAACCCCGTTGACCACGGCGATCCAGCTCTGCTCCAGAGAGGGATCAAACATCGGCAAAGCTGGCATCAATCCGGTGACAGACAGGCTGGAGGTGTTGGGCACGGAAAACACAACAATCCCGTCCTCTGCGAAGTTGCGCAGAGCGGTCAGATAGGCCGCGCCTGCGGAGGAGCTAAACAGACCAACGTAGTCGGATGTTCGCGCGCCCCGGGTGGAAAAGCCCCATGAGTTGTTCAAGGCCACAGCATTGGCGGCGGCGGCGGCGTTGGCGGTTTCGGTGAGCTGGGCAAAAGAGTCAAAACTCCCGAAGATCAAGTCAGCTTCTGGGGCCACCCCGATCATGTCCGAAGAATTGCCAGCGGCGACGGAGGCGACAAAAGTGCCGTGATCCGCAACGCCAAGGCCGGTGCCGGTTGTGATGCTGCGCCCCGAAAAGGCATCATGTGATGTGAGAAAGCCGCTGTCAGAAAATGCGATCACCTCGCCATCGCCGGTCAACCCAGCGGCATGCGCATAGTGAATGCCGGCGTGTTCAATTGGATTGCCGACAAGGCGGACGTCAACGCCGGTGTCAAATCGGTTGTTGCGGTTCTTGTCCACATACATGCCGGAGGGCGCTGTCTGTAACGTATAGCGTGTATTTCGCGTGAGCAGCCGATTGGCTTGGCTGCGAATGGGATCCAGAGTGTCTATGAACGATGCGAGCAAGGTTGAACTGTCGGTGATCGGTAGTGTGGTTCCCGAAGACCCGCCAGTGCCGGACCCGGTGTCATCAGCGCCGCCTTTGCAGCTGGCCAGAAGAAATGGCAGCAAGACCAGAACGGTCAAACGGGGGAGTGTGCGCGTCATGATGTACCGACCTCAAGCGATGCTCAACACCTGACATTTTACGGTTTGACCCCTTAAATTTTGCCTGACACGCCCTGTGAATTCCCCCTCAATTGGTTCTGATTTTTAGCAAATTTTAAGGATATTGGTATGTATATCGAGATGTATAATGTGATGTCTTAAAAGCATAAATTAGAAAGCGGAGCGGAGATTGACGATGAAAGACACGATCGCAATCAGGCGGGTCGCCAGCGACAACCAGATGAAATCAAAGGAATAAACGACAATGAATAAACTGCCTATTTGCGTGCTTCTTGCACTGGCTCTTTCGGCCTGCGCGACGGTCAAGGGGCCATCGGACAAAGGGATCACCGCCAGCTTCAAAAATGAGCCGAGCACATCTTTTGTCGCGGGGTATCAGCCGGTAAATGTGCGTGTGTCCCAAGAGGGCAAAGGGCTGGAAGCGACTTGTACGATCGACTCGGCAAAATACTCCACCGAACCATTCAAAACCCCGGCCACGGTGAACCTACCTGCCTATAGCCAAGGCGCAGCCAATGTTACTTTGAGTTGTACCTATGACGGGGAGACCATGGCAAAAGCCTTTGCGCCAGAGAACCTCTCCAAGAAAGCAAGAGCAGGCTCTGCAATTGGTGTCGCCATCTTGTGTCCGATCTGTGGAGTGGGCGTTGCGGCCGCCAATTCGGGACGTAACAAAGAGAACGATATCTATGGTTTCACGAAGCTAGAAATCGAGTTCTAGGTTGATGGCGTGACGCTACAGCCATCTGGCCTTACACAAAGAAAGAGGCGAAAGCGCACCACGCGCTTTCGCCTCTTGTCACCACTTGGGTCTCAGAACATTCAGACCTTGAACAAGCCTTCATATGCAGGCTCCAGTGTCTCGGTTTCAAACAGAGATGAGACGGAGGTGCCGTTGGAGGTGTTCATAATCGCCTGAGCGAACATCGGCGCTGTGGGCACGATGCGGATGTTGGCTGCGCCTTTGACGGCGTCTGTGGGTTCAATGCTGTCGGTGATCACCAGCGATTTCATCACCGAGTTGGTGATGCGCTCAATGGCCGGCCCAGACAACACACCGTGCGAGATGTAGCTGTGAACTTCTGTGGCGCCGTGCTCCATCAGAACCTCAGCCGCTTTGCACAGGGTGCCAGCTGTGTCGCAGATGTCATCCACGATGATACATTTCTTGCCTTCCACATTGCCGATCACGGTCATTTCAGCAATTTCACCGGGCTTCTCGCGACGTTTGTCGACAATGGCCAGCGGCGCATTGATACGTTTTGCAAGTTCACGTGCACGCGCCACACCGCCGACGTCTGGAGAAATCACCATAACGTCACTTAGCGCATCTTTGAATTGTGCCTTGATGTCGAGTGCGAAGATCGGCGAGGCGTAGAGGTTGTCGACCGGGATGTCGAAGAACCCCTGAATTTGTGCGGCGTGCAAATCCATCGTGAGAATGCGCTCAATCCCAGCTTCGACCATCATATTGGCAACAAGCTTTGCCGTGATAGGGGTGCGGGCTTTGGTGCGGCGATCTTGGCGGGCGTATCCGAAGTAAGGGATCACTGCGGTGATCCGACGGGCTGACGAGCGGCGCAATGCATCCGACATAATCAGCAGTTCCATAAGGTTATCGTTCGCCGGATTGGATGTGGACTGAATGATAAACATGTCCTCGCCGCGGACGTTGTCGTAGACTTCGACGAAGATCTCGGCGTCGTTAAAGCGTTCGACGCGAGCGTTAATAAGATCGACGGCACTTCCCCGGTGCATCGTCATGCGCCGCGCGATGGCGCTGGCAAGCGGTTTGTTGGCATTGCCAGTGATCATTTTTGGTTCAAGAATATTGGCCATAGCGCAGTAATCCCCAGGTGGCTTTGGTGACAGATTCGTGACGTTGCACTCCGCTTAACATGGCCCTAACGTCTCGCAAAGCTAAGCGCGCCATCAGGGAGGCATAAATGGCCAAGATCACCTATTATTTCTCGACAATTTCTCCGTATACCTACCTCGCCGGGACCCGGCTTGAGGAGATCGCCGCCAAACACGGTGCTGAGATTGATTACAAGCCGCTGGACATCATTGCGCTGTTTGGGCGCACAGGAGGGACGCCACCCAAAGATCGGCATGTAAGCCGTCAGGACTATCGCGCGCAGGAACTGGTACGTCAGGCGCAGAAGCTGGGTATGGCATTCAACCTGAAACCGGCGCATTGGCCAACCAATATGGCCCCGTCTTCTTATGCGTTCATTGCGGCACAGAATGCCGGTGGTGGCGATTTGGGCGCTTTGGCACATGGGTTCACGCGGGCGTGCTGGTCTGAGGAGCGCGACATTGCCCAAGACGATGTGATCCGTGAGTGTCTGAGCGCGGCGGGGTTTGATCCGTCATTGGCGGACAGCGGCCTGTTGGTGGGTGCGGAGACTTATGCGCGCAATCTGGACGAGGCGGTGGAGGCCGGAGCCTTTGGCGCGCCGTTTTATGTGACCGATGATGGGGCGCGGTTTTGGGGGCAGGATCGGTTGGACGATCTGGATCTGCATTTGGCGGGCAAGCTCTAAGACATGGCATTGGACGACGGAAAACCCAGCATTCATTGGCGGGTGCTGGGGCAGGGGCCGCGCGCGGCCTTGGCTTTGCATTGCAACCTCGGGCATTCAGGCGCGTTTCGCGGCATTGGCGCAGCGCTTGATGACGTGCTGACACTTGAGGCGCCGGATATGCCGGGGCACGGGCGCAGCGCGGATTATGTTGCCGGAACCTCCACAGGCGATGCGATGATGGCTGCAATCCTTGCGCGGATCACCGCGCCAGTGGACGTGATTGGCCATTCTTACGGCGGTCTGTTGGGGTTGCGGCTGGCGATTGACCGCCCTGATCTGGTGCGTTCGCTGTCGCTTTATGAGCCGGTCACGATGCGGGCCGCGCGTGAGGTTGCACCAGAGCATGTGGCGGCCAATCAGGCGCAGATGGAGCAGATGTTTGCGCTCAACGATGCGGGTGATCCGGAAGCGGCTGTGCGGTTGTTTGTGACCGAATGGGGGGATGGCACCCCGTGGGCGCATTTGCCCGCTGAGGTGCGCGCCACGTTTACGCGACAATTGCCGTTTGTGATTGCGTCACAGAAAGACGTGTTGGAGGACACAGCTCAGATCATGCCGCGGCTTGGCGAGATTGCAGTGCCTGTGGTGGTGATGGACGGCGCGCTGTCGCCCGCGATTATGAAGCCGGTGTGTGACTACGTGGCCGCGACGGTGCAGAACGGCCGGCGGGTGACCGTGGCTGGCGCGGGGCACATGGGCGCGATTTCGCATGCCCATGAGGTGGCGGCGGAGGTGCGGCGGATTGTTGATGTTGCGACCAGTCCTGTGGCCTAAAAGCAGGCGGAGATTGTGACAAATTCTCTATATCAAATTCGTCTGTTTTTTGAACGGGGCGGACCATGCCTATGGGCGGACAATGCTGCCGCCAAAAACTCTTTTGGTTACGCTATCTCAGCTGAAAAGTTGCCACTTAGTGCCGCGACTTTGAGACAGCTAGATGCGCTCGTTGATTTGCACGACACAGCATTGAATTGGGGTGATCCGGCGGCGGCTAGTCCATGGTCTCAAGATCAGTTCGTAAGGTTTTCACAGGAAGCGCAGTCGATTTTACTCACTCTTCAAGAGGAACTGGGAGCAACGTTTCACGTTTGGTATCAGCCGGATTGAGCTGAACCGTGAGAAATTTACCCTTCGTACATACTCAATACAACGCCGCGCACGAACCGAGGGGCAGGAAGCGAAGCGCCCGCCCCGTGGGGGCGGTTCGGGCGCTGCCAATGCCAATGCATAGCATTGGCAATAAAGAGGTTATTTGCCTGACAGGACCATGTCTCGAATTTTAACCGCTTTCTCAAAGTGGTCCAGCTCATGTGTTTGAATCCACCAAGTGGCCGCTTCCATCAGCAGTTCCGGGTCATCATTCTTGTTGGCAAAGAAGGCATAGAAGGACAGGCCGACGGTCTCACCTTTCTTGGCGATTTTGTCGTTGCATATGGCAACGGCTTTGGCGCGCAGGCTGTCTCGCATGACTAGCCTGCCGCCAAGTCGAGGAATTGGTCGATCAACTCTTTGCTGAGGGACCAGTCGCAGACGAAGCGGGCGGTGAGCATTTCGCTGTCATCCTCACCTTCCAGATCGCCGCCCCAAAGGTGATAGGTTGCGCCTGCAGCGAACAGGCGTTTGTGGGTGCCGCGGGGCAGGTTCACAAACAACATGTTGGCCTGTGGCGGATGGGCGAAGGTCACGCCCTCAATCGCGCGCAGACCACCGGCGAGATGCGCGGCATTGGCATTGGCGCGGGTGGCGGCCTCGACCCATGTGTTGTCGTCAAGATAGCCAAGCATTTGCGCGGACAGGTAGCGGTGTTTGGAGAAGAGATGCCCGCCACGTTTGCGGCGCAGCTCAAATTCCCAGGCGTGTTTGGGATCAAAGAAGATCACCGCCTCCACACCCATACAGCCGTTTTTGGTGCCCCCAAAACTGACCGCATCCACACCGGCTTTCCATGTCATTTCCGCCGCCGTACACCCCAGCGCGACCATCGCATTGGTGAAACGCGCGCCGTCCAGATGCACCGGGCAGTCAAAGGATTTGGCGACGTCACAGAGGGCTGTAAGCTCTTTGAGCGTATAGACGGTGCCGCGTTCGGTGACCTGTGTGATGGAGACAGGACCACGCTGCGGGCCGTGCACGCCGCGGGTCTCTTCCCCTGCGATGGCGGCGCGCAGGCTGTCCGGTGTCATCTTGTCGACGTCTTTGTCTGTCGCCAAGGTCAGCTTGGCCCCGCCGGTGTAAAACTCAGGTGCGTTGCACTCGTCTTCGTGGATGTGGGCCACGTGAGAGCAAAAGATGGTTTCCCAAGGATTACAAAGTGTTGCGAGCGCTAGTGAATTTGCCGTGGTGCCGGTGGACACCAAATGCACGGCCGCCTCTGGCGCCTCAAAAATCTCGCGGATTTTCGCTGTCACCTGTGCCATTTCATCATCTGCGCCATAGCCCATGGCATAACCTTCGTTGGCTTTGGTAAGCGCTGAAAGCACCTGTGGCAGAGCTGGGCCGGAGTTGTCTGAGGCAAAGTGCATTAGATCGGTTCCTCGATGATGTGATCTTCCCACTGCTCCAGCGGGGTTTCAAATTCCGATACGGTTTTGTGCTGCACCGAAACATCGGCGGCGTGCACGCTGTCGGGCGTGCCAGAGATCAGCGGGTGCCACTCAAAAAGCGGTTTGCCTTCCCACAACAAACGGTAGGCGCAGGTTTGGGGCAGCCAATACGCGTGCTCGTTGATGTTTTTGGGCGTCATCACAATGCATTCGGGCACAAATTGGTGGCGGATGTCATATTGGGTGCAGCGGCAGGTTTCGTCATCCAGCAGGCGGCAGGCCACGCAGGTCAGGGCAACTTCGCCGGTGTCTTCGTCTTCGAGCTTGTTCAGGCAGCATTTGCCGCAGCCGTCACAGAGCGCTTCCCATTCGCGGTCATTCAGCGAGGTCAGTGGCTTTTTTTCCCAAAACCGTTTGGCGAGGCCATGGCGCTCTATGGGGTCTGAGGCGGACTTAAGAAACGGGGGGCGGCTCATAGGGTGCTCAAGATTTCGCGGGCCTGATCACAATCGCGGCCCATTTGGCTCACAAGTGCGTCGAGGCTTTCAAATTTTTGTTCAGAACGCAGATAGTCAACGAGGCCAACTGACAATGTGTGGCCATAAAGATCACCTGAGAAATCAAACAGATAGGTTTCGATGTTGGCCTTGTTCTCGCCAAACATCGGACGGGTGCCTATTGAGGCTGCGCCGAAGTAGCTGCCCTGATGTGGACCATCCAGCACATCCACCAGAACGGCATAAACGCCGTATTTGGGCTGGTGCAAATCGTCGATAGACATGTTGGCTGTTGGGAATCCAAGGTCCCGACCGCGTTGTTCCCCGCCAATCACAGGCCCGTCGATCCGATGCCAGTGGCCCAACATATTGGCTGCATCGCGTGGTCGGCCATCGGTCAGGGCTGCGCGAATGGAGGTTGACGAGACCTGACCGTCGCCGCCCTGCACCAAAGGTGCGATTGTCACGCCAAACCCCATCTTCTGGCCAAAGGCCACAAGGTCTTCAGCGGTGCCGGTGCGGCCTTTTCCAAAGCAGAAATCAGCCCCTACAACCACGTGTGTGAGCCCAAGCCCGTCGGCGATCACATCACGGGTAAAGGCTTCGGGAGTGAGGCTTGAAAGTGTTGCGTTGAACGGCAGTTCATAGAGTTTCTGCACGCCCAGCTTTGCCAGTCTATGTGCGCGCGTTTCAGCGGAAGAAAGGCGGAAGGCCGGTGCATTCGGCGCGAAATATTCCCGCGGGTGCGGCTCAAATGTCATGATGCCCAAAGGCGCATCTGGTGCGGCGGAGCGGGCGAGATCAATCACCGATTGGTGTCCCAAATGCACACCGTCAAAATTGCCGATCGCGACGCTGGCGCCGCGATTCTGAGGAGTCACAAATTGATAGTCGCGAATGATCTGCATGCGGCAGGGTTAGCCCTTGATGGAGCAGGGTGCAAGAGAGGAGACAACAGCTTATTGCGCGACATGTACATGGGTTTGGCTGCTGCTTTGGTCAACACCGAGCGAACTGGACACGCTTCAGCCGCCGAGTGGTCTCAATCCGGCAAATCGCACAGTGGCGGACGGGGCAGGGACGATCCTCTATCTGGTTAGGGAGAACAAGACGCTCGTGACAGCGTTGTGACAGATATCTTGCAGGGGACGCCGCCAGAGGAGACCGTGGAGCACATCTCCATGCAACACAATTCAGAGATCGCCTCGGGTCTGGAAGGCTTGGGGGGCAGTGCACATGATGGCTGAGGCGGGCATCGAGCTGCGGTATGCTGAAACAGAGCTGACAGTGGCGGAGAGACACTTTGTTTTCCCCACATTCGGAGGCTTTTTGGGCCAAGCGCCAAGCGTCTTTTTGTTTTTTGCGAATGGCGGATGGGAAGATTTTGGCGTGCTGGGGCAGGTCGGTGAGGTCTCGGGTGCGATGGTGCGCAACAACGCGACGTTCTGATCAAAACAGACGGTGTCAGCAGCCTGAGCCGACATGGTTTAAAAACAACGTTGTATTGCTGTAACTAGTCGAGTTTGCGTGAGGGGGCCATGACGGTTGCGTCGCCTGTGAGGACTTTTTTGCCCTCCACGGTGCAGGCGCAGTCCATGTGGACGCGGCGTTTGGCGATGTCGATGTCGCGCACTGTGACCGTGGCCACCACCGTGTCATTGGGGCGCACGGGGGCCAGAAACTTCAGCGACTGGCCCATATAGATCGTGCCATGACCGGGCAGCTGCTCGCCGATGACCGCAGAGATCAGACCGGCGGTCAGCATGCCATGGGCAATGCGGCCGCCAAACATGGTGTCCGCTGCGTACTCCTCATCCAGATGCACCGGGTTGTGATCGGTGGACACGGCGGCAAACATCTCGATGTCCTGATCGGTCACGGTTTTGCGCACATAACGTGACATGCCGATTTCCAGGTCTTCGATAAAGATGGTGCCGCGGGGCAGATTGTCCAACATAGGACCCTCCGGATTGGGGTGGTGACGCAACTTCATGGCGCACGGGGTGCGTGTTTCGAAATTTAATTACTTTGCAGTCGCAGAAAAATCAAGCGGTTTGTGTCAGCGCAATTTGCCAATCGCAAACTGTGGTGTCACGTTTTCTGCCGCCAGATAGGCGCTCAGCGCGTCCGGGTTGGGCTGATGGGTGGTCTGGGTTTCTGCCGCCGCCAACCCGCCGGTGATGAACAGCGAATCGATGCTTTCGCCCATGCCGCCGAGAATGTCGGTCTGTGGGCCATCCCCAATCGCCAGAATATCGCTGTCCTCAAGAGACACCCCCAACGCGCTCAACCGGCGGCGGGCGAGGTCATAGATCGGCGGATAGGGCTTGCCAAAATAGAGGCTTTCTCCGCCCATATCGGTGTAGAGTTTGGCCAGGGCGCCGGCACACCACTCGCGGATCTCGCCGCGGTCCACAATGATGTCCGGATTGGCGCAGAGCAGCTTCATGCCCTGGGTTTTGGCATAGAGGAAATCGGCACGGTTGACCTCTGGGTCGGCCAATGTGTCAAACGGCCCGCAGCAGACAATGCCATCCGCCTCTGCCAGCGGCACGCGGGTGATGGGGGTGGGATTGTCAAGGATTTCAAGCGGTTCGAAGAAGCCTTCGTCGCGGTCCCATTCGCCCATGAAGTAGACATTTTGGCCAACAGCCCCCTGAAACATCGCGGCGCGGGCGCTGTCACCGGAGGTGGCGATGGTGTCATAAGCGTCTTTGGGCACCCCAAACGCGCCCATCTGTTCGGCCACACCGGCGCGCGGTTTGGGGGAGTTGGTGACCAGCACCACAATGCCACCGCGGGCGCGATAGGCCTGCAGCGCCGCAACCGCCTCCGGATAGGCGGTGACGCCGTTGTGCACACAGCCCCAAAGATCCACAAACAACGCTTTGTAACGCTCAGAAATATCGGCGAGAGAGGAGATGATCGTGGTCATAAAGGCAGTCCTGCACACAGAGATGTTCGCCAAAGGTATGCCAGCCACACGCAAAGAGAACCAGCGATTCTGAAGGGGGGCGCGGTCTGCGTCGGGTTGGACTAAAAGAGGTCTTGGGGCAGGCGCAGCTGTGGGCGGAACCCATTGCGCAGCGCGGTAAGAGTGGGCGCGGGAGTCAGCACCGCGATTTGACCTTCTGGGCGTTTGCAAGGCGCGGCGTAGCCATCAGGCGTAAAGGGCAGCGCCATGTCGTCCAGCAACAGCGCAGGACCCGCGTCCAAGAGGACAAAGCTGGCATTTGGCAGGTTCTGGGCCTCATGCAACGTGCGACGCAGTTGATAGGCGCGGGGGATGGCGCGGGCAGCGTGAAGCTTTGTGTCAAATGAGGGGGTGCCGCCGCGGTGCTCTGCAGCGGTCAAAAACGATCTATGATCGGCGCGACGGCATTCAGCACAAGGGCGATGACCCGCAGCAAAGGCCACAGCCTCGTCAAAGAAGAAGAGTTCTGTGTAGCGGTTTGGGGCCATCAGTGTGCGGCGGCGATCCTTGAAGGCGAGCACGCAACACACCCAGGCCTTATGACGCCAACGGCGGTGGGTCAGCTGGCCATGTTGATGCGCGGTGTCATCATGTAGAATGCCGCGATTGCCCATGACGGCCCCACGTGTGGGGTGCGCAATGATGTCGCCCGTTGGCATAACGCGATTTTGGCGGGGCATGCTGCGGTCTCCTTTGCGGGAAAGCTAGCATGGATCGGCCATAAGAACAGGTTGGGGGCAAGCTTTGGGCCTCCCCCCTGACGGCTTATTGCATACGCAGGGCACCATCGATGCGGATGACTTCGCCGTTGAGGTAGCCGTTTTCCACAATAAACCCGGCCAGACGCGCATATTCTGACGGATCGCCGAGGCGTTTGGGGCAGGTGACATCAGAAGCCAGTTGCTCCTGCACCTCTTGCGGCAGACCTTGCAGCATGGGCGTGAGGAAGATGCCCGGCGCAATGGCCATGACGCGGATGCCGGAGCGGGCGAGATCGCGTGCCATTGGCAGCGACAGCCCGACAATGCCACCTTTGGAAGCGGCATATGCGGCTTGACCGCGTTGCCCATCCATCGCGGCAATAGATGCGGTGTTGATGATCACACCGCGTGCGCCGTCAGGTGCCGCATCGTTTTGTGCAATCACTTCAGCGGCAAGGCGGGCCACGTTGAAGGATCCCACGAGATTGATGTCGATGGTTTTCTGAAACGTGTGCAGCGGGTGGGGGCCGTTTTTGCCAATGGTGGTGGCGGCAGGGGCGATGCCAGCGCAGTTAACAGCAGCTGTGATCTTGCCCATGGCCTCTTTGGCCGCTGCAATTGCGGCGGCCACGCTGTTTTCGTCGGTGACATCGGTATGGTGGAACGTGCCGCCAAGCTCTGATGCGATCTCATTGCCGCGGTCTTCGTTGAGGTCAAACAGGGCCACCTTCGCGCCGTTTTCGGCAAAATGCCGTGCAGTGGCTTCGCCCAAACCGGAGGCACCGCCAGTGATCACGGCGCAGGTTTGATCAAGTTTCATGTTGTGGTCTCCTCCAGACGATAAATGAACGTGTGTTCAAATAACCGAAGGAAAGGTCCAGTGTCTAGAGTAAACAGGGCCTAGACCATGTCTCGGCGCTTTGTACTTGGCGCTTCCTTTACGGGGGGCGAAATGGCCTGTGTTGCCGCTTGATGGGCGGCGGATCTGACGTCTTCGGCGAGCTCGGAGTTGGGCAGGGTGCGCGCCAAAACCATGCCGCCAACGCATAATGCGGCGGAAGCGAGGGCCTTTTCACGCCGATCTGGTTGGTCGTCCGGCATTCCGGTCTCAAGTAGCCAGACCATCGCGGTGAGCAATTGTTGAAAGGCGTCTTGTGTTTCGGGGTCTGCGCGCGCGACATCTGAAGGCAAGGCAATCATCGGGCACTGTCCAGCAACGTCGCCAAGATGTTTTGAGGAAAGATAGGCATCTACCATCTGTTGGGCCATTTCAGGTTTGAGATCTGTCAGATCAATACCCGCTTCGGCGCGCCATTGCGCGCCGCGCCCCATGAGGAAGCTGGACACGGCCTCTCCAAAGAGCGCCTCTTTGTTGCGGAAGTGATTGTAAAACCCACCCCGCGTCAGGCCAGCGTGGTGCATCACCTGATCGATGGTGACGTTTTGAAACCCATGTTCGTTGAACAGAATTCGGGCTGCTTCGACAATTTTCGCGCGCGTCGCGTCGCGGTGGCTTGCGCTATAAGGCATGTTGGTTCCTTTCCAGCGACAGTATAGTGGCTGTTTTAATATGTTCTTTAACATAAATAGACTGCTGTTACCGATAGGGCATTGATCACATCAAAAGGAGCCCGATCATGCCAAAATTTTTGCTTATTTATCACGGAAAACCAGACCTTCAGAGCCCAGAAGATGGGGCCAAGCATATGGCCGCATGGAAGGCCTGGAGCGCAGGTCTGGGCGCGGCTGTGGTCGACCCCGGTCTGCCTGTAGGGCTTTCCAAAACCATCACACCGCAGGGTGTGGAGGATCATGGCGGGGCCAATCCGGCCGCGGGCATGACGGTTCTCCAAGCCGATACGTTTGAGGAGGCCATAGAGTTGGCCAAAGGTTGCCCGCATTTGAGTGGCACCGGCACAATCGAGATCGCCGAGGCGATGGATTTGGAAATGTAGGAAAGGATCTGGAATGGAGTCACTTTTTGAAGCGGTGCCTTTTTTGAGCGCCTATCGTCTCTCATTTCTGGTGCTGGCGGGGGTGTCTTTGATCACGTTGATCCAGAATTTCGCAACTGCGCCTTTGGCTTTTGTCAACGACGAACAGGTGCCGGGAGTCCCTGTGCGGTTTGATCATTCGAAGTTGAGTTTTCGTGCGTTGCGCACCTATGCAAACTCTGCGGAGACGTTTCCAGCATTTGGTTGGGCCTTGCTGATGGCAATTTTTGCCGGTGTTTCACCAGCAGTGGTGAATTGGCTGGCAGGCGGATATTTTGTGAGCCGGATAGCCTTTTGGATTGTGTATTATCTGGGTGTTGGAAAGCCTGCTGGTGGCCCGAGAACAATGGTCTTTGTGGCCGGATTGTTGTGCAATTTTGGTCTCGCTGGCGCTGCGATCTGGTTTCTTTTGCCGAACTTTGGGTAAGCCGCCCAAAAGCCTCTTGGTAGACGTTGTGCGGTTTGGGTTCGGTGTTCGCCACATCGCCAAAACTGGGTGATTTTGAGCCGGAAGGGTCGCTTGGAAAACCTGAGGCCTAAACAAAGACGGGCTCGCCGGTTTGGCGAGCCCGTTGTGCGTTTGTTCAGCGCGACCGATTTAGCCGTCCAGTTGCACCAGCGCGTGGCGCTTTTTGCCTGCAGACAATTTGATCGGACTGGCCAGCGCGGCCGCATCGATCATCAGACCTGCGTTGGTCAGTGGGGCGTCATCAAGTTTGGCGCCGTTTTCTTTGATCAGGCGTTTTGCGTCTTTGCCAGATTTGGCAAGGCCGGATTTCACGATCAATTGCACGATGGAGATGCCATCGCCGAGGTCTTCGGCGGTCAAGGTGACCGTTGGAAGATCATCGCCAATGCCACCTTTTTCAAACACTTCACGTGCGGTGGCTTCGGCGGCGGCGGCGGCATCTTCGCCGTGACACAGGGTGGTGACCGCATTGGCCAGAATGATCTTGGCTTCGTTGATCTCAGAGCCTGCGAGCGCGCCGAGGCGATCACATTCATCCACGGGCATTTCGGTGTAGAGTTTCAGGAAACGGCCGACATCGGCGTCCGTGGTGTTGCGCCAGAACTGCCAGAACTCATAGGGGCTGCGCATGTCGGCATTTAGCCAGACCGCGCCATCCGCAGATTTGCCCATTTTCTTGCCGTCGCTGGTGGTCAGCAATGGGGATGTCAGACCAAAGAGGCCACCGTCATCCACCCGGCGAGTCAAATCGATGCCGTTGACGATGTTGCCCCATTGATCAGAGCCGCCAAATTGCACCAGACAGCCGTAACGGCGGTTGAGCTCAAGGAAATCGTACGCCTGAAGGATCATGTAGTTGAATTCAAGAAATGACAGCGACTGTTCGCGGTCGAGCCGTGATTTCACGCTTTCAAAGCTGAGCATGCGGTTGACGGAGAAATGACGGCCGATGTCACGCAGAAATTCGAGGTAGTTCAGCCCATCAAGCCACTCGGCGTTGTTGAGCATTTGTGCATCTGTGGCGTCGTCGCCGTAGTCGAGGTACTTGGCAAACACCTTTTTGATGCCTGCGATGTTGTCATCGATTTGCGCTTCGGTCAGCAGAGGGCGCTCATCAGCGCGAAACGAGGGGTCGCCCACTTTGGTGGTGCCGCCGCCCATCAGGGTGATCGGTTTGTGGCCGGTTTTCTGCAACCAGCGCAGCATCATAATCTGGATCAGGGAGCCGACATGCAGCGACTTGGCTGTTGCATCAAACCCAATATAGCCGGGCACCACGCCGTCACAGAGCGCTTTGTCAAAGCCTTCATAGTCCGTGCAATCGGCCACAAAGCCGCGCTCTAGCATCACGGTGAGGAATTCCGATTTGGGCTGGTAGGTCATGGTGTCGATCCCGTATTGTCTGTAAGCCCGTGTATAGGCGGGGAAGAGCGGAAGGAAAAGGCCATGATTAAGGGCCAGAAGGCGTCAGCGCCCATGTGCGCACTTGGGGCGATGTCAGGCACGTCGTTGGACGGCGTAGATGCCGCAGTGGTGCTGACAGATGGTGTTTCAATCGAGCGTTTTGGCCGCGCGGAGTATCTCGCGTATTCTGCCGAAGAGCAGGCCGTTTTGGCCACGGCGCTTGGACATTGGTCTGGTCCAGAAGCCGAGGCTGCCGCAGCGGTGATTGAGGCCGCGCACGCGACGATTTTGAAGCAGTTTGAAGATGTTGAACTGGTTGGTTTCCATGGCCAGACTTTGGCACATGAGCCGCGTGGGCGCGGGACATGTCAGGTTGGTGACGGTCAGGCTTTGGCAGAAGCGTTGGGGGTTCCGGTGGTTTGGGACTTTCGCACGGCGGATGTGCAACTGGGCGGCGAGGGCGCGCCGTTGGCGCCGTTTTTTCATTTCGCCTGTGCAAAATGGTTTGGCGCAGAGGAACCTGTGGCGTTTTTGAACCTTGGTGGTGTCGGGAATTTGACATGGGTTGATCCGCGTAAATCAGCCGCTGAAGAGGACGGCGCACTTTTGGCATTTGATACAGGCCCAGCGAATGCACCGCTCAATGATCTGCTGCGGGCGAGACGTGGGCTGGCCTTTGATAAGGGGGGAGAAATTGCGGCAAAGGGCACCGTGGCCACGGGGGCGTTGGAGCTGTTTTTGCAAGAGGCGTATTTCTCAAGAATGCCGCCTAAGTCTCTTGACCGGAACGATTTTCCGGAAATGATGGAGTTGGTGAGTGAGCTCTCAGATGAAGATGCCGCTGCCACGATGACCGCGATGTGCGCCGCCAGCGTGGCCCAAGGCATGGTGCATTGCCCAACACCTCCCAGCCGCGTTCTGGTCACCGGTGGCGGGCGGCACAACCCTGTTTTGATGGAGATGTTGCAGGTGTCGTTGGACTGTCCTGTGGTGCCGGTTGAGGAGGTTGGTCTGGACGGGGATATGCTTGAGGCGCAGGCCTTTGCTTATCTGGCTGTGCGCGTGGCGCGGGGCCTGCCCACCAGTTGTCCCTCTACCACGGGCGTGATGGCGCTGGTGG
Source organism: Shimia sp. NS0008-38b (assembly GCF_040370365.1). NCBI lineage: Bacteria > Pseudomonadati > Pseudomonadota > Alphaproteobacteria > Rhodobacterales > Roseobacteraceae > Shimia > Shimia sp. NS0008-38b. The sequence continues at coordinate 67,431 of NZ_BAABWQ010000004.1, read as the reverse complement.
GAGGCGGAACAGTGAGTGAGCCGGGCCGCTAGGGCGTCTTCAGGTGGCTTTGGTAGTCTTTGTGGAACGTGGTGTAGCCGTTTGAGGTGCTCTGCAGATGTGTTTTCACATCTTCATGCAGAGCCGGCAGTTGGTGAAACGGCACATTGGGGAAAGCGTGGTGTTCTGCGTGATAAGGCATGTTCCACGCCACAAACCGCACCAGTCTGTTGGTGAAGGTTGTGCGGGAGTTTTCCAGCATATTGGCGACCAGTGGGCAGCGACCGTGTTCTGCCAGCAAATAGGCGCGCAGGAACGGTTGCCCAAGTATGCTGGGCAGTATCCAGATCCAGAACGCCAAGGGTGAGACCAACAGGCTGAGAGCAATCAGCGCATAGGTCGCCAACAAAACACGCGCTTCCCGGCGCATTGCAGCGTGCTTGCGCGTCGGTAGATACGGCGCCGCGCGCGGTGTCTTGGCATTGTGCACAACGGTCGTCGCGGCGCTTTGCCAATAACGCCAACCGGACAGATGCAACAGATAGCTTGGCCAGGTTTCTGGACGCGGGCCATGTGCGAGCTCTGGATCATGGTTTGGGTCATTGGTGAACTTGTGATGCGCCATGTGAAAGGCGCGAAACCATGTGAACGGCAAGATCAATGGCGCAGCGCAGGCATGACCAACCGCGCGGTTGATCCAGCGCGTCGCAAATGGAGTGTCGTGGGTGCATTCATGGCTGAGCGTGAAGAGGAAAACCCAGAGAACGCCCAGTGGCAGGAGGGCAAGCGGCCACAGTGGGGCTTGTACTCCGACCCACAGTGCCAAACACAACAACGCCGACAAATAGATCGCCAAATGGCGCAGTCCCTTGGCATTGGACCGGGTTTGCAGCGCGGTGCGACGGGAGGCTGGTATCTGTGCGAGTATGTCTTTGTGTGAAGGCGGCGGGGTCATCGCGGGATGTCAAAACCCGGCGCGGCCAGCTCAAAACCTTCAAACTGAAAGCCGGGTGACACGGTACACCCCACCAGTGTCCATGCGCCGGTGCTGCGGGCCGCTTGCCAATGGTGTGACTTCACAACCAATTGCGGGAACTGGCCTGCTGCCAGGTCTGGGCCAAGCACATGTTCGGTTGCGGGGCCAGTTTCGGTTTGTGCCATTGAAAGGATGAGCGGGGCACCAGCATAGTGATGCCAAATCTCGCAGGCATCCACTTTGTGCCAATGGGACCTCTCACCCGCTTTGAGCAGGAAATAGATCGCGGTTCCTGCAGGCCTTGTGCCGTCAGCGGCGTCGGCAACCCAGGTCTGGCGGTAGTGGCCGCCCTCCGGATGTGGTGAAAGGTTAAGATGAGCGATGATTTCGTCGGCGGTCATGGATATGTCCTTAAGGCATGTCACCATAGATGCAATTCAGCTCGAAAACGCCAAGGAATTTTTTGATTTTGCACAGCTTGTTCTACGCCAAAGACCAAATGCCGTGGAAAAAATGACTCTCAGATTTGCGGGGGTCTGACCTAGTGTTGGCGTATTGATGAAGTTTGGAGCGTTGGAAATGCATGTTTCTCGAACACTACTCGCCGCAGTTTTTACGTGTTGTTGCTCACATATTGGGTTTGCACAAGAAGATCCGACGCAGGTTCTTTTCACCAACGTACACGTTTTTGACGGTGTTAAAGAGGCGCGGATAGAAAACGCGTCCGTTCTGGTCGAAGGCAAGCTGATCAAGACCGTGAGCACCGATGTCATTGATGCGCCCGGCGCGATGCACATCGATGGCGGGGGCCGCACTCTCACCCCCGGATTTATCGAAGCCCATGCGCATTTGATGCTGATGGGGCCAAGCCTACCCGCGATGGAAGCCAACACAACTTGGGAAGATTTTGCCATTCACGGTACGCGGATGGCTGAAATGTACTTGATGCAAGGGTTTACCACTGTGCGCGATGCAGGTGGGGGCAACGGCGGGTTACGTCGTGCGATTGATGCCGGACAGATTGTTGGACCACGGTACTACCCTGCGGCGGCGTTTATCGGAACACGCGGCGGGCATGCGGATTTTGCCAACTTCACAGCGCCTCCGGGATCATCAACCAATTTTGGCCGTCTCAACATGGCGCAGGAAGCGGACAATGTTGCTGATGTGCAAAAATACGGGCGCAACAATTTCCGCATGGGGGCCACGCAGCTGAAATACATGCAATCTGGTGGTGTTGTCTCTGCGTTTGATCCTTGGCAGCTGTTGGCGGGATCCCCTGAGGAAATCAAGGCGGCGGTGCAAGTGGCCAATGAATATGGCAGCTACGTTATGGCGCACTCTTATCGCAAAGAGGCCATTATGAGCGCATTGGAAGCCGGGGTGATGTCAATTGAACATGGGTTTTCGTTCGATTGCGAAATTGCAGAAGTGATGAATGCAAAAGGCGCGTTTATCACAACCAACCTTACGGCGTTTGATCCCGGTTTGTTGAGCATTCCGGCGATTGCGAACGTGCCGACAAGTCTTGCGAAGGCCAAATCGGCCTCAGCCACTTTTGCCGACTACGTTCCGAACATGCAGAAATGCCCGGTGAAGCGTGCGTTTCAGACCGATTGTGTGGGCTCTGTTGCAGCCTGTAACATCCAAATTGCCTATGAGAAAAAACTCAATAACGACTTCTTTGGATCGTATACCTCAATGGTGACACTGACGTCAGTGGGCGGCGCATTGGTGGCTTTGTCAGGGGACTTTATGAACCCGTACACAGCGGGAAAACTCGGTGTCATTGAAGAAGGTGCTTATGCGGACATCCTTCTGATCGACGGCAACCCTTTAGAGGATTTTTCGGTGGTCGGTACGGGCGACAAGTGGTTTGGCGCAGACCCGCGCCCCGACAGCCCGGAGACCATTCGGATCATCATGAAAGACGGTGTGATCTACAAGAACACGTTGTGAGGACACCTGCGGTGATGAGGTTTTGGCCAGAGGTACCGGTGCTCAGACCGCTGTGTGTCGTTGCGCTTGCCTGCCTGGCCACGCCTTTGGTGGGACAAAGCGGTGGTTTGGCGGGCCCGTCATCTGTGGCGGCAGATTTGGAGACCGGCGATGGGCTGACGGACCCTCAATTTCGCTCAGATTTTCCGCGTGGTGTTGCGCCGCGCTGGTTTGCTTGGAAAGATGGGGTGGCGGACAGAGGTTTGAAATTCAATTTCGACTATCTGTCGCTCGGGCAATGGAGCGATATGAATGTGGCCGAGAATGACGCCGCCGCAGGCATATTTCGGTTTTACGGCACGTGGGCCGCGACCGAACAGGGCGGTCTGACGTTCAAGCTGGAGAACCGACACGCCTATTCAAAGGTTGCCCCGCAGAACTTGGGCTTCTCCGCCGGAGCGGGGTTTATGCCGGGGACGGCGTTTAACGACAATGGCACGCTTTTGACCAATCTGTTCTGGACGCAACGCGATGCTGAGGGCGCATGGAGCCTTCAAGCCGGGCAAATCGACGTGACCGATTTTCTGGATCTTTATGGTGCGGTCAGCCCGTATACTGCCTTTCAAAACCTGTCGTTTAACACCAACCCCACAATCAATGCGCCCAATCCGGGACTTGGGTTGGCCGGGGGCGTGTGGTTGGGGGACACAGTCTACGCAGTTGGCAGTGTCGCGGATGCAAATGCCGATCCCTCTGAGCCGGGCTTGGACGTGTTTGATCATGGCAAGCTGTTCAAAAGCCTTGAGGTCGGACTGACCAGCGGGCGCGATCGCATTTATTTTGACAACGTGCACATGACGCTTTGGCACGTCGATGCGGATGCCCGCCAAGGCCGCGCCGAGGACTACGGAGCCAGCGTCTCCGCGTCTTGGTTTGTGGACAACAGGTGGCTGCCATTTGTGCGTGCGGGTGTCGCCGACAAAGGGACGGGGCTCTATAAACGGTCGCTGTCTACCGGCATTGCTTACTATGGGCGCAACACGGATGCGGCGGGGCTTGGATTGAACTGGGCGGAGGGTGCGTCTGGAGGGGAGACGCAGTTCACGGCAGAGCTGTTTTATCGGTTCTCGATAGCGCCGGGCTTGCAGATCACGCCTTCGGTGCAGGTGATTGACGCGCCATTGGGCAATCCGGGCTTAGGGACGGTGACTGTTCTGGGGCTGCGGACGCGGGTGGTGTTTTGAACAAAAGATCTTATTTGAATCTGCGCCTTGTGCGAGGTGCAATCTCTCGCTCAGACAACCGCTTATATAGGGCCATGAGATCTTCACTCGGAACTCCGAGGCTTTCTGCTGCATCAATCTCCGCCTTCATTGTTTCAGGTCCGTAGAGGCCGTCAATGGGCATAGAATAGTATTTTTCATGCGCTAAAAGGCCTTGGCGTAGGGCAACGCATGCTTCGTCTCCACTGTCGAAAAACACTGGGTTCTCATAGCGCAGTTGGACTCGTACATGATGTTTTACTTCTTCTCCGGAGCTAACAGCTGCTGTGCAACTCACTGAAACGTTGCCGCGCTCGAAATATGAAAGGCCAGACGCGGTATCGGTGAGTGCGGTCGATGACAAAATTACATTCGCGGCGAGCGAACTTGCAAACACTATGGTTTTAAATCGTCCAGAAACACAGCCGAAATGGATGTGTTCCAATAGCTCCGAGGCGACAATATATTCAGGGATGTTATCAAATACAGCAGCTAGTTCGGAATTATGGAACAGTGTATGTGCGGCTGCAATTGACTGAAGAAGTTTGGTTCTGTCTTCTGTGTTTGGCGGACGAAACGATTTGCTATTTGAAGAACGGGTCCAGTCTGTTGCCGTCAAAATAGTCTTAGCATCCAATAGTTGATCCACCGCATCTTGAAAAACATGGTTAGGTGGCATTGGAAGCGTGTCAGTAAGTAACGAAGGATGTTTAACTACAAAAGCAACATCCAAAACTAGGCAGACGTCGAGATTTTTCATGGGCCTCCCTCAACTTAACAGTGTGTTGAGTTTGCAAGAAACCATAGATGTCCCATGTGGGGTTCGCCAAGAAAAATCCTCTCTATTTTAGACCCAATTTGAGAATCAATCTGGCAATTCTGCTTTTCGTTAAAAGCATGGAACTTGTTGAGCCAAAACAAAAGCCCCGCACGCTGGCGGGACTTTCTTTCGTTCATGTCAGTCAGAGATCACTTCAGGATCGATTTGCCTGCGTATTCCGCAGTTTCCCCCAGCGCTTCCTCAATACGGATCAGCTGGTTGTATTTTGCCAGACGGTCAGAGCGCGACAGGGAGCCGGTTTTGATCTGACCACAGTTGGTCGCCACTGCGAGATCGGCAATGGTGGCGTCTTCGGTTTCACCAGAGCGGTGAGACATCACGTTGGTGTAGCGTGCGCGGTGGGCCATATCGACAGCCTTCAGCGTCTCGGTCAGGGAGCCGATCTGGTTCACTTTCACCAGCATGGAGTTGGCCACACCTTTGGAAATGCCATCTGCCAGACGGGTTGGGTTGGTCACAAACAGATCGTCACCCACCAGTTGAACTTTGTCGCCGATCATGTCGGTCAGCATTTTCCAACCGTCCCAATCGTCCTCGTCCATGCCGTCCTCAATCGAGATGATTGGGTAGTCGGCACATAGGTCAGCAAGATATTGCGCGTTCTCCGCAGAGGTCAGAGATTTGCCTTCGCCAACCATCTCGTATTTGCCGTCCTTAAAGTACTCCGAAGACGCACAATCCAGAGCGAGGAAGATGTCTTCACCCAATTTGTAGCCCGCTTTTTCAACAGAGCTTTTCACAAAGTCCAGCGCGACACGTGTGGACTCTAGCGCCGGCGCAAAGCCGCCCTCATCGCCGATGCCAGTATTGTAACCGGCTGCAGAGAGCTCTTTTTTCAAGGTGTGGAACACTTCGGCGCCCATGCGGATCGCCTCGCGGATGTTGGGCGCGCTGACCGGCATGATCATGAATTCTTGAATGTCGATCGGGTTGTCGGCGTGCTCACCACCGTTGATGATGTTCATCATTGGCACCGGCAACACACGCGCTGAGGTGCCGCCAATGTAGCGGAACAGAGGTTGAGACGTGTAGTCAGCCGCAGCCTTGGCAGCAGCAAGCGACACGCCCAGAATGGCATTGGCGCCAAGGCGCGCTTTGTTGGGGGTGCCATCGAGTTCGATCATCGCGGAGTCGATTGCAACCTGCTCGGTGACGTCCATGCCCACCAAGGCTTCGGCGATTTCGCCGTTCACAGCGTTCAGGGCTTCCAAGACACCTTTGCCCATGTAGCGTGACTTGTCGCCGTCGCGTTTTTCCACGGCTTCATAGGCGCCGGTCGACGCGCCGGAAGGCACGGCGGCGCGACCCATGGTGCCGTCTTCCAAGATCACGTCGACTTCGACGGTGGGGTTGCCGCGGCTGTCCAGAATTTCGCGGGCAAAAATATCAATGATGGTGCTCATGTCGGAGGGTCCCTCAGATGGCCAAAAATGTTGGTCGCAGCTATAGCAGGGCAGGGGCAAAAGTAAACGACATTTGATAGCGCTAACGGTGGTTTTTGTAACCGTTAGGGCTAACTGTGACACCGCGCCCCAATTCTTCATTTGGCTGAAATCAATTCAGGCCGAATGGCGCATGTGAACATGAGGCGCGGGCGCGTCCGGCGGGTGCCGACTTTAAAGTGGGCGAATTTTAAGATCCGTGATCCGATTGGCCTCGCGGCCAGTGACCTCAAACCGGAAGCCATGAAAGGAAAACACCTGCCCAGCGGTGGGGATCATTTGGGCCTCATGGATCACAAGCCCTGCCACAGTGTTGGCTTCCTCGTCCGGCAGGTTCCAGTCGGTGGCCCGGTTGAGGTCTCGAATGGTCATCGCCCCTTCGATCAGGAATTGGCCATCTTCCGATTTTCGGATGTGTTGTTCGCCGTCCTCGTCAAATTCGTCGGTGATTTCGCCAACAATCTCTTCGAGAATGTCTTCCAATGTGATCAAACCTTGAAGCGAGCCATATTCGTCCACCACCAGTGCAAAATGCGCGTGGCGGCGCAGGAATTCGCGCATTTGATCGTCCAATGATGTGGTTTCAGGCACAAAATAGGGTTCTTTAGCGACTTCATCGATCACAATATCCGTCAGCTGGTCCAGTCGATCAGGTGCGTTTCCAGCCTCGGTCACGCGGCGATACATTGCGCGGAACAGGTCTTTGGCGTGCACCACACCAATGATATTTTCTGGCTCATTCTTGAACACAGGCAAGCGGGTGTGATTGCTCTCAAGGCATTGGGTCAAGACATCGGATGGTGCATCATCCGCGTTGATCATCTCGATCCCGGAACGGTGCAGCATGATCTCTTCCACGGTGCGATCGGACAGGTCCAGCGCGCCCAATATGCGGTCGCGGTCTTCTTTCTCAACGATCCCTTCGGAATGGCCCAGTTGAATGGCCCCGGCAATTTCCTCACGCACGGCCAATATCTGGCTGTCGGGGTCGGTCTGAACGCCAAACAGGCGCAGAACCGCCCGCACCAGCACACGGACTGCGGCAACGATTGGCGAAAACACGGTCACAATCAGGCCGATGGGCCGGGCCGCCGCTGAGGCGGCATCTTCGGGGCGGGTGATGGCATAAGTTTTGGGCAGCACCTCTGCAAAGATGAGCACCAGTAGTGTCATCACCAATGTGGCCAGCGCCACGCCACTTTCCCCAAAAGCCCGCGTAAAGAGCGCGGTGGCCAAAGAGGTGGCCAGAATGTTCACGAGGTTGTTGCCCAACAGGACAGAGCCAATAAGCCGCTCACTGTCGTCGGTCACATCCAAAGCCCGTTGTGCGCCTCGGTCACCCTTGTCTGCTTTGGCCCGCAATTTACCACGAGACGCCGCTGTGAGAGCGGTTTCGGAACCTGAGAAGAAGGCCGACATCATGAGCAACAACAGGATCACCCCTGCGGTGATCATGAAGGCTGAATCAAATATCGTGCTGGTTGTTGGCTCCATAGGATCCTCATCTGGGTGTTTGAGTTGGTTATGGGCATGCGGCAGAAGCGGATCAAGGGGCAAGCACATTAAAACCTGCTTTGGTTTGAGCGCGTTGACCATGATGTTGTTGAACGTACGCGCGCAATTGGGCCAGGCGCAGCGCAGAGGGCGGCGGAAATAGAGGCGTATATCTGGAGGGCGGCTGACCTGCACGGGCGACGTGGTGGCCTATTGCGGTCATCCCTCAGAGACCCTGGCAGTTTTGTACGAGAGTGGCGCAGGGCGCAGAGTCAGTGCGGGGTGTGATTGGTATCATGGCGCAAGATGGTCGCTCGCGCCCATGCTTTGCAATTTTAGAGGGGTCTCCAGTGATATTTGCCAAAATGCCATATGGAAGCGCGGCGTCTTTTGCAAAAATGCAAAGGTTTGGATGGACATCAGGTTTCCAAACAGGGTTGATGACCGGCCATTGGTCATCAGAAGATGTGCCGCCTGAAAGCCCGTATGTGCCGATAGCTTATAGATCAGGTTGTTTGGTGTTGGAGGTTGGGCTCAGTCGGAGTCAGACGGTTTGGCGAGGGGGTGATGTGTGATGACCAGCTCTCGCAGACGCTCGTCCAGCACATGGGTGTAAATCTCTGTTGTGGCGACATCAGCATGGCCAAGCAGAGTCTGGATCACACGCAAATCCGCTCCATTTGCCAGAAGGTGGGTTGCAAAAGCATGCCGCAGAGTGTGTGGCGTGACCTTTGCGGGCGAAACGCCGGCGACCACAGCCAACTCTTTGATCAGGGCATAAAACCGATGCCGTGTCAGGTGGCCTTTTTTGCCCCGAGAGGGGAACAAAAACTGCGACGTGGGTTTTCCTGCGGCGCGCGCCTCATCCTCTGCGGTGTCCCGACAGGTCAGCCAAACCGACAGCGCGGCGCGGGCAGGGGGGGAGAGGGGCACCATCCGTTCCTTGCCACCTTTGCCCTGAACCAACAGCATCTGTGGATCCCCCCGTGCGGCGGAGACAGGCAAGCTGACCAGTTCCGTAACACGCATCCCAGTGGCATAGAGCAGCTGCATCAGACAGGTGTTGCGCAGCTGATCATTCTGGGTGCGCCCACTGGTGCGCGCCGCATCTAAAAGCCGATCAACGTCTGTCACTTCCAGCGTTTTGGGCAGACGTTTGGAGCGTCCAGGCCCTTTGATCTGCACGGCCGGGTTGTCGGTGCGCCAACCTTCCTCAAAGGCAAATCGATACAGTTGTTTGATGGCAGAGAGACGTCTTGCGCGCGTCGATTGCGCCAAGCCTTGGGCGTCGCAATAGAGCAGGTAGTCTTCGACATCGGGTTGTGTGGCGCTATCAAAGGTGATGGATTTGCGTTCTGCCCATCCTCCGAAATCGCGTAAATCGCGGGCATAAGCTGCTTGGGTGTTGGGGGAGGCCCCAAGTTCTGCGGCCTGAGCATCCAGAAACGTGCTGATCCAATGACGGGGGTGCATGATCCTATCCCCGCGTGTCCAGCAACGCCACCTGAAGTGCTGCGCGGCGGGCGGTGTCTTCCAGTCCGACCGCGCGGAAGGTGGCCAGAGCTTCGGTCAGGGCAACAAGGTTTCCAGCAGCCCCATCATCCATCAGCGACATTGCTGTTAAAATACCTTCGCCGAGCTGGCCTCGTGCAAGCATCGTGGAGATTTCTTGCGGCACACCCGCCCCGTGAAAGGCTTCGGAAATGGCGCGGTGCAACGGATCATTTGGGGTGCGCGGCGGACTGCCGAGCGCAAGGCCAGACAAGAAATCTCGTGGACCATTGCGCGCTGCCTTTTCATAGTCCGTAGACAAGAGGGCGATGTCGCGCGCCAATCGCGCCGTCACGCCCTGCAACGGCAGCTGCAACAGCAGCGGGCCATACAGACGCGCAAACGGCACCTCCAAATGCACTTGTTGCATCGATGCCCAAGCGGTGGGCAATGTGTCGGCAACCGCGCGGACATCTTTGGCAGCAATGCTTTTGTCAAAGGCCTGAACAGCGGCAACACGATCCCAGATCATGCCCGAGGCCGCGGGTTGGCGGTCGGAATAGATGCCAAGCAGTCGGTTTTCATGCAATGCTGAGGTTCGGGCAAGCCGTTCAGAGGCTTCAAGTTGCGCTTTCCAACCTGCGGTGTCGCGCAGATCAGCATGGGCAAAGGCGCGCGGTAAGCCTGTGGTGGGTTGCGGCTCCCCGATCGCCTCATACAAACGATATTTTAGCGGCGTTATTGGGCCGGCAGCCACCAAAAGCGGTTCCCCTTCGAAAAGCTCAGGATCAAGGAAACGCAACAGGAGCGCATCCATTTCCTCAGACACCAAGCCAAGCGCTTTTGCGGTGTCCAGAGTCAGAGCGGCGGCACGCCAATCACCCGCGCGCGCAGTGCAGAAGATGCGGGACGCATAATCGGGGGCAAGGTGTGGTGCCGCGCTTAAAGCCTCGCAGGCGCGTTGCTCTTCCCCCATCAGAAGGGTGACCTCAAACCAGCGCGCAAAAAGCGCTGGGTTTGTTGGCCCCGCGCGTTCGAGCAAAGCGCTGGCTTGTTCCAACGCCCCAAGATCCACAAGTTTGTCGATCCGGGAAAGCAAAAGCTCATCATCCAGCCCTGCACCGCGTGGCGCGTCAGCTTCAGCCAATAACAACGTATAAAGCAGGGCTTGCATGGAGGGCAGAACTTCTGGTCGCTGGTCAGCGACCATGTCGCTTAGATCAGAGGCGTCTGAGGAGGCCCACAAAGAAGCAGGCAGACCCGTAACGGATGACGGCAAAAGTCCAACTGCGTCTCGACCGTTGTCGTCAAGCGACGTGACTTTGATGTCGGGGGTTTGCAATCCCGCTGCGACTGGAGGCTCTGAAAGTGGCAGACCCATATCCAGCGTGACGGTTGGCGTTGGATTGAGCCAGTCAATGGCAGAAAGAGGGGCGTCTTGCGCGAGAACGGGCGTGACGCTGAGCAGGAGCGCTGACAATGCAGGGCGCAGGCGAGGGTTCGCAGGCATCTATTCGCCGTGCAACTGGACGGGGAGGCGTGTTTCTTCCTGCGGCGCAGAAAAGTCAGCGCCAAAAATTGGCCCGACATAAGCGTATGCCACCAACGCCAAAGCTGCGAGTAGCAGCAGAACCAGTAAGGCTCGAATGACTTTGCCCATGAGTCCCCTCAATTTTCCTGCTCGTTTTTTTCAACTTATAACTGGCCTTTTGGACAAGATCACGTCATTCAGTGCCGAAATCTAATTTTTGAGCAAGGCTTGGCCGATAGCGGGCGTTTCATGACCTATGAGCTGAATAAAACTGTAGTGCTTGTGGGCATGATGGGCGCGGGAAAAACGGCAGTTGGTCGGGCTTTGGCCGCGCAACTGAACGTCCCATTTATCGATTCTGACGCAGAAATCGAAAAGGCCGCAAACATGAGCATCGCGGAGATTTTTGCGCGCGACGGCGAGGCGTTTTTTCGAGAGAAAGAAAGTCAGGTGATCGCCCGCCTGCTTGAAGACGAACAATGTATCTTGTCGACAGGTGGCGGGGCGTATTTGGCGGAAAGCAACCGTAAGGCCATTTCAGAGCGCGGGGTTGCGGTCTGGTTAAATGCCGACATAGAGCTGTTGTGGTCACGGGTGAAACACAAAGACACACGTCCTTTGTTGCGCACGGAAAATCCGCGCGCGACTTTGGAGGATATCTTTGCCTCGCGTGTCCCCCTGTACAGCTTGGCTGATGTGTCAGTGGACGCTGAATCTGGGCTCAGTATTGAGGAAATGGCGGGGCGTGTTGCGGATGCGCTGATGGCACGGCGTTCTGACGTTTTGAAAGGGGCCGAGTGATGATGGAAACGGTACATGTGGGCCTTGAGGGGCGCGAATATGACATTCACATCGGGCCGGGGTTGTTGGCGCAGGCTGGGACCTTCATCGGTCCATTTCTGAAACGTAAACACGTGTGTGTTGTCACAGACGAGAACGTCGCGGCGCTTCATCTGGACACCCTGCGTGATGGGCTGGCCGCGGAAGGCATCGGCCTTGAGGCTCTGGTGTTGCCCGCAGGAGAGAGCACGAAGAACTGGCTGCATCTTGAGCGGACGGTTGAGTGGCTGCTGGCGCAACGTGTGGAACGGAGTGATCTTGTGGTCGCCTTGGGTGGTGGCGTGATTGGCGATTTGACCGGATTTGCAGCCGCGATTTTGCGTCGCGGCGTTGGTTTTGTGCAGATCCCGACAAGTTTGTTGGCGCAAGTCGACAGCTCCGTGGGTGGCAAGACCGGGATCAACAGCCCGTTGGGCAAAAACTTGATTGGAGCGTTCCATCAGCCGCGTTTGGTTTTGGCGGATATCGATGTGCTGGGTACGCTTACGCCGCGTGATTTTCTAGCCGGGTACGGTGAAGTTGTGAAATACGGCATGCTGGGCGATGCAAATTTCTTTGAATGGCTGGAAGCGCAGGGGCCAAAGTTGGCTGCAGGTGATGTGGCGACGCGGATTGCGGCGGTGAAACGGTCCTGTGAGATGAAGGCAGAAATCGTGATGCGCGATGAAACCGAGCAGGGCGATCGCGCATTGCTCAACCTCGGGCACACGTTTTGTCACGCCTTAGAGGCGGCAACGGGCTATGGGGATCGGCTGCTGCATGGCGAAGGTGTCGCAGTGGGCTGTGCCTTGGCGTTTGAGTTGAGTGCGCGTCTTGGCCTGTGTTCACAAGAAGACCCGAGTCGGGTGCGTCAGCATCTGCACGAGATGGGCATGAAGGTGGACCTCAAAGATATCGAAGGCGCTCTGCCGGACGCAGATACGCTTTTGGATCTGATGGGACAGGATAAGAAAGTGGTCGACGGCCAGCTGCGCTTCATTCTGGCGCGTGGGATCGGGAAGTCCTTTGTGACTGCCGATGTGCCAAGGGACACGGTGCGCGCGCTTCTCGTAGAAGAGTTGAGCGCACGCTAAGAGAGACCGCTTTGCGTAAGAAAGCCGAGCTACAGAGGTCGGCTTTCCGATTACTTGGCAGCGATTTGCACCAGTTTGGCGATCATGCGCGTGGCGCTGGCCATGTCTTGTACGGACACCCATTCCAGCGGTCCGTGAATTTCCATCATACCAGTGTAGAGATTGGGGCAAGGCACGCCCAGTTCCGTCAAACGAGAGCCGTCAGTGCCGCCGCGAATGGGCACGGAGTGCGGCTCTAAGCCTTCTGCACGGATGGCTTCGCGGGCAAGATTGACCGGCGTCATGTCGTTTTCAAGCCAGTAGCGCATGTTTCGGTACTGCTTGGTGATTTCACAAGTGACTTTGGCGCCGGGGAAATCGGTTTCCGCTTTGGCACAAGCGGCTTTGAGGCGTGTGCCTTGAGCCGTCAGATCATCCATCTCAAACGCCCGCAGGATAAACCTTAAGACGGTTTCAGAGCTTCCCCCCTCTTGTGCATACACGTGCGTAAAACTCTCACGCCCGGATGTGGTTTCCGGTGTGGTGCCTTCCACATCGAGGTCAGACACAATTTGAGCGGCAACGTGCAAAGCGTTGGTCAGTTTGTCCTTGGCATACCCCGGATGCGCAGAGGTGCCGGAAATTGTGACAACTGCCCCATCTGCGGAGAAAGTCTCGTATTCGATGTCACCTCGGCGTGCACCGTCCAATGTGTAGGCAAAATCTACACCAAAGCCGGTGGGAAGGTCCGGATGAACGCCACGCCCAATCTCTTCATCAGGGGTAAAGGCGAGTCGCACTTTGCCGTGGTTGAGACCCGGCGTGGTGAGAAGGTGTTCGGCCATTGTCATGATAATGGCGATGCCAGCCTTGTCATCGGCCCCCAACAAGGTGCGCCCTGAGGCGGTGATGATGTCTTCTCCTTCTTTGCCCGCAAGATACGCTGAGACTGAAGGGGAAAGAACCAGATCAGGATTGTCCGGATAGGTGATGTCAGTGCCATCCCAGTTGTGGATCACCCGTGGTTTCACGCCCGTGGCATTGAACTGCGGCGCGGTGTCCATGTGAGCGCAAAAACCGATTGTCGGTGCCGTATCATCGGTGGCCGGAACCGTCGCCAGAACTGCGCCATATGCTGTCAGGCTGACGTCAGTGGCTCCGATTTTATGAAGCTCTTCAACAAGATGTCTGGCAACGTTCAGTTGGATTTCGGTCGAAGGAGACGCAGCGGAGTGCTCGTCGCTTTGGCTGTCGATCGCGCAGTAGGAGGTCAGTCGCGTCTCCAGCATATGGTCAAATGAATGGGTCTCAGACACGCAAAATCCTCACTTCTGTTGATAAGTGACTACATAGGATGTCAAAGCTCAGGGGGGAAGAGATCGTTGCGGGTCAATGCCGCGTAGTGGCAAATGAAATGCCCCGCGAACTCGACATCACGGGGCATGTCAAACGTGAGCGCTGTGTCAGTCGCCAATTTTGAACGAGGGCAGCACCGCCACTGGTTGCACAATGGCTCCTGTGTTTGTTTCTGCGGTTAGGGCCGCCTGCAGCAGAGCCGCTCGGTCAGACTGACCAGGTGCGAAGGCTGCTTCTGAGCCAGCGTTCAGCGCTTCAATCGCGACTGTGTACCACGGCGCAGCCTTGTCGGTATCTGCCAAAAGGCCAAACCCGTGCTGCAAGTGATGCCCGATTAATTCACTGTATGGTCTTTGTCCGATCGCAGCCATCAAAAGGGCAGAACCGAGTGCCACGTCCATATTGTCGCGACGATAGGCTGAGAACAGGCAAATTTTAGCTGTATCTTGCAGCTGCTCTAGAGACATGTTTGCATTTAGAACAAAGGCTTGGACTTCTGGCAGCAGCTGAGACGGGTTGTCCGTCGGCAATTTGGCGACATAGGGCGCAAGGGCAGGGCCAAAGGCATCACATTGTTGATCAACTTGAGCCTGTGTTGCGCCTTGAACCGCTTGCATGATCTGCTCCCCGTTCGAGACTGCATAGGTTCGCGCCAGACAAAACTGTTCGCTCAATACAAATGACGGATCTGAGATGCTGTTGACTGTGACAAAGCCACCGTTCGAGTTGGTAAGTAGACTCACCTTTCCGCAATATCCTGCGAGAGATTTTTCCGGTGCTGCGGGTTTGGTGGCTTCGAAAAGGGTGATACCAGCCAGGCCTGCTGATGCGGGTTGTTCTTGTGAGGCTGCCACTGGCACAGTTTGTGGCGCGATGGGGGCAGGAGACACCGGAGCAGGTTGTACGGCCGCGAGCTGCGGTTGTGTGGCACTGTCGTTGAGGCGGCAAACCGATTGGTGGCATGAGAAGCTTGCAGGTGTCGCGATGTGGCTGAGGAAATCATTGCGCGCGAAACCGTTTGGGCCGGAAACAAACACCATTACCGTACAGTCTTTGGCGCCACACCAATAGGCACTGCCGGAGACAGATGTATCCAATATATAGTCAGTCTTGCCGTCGCCATTCAAATCCGCCAGTTGAATAAACCCTGACCTTTGAAGCAGTTGTTCCGCGCTTGGGTCAGAGCTTTCCGCGACTTCGTCAATCGCCGCAGACACTTCTGTAGGCATGCCACCATAGACGTTGCCCGACGGTCCGCCATGCGCCTCTGCGTACCACGCTGTGAGCAAGCTTCGGACGCCGTGCTGATGGGTTTGCATTGCCTTTACGACTTGCGGGCCACCGATCTGGGCCCTGTTGTAAGACCCTACCAGAAAATCACGTTCGTATGGAGACAGCGTTCCGGTTGCCGGAAAGCCAACGTAGGTTTGGTATTGGATAATGGCAGAGCGGGATTTACGCCCCATAACGCCATCAGGTGTGCCAGCCGGAAAGCCAAAATAGTTGAGAGATGTTTGAGTTTCGCGGTTTTGAGCACGCGCGGCGGAGTATTGGACACCACTGGATCGTTTTTTGTTTTTCTGGGCGCCTGACATGAGCGCTCCGCCAATGATCGCTCCGGCGATGGCGGCGCCGACGTCACTGGCCAGAGCGGGCGCAGACGTCGAAGTTGCCACCAATGCCGCTGCAATAGCTGTCTTCAATGACTTGGATAACATATCTATCTCCTTCAATAGCTTAGTAAAATGCCTTCGTGGAAACTGCATGATCCAAAGAAATTTGGTTGAAGAAAATCCCGCCTAAAGAGAGTGGGCAGCTTCACTAACAGTTTCAAAAAATTCAAACAGTTGAAATAGTCCCCTAAGTGTTCGGTTTTTTCAAGTTTTTATACAACTTCGAGGAGATCATCTTCGCTGCGTGTGAAGAGGGGGTTCGAAATAAAAAAAGGGCCGACATGTGTCAGCCCTTTGAAAGGTTGTCTTGGTCTTTGGATTAAGGCCGACTTAAAATGGAATTTCGTCGTCCATATCGCGGCTTGGGGTTGGTCCACCTTGATTGCCACCGCCACCTTGGTCATAGCCACCGCCGTAGCCGCCGCCTTGATCATATCCGCCGCCACTGCCACCGCCGTCACCGCCGCCTGAGCGGCCGTCGAGCATGGTCAGCACGCCGTCAAATCCCTGAAGGACAACTTCGGTAGAATAGCGATCTTGGCCAGACTGATCCTGCCACTTGCGGGTTTGCAATTTGCCTTCAACATAGACTTTGGAGCCTTTGCGCAGATATTGTTCTGCGATGCGCACCAGTCCTTCTTGGAAGATCGCTACGGAGTGCCATTCGGTGCGTTCTTTACGCTCACCGGTGTTGCGGTCTTTCCAGGTTTCTGACGTTGCAATGCGCAGATTGCACACTTTGCCACCGTTCTGAAAGGAGCGCACCTCTGGGTCGCGCCCCAGGTTGCCAATGATAATTACTTTGTTCACCGATCCGGCCATGCGCCTAAGTCTCCCACGGAATCTATTCTTTGATTTGGGCCACCATACACCACCGGACGGTCGAAATGGGAAGCGGATTCTTGCGGATGGTCTGATCTATCTTTCAGTCTGGCGTCCTAAGATGTGCGGGTTTTTGCTGTTGGTGTCGTAGAAGGCTGGAAAATTCTTTGAAATTTGATATAGAACCGTTCGAAACTAGGGTGGAGTGGCCTCTGATGGCGCACAGGGTATTGGGACTGTTGTTGAGCGTCACGCTGACGGCTGGACCTGTTTATGCACAGACTGTTTCAACCAAATCTCAGGCACGGTTGTTCAAAAACCAAACCAAAATTTTGGATGGTCGGGCTGCGGAGCAGTATAGAAATTCTGTTCGATTGCAGCCGCGTCCGGTGTACACCCCGTCGAAATGGGGCGACGGAAGCTACAATGGAAAGTACAATGGCCCCTATTTGGCCATGGCCCGCGAGGCAGCTCTTTTGCATGGCATTCCGGTGGATTTGTTTCTGAAACTGGTCCAGCAGGAGAGCAATTGGAACGCCACTGCTAAATCGCACAAAGGCGCGCTTGGGCTGGCACAGTTGATGCCTGGGACGGCACGTTTGCTACGCGTGGATCCGCTTGACCCACGGCAAAACCTCGAGGGCGGTGCACGGTATTTAAAGCAGCAATACCTGAAATTTGGCAGCTGGCGGCTGGCGCTTGCCGCCTACAATGCAGGCCCAAAAGCTGTGGAGAGATACGGCGGCGTGCCCCCATACAAAGAAACGCGCAACTATGTGCGGATCATCTTGGGCGGCTAGGGTGTGCCTGGGGGTTAACGGGATTGGGCCGACTTTCGCAACTGGCTTGGTGACGCACCAAAATGCTGTTGGCAGAACCTTGTGAAATAGGCGGCGCTCCCGAAGCCAAGCGCATTGGCAACACGGTTGATTGGCGCTTCACTGTCACGAAGCAAGCAGCGCGCGCGATGTTGTACCATTTGACTGAGCATTTCTGCTGCCGTTAGACCAGCGGCTTGTCGGCAAACCCGCGTGAGATGCGTTGGTGTGATGTCGAGTTGGTCCGCGTACCATGCCATAGGACGTCCAGATGTGAACTCGGTGGCAAGGATGTCGCAAAATCGACGGACAATACGTTCGGAAGCACGGGCGGGCGGCTGCGCGCCTGCGGATTGTATATCGCGTCGCAAGGTGACCGACAGCAGCCGCGCGTGGGCGTTCAGGGCCTCAGACATGAGGGCACGCTCTTGGTGCAGTTCGCGACGCAAAGCGTCCAATATCGCCGTGAGCTCTGCTTGTTCTGTGCCATCTTGCAGACGTAAGTGTTGTGTGCGGTCGGGCAGGGTGGCGCGGCCGTCATTGGGAATCAAAGTTGCGAGGCCTTGTACCTGTAAGCCAAGTTCAAATGAGAACACTTTACCGGCGGGTACAAAGATCGCGTTGTGGGCTCCAAAACCGCGCCGCAGCCCGTGCAACAGGACGCGCCCCTGACCACGCGTTGTCCACAGCAGGATGTGGTGATCGCGCACATGCAGCTGTTCAAGTATCCAAGGGGCGCCTTTGGTCATGTTGGCCAATGAGGTGACTTGGATTTGAGAGAGTGTCTGACTTTGATCTGAGATTAGATGATCGCGCACATCTCGTTTTCCGAAATCGCTTGTGGCGTGCGCGTCGGATTGCTTTTGGTTTCGCGGCACCGCCTCTGCTGGAGATCCGATGCCCGGTTTCGTCAAGAATGACGGTATATGTAAATTTTTAGATACCATTGTATGATATTTAAGCTCAAATTGTTTGTTTCAGGCAAGCCCTACGTCACAAGTTTTGTTGAGATTGCAGATTTTTATCGACTATTCCTGTGGGACTGAGGGGCAATATTTGTGCCAGCCCGACATTTTCGATCGAAACCAAGTGCGTTGCCGTTTTGCAAATTGGCGTGTGGCAATGGTCGCGCTTTCGCGGGCTTCGTTTAAGTCAATCTCACCCCGTAAATGCGCAATGAGTTCGGGAGCCCCTATGGCTTTGGCAGAAAGATGAGACGCGTCAAAACTTGCGAGATTTGATTGGGCCTCGTCCAATGCGCCCTCTTTCAACATCATGTCAAACCGCTGAGCGATGCGCGCATTGAGCCAGTCTTTGGGCACGTCAAATAGGATTGGAACGGCATCTTCTAGAGGGAGCATTGGCGCTGGTGTATCGTCTTGCCAGTCTGCCAGTGGCTTGCCAGTGGCCTTGAGCACTTCCCAAGCGCGCTGGACACGCATGGGATTTTGTTGGTCGATGCGCGCGGCGGTTTTGGCGTCAAGTTCTGCCAGAAGTGCCCTAAATCCTTCTTGCAAAACGCGGTCATTGGCCATTTTGCGTAGGTCAGGTGGTGTTGGTGGTATTTGGGCCAGACCTTGAGTCAGAGCCGTGAAATACAGGCCCGTGCCACCAACAATGATGGGCCGCTGGTCGCCTTCGAGCAGTGGGGCTATGTCGCGCAGCCAATGGCCTACAGAATAGTTGGCGTCGCCGGGGATATGACCATAGAGCCGATGCGGAGCGCGCGCCTCATCATCGCGGGAGGGGCGTGCGGTGAGTACGCGCCAGTTGTCAAACACCTGTATCGCGTCGGCATTTACGATGATGCCGCCCTGCGTTTCCGCGATAGAAAGAGCAAGTGCGCTTTTGCCGCTTGCGGTGGGACCTGCGATGAGGATCGGCTGATCTGGTGCGATGGGCGGCAAGACTGTCATGGAAGGAACCCGAATTAATGCGTGTTTGTGACAGAACTACGCAACTCTCGCATTGAACCTGCGCGCGTTTTCCGACATTTTGCGCGCAATCCTAAAACGATGCGCAGATGGAGTGCAACATGAGCGAAGATGCCGTCCCCGCCGAGACCACCTACAATCGTGTGATGCTCAAGATTTCGGGGGAGGCATTGATGGGAGATCAAGGCTATGGCCTGCATCCGCCCACCATCGAGCGCATCGCCAAAGAGGTGAAGACCGTCCACGATCTTGGTGTTGAAATCTGTATGGTGATCGGCGGAGGCAACGTGTTTCGCGGCTTGTCTGGTGCCGCGCAGGGTATGGAGCGTACCACAGCAGACTACATGGGAATGCTCGCCACTGTGATGAACGCCCTTGCTGTTCAGAGCGCATTAGAAGGCCTTGGCGTGTTCACACGGGTGATCAGCGCGATCCGGATGGATGAGGTGGCCGAGCCCTATATTCGCCGCCGCGCAGTACGGCACCTTGAGAAGAAACGTGTTTGTATCTTCGCCGCTGGTACGGGGAATCCCTATTTCACAACCGATACCGCGGCAACGCTTCGGGCCAATGAGATGGCATGCGAGGCGATCTTTATGGGCAAGAACGGCGTTGATGGAATCTATGACAAAGACCCTGCTGTACATGACGACGCGGTGCGCTTTGACGAGATAACCTATGATGATGTCCTCACCAAACGACTGAAAGTGATGGACGCCAGCGCAATTGCCTTGGCGCGCGACAACAACCTGCCTCTGATTGTCTTCCCGCTTGACGAGCCAGGGGGGTTCAAGGGGATTCTTGCTGGTAAGGGCACCTATACAAAGGTTGTTTGAAGCCGTTATGGTGGCAGGAAACTGTTACGCGCGGAAATGCGCGGCGGTAAAACGACACAAAGAATAACAAACACAGAGCAAACGCATGTCTGAAGAATTTGAACTCGATACCGATGATCTGACTCGCCGAATGGATGGCGCAATGGGGGCACTGAAAACCGAATTCGCTTCTTTGCGTACCGGGCGCGCTTCAGCCACGATGTTGGAGCCGGTTATGGTGGATGCTTATGGCTCAAAAACGCCGATCAACCAGGTGGGCACTGTAAACGTGCCTGAACCGCGTATGGTCACTGTCAACGTGTGGGACAAATCACTGGTCGGCGCCGTTGAAAAAGCCATCATGAACTCGGGCCTTGGCATCAACCCACAAACCAACGGCACCATCGTGATGCTGCCGATCCCAGAATTGAACGAAGAGCGCCGCACAGAGTTGGCACGTGTGGCTGCGCAATATGCGGAACACGCAAGAGTTTCCATCCGCAACCTGCGCCGGGATGGTATGGACCAAATCAAAAAAGCCAAGGCTGATGGTCTGTCTGAGGATGATCAGAAGATTTGGGAAGCCGAAGTTCAGGAGCTGACCGACACGTATATTAAGAATGTCGACAGTGCTTTAGAGAATAAGCAATCCGAAATCATGCAGGTCTAAGCAGAATGGCCGAGGACATTCCCGCGACTGGCCCACGGCATGTGGCCATTATTATGGATGGCAACGGCCGTTGGGCACAAGCGCGCGGGCGACCGCGTTTGTTTGGTCATCACGCCGGTGCCAAACGGGTCAAAGAGATTGTCCGTGCTTGCCGGCCTTTGGGCGTTCAATATCTGACGATATTTGGGTTCTCCACTGAGAATTGGAAGCGGACACAGGCCGAAGTTGCGGGGCTGATGAGTTTGTTTCGCCAATACATTCGCAAAGAAGCGCGTGCACTGAAGGCCGAAGGCGTTCGCGTGCGGTTCATCGGCGACCGGCCTGGGCTTGATGCCAAGCTGCGCGCCTTAATGGATGAGTTGGAAGATCTGACAAAGGATAACACTGGCGTCAATCTGACCATCGCGCTGAACTACGGCGGACGAGACGAGGTTGCACGGGCCACAAAACGGTTGGCTGAAGATGTCGCGGCGGGCAATTTGAACCCAGAAGATGTGAATGAAGAGACTTTGCCAAAGTACTTGGACACATGTGTGTTGCCCGACCCCGATTTGGTGGTTCGCACCAGCGGAGAAGCGCGCATTTCCAATTTTTTGCTCTGGCAATCCGCCTATGCGGAGTATGAGTTTATCGACACGTTGTGGCCGGATTTTTCGAAAGACGTTTTCCGCAAGCTTGTTTTTGCCTACGCTGAACGCGATCGCCGTTTTGGAGCCGTGAGCGCGTGACGGGGACAGAGGACAAGAAGGCCGGAAAGTGGGGAGATCTTCCTGCACGGCTTGGATCTGCTCTGGTCATGCTGCTGGTCGGTGGCGTTGCGATCTGGCACGGCGGAATATTGTTTCACGAACTTGTGGTTCTTATTTGTGCAGGCATGATCTGGGAGTTGACCCGGATGATGAACGGCGGTGAGATGCGCCACGCAGTTTTTGTGGCCGTTTTGGCCGGGGCTGCGATGCTTTCAACCCACTTTATTCCGGGCCAGGCGATCGCGCCGGTGTTGGCCGCTGTGGCTTTGGCTGGAATGGGGCAAATTAAGAAAGATCGTTTGATTTACGTCGCTTATGCTGTCGGGCTGATGTTCGCAAGCTATGGGCTGATTGTTCTGCGAGATGTGCGTGGTGCCTATTGGCTCGTTTGGTTGGTGTCGGTTGTGGTGGCGACGGACGTGGCAGGTTACTTTGCTGGACGCTTGATTGGTGGACCAAAATTTTGGGTCAAAGTGAGCCCCAAAAAGACATGGGCAGGCACCATTGCGGGATGGATTGCAGCCGGGGCGGTGGGCATTGCGTTTGGCGGTACGGCTTTGATTGTGATCAGTGTGCTAACCTCGTTTGCATCTCAGATGGGAGATGCAGCGGAAAGCGCGTTAAAGCGGCGCGCAGGCATCAAAGATAGCTCCAATCTGATTCCCGGGCACGGCGGTTTGCTGGATCGGTTTGACGCAATGATGGGAGCTGCGTTGTTGGTTCTGTTGTTGGGGGCATTTCTGGGACTGCCTGCAACATGAGAAAAGTGTCCATTTTTGGCGCGACCGGGTCGATTGGGCAAAACACCATTGATCTGATCAAGCGCGATCCAAGTGCCTATGACGTTGTGGCATTGAGTGGTGGGCAGAACATTCAACAACTGGCTGAAGATGCGGTGGTTTTGGGCGCAGACGTTGCTGTCACAGCAGATGAGACACGTTTGTCGGAGCTTCGTGCGGCGCTTGGTGACAGCGGTGTAGAGGCGGCTGCGGGCGCGCGCGCAATAGTTGAGGCGGCATGCCGTCCTGCTGATTGGGTGATGAGCGCGATTGTCGGGGCAGCGGGCCTGCCGCCCGGATTGGCGGCTTTGCAGCAGGGTGCGACACTGGCGCTGGCCAATAAAGAATCTCTGGTTACAGCGGGCCAGCTGATTATGGAAACGGCACAAAACCACGGTGGGCGCATTTTGCCGGTCGACAGCGAACACTCCGCGGTGTTTCAGGCGCTGGTCGGGGAAGACATGGACGCCGTTGAGCGCATTGTTATCACCGCGAGTGGCGGCGCGTTTCGTGATTGGACTCTGGAAGATATGGCGCGGGCCACACCAGAGCAAGCCAGCAGCCATCCAAATTGGAACATGGGGCAACGGATCACTGTTGACAGCGCATCCATGTTTAACAAGGCGCTGGAAATAATTGAAACAAAAGAATTCTTCAATTGTTCGCATGAGCAAATTGAGGTGTTGGTTCATCCGGAATCTCTGGTTCATGCTCTGGTCGGCTTCAAAGACGGTGCGTTGATGGCCCACGTGGGGCCGCCGGATATGCGCCACGCGATCGGGTATGCATTACATTGGCCAGAGCGACAGCATTTACCGGTGGCGCGGCTAGACCTTGCCAATATCGGCGCGTTGCACTTTCGTGCGCCGGATCCGCAAAGATATCCGGCACTAAGACTGGCACATGAAGTATTGGAGCTGGGTGGCCATGCGGGAGCGGTCTTCAACGCTGCCAAAGAGCGGGCACTAGACGCGTTTCTGGACCACAGGATTGGCTTTTTGCAGATGGCAGACGTGGTGGAGGAGGTTCTTTCACAGCTTTCACCTTCACATTGCCTCAAGAATGCCGAAATGAGCCTTGATACGGTGACGGAAACAGACCATGTCGCTCGCAGGACGGCGGATACGGTCATCGAACAGTTGGCATAGCGCCCCAAAAAATAGGACGTGCATTTTGGATATTTCAACGCTGATCCCAAGCTTTGGCAGTGGTGTTTTGACAGTCATCTGGTTTGTGGTGGCGCTGTCGATCATCGTGGCGATTCACGAATACGGCCACTATATTGTTGGCCGTTGGAGCGGGATTGGCGCCGACGTCTTTAGCATCGGTTTCGGGCCGGTTCTTTGGTCGCGCGTTGATAAGCGTGGCACGCAGTGGCAGATCGCTGCGATTCCATTGGGCGGATATGTGAAGTTCAAGGGAGATGCGAACGCCGCCAGCGGCAAAGATGGTGAAGCCATGGGAGAGATGGACGAGAGCGAGTTGCGTCACACGATGCATGGTGCTCCGCTTTGGGCGCGAGCGTCAACAGTCCTGGCCGGTCCTGTTTTCAATTTTATCCTGTCTATTCTGATCTTTGCCGGAGTGATGATGTTCAACGGGCAGGTGGGTGATAAGCTGATTGTTGGGCAGGTTTGGGATTTGCCCAACGCGCCATATGAGTTGCAACAAGGTGATGTGGTGCTGGCGATTGATGGCCAGCGGATTCCCTCTTTTGATGATCCCGAAGCTTTCGATGGTTTTGTGCAAGACATGTCAAAGACCGACCCGTTGCGTTACTTGGTAGATCGCGACGGCGCAGAAATGGAAGTGTCAGGCCCGTATTTGTATCCTCCAATTGTCTTGTCACTTGCGCCACGATCCGCGGCGTACAATGCCGGGCTGGAAGTTGGCGATGTATTTACTGCAATCGATGGCGCACCCATCGTCGCTTTTTCTCAACTGAAAGATGCGGTTGAAACCGGAAATGGACGAACGTTGGAGCTCTCTGTTTCTCGAGACGGGATGACACAGCCGTTTGCTCTGAGCCCGCGCCGTGTTGATGAGCCACAAGCTGACGGTGGATTTGTGACCAATTGGCGCATTGGGATTGGGGGTGGGCTTGCTTTTGAACCCGCCACTGAAACGCTTGGAATTGGCGACGCAATGACGGCCGGGGTGCGGCAGACTGGGCGCATTATGGAGGGATCGATCAGTGGTCTATATCATATGATCACGGGCGCGATCAGCAGTTGCAATTTGTCCGGCCCTGTTGGAATTGCGCAAACCTCCGCTGCGATGGCCAGTCAGGGTACGCAGAGCTTCATTTGGTTTATTGCGGTGCTGTCTACGGCAATCGGGCTGTTGAATCTGTTTCCGATTCCCATGCTGGATGGGGGGCACCTTGTGTTCTACGCCTACGAAGCGGTCGTTGGAAAACCACCCGCAGACGGTGTCGTACGTGTGTTGATGACCATTGGTTTGACCTTGGTTCTCGGAATGATGGCTTTTGGTTTGACCAACGATCTCTTCTGTCCGTAAGCTATTGTTGGGCACTATTTTCTAGTGCGTGCCCAACTTTTGCCCAAATTGATGTGTAAACTCTTTGGTAAGACACCGAATTTGGGGCAAAGGCTATGCATACGATTGAAGAAGGATACCGCGCGTTGGGTCTGTTGATTGACGTCAACTGGGAGCGGCTGTTTTTCCCGTCTGCGATTGTGGTTGGTCTCATGTTGGGCGCCTATATCAGCAGTTGGTTGGTTTAGCGCTTCGGGACACGTGTCTCGAACTAACTTCGGTTCAAGAGCACCACATTCTGTGGCAGCGATTCTTCCCCAACACCATAATTGGTAAAACAAAGAAGAGTTCGGTCTGACATGGATTTGTCTGATTGGTCTTTTGACAATGCCATTCATTCCCGGTAGTCACGTTCCAACAGGGATGTACTGCGGAGTTTGGGAATGACCAAACAATCTAGCGCTTTGGTGATCACCAAAGAGGATGGCGAGGCGCGCAAGACGCGCTTTCTAACTGGCTTTTTTATTCTTCTTTTTGCTTTGATGATGGCTCTGCCAAGCCTGGTATCAGCGCAAACCTACAATTTTGGCACTATCCGAGTTGACGGAAATCAGCGGATCGAATCCTCTGCTATTGTGAACTACGCGGGTGTTGAGCGTGGTGCCGCTGTGACCGCTGGGCAATTGAATGCGGCCTACCAACGTATTGTTGACAGCGGTCTTTTTGAGACGGTCGAGCTGGTTCCAAGCGGCAACACTCTTGTGATCAAAGTGTTGGAGTTTCCAACCATCAACCGTATCAATTTTGAGGGCAACAAGCGCTTGAAGGACGAAGCGCTGTCTCAGCTGGTCGAATCGGAATCACGACGTGTGCTTAACCCCGCCACCGTGGAGCGCGACGCTGCGCGTGTGACGCAAGCCTACGCAGAGGCAGGCCGGCTGGCTGCACGCGTGACCCCGCGTATCATTCGCCAAAGTGAAAACCGTGCGGATTTGGTGTTTGAGATTTTTGAAGGTGGCGTTGTTGAGATCGAACGCATCGGCTTTGTCGGTAACCAGAACTTCGGCGACAGCCGCTTGCGACGGGTGTTGAGCACCAAACAGGCGGGTTTGCTGCGTGCGTTTTTCAACCAGGACACTTTTGTAAACGACCGTATTGAATTTGATAAACAGGTCTTGCGCGACTTCTATTTGTCCCGCGGGTACGTCGATTTTCGGACACTCAGCGTAAATGCGGAATTGTCGCGTGAGCGCGACGGCTACTTTGTGACGTTTAACGTTGAGGAAGGTCAGCAATTTCGGTTTGGACAAATCACCGCGTCTAGCGAAATCGAAGGCGTCGATGCTCAGGAATACTTAGAGACTCTGCGTCTGAAACCGGGTGTGGTGTATTCTCCCAGTTTGGTAGAGAGTTCAATTTCTCGGATGGAACGGTTTGGGTTGAAGCAAGGCGTTGATTTCTTGCGGGTTGACCCTCGGATCACGCGCAACGACCGGGATCTGACTTTGGACATCGAGTTTGCGATTTCGAAAGGACCCAAAATTTTCGTTGAACGGATCGATATCGAAGGCAACACGACAACCTTGGACAAGGTGATCCGGCAGCAATTCCGAATTGTGGAAGGCGATCCGTTCAATCCGCGCGAAATTCGGGAGAGTGCTGAGCGTATTCGCGCACTTGGATTTTTTACTGTGGCGGATGTGAACGCCCGAGAGGGCAGCACGCCAGGCCAAGTGATCGTGGACGTTGATGTTGAAGAACAACCAACTGGGTCTTTAGGTTTTGGCGGTACGTTTTCGACAAACGATGGCTTGGGAATTTCGGTTCAGTTCCAAGAGAGCAACTTCCTTGGACGTGGTCAGAGATTGGGCCTGTCATTTGCAACCAGTTCTGATCTGAATGACTACGGGTTAAACTTCGCGGAACCAGCGTTCTTAGGGCGTGATCTTACCGCAGGGTTTGGATTGCAATATCGAGATTTTGAACCGAGTGAAGCTCGCTTCACAAATACGATCGGCGATTTTACACCGTATTTGGGTTTCAGTTTGGGAGAACACTCCTCGGCTCAATTGCGCTATACACTTTCGAGCTCGGACATCAAAATTCCTGACGGCAACGAAGTTGCGGGGTCTCTCATCGATGCAGAAGCTGATCGTGGAAATATCTGGAAAAGCTCTATTGGCTACACGTATCGCTACGATACGCGGCGAGGTGGCCTCGACCCAACTCGTGGATACCTCTTAGAGTTTGGCCAAGATTTTGGTGGGCTGGGCGGTGACTATACATTTGTCAAAACAACCGCGCGTGCGGTGGCCGAAGCGCGTGTATTGCATGAAGAAGTCACTCTGCGTGCTTCGCTTCAGGGTGGTATGTTGTATTCCCCCGATGGTGACAGCCGCATTGATGACCGTTTTATTGTCACCAGTCGCAATATCCGGGGCTTTGAGCCCTACGGTATCGGGCCTCGCGAGTACCAAGCCGGTGGTGTTCAAGATGACGCTCTTGGAGGCAACTACTATGCTGTTGCACGGTTTGAGGCGGAATTCCCGCTTGGATTGCCTGAAGAATTGGGCATCTCCGGTGGGTTGTTCTACGATGTTGGTTCACTCTGGAATCTTGATCAGTCTTCGGCGAATGTTCTGTACGATGACTTCTCTCTAAGACACGTTATCGGCGCATCGATTTTCTGGGAAACTCCGCTTGGACCACTGCGGTTCAATTTTACCAAAGCTCTTAAGAAAGAAGAGTTCGACCGAGAACAAACATTTGATTTCGCAATCAGCGCAAGGTTCTAAGGTGGCATGCGGCGTGCACTAACATGTTTGGTATTTGGGGTGGGCGCATTGTTCGCTACAAGCCCGCATGCTCAAACGGTGCCGCCGCAATTTGATGCGATTTCTGGCAATGTGTTGTCGGCAGCCGCTGTTCTGACTGTGGACAGTGAGGCATTGTTTGCCCAGTCGCGTTTCGGCCAACGTGTCTCTCAAGAGCTTGCGGCGGAAGAGTCAGTTCTCATGGCGGAAAACCGGCGTATCCAAGCAGAGTTGACTGAAGAAGAACGCGTATTAACTGCACGACGAGCAACGATGGACGCGAAAGCGTTTCGAGCTGTCGCGGATGCGTTTGATGCCCGCGTGGTAAAAATTCGCACAGAGCAAGATCAAAAATCTGCGAATATCATTCAGCAGCGGCAGCAAGAAGAGGATGCCTTCATTCGTGCTGCGAGTCCGGTGTTGACGGAGCTTATGCGTGAGGCCGGAGCGAGTGTGATCTTGGACCGACGAGAGATCCTGCTTTCAGATCCTTCGGTAGATATTACAGAGATCGCGATACAACGTTTGAACCTGCGATTGGGTGATGGCATTCGGCCCCAAGCGGATGCCGCAGAGGACTGAACGTTCTGCGCTTCCCGTGGTCATTCTTCTGGCACGTGCTTGCCCATAGCTGCGGGGATTGTTAGGGCTAGTTGCAGTAGAATTGATGCAGCAGGAGCCCGACATGTCAGATGACCTCAAAAGTGCAGACATTGAACTGATCCAACGGATTATCCCGCATCGGTACCCGTTTTTGCTTGTTGATAAAGTCGTTGAGATTGATGGCTATGCGTCGGCAAAAGGCATCAAAAATGTCACGATGAATGAGCCGCATTTTCAGGGTCATTTCCCCAATAAACCAATCATGCCCGGAGTGACTATCGTTGAAGCGATGGCGCAAACTTCGGCGGTGATGGTTGGCGTTGCATTGGAGATGGCTGACAAAGATCTTCTGGTCTATTTTATGGGCATCGACAAATGCAAGTTTCGTCGCATGGTGGTGCCCGGGGATGTTCTGGAAATGAAAGTGACCACCACACGTGGCAAACCCGGTGGCAAAGTCTGGAAATTCTCCGGATTGGCGACAGTTGACGGCGAGACGGCATGTGAAGTCGAGTTCACAGCGATGATGGATCTGCCGAAGGAGTAAGTCATATGGCAATCTCTCCAAATGCACGGGTGCATTCATCCGCTGTGATTGAAGATGGCGCAACGGTCTCAAACGGTTGTATCGTTGGTCCTTTTTGCGTGGTGGGCGCTGGTGTCGTGTTGCGCGAAGACGTGGTTCTGAAGAGCCATGTTGTCGTTTCCGGCAACACCGAGATTGGTGCGCAGACCGAAGTTTTCAGCTTCTCGGTCATTGGAGAGGTTCCACAGGATCTTAAATTTACTGGAGAAGAAACGCGTTTGGTCATTGGCGAGCGCAACCGCATTCGTGAGCATGTGACGATGAACACGGGGACCCAAGGTGGCGGCGGGGTGACGCGGATCGGCAACGACAATTTGTTTATGGCAGGGTGTCATATCGCGCATGACGCATTGATCGGTGACCGGGTCATTGTTGTGAATTCGGCGGCTGTGGCTGGTCATTGTGTGATTGAAGACGATGTGATCATCGGTGGTTTGTGCGGTATTCACCAATGGGTGCGTATTGGACGTGGTGCTATTATCGGGGCGGTCAGCATGGTGACCAACGACGTCATTCCATACGGATTGGTTCAAGGGCCGCGTGGGGAGCTAGACGGGCTCAATCTGGTGGGGCTGAAACGGCGTGGCGTCGCCCGCTCCGACATCACCGCTTTGCGCGCGGCCTTTCAGATGCTGGCGCAAGGGGAGGGCGCGTTTCAAGAGCGGGCCAAACGGTTGGGCGATGAAACAGACAGCCAGTATGTACAAGAAATTGTCTCCTTCGTTTTGGGAGACACAGAGCGGTCTTTTTTGACACCACGGTGATTTGAATATGAGCAGATTGGCAATCTTGTGCGGCGGAGGCGGTCTGCCTGTGGCGCTACATGCAGCAGCGCCTGAGGCCTATCCCGTTGTGTTTGAAGGTGTCGCACACTCGATGCCCGGGGTGGTGGCCACGCATCGGTTCGAAAAAATAGGCGCGCTGTTTGCTGCACTAAAGGCTGAAGGTGTCACTCAAGTAGTTATGGCAGGTGGTTTGGGGCGCCCGGCGCTGGACCCGACAGAATTTGACGCAGGAATGATGGCGATCGCCCCACGATTGTTGCCTGCGCTTAAGGGCGGTGATGATGCGGTTTTGCGTCTCATCATAGCGATCTTTGAAGAGCAGGGATTTGAGGTTGTTGGCGCGCACGAAATTATGCCTGAGCTTTGCGCTGAAGAGGGATTGATTGCTGGCCCGACACCGAGTGAAGAGGCTCTGAGTGATGCCAGCCGTGCCGCCGATATTTTGCTGGCACTTGCTCCGGTTGATGTCGGGCAAGGGGCCGTTGTGGCTGCGGGATTGTGTTTGGGAATAGAAACTCTGCAAGGCACCGATGCCTTGTTGGGGTTCGTGTCACAGACACCTGACAAGTTGCGCCGTGCAAAGGGCGTGTTTTTAAAGGCCCCAAAGCGTGGGCAAGATCTGCGCGTAGATATGCCTGCTGTTGGACCGGACACAGTGTTGTCTGCTGCGAAAGCGGGCGTTGAAGGCATAGTCGTTGCGGCCGGTCGTGTGGTGATTGTCGAGCGTAGCCAAACCTTGGCAGCATTAGAGGACACTGGGTTGTTTTTGCTGGGGCGCACGATCTGATGAAAGTGTATCTGGTCGCAGGCGAGATGTCGGGCGACCGGCTTGGTGGGGCCCTGATGGCGGGGTTGCGCCAATTGGTGCCGGACGTCGCGTTTGCAGGTGTCGGTGGTCCTCTGATGGCGGCGCAGGGGCTAGAGAGCCTGTTTCCTATGGATGAGTTGAGCGTCTTTGGCATTGCCGAAGTGCTCCCCAAGTATCGGCATTTGGTGCGCCGTATGCATCAGACGGCAGATGCGGTTGTCGACTGGCGGCCGGATGTTTTGATTACAATTGACAGTCCAGATTTTTGCCTGCGCGTTGCGCGCGCAGTTAAGGCCAAAAGTGGCATTCACTGCGTGCACTATGTGGCGCCGTCCGTCTGGGCATGGAGGCCCAAGCGTGCGGTAAAAATGGCCAAGTCGGTGGACCATGTTTTGGCGCTCTTGCCTTTTGAGCCACCTTATATGGAGGCCGTTGGGTTACGCTCAGATTTTGTTGGGCATCCAGTGGTTTCAGAACCTGTGGCAAGTGCCGAAGACACCGCCAGATTTCGCAGAGATTTGGGGCTTGGAGACGCGCCTGTCATGTTGGTTTTGCCCGGGTCGCGACGTGGCGAAGTCGGACGGTTGGCACCTGCTTTTGGAGAGGTGGTCGCCAAGGTTAAGCAGCAGCAGCCTGATGTGGAAGTTCTGGTCCCTGCCGCAGAGGCCGTGGTCGATTTGGTGAAAGAGGCTGTGGCGTCTTGGTCGCATCCAGTCACAGTGCTAGATCCAACAGTGGGTACGGCGGATCACGCTTTGGCACAGAAACGAGCGGCCTTTGCTTCCGCGAATGTGGCCTTGGCCGCGTCAGGAACCGTGTCGCTTGAGCTGGCAGCAAACAACACCCCAATGGTCATCGCATATGATATGAATTGGATCACATGGCAGATCATGAGCCGGATGGCACTGATCGATACGGTGACGTTGGTCAATTTGGTTTCAGAAACACGGGTCGTCGAAGAGTTTCTTGGCCCAGCGTTTCAACCGGAGCGCATCGCGCCTGCGGTCCTTCGTGCGCTGAAAGCGCCCAAAGCGCAGCAAGAGGCGATGACTTTGACCATGCAAAGGCTGGGGCGTGGCGCAGAGGCTCCTGGTCTACGTGCGGCGCGGGCTGTGCTTGACGGGCTACCCAAGTGATTGAGGTCGCTGGACTTGTCGTTTCGGCGGCCTTGGCTCATGTGGCCACCAATCTGGATAATTTGGTCATTATGGTTGGGTTGATTTTGACAATTGGTCGCCTGCGCACTGTGACGAGTTACATTGTGGCGCAAGTTATTGTGTTTGCCGCGGCCTACTATGTCTCTGAGGGACTAGAGACGGAACTGCCGATGAAGATTGGATACCTTGGAGTCATTCCCATTGCACTTGGTGTGGTCGCGCTCTTGCGGCGCAGTCCATCCACAGCCAGTGTAGAGGAAAAACCGCTTGGCCAGACCCATTTTATAGCGGTGCTGGTGTTGTTTCTGAGTGTGTCCTTTGACACCTTTGCCGTTTTCACACCTCTACTTGCCGATACACGACAGGTGTTTTTTATGCCGGTTTTGATTGGAGCAGCGGTATCAACATTGATGCTCGCTCTTAGCGGCGCGCTGCTTGCTGAGTTTGCCCCCAACCGGGTTGATCGGTTGGGGCGATTGGAGTGGCTTGCGCCTTATGTCATGATCGCAATCGGTCTCTACGTTGTGTTCAATACGAGCACGGATGCGGTTTAGTATCCGCGCCAAATCCAGCCGCCGCCAAAGATGCGTGAGCTTTCTGTATCGTAAAACACACAAGCTTGCCCCGGCGAAACGCCTTCTTCGGGAGTGAGCAACTCGACATCCGCTGTGTGTGGCCCGGTTGGGCGGATGATGGCCTCGCGTGGTGGACGCGTGGACCGAACTTTGACAGCAACATGCCACTCAGTGCGTGAGTCAAACGGCTCATCGCCTAGCCAATTGATCTCGCGCACAGGAATCTTACGGGTGGCGAGCATCTCTTTTGGGCCAATGATGACCTGTTTTTTGTCGACGTCGAGCCTAACCACATACAGCGGCTCTGATAGCCCCCCGATGCCAAGCCCGCGGCGCTGGCCGATGGTGTAGTGAATCACCCCGTTGTGTACACCACGGACTTTTCCCTCATGATCGACAATTTCGCCAGAATCAGCGGCGCCGGGCCGCAATTTTTCAATCACGCTGGCATAGTCGCCGTTGGGGACAAAACAAATGTCCTGACTGTCGGGTTTGTCTGCAACCGCCAAACCGTATTCTGCTGCCAGCGCGCGGGTGGCGTCTTTGTTGGGGAGGTGGCCTAGAGGGAATCGCAGATAGTCGAGTTGTTCGGGGGTCGTTGAGAACAGAAAGTAGCTCTGATCACGGCGGGCATCCGCAGCGGAGTGTAGCTCCGGACCCTTGTCACCAACCATGCGCTGGATGTAGTGACCAGTTGCCATGCAATCGGCATCTAGATCCTTGGCGGTCTCCAAAAGGTCTTTGAATTTCACACGCTCATTGCACCGGATGCAGGGCACAGGTGTGGCACCAGCAAGATAGCTGTCGGCAAACTCGTCGATCACGGCATCTTGGAAAATATTTTCATAATCAAGGACATAGTGAGGAAAGCCCTTTTCTTCGGCCACCCGGCGTGCATCGTGAATATCAATACCTGCACAGCATGCGCCCTTCTTCGCCAAAGCCGCACCGTGGTCATAGAGCTGCAGCGTGACACCAACCACGTCGTAGCCTTCGTCTGCCAGCTTCGCAGCGACAACAGAACTGTCCACGCCGCCGGACATGGCGACAACCACGCGGGTCTCGGACGGTGGCTTGGCAAAGCCAAGCGAATTGAGTGGCGAGTCGCTGTCAAGCGCCATTGTGTGTCTCTCCAAATCAGAAGTCCTCGAGAATATAGGAAAATCTTACATACTCTCAAGGGGCGCTTTAGGGCCTCGTTAAGCCACATGCACGAGAATTTTCTTCATTCATGAGGACGAGCTGCATGTTTTTGAAAAAAGTTGAAGGCCCACGATGTGTTACCCTGTCAGACGGACAGGTGATGACGCGTGCGGATCTCCCGTCGGCCAGCACCAAACGTTGGGTGGCATCGCGCAAGGCAGCGGTGGTCCGTGGCGTGGCGTATGGGTTAATCACCAAGAGGGAAGCCCTTGAAATGTATGGCTTAAGTGAGGATGAATTCAACGAGTGGGTGACCGCCGTGTCAACCCATGGTCAGGAGGCGCTCAAAGCAACAGCTGTACAAAAGTTCCGGCATAGCTAGCAATCTGTGTTAACCTTCCTAAATCGGTAACTGCTCGTTAACCTTTAATCGTTAAGGTTAACAGCTGAAACCTCCCAGATTTAAGGAAGCCGTTATGAGAGTGCTGCTGGTCGAAGACGATCCGACAACATCAAAAAGCATCGAGATGATGCTGACCCACGCCAATTTGAATGTCTATGCCACCGATCTTGGCGAAGAAGGCATCGATTTGGCGAAGCTTTATGATTACGATTTGATCTTGTTGGATCTTGGTCTGCCCGACATGACCGGCCATGAAGTGCTGCGCCAGCTGCGTACTTCTCGTATCGAAACGCCTATTCTGATTCTATCGGGTGCGGATGACACCGAAAGCAAGCTGAAAGGCTTTGGCTACGGTGCGGACGATTACCTGACAAAGCCGTTTCACCGGGAAGAATTGGTGGCACGGATCCATGCGATCATCCGCCGTTCCAAAGGTCATTCTCAGTCGGTTATCAAAACGGGTCAGATTTCGGTCAACTTGGACGCCAAAACCGTTGAGGTTGAAGGCAAGCCTGTGCATTTGACTGGCAAAGAATACCAGATGCTGGAGCTTCTTAGCCTGCGTAAAGGCACCACTCTGACCAAAGAAATGTTTCTGAATCATCTTTATGGCGGCATGGATGAACCGGAACTGAAGATCATTGACGTCTTCATTTGTAAGCTGCGCAAAAAGTTAAGCGAAGCGACAAGTGGCGACAACTACATCGAAACTGTTTGGGGGCGTGGCTATGTCCTGCGTGACCCAGAGCCAACGGCGGCGACAGACGACGCGGTGGCAATGCGCGCCTGAATTGGCGCGGCGAAGCTCTGGACGTTGCGCCTTGTCACCCCTATCACTTGGGAGGGTGAGATAGGGAGACGGCAGTGGCGAAAGAGATCGCAGTCATCGACATGAATTTGGATCAGGCGCGCGAGGAACTTGCGCGCCTTTCCGCGTTGCTAGGTCAGGCAAACCGTGACTACCACGGGGCCGATACGCCGACGCTTTCGGATGCAGAGTTTGACCGTCTTAAGCGACGGAATGCAGAGATCGAGGCACGTTTTCCAAAACAAAAGCGGGACGATAGTCCAAGCGAGATGGTTGGGTCTGCCCCTGCGGACGGATTTGGTAAAATCACCCATCGCGTTGCAATGCTTAGCCTTGGCAATGCCTTTGAAGACGATGATGTTTTGGCCTTTGACGACCGAATTTGTAAGTATTTGGGGCAGCCAAGGGGAGCGGTATCTTATACAGCCGAACCAAAAATAGATGGGCTTAGTCTTTCTATTCGTTACGAAAAGGGCGAGATGGTCTCCGCTGCGACGCGCGGGGATGGCGAGACGGGGGAAGACGTCACCGCAAACGCCCGGACGATTTCAGACATACCACAGAGAATTCCGATGGCTCCTGCGGTGCTGGAAGTCCGCGGCGAAGTTTATATGAGCCATGCTGACTTTGAGGTGCTTAATGCGCGCATTTTGGAAGAGAACAAGGCGCTAGAGGCCGCCGGCAAAAAAGTGAAAACGGTTTTCGCAAATCCCCGCAACGCTGCTGCGGGGAGTCTGCGACAACTTGATGTGCGGGTCACCAAAGAACGCCCTCTGCAGTTCTTTGCCTACGCATGGGGAGAATTGTCTGAACCTTTGGGCAGCACGCAGATGGAGGCAATCTCTCGGCTTGGCGGCTTTGGTTTTACAATCAACGACTTGACCCAGATATGCGATACCCCAGAGGCCATGATCACCCACTATCGGAGGATCGAAGCACAACGCGCGACGCTCGGGTATGACATTGATGGGGTGGTCTATAAGGTTAACGATCTGGCTCTGCAGGGACGTCTTGGGTTCAGATCCACCACTCCACGCTGGGCTATTGCCCATAAATTCCCAGCAGAGCTTGCCTGGACCAAGCTTGAGGCGATTGACATTCAGGTCGGACGAACGGGTGCTTTGAGCCCCGTGGCGCGACTTGCTCCGGTTACTGTGGGGGGCGTGGTTGTGTCCAACGCCACTTTGCACAACGAGGATTACATTGCCGGGCGTGACAGCAAAGGGGGCGTTATTCGGGAAGGTAAAGACATTCGTGAAGGGGACTGGGTACAAGTTTACCGTGCCGGGGACGTGATACCAAAGGTTGCGGATGTTGATCTGTCCAAACGGTCCGATGCGGCGCAGCGCTATGTGTTTTCAGAGACTTGCCCAATCTGTGGATCACCTGCTGTGCGCGAAGAAGGTGATGCTGTTCGATACTGTACAGGTGGGATGATATGTGCCGCGCAGGCGACAGAAAAACTAAAGCACTTTGTGGCTCGAAAAGCTTTCGATATTGAGGGGTTGGGCGCCAAACAAATCGAAATGTTCTATGACGATCCTGATTTGGCGATCCGGGAACCTGCGGATATTTTCACGTTGCAGACACGTGATAGGCAAAACCTCAATAAGCTAAAGAACCGAAAGGGCTGGGGCGATCAAAGTGCGTCCAACCTCTTTGCTGCGATTGACGAAAAACGCAAGATTGGGTTTGCGCGGGCGTTGTTCAGTTTGGGTATACGACACATAGGAGAAAGCGCTGCTAAAGACTTGGCGTTACATTTCATGAGTTGGGAAGCGCTGGCAACAGCTGCGGAAACGGCGCGGCCCGCTGCATTGGCATGGCGGGCTGCAGATTTGGCTGAGGAGCGTGAACGTCTCCTTGCGCAGAAAGAAGGACGGCGCGCGCGCGTGAAGGAAAGCCGGGACGCGGCAATGGCGAAATGTGACGTTGGTATCGCTGCGAAAAGCGTTTGGGCGGAACTGATCGGAATTGACGGAATAGGGGCTGCGGTCGGCCTGTCATTGACTGACGCTTTTGCCAATCCCGAAGAGCGTGCCGCCATTGACCGGTTGGTTCAAGAGCTAGACATCGAAAGGCCCGCGCCGCCTCGCCAAGAAAGTCCCGTGGCCGGTAAAACAGTGGTGTTCACTGGGTCATTGGAGAAAATGACCAGAGCTGAGGCAAAGGCCCGGGCGGAGTCATTAGGGGCAAAGGTTGCCGGTTCTGTGTCTAAGAAAACCGACCTTTTGATTGCTGGCCCGGGTGCAGGAAGCAAGGCAACCAAGGCGGCGGAGATGGGCATTGAAACCGTCGATGAAGATGGTTGGTTGGCGTTGATTGACGGACTATGAGTGGACGGCCAGAGATACTATTTCCGCTGTTTGCGGACATCAAAAAACTTGAAGGTGTCGGGCCTAAGACGGCACAAAATCTTGAGCAAATTGATGTAAGAAAGCCGCGTGACTTACTGTTTTTGCTGCCTTATTCTTGCATTGATCGCGCTGTGAGGCTCTCTGTGTCCGAGGCTGAGTTGCCCGGCGTTGTTACAGTGCAAGTGCTCGTTGGCACACATCGGCCGCCGCGAAATCGTGGCGGCGCGTATCGGATATCGGTGCAAGATACGAGCACCAGTTTTCAGGTCGTGTTTTTTCATGCACGCGGCGACTATCTCAAGAAGATATTGCCTGAAGGATCTCGGCGTGTGGTGTCGGGCAAGGCTGAACTCTTTGATGGCGTCGCGCAGATGGTGCACCCAGAATATGTCGTTGCCCCGGATGAGGCCGATGAAATTCCTGAAGTTGAACCTGTTTATCCGCTGACCCATGGCGTCACGCAGAAAACCATGGTCAAGGCTGTGCGGTCTGTTTTGGAGCGCACGCCAGATCTGGCGGAATGGATCGATCGCTCTCAGATGCAGCAGGCGAAATGGCCAGCTTGGCGTGAAGCTATGGAGATGGTGCATTTTCCTCAAAGCGTCCCGGAGGTGTCGCCCAATAGCCCCGCGCGCGAACGGCTGGCATATGATGAGTTTCTTGCACATCAGATCACATTGGCTTTGGCACGCAGTCAGTTGCAGAGAGCCAAAGGCATCGTTTCTGAACACACGGGGGTCTTGCAAGCAAAGGTGCGCGATGCGCTGCCCTTTGCGCCCACAAATGCTCAGGAGAAGGCGATCGCGGCAATAGCAGGGGACATGGTGTTGCCGACCCGTATGAACCGGCTTCTACAAGGGGATGTGGGATCAGGTAAGACGCTGGTGGCCATTATGGCTTTGTTGGGCGCTGTCGAGGCCGGCGGACAAGGTGTGATGATGGCACCCACTGAGATTCTGGCGCGTCAGCATCTCGAAGGATTGCAGCCACTTGCTGAGAGTGCCGGTGTGGTTTTGGAGATACTTTCAGGGCGTGACAAAGGCAAAGTCAGACGCGCGAAACTCGAAGCTTTGGCGCGCGGCGAGATTCACATCCTTGTCGGCACCCATGCAGTGTTTCAAGACGATGTAAACTTTGCAGATTTGCGATTGGCCATAATTGATGAGCAACATCGCTTTGGTGTCCGGCAGCGTCTGGAACTAGGTAAGAAAGGCGAGGGCGCAGACGTTTTGGTGATGACAGCCACACCGATTCCGCGCAGCCTAGCATTGGCGCAGTATGGCGACATGGATGTGTCCATACTGGACGAAAAGCCCCCCGGACGACAACCGATCACCACGGCGCTTGTGTCAACTGCGCGCATGGCCGAAGTCGTTGGCCATTTGCGAAAAGCGGTGGCAGAAGGCAAGCAGGCCTATTGGGTTTGTCCGTTGGTCGAAGAAAGCGAGCGTGTCGATTACACAGCCGCCGATGCTCGGTTCAAAGCGCTGCGTGCGGAGTTGGGTGAAGGTGTTGTGGGGCTGGTGCATGGGCAGATGCCGCCGGACGAAAAAGATGCAGCAATGGCAGCGTTTCAAGCGGGGCAAACGCAGGTGTTGGTGGCAACCACAGTGATCGAAGTTGGAGTGAATGTACCAAACGCCACGATTATGGTGATTGAGCGCGCCGAAGTGTTCGGTTTGGCGCAGCTGCACCAACTTCGAGGTCGGGTAGGGCGCGGCACCGAAGCGTCGACATGTCTGTTGATGTATCAGGCGCCACTAAACGAAAGTGGTGAGAAACGGCTAAAAGTGCTGCGTGAGAGCGAAGACGGCTTTGTGATCGCGGAAACCGATTTGCAGATGCGCGGGGCAGGTGATCTGATTGGTACCGCGCAGTCGGGTCTCCCAAGGTTCAGAGTGGCCGATGTGGAAACTCAGGCGTCTCTTATGGCGGTGGCGCAAAGTGATGCGCGTAAGTTGCTGCATGACGATCCCACTTTGCAAAGCGCGCGTGGCAAAGCGGCGCGTGTTCTACTGTGGCTGATGGAACAGGATCAGGCGATCCGTTTGATTTCAGTCGGTTAGAAAGAAAAGTCACGAAATGTTCTCAAATGTTCTCAAAAAGTTCTTTACTCGACTCGCGTGGTGTGAGAACAAAGTAGCAACACAACTGAGAGCAGGAGACATACCATGGTGCAGCAAATCAAATTGGTCGTGCGCAATTCAGGCGACACACTGTTGCAGGATGCCTTTGGTGGGATTGCTTTGGTGGTGATGCTGGTTATGGCCCTGCATGTGCCCGGGTTTGTTTGAGCGCCTGATGTGATTTGAGAGCATATTTGTGATGAATTGGACATAAGTTTCTGCCCGCGTTTTCACGCCGGTTTGTTCGCGCATCTGTCCCCATTTGATGCGTCCTGACTGACACTGCCTGTTTATAGTCCTCTTGGGGGTCTGCCTCCCCCTTAGCTGAACAATCCGGGTCCCTCGTGAAACCACTGGCTTTTGCCGCCGCCTTCCTTTGCGAAGCGCGGCGGTCTTTTTTTATTCAGAGATATATAGGTGCCAAACCACGCCTTGATGCGCAAAGATCTTATCCGTTCTGCGCACATGCCATTTGGTTAAGCTGAGGTGACTTAGGCGCAGTCGGACTGTTTGATTTGGTCAAATGCCTCGGCCAAGGCCTCAAGCGACAACAGGATAGACGCATGTCGATTTTTGTAGTCACACGCGGGGCGCAGCACTTCCAATCCGTCAAAGGGCGCACTCGGCGTCGGTCCATCTGCTTTCAACATCGCTTTGAGCGCGTCGCGCGCTGCAACGATTTCGTCTTGAGTACGACCTAACACATTGGCCCCAACCATAGAGGCCGCAGCCTGACCCAAAGCGCAGGCCTTGACGTCTTGTCCAAACCCCGAGATCGCGCCGTCACGCACCACAACATCGACGGTCACGGTGCTTCCGCAAAGTGGGGAGCGCTTTTTGACTGTTGCATCTGGTGTGTCCAGACGCTCCGTGTGTGGGATCGCGGCTGCCAATTGCAGGATCTGGCCAGAGTAGAGCTTGATCAGGTCGGTTTCGCCGGACATCTTGGTTTCCTTTGCTGTCTGTTTCCTAGATAGAGATGAAAAAGCGAGATGCAAAGAGGACGAAGGTATGGAATTTGATGCAAGTTCGTTGCGCTACAATGAGGCTGGTTTGATACCAGCGATTGCTCAGGACAACGAAACGGGCGATGTTTTGATGATGGCTTGGATGAATGCTGAGGCCGTCTCAAAAACCTTGGAGACCAAACGGGTTACCTATTGGAGCCGGTCGCGAATGTCATTTTGGATCAAAGGCGAAACCTCCGGCCATGTCCAAGAACTGGTCGATTTCCGGTATGACTGTGATCAAGATTGCATCTTGGTGTTGGTCAATCAGACCGGTGCAGCGTGTCACACCAACCGTCGCACGTGCTTTTACACGGCTGTACGGGATGGTGAAAATGTTGAATTGATGAAACCAATGGAAGACTAAAGGCCAACGAGGGCGCGAATGTCTTGAGGTGTTTTGCCCTCACTCCTCAATGCGGCCACCGCCCGGGCATCGTCCCTTTTTGCCAAGCGTTTGCCGTTGTCATCGCGGATTAGATTGTGGTGGTGATAGATTGGGGTTGGTAGACCAAGCAACGTCTGCAGCAGCACATGGATGGGTGTGGCTTCAAACAGGTCGGCGCCGCGCACAACATGTGTGATATTGGTGGCGGCATCGTCAAGCACCACAGACAGATGGTATGAGGCTGCCATGTTACGCCGCGCCAAAACGACGTCGCCGATTTGTTCCAGCATATGATATTTTGACGGCGTCTGAGGGCCTGTGTTCTGGGAGCCGTTCTCTAGGAATGTGAAACGATCCGCGATTTCGATGGCTTTCCCCATGTTAAGGCGAGTGCAGGTTGCCGCATCTCTATGATGATTTAGCGCCCGACAGGTGCCTGGATAGATGCGCCCATCAGGCCCAAACGTCGGAACACCTTCTTGAGGCGCATTTGCAGCGGCTTCGATATCACGACGCGTGCAGTTGCATTCGAACGTTAGCCCGATTTGCCGCAGCTTCTGCAATGTTTGCGCGTAGTCAGCGAAGTGTTCGGATTGACGACGCACTGGCGCATCCCAGTTTAGACCGAGCCAGTGTAGATCTTCGTAGATTTGCTCTTCCCATGCTGGGCGGGCGCGAGATTGGTCAAGATCGTCTATCCTCAGCAAGAAACGCCCGCCGGCTGCGCGCGCCATGTCGTGCGCAATGATGGCCGAATAGGCATGCCCCAGATGCAACGGGCCGGTAGGAGAAGGCGCAAATCTGGTGGTAAAGGTCAAGGTTTCAAGGGCTTACGATGAATTTAAATGCAAGGGCTGGCCACTTGGGCCGCTCATAGAATGCATGTTACTAAGGGACGTGCGCAAGGTCGAGTCAGGCCTGTAGCGCCAGCCAGGACTGCCATTCCGCTTTTGCGCGGTCCGTATAGGCTTTGTAGCGATCTTTGCGCCCTCGGCGCCCGCCTTTGAGGCCATCAACTGGCTGGAAAAGGCCGAAGTTCACGTTCATCGGTTGAAAGGTCTTAGCTTCAGCGCCGCCAGTGATGTGATGCACCAATGCGCCCATGGCTGTATTGAGAGGGGCGGTAGTCAAGTGCGTTCCGAGGATTTCCGCAGCAGCCAAGCGCCCTGCCAGCAATCCCATCGCTGCGCTTTCAACGTATCCTTCAACCCCAGTGACCTGCCCAGCAAAGCGGATATTGGGTTTCGATTTTAGGCGCATTTGGTTGTCCAGCAACGTAGGTGAGTTGATGAATGTGTTGCGGTGGATACCGCCTAAGCGCGCGAAAGATGCGTTTTCAAGGCCGGGGATCATTTTCAACACATCAGTCTGAGCGCCGTACTTCATCTTGGTCTGGAACCCGACAATATTTAGCAGCGTTCCCAAGGCATTGTCGCGGCGCAACTGAACCACCGCATAGGGTTTGTCGTCGGGCTTGTGGGCGTTCGTTAGGCCAACGGGTTTCATTGGCCCAAAGCGCAGGGTTTCACGGCCGCGCTCCGCCATAACCTCAATCGGCAAACATCCGTCAAAGTACCCAGCTGTTTCACCTTCGTGGAACTCGGTTTTATCCGCCGCCAAGAGCGCATCAATGAAGGCTTCGTACTCGTCTTTGGTCATCGGGCAATTGAGGTAGGCCTTGCGCTCTTCCTCGGTGTCGCCTTTGTCATAGCGCGACTGCAGCCACGCTATGTCCATATCGATACTGTCAGCATAAATAATGGGTGCGATAGCATCAAAAAATGCTAGGCGATCTGCACCGGTTTCTTCTTGAATGGCCGCCCCTAAAGCTGTTGAGGTCAGAGGGCCAGTGGCGATGATC
Organism: Shimia sp. NS0008-38b; assembly: GCF_040370365.1. Taxonomy (NCBI): domain Bacteria; kingdom Pseudomonadati; phylum Pseudomonadota; class Alphaproteobacteria; order Rhodobacterales; family Roseobacteraceae; genus Shimia; species Shimia sp. NS0008-38b. The sequence goes on along the minus strand of NZ_BAABWQ010000004.1, from coordinate 25,050 downwards.
CAGTGGCCTTCGTTTGGCAACTCGCTGATCTCACCGTAGTCCACAGAGATGTTTTGGTGCGCCTTGAGTGCTTCGGTAACCGACGCTGCAAAGGGATCTCGGTCCACTGCCAAAGCTCCGCCAGCCGGCAGGCGGTGTTTGTCCGCAGTGGCCATAATCAAGCCGTTGGCGGCACGCATTTCCCAGTGCAACAATCCTACAGCGTTTTGTTCGTCGTCATCTGATCGGAAGGAATTTGAGCACACCATTTCCGCAAGATGCCCGGTGCGATGCGCAAAGGTTTCTACCTTGGGGCGCATTTCGTGAATCACCACCTGAACGCCCATATTTGCCGCTTGCCAAGCTGCTTCGGATCCGGCCATGCCGCCGCCAATGATATGCAATGTCTGTGTCATGCAGGCGGACATAGGGGAGGGCGCGCCAATTTGGAAGAGCTTAAGCGGGGACTATTGATCCCAGTTTGGCGTTTCTTTGTTCAGGAAGGCCGCGATGCCCGCTTCGGTTTCGCGCCAGAGCATGTTTTCGACCATCACATCGCCCGTATACTCGTAGGCCTGAACCAAAGGCATTTGAAGCTGTTCATAAAATGCCTGTTTGCCAATTTTGACTGCAACACCCAGCTTTGCTGCGATCGTTTCTGCGAGCTCAGTTGTGGTTGCGGCCAAGCGCGCCTCTGGGACGACGCGGTTGAGCAGCCCAAGCTGCTCTGCCTTTTCCGCGGAGATGAACTGTCCAGTGGTGAGCATTTCCATCGCATGCTTGCGTGGGATGTTTCGGCTGAGCGCCACCATGGGCGTGGAGCAAAAGAGCCCAATGTTGACACCGTTGACACCAAATCGCGTGCCCTCTGCAGCGATGGCCATGTCACAGGTTGCCACCAATTGGCATCCTGCGGCCGTGGCGATGCCGTGAACTTGTGCGATCACCGGCTGAGGCAGGCGTTGGATGGTTTGCATCATTGTGGCGCAGCGAGAGAACAGATCTTTGAAGTAAGCTTTGCCCGAGTCTTCGGCCTGTCGCCCTGCAGTCATCTGTTTCAGGTCATGGCCTGCACAGAATGCTTTGCCTGCACCAGACAGGACTATTGCGCGAATGCTGTGGTCTTCTGCTAGTTCTCCAAGCTCTGTCTGGAGTGCGGCAAGCATTTCGTCCGACAGCGCGTTTAGCCGCTCAGGTGCATTCATTGTCAGATATGCAACCGCGTTTGTGTCGCGACGTTCCAAAATTGTCATCTTGCCCTCCCAAGGTATTCCCGCAACGATAACTGGACGGGGCAGGGAGGGAAAGTATGCAAGCCGTTATGAGCAAAGAAGAGATGATCAAATGGCTTCAGGACGTCTTTCCTCAGGTGAAAGATGATTTTGTCGTGGAGCATATAGACGGGGTAAATACCGTTATGCGGATGAAAATTGCGGATCGCCACTTGCGGCCCGGCGGCACCGTATCGGGGCCGTCGATGTTCGCATTGGCGGACGTCTCAGCCTATGTAGCGACCATGGCGTGTATCGGCAAAGAGGCTCTGACAGTCACCACCAATTGCTCCATCGATTTTATGCGCAAACCTTTGGCTGGCCGTGATCTCGTTGCCAGAACGACTTTGCTCAAACTGGGTCGTAGCCTATCTGTGAGCAGCGTGCTGATCTATTCGGAAGGCCAAGATGCACCCGTTGCACGCGCCAATATGACCTACGCGATCCCGCCTCGTCAGAACTAAAAAAAGGGTCGGGAAAATCCCGACCCAGTGGAAGGGGCGTCTGACGGGGATCAGATCTGCCACATCTTTTTACTTACTTCAGCGCGGGCCTCGTCGAGCGTTAGTCCGATATCGTTCAACTGTGCGCTGTCCAGATTGGAGAGCGCCCTGCGGGTTCGTTGTCGCTGATCCCATGTTGTGACCGCGGCTGCAAAAGACAGGGCAACGCGTGCAGCAATCGGGAGCTGCGAAGTTGTTGCGTGGCTTGATAGGCTTTCGAGATGAGCTGTGGTCAATGTCATGGTCGTCTCCATTATTGTATTGATACAATCCTCAGGTTTGTTACAAGACTTACCTAGCTTGATGGTGGTACAATGGCGAGGATAATATTGTGACTGATACAATTTGGCCCCCTGATTTCAAAGATTGTACCGATCATAAGTATTTAGTATTGGTACAATCTCTCCGGGGCGCAATTCGCAGCGGCCAATTGTCTATCGGAGACAAATTGCCGCCGGTTCGTGAACTGGCTTGGGAACTTGGTATCACCCCGGGGACTGTGGCGCGGGCCTATAAAATTGGTGTTGAAGAAGGTCTGTTGAATACCACTGTGGGCCGCGGAACGTTTGTAGCTGACGGACGTATGGATCCCGTTTGGGGGCCGGAGCCCTTGGTCACAGAAACACAAAACGAAGATATCGATTTGCGTGCTGTTCGGGTGCCAGATGTTGGCCAAGACGCAGCTATCCGTGCCGCAATGGTACAGGTTGCTTCCCATGGCGCGCCCTATCTTTTGTGTCCGGATGCAAAATCAGATCATGTTGCCCGGCAGGCGATTGTGAAATGGATTGGTCCAGACATAGCTGGCAGGGTTTCTGCCGACGATGTGGTGCTTACGCTTGGGGCGCAGAGTGCGTCGGTAATTTCGCTACAATGCTGTTTGCATGGTCCAGCGCCTGCGGTCTTGACCGAGGATATAACATTTCCCGGTGTCCGGCATGCGTGCCGACTTCTGCGTGCAGAGGTGATTGGTGTGGCGATGGATGAACATGGTCTGCGGCCAGATCGATTGGAAGATGCTCTCCGGCGGCATGGGGGGCAGGTTCTTGTGACATCTGCGCAGGCACATAGCCCCACAACGACCCATACGCCACTTGCGCGGAGACAGGAAATTGCAGAGCTCGCCCGTAAATACAACGTGCAGATTGTTGAGGATGATTGTTACGCCATTGCATGCTCAGATGTGCCGTCATACCGGGTTTTGTGCCCTGATCGTGCCTGGTACCTCGGATCTTTGACGAAAGCCGTTTCATCAGCGCTTCGGTTTGGGTATCTTGTTCCGCCCGAAGGGCGTGCTCAGTTGGCACGGCACGTGGCTCAATCGAATTTCTATGGTGTTCCGCAACCGATGTTGGACATTTGTGCCGAATTTATTCTCAATGGTCCGGCAGAGGACATTCGGAGGCGTGTGGTAAACGTTATTGAGGAGCGGGTGCGGGTTGCAGTCAATATTTTAGGTTCGTGGGACATCCGATGGCGTGCGGATACGCCTTTCATTTGGCTCAAGCTTCCGCAAGGTTGGCGAGGATCTACCTTTGTGCGTGCCTGTGACGCAGAAGGTATTCGTATCAAATCAGCGGATGAATACGCTTTGCCTGACGGGCATGCGCCAAATGCTGTTCGTATCGCATTGGCGCCGGAGTTGCCTGTTGCTGACCTTCAGGCCGCATTGGAAAAGGTTTCGACCTTGTTGGCCAATCCGATCTTGGGGTCCGACAATTGAGTGCCAAGCGTCGAAGCATGTTGCAGCAGGAGAAGGACTTCCTTGGGTGGCTTTTGAGGGCTCAGACTGGATGGCTTTGCCGCTGAGCACAGAAGCCATGCAGGCTTTGATGTTCTTTGTGGAAAACAGCACGCATTCGACGCAGCAACTTGGTCCGGGGCTGTATTGGAACGGTGCTTTTTACAGTGGGGTGGGAAAGTATCATGTTTTTAAGACATGCAACAGCTGGGTGTCGCAGGGTCTCAGGGCGGCCGGCGTTGCGTCTGCGCCAGGCCCGTCTGTGTTAAGTTCTGGTTTGCTGTGGGATTTGCGTTTGCGGTACCCAGATAGGGGGTAAGTGAATGGGGTATTTTGATACCTATTTTGTAAGTAATTGTTTTTGTTGTTTTAATTTGGATTTGATGCGCTTGACGCCGCGCGTGACTGCTTTATAACCCGGCCATCGAATTACTGGACAGACCGGCGTGCCGGGATTCCGGCCCATCTGTCAACCAATCTGGAAGACCAAACATGAAAACCTTCTCTGCTACTCCGGCAGACATCGAGAAGAAATGGATCATCATCGACGCCGAAGGCGTGGTGCTGGGCCGTCTCGCGTCGATCGTCGCCATGCGCCTGCGCGGCAAGCACAAGGCCACCTTTACTCCGCACATGGACACGGGTGACAACGTCATTGTGATCAACGCGGACAAAATCCAACTGACCGGTAAGAAACGTTCGGACAAGACCTACTACTGGCACACTGGCCACCCAGGCGGCATCAAATCCCGCACTGCAGGTCAGATCCTAGAAGGTCAGTTCCCTGAGCGTGTTGTGACCAAAGCTGTTCAGCGTATGCTGCCTGGCAACCGGTTGTCGCGTCAGATCATGACCAACCTGCGTGTTTATGCTGGTGCAGAGCACCCGCACGAAGCACAGGCCCCTGAAGTGCTGGACGTTAAGTCCATGAACAGCAAGAACACTCGGAGCTAATCGATGTCTGATCAAATCAACTCGCTTGAAGAGCTCGACGCCGTAGCTGGTGTAGAAGCTGTCGTAGAAGTTGCCGCTCCTCGTGAGCCGGTACGTGATGAACTTGGCCGCTCTTATGCGACCGGTAAACGTAAAGACGCTGTTGCACGCGTTTGGATCAAGCCGGGCTCCGGTAAGGTCATCGTAAACGGCAAAGACCAGGACGTGTATTTTGCTCGCCCTGTTCTGCAGCTGATCCTGCGTCAGCCAATGCAAGTTGCTGGCGTTGAAGGTGAATTCGACGTTTATGCGACTGTTAAAGGCGGCGGCCTGACTGGTCAGGCTGGTGCGGTCAAGCACGGTATCTCTAAAGCTCTGCAGCTTTATGAACCCTCCTTGCGCGGCGCACTGAAAGCTGCTGGCTTTCTCACACGTGATAGCCGCGTTGTGGAACGTAAGAAATACGGTAAGCGCAAAGCGCGTCGTTCGTTCCAGTTCTCCAAGCGCTAATCGCTGGAACCACTCGATCCAAAAAGGCCCGCAGTTTCTGCGGGCCTTTTTTTAAGAGCCACTGAAATCGCGTGCCAGTACACTTTCCCGACAAATGGTTTTGATTTTCGCGTCAGAGTGTTGCCTCGCGAACAGTCCCCTTTGAAACCCACTCGTTTCGCTTACCATTTGAAGAGACATTGGGTGCTACTTGTCGGTGACTTAAGCGCAGTTAACCATTGATTAACCCAATTGAACAAAACTTAACCCAAGTTGTTACGAGTGTTTTGTTTTGGAGGGACGAATGGCTTTGCCGTCCGCCCGTATGGTCAGAATGTTGGCCTTGATCGCGGCGATCCCAAGTGTTGTGCTGGCAGGGTTCACCCTTTGGTTTCCGGACATCAAACGTGCGCTAGCATATGGGCCTTTGATCGACGCCCATACCGATGTGGATTGTGTGCAATGTCATGTTCCAAGCAGAGGCACGGTACGTCAACAAATCCAGGCAAAAACACACCACTTGATCGGCTTACGCGAGAGCTCCGTGGATTTTGGGTACCAACCGGTGACATCCACAGCCTGTCTTGCGTGCCATGCACGTCCAAATGAGCGCCACCCGATCTATCGCTTCAATGAGCCTAGGTTTTCAGAAGCTGTTAGAAAGGTTGATGCGCGGAGTTGTTTAGGCTGTCATTCCGAACATGGTCCGCAGATTGTGGATGTTCAGATTGGGATGTGTTCCAACTGCCATACCGATATCGTGGTCAAAAATGATCCGATCGACATCAAGCACGACACCCTTATCCGCGATGGGCGCTGGGAGAGCTGTCTGACCTGCCACGATTTTCACGGTAATCACGCGTTTCAAGCACCTCTTGTGGTTTCTGAGGGGCTGTCGATCAATGCTATTCGCTCCTACCTGGTGATGGGCAATGATCCCTATGGCTCTGAAAAATTGTACAAATCGAGGCAGCCATGACGTCATTTCATATCGTTCTAATAGGAACCTTCTCTTGTATCGCGCTGTATTTGTTCGCGACCTCGCCGCCCGAACTGACAGATGGTGATGTGAGTACGTACGCGTGTCAGCATGAGGTGGAAGATCTCTTTGAGGCCGTAAATCACATCAACGCAGCGGCGCGCGGCATCTACACCAAACGCATCGTCGGCGGAGGTATGGCCGCTGGCCTAAAATTTGGTGAGGAGTGGCGTGAGCCGGATGTTGAGCAGGGACCACTGCCTGCGTTGTTTCTACGCGAAACAGCGGCGCATCTAGAAGCGATGCCACCACGTCTTGGCCTGTACCTCGGCTCAGATGCACCGGTCAATCAATCTAACCTCTTTGGTGCAGGACAGATGAAGGCCTTTACGCAGGTCAAGCTGACACGCGCTCCAGTGTTCGCCAAGGATGAGATCGCAGGGCATGTGGCGATGTATCCCGATCTTGCGTCGGTTACACCCTGTGTGCGCTGTCACAATGAGCACCCCGATAGCCCAAAGAAAGATTGGGTGCTTAATGATGTGATGGGCGCCACCACTTGGACCTATCCAAGTACATATCTGTCCACGGAAGAGTTCTGGAGTGTGGTTGAAGCGATGTTCTCCGCAGTTTCAAAGACATATGTTTCGTTCCTTGCGAAAACGGCCCAGTTTTCCAAAACGCCAATGCTGGGGACGCAATGGCCGGAGGCCGCCAGATATCACTTGCCCAACAACGAGGTGTTTATGGCTGCGGTACGCGCAAAGGCGGCTCCTGAGCTGATCCGCATAATGCTCGACAGTGGATCGTCTGCTTCCGAGGGCGTTGCTGGCAGCACTGCAGGGGCGGCCGCGTCGGAAGCCGAAGGAGATGTCTCGTGCGAATACTAGTCGCGACAGTTAAGCGCGCGCCTTATGTGGTCTTTGTCCTGAGTGGCGTGACGCTCGCCATTCTATTCTTGATTTTCGAACTGAAACTTGGTCTTCAGCAGTCCCTGTCCGGATTTGGCCAGCAGATCGCGACTGGATGCGTGTTACTGGTTTTGCTGAGTTATCAATGGGTTCTGTTTGCCAAGCGCGTAACCAGAAACAACAATAATGCACATCAAAGTCTGACCATACATCGTTGGGTTGGTGTCGTGACCACACTGGCCTTTACTGCTCATGCGGTGCGGTTTGGACACGTTTGGATGACAGGAGTGAGCGTTGTCTTCTTTCTTATCGCGCTCACCGGTGTATTGAATCGAACCGTGTTGAGATATCGACAGAATTGGATTTATCTAGTTTGGATGGTGTGCCACATCGGACTGTCCGCTGCGCTTGTCCCGTTGGTTGGTGTGCATATTTGGGTGGCTTTGGCTTATCAGTAAGGCCATGTGATCCGCAAATTCGCGTCAATCAATATCGATAAGGCCCAAGCCACGAAGATACACGCCTATACCGCTTTCGAGAAGGTCCTCCGGCGCAAACGGGCTTTGGGTTCCCGGCGAGTTTCGCGCATAGAGTTCAACAACACCGTGGCTCATTGCCCAGACGTGTGCCGAGAACATACTCGCCGGCGGGCGCCTTTCAGGCGGGATGTGCTTTGACAGTTCAGCAGCGGCGTGTTCCATAACACCGCGTGCACGGGCGGCGACGGCTGCAAGTTCCGGCGTACGATTTACCGAAATCCCGCTTTCAAACATGGCTATGTAGTGGCCGGGATATTTCCGGGCAAAGGCCAGGTATGCGCGGCCGGTGGCTTCAAAGGACGCAAGTGCTGAGGGTTGTCCTTTGTCAAAAGCAAATTGCATGAGATCAGCAAAGATTTCATAGCCTTGGCGCGCCGCTTCGGCGATGAGATCCTCACGCCCCTCAAAATGGCGGTAGACGGCTGCGGGTGTCACTCCTGCCGTTTTAGCGGCCTCCGACAATGTAAAACCGGTGGGCCCCTTTGCTTCGATAAGGCTCAGAGCGGCCTCGACCAGCGCTTGGCGCAGGTTGCCGTGATGATAACCGCGCTTAGGCATCCCAGATGTCCGGGCCTCCGCAAATTTCGGTATCGATTTCGCCAATCGCATCAACGTTTTTGCGGGTATATGGCAGCGCGTGCAAAACTGTTCTGATGGCATTCAATCGGGCGCGGCGCTTGTCGTCAGAGCGTATGACCGTCCAAGGCGCAATGTCGCTGTGACAGCGAGTCAGCGTTTCCTGAATGGCTGCGCTGTAGGCCTGCCAACGTTTGAGGCCTTCAACGTCTATCCAACTAAGCTTCCATTGTTTAAGTGGGTCTTGTTCCCTTTCCAGAAAACGACGAAGTTGTTCCGCCCGCCCAACATTGAGCCAGAATTTGAAGAGGAACACGCCGTCATTCACCAGTGAACTCTCAAACCCTGGAGCTTGGCGAAAGAAGCGCTCGCGACTGTCATCTTCGGTGAATTCAAACACTTTTTCGACAACGCCGCGATTGTACCAACTGCGGTCATAGAAGACGATCTCGCCACCAGCAGGCAAGTGATTGATATATCTCTGAAAGTACCATTGTGTTTGTTCGGCGTCGGTGGGTTTTGACAGAGCGACCACACGTGCGCCGCGAGGGTTCAAGTTTTCACGGAACCGTTTGATGGTGCCACCTTTTCCGGCAGCGTCGCGGCCTTCAAACACCATTGCGATACGTGCGCCACTGTCCTTGCACCAGTGCTGCATTTTTACCAACTCGATTTGTAGTGCCTGCAGATCGGCCTCATAGGTCTTTCGGCTGAGGCGTTCGCGGTGCGGGTAGGATTGGCTGAGAATGTCGTTCTTCTCGCCGTCTTTGATGGCACTGCGAACGGGTGAAGGGGCGTCGTTTTTGTAGTAACTGCTGATGGCACCGTCAAATGGCAAGTTCATGAAACCTCTCCCTTTTCCACAATATGGGGCGAGACAGACGCTTGTGCAATGCGGCGTGTTAAAACGCGTTACATTGCTCAAGGCCTGTGACGTTAGGCGCGCAGGTCCGTGATGTCGTGACCAATCCGCGCCATGTCAAAGGGTGTGGTTTGATAAATCTCGGAAATCCAATTGCCATACAGAAGATGTGCATGGCTCCGCCAGCGATTTTGCGGCGGGTTTTGAGGATTGTCATCTGGATAGTAGTTGGCAGGCACGTTTATCGACGTGCCTTCAGCCACATCGCGATCATACTCTTGTTTCAGCGTGTCGCTGTCGTATTCGAAGTGATTGAAAATAAAGAGATCACGTGTTTTTGGATTTTCAATCAGACACGGGCCAACATCGTCGCTGTGTAAGAGCGTGCGAAGCTCTGGGCGTTCGTCAACCTCGTTTTGGCGGATCTCTGTCCAGCGGCTTACCGGAATAACGCAATCGTCGGAAAACCCGCGTAAAAACGGGGACGCATCAGCAAGATTCTGGTGTCGGAAACAGCCAAAAGCTTTGTGGTCGAGGATGTGTTTCTGCACCCCGTGAAAGTAGTTGATCATTGCCATGCCGCCCCAACACACCCCGAAAGTGGAATGCACATGGGTGCGTGTCCACTCAAACACTTCGCAGAGTTCTTCCCAATAGGTGACCTCTTCAAAGGGCAGATGTTCAATTGGAGCCCCAGTGATGATCAGGCCGTCAAATTTAGCGCCAGAGGCCTTAACCTCCTGAAAGGGTCGATAAAATTCGGCCATATGTTCTGCGGCTGTGTTGCGAGTTTTGTGCTCCGACATCCGGATCAGCGACAGTTCCAATTGCAACGGTGTGGCGCCAATGAGACGGGCAAATTGGTTTTCGGTCTGAATCTTCTTGGGCATCAGATTCAAAAGCCCGATGCGCATAGGCCGGATGTCCTGACGGGATGCCTGATCCTCAGCCATAACCATGACGCCTTCGTGCTTGAGCACGTCAAAGGCGGGCAGGTCGGCGGGAATCTTGATGGGCATGTCAGTCTCTTTGGTTTGGAATTTTCGTGGAGGCCATACCTAGGCCTCTGCGGCTTGATCCTCAAGGGCGGAGGCGATCACGTCTGCGAAATCGTCGGCGGACGCAACAGAGGCAACGCGGTCTGCAGTCACCGTCAGCCCCCATTTCGCCATGGCGGCGTAGCGGGGCTGCCGATGTGCCAACGCACGGGCATAGGTCCAGCGCACAAAGGCATCCGGGTCCACAGAGCTTTCGGCGTGACCGGTTTCGTCAAGGTAGTCACGCCACGCGGAGAGAAGGAATTCTGGTTGATAATACATAGGCTTAGGTGCGCGATCAAACCGCTGGATCAGCGCGTCAGTATGGGTATCAGACCCTTTGAGCCACACCATGAGAGTGTTGTCTGACAGGGTGGTCAGAACGGGATCGTTTGGGTCTTCGGGGTCAACCACTTCGCAGATTGAGCCACCGGTATCGCAGATGAAATTGTCATAGCCATAGAGATCATGCGCACGGTTGATAAAGAGTTTGGTATCCATCAATGCGGCAATCTCTGCGGCACGATGCTGTTCTTGACGCGTCACGTAGTCTGCAAAGGCCAGGCCGCCCTGATCGGGGTTGCCCGGTTTGCCCAGATAGGCGGAAAGCGGGGCCAGATTGTTAAAGGTGATGTTGGAGCCGATGTAGATCGAATCCGACATCAACAGCTCGCGCAAAAACGGCACTTTCATGGCTTCACGTTTCGCATTGTCCGCGATGTGTTCGCCCATGTAGCGGGTGCCAATGCGGTAATCAATTGAGTAGTGAAACCACGTGCCTTGGTCCCGCAAGGTGTTGGAAATATGTGTTTTCCCCAAACCGGACATACCAAAGAGCAGCACCTTTTTCTGGGCTGCGTCGCGCCATTGTTGTGCTGATGTGTAGATCATGGGACATCCCCTTTGCCGTGCGCCTTTGGTGGTAAAGCGCGCGGGCAGAGCGGTCAAACGCATTTGGGGTGTTGCGTCTTAACCAATCAAACGCCGTGTCGGTATTGCGTCGGTATCGTGGCTGCAATCCGGAGGTGGAGCGATCGAGGGCTATGGCGAAATTTAACAGAACGCGCGTTGCACTTTCGGGGCGCGTTGAGGGCGTTTCCCCGTCACACCTTTGTCAGCGAAAACCAAAGGTAGATGGAAGGCGTGGTCGCACAAAAAAAGGCGCGGTGATGTCCCGCGCCTTTTGAATGTATGGTGTGCCGTCAGACGAGCCGTGAATTGTCTTTGGCTGCGCGCACAAAATCCCGGAACAACGGGTGTGGGTCAAACGGTTTGGATTTGAGCTCCGGGTGGAACTGCACGCCGATGAACCAAGGGTGGTCTTGCCATTCCACGATTTCCGGCAGGCGGCCATCTGGGCTCATACCGGAGAAGTTCAGGCCGCACGCCTCAAGCTGTTCGCGGTATTTGATGTCGACCTCATAGCGGTGGCGGTGGCGCTCTTCAATCGAGGTTGCGCCATAGGCGGTTGCGACCTTTGAGCCCTCAGTGAGCGTGGCGTTATAAGCGCCCAAACGCATTGTGCCGCCTTTGGCGTCTGTCGCCTTGCGGGTCACTTTGGCGTTGCCCTGCACCCATTCTTTGAGGTGATAGACCACGGGCTCAAACCGGGTTTTGCCCGCTTCGTGATCAAATTCCTCAGAGCCAGCATCGGCGATGCCAGCTTTGTTGCGGGCCGCCTCAATCACTGCCATTTGCATACCGAGGCAGATGCCGAGGTAGGGGATTTTGTGTTCACGGGCATATTGTGCCGCTTTGATTTTGCCTTCGGTGCCACGTTCGCCAAAGCCGCCGGGCACCAGAATGGCATCATAGCCTTCCAGATGTGGCGCGGCGTCCGTCTTGTCAAAGACCTCAGCATCGACCCAACTGACTTTGACTTTCACACGGTTGGCCATGCCACCATGTGTCAGCGCTTCTTTGATGGACTTATACGCGTCCTCAAGTTGGGTGTATTTGCCGACGATGGCGATGTTGACCTTGCCATCGGTGTTGTGCAGCCGATCGTTCACATCTTCCCAAACGGTCAGATCAGGACGTGGGGCGGGCGCGATGTTGAAGGCGTCCAATACGGCTTGATCGAGGCCTTCGCGGTGATAGGCCAGCGGGGCCTCATAGATCGACTTCAGATCATAAGCGGCCACAACATGCTCTTTGCGCACATTGCAGAACAGTGCGATTTTTTCGCGCTCTTTGTCGGGGATCGGTTGCTCTGAGCGACAGACCAGAATGTCGGGGGCTATGCCGATGGATTGCAGCTCTTTGACGGAGTGTTGGGTCGGCTTGGTCTTCAACTCGCCGGAGGCAGCCAGATAGGGCAGCAAGGTGAGGTGCATGAAGATCACATCACCGCGCGGTTTGTCGTGGGAGAACTGACGGATGGCTTCAAAGAAGGGCAGGCCCTCGATGTCGCCCACAGTGCCCCCGATTTCACACAGCATGAAGTCAACTTCGTCGTCGCCCACATGCAGGAAATCTTTGATCTCGTTGGTGACGTGTGGAACCACCTGAATGGTTTTTCCCAAATAGTCGCCGCGGCGTTCGTTTTCCAACACATTGGAATAGATGCGGCCGGAGGAGACACTGTCGGTGTTGCGGGCAGGCACACCGGTGAAACGTTCATAGTGGCCAAGATCGAGGTCCGTTTCGGCCCCATCGTCGGTGACAAAAACTTCGCCATGTTCAAACGGCGACATCGTGCCCGGATCAACGTTCAGATAGGGATCCAATTTGCGCAGGCGTACCGTGTAGCCTCGCGCTTGCAACAGCGCACCCAGCGCTGCTGACGCGAGGCCTTTGCCCAGCGATGAAACAACCCCACCAGTGATAAAAATGTAGCGAGCCATGTCTCTGGCGTCCCCCGTGATTGACGTCGTGTTTATTGATGTAGCAGCGCCCAAACCCATGCGATTTTCATCACAAAATGGCCCAGCATCACGGGACTTAAGTCATATAGGATTCGCAGACAAAAGGCAACCGGACCGCAAGATGCTGTTGCGGGTGGCTTTGTGGCCTCAATCTGTGGTGGTGCCCGCAGAGGGCAAAAAACGAAGCAGCCCCAAGAGGGGCCACTTTACTGGCGAGCTAGCAGAAGCCCGCGTTAGTCGGCGCGTGGCACCAGTGGTGCGTCGTCACCCGCTGATGGCGGCAGCAGCGAGTCTGATGCGCCGGGCAGGGTTGGAGCGGTTTCTCCAGCGGCGGGCGCTTGTGTGCCCAAACGGTCAAAGACCGAGCTCGAAGAGGAGTTGTTTGCAGCGATCACAGTAAGTGCAATCGAGGTGCAGATGAACGCCGCGGCCAAAATCCAGGTCACACGGGTCATAGCCGTTGCAGCAGCGCGGCCGGATACGGCGCCGCCGCCGCCACCGCCCATACCAAGGCCACCGCCTTCGGAACGCTGCATCAGAACGACGCCAATCAGCGCCAGAGCAAGAAGAAGATGGATGATGAGGACAACGTTTTCCATTGGGACCTGTAAAGCGAGCGTTCGGTTTTGTTAGCGGGGTATGTAGGCAAGTTTGCGGCGGGGGGCAAGGAGGTTTCGTCAACTTGGATGTTGAGTGGTTTTGAGACCCGTTTTGGTTGTGGACCTTGTGGAGGTGTTCTGGCAGGGTCGGGCCATGCCACATGATCATGACCACCCGCATTCTCATCTGCCCTCTGACCCCGCGTTGCGGGTGAAGGCTCTGGAAACATTGTTGACTGACAAAGGCTTGGTTGATCCAGCCGCGTTGGACGAGATCATTGATCTTTACCAAAATAAGATTGGTCCACAGAATGGCGCCAAAGTGGTTGCCAAGATGTGGGCCGACCCTGCGTTTCACCGTGCGATGATGGAAGATCCGATGCCGGTGTTGCGCGATATGGGGCTATATGGCCGTCAGGGGGAGCATATGGTGTTTGTTGAAAACACTGATGCGGTGCACAACATGGTCGTGTGCACTCTGTGCAGCTGTTACCCATGGCCGTTGTTGGGCATTCCACCGGGATGGTACAAATCAGATGCCTATCGGGCGCGATCAGTGAGAGAGCCACGCAGGGTGTTGGCGGAATTTGGTGTGACCTTGGCAGAAGAGACAAAGGTGCGTGTCTGGGACAGCACCGCAGAGGTGCGCTATCTTGTTGTGCCCAAGCGCCCATTGGGCACCGAAGGCATGTCGGAAGAGGCGCTTGCTCAGCTTGTGTCACGTGACAGTATGATTGGCACAGCATTGGCGCAGGAGCCAACACCATGAGCCGCGTGCACGACATGGGCGGGCGGCTGGGTACAGGTCCGGTGGACCCGCAGGATGGAGCCGAATTTGCCGAAGCCAAAGACTGGCACAAGCGCGCGTTGGCGTTAAATGTGTCCAGCGGGTTTTGGGGACAATGGAACATTGATGCGTCGCGTCATGCGCGAGAATTGCTTGATCCAAAGGATTACACGGTGTTCAGCTACTATGAAAAGTGGATGGGTGGATTGGCTGATCTGATGGTGGCGCGTGGCGTTGTTACCGAAGATGAACTGGCCAAGGGGCAGGCGGATGGGCTGTCTGCTTTGGCGGAGCGTGCTGCAAAGCCTGAGACTGTGGCAGAGCTTTTGCTCAAGGGAAGCCCCTATACACGTGACAGCGACGCGGCCGTGTTTGAGGTGGGGGACCGCGTGAGGGCGCGGCGTCCAGCCCGCAACATAGAAGTGCCCGGTGGGCATACGCGATTGCCGTCCTATGCCGCTGGAGCGGTTGGTGAGATTGTTTTGCAGCACGGGGCCCATGTGTTTCCAGACAGCAACGCGCACTTCAAAGGAGAAGCCGCGCAACCGCTCTATGCGGTGAAATTCAGCGCGCAGGAGCTTTGGGGGGCAGAGGCAGACCCGCGCGATGACGTTGTGCTCGATCTTTGGGAAAGCTATCTGGAGCGCGATCAATGACAGGGGGTGGTGAGCGGCCTGAGCCCGCCTTTGAGGAGCCATGGCATGCGCAGGTTTTTGCTTTGACCGTGGCCTTAAACGAGTCAGGCCATTTTACTTGGAGCCAATGGGCGGACCGGTTTGGCGCAACGCTAAAGGCGCATGGGCTGGCCAAGGAACTGGATGGCGGCGCGGATTACTTCGATGCCTGGCTGGATGCGCTTGAGGGGTTTTTGCAAGACCTCGGCGTGGCAGAGGCTTTGGTTTTGCAGAATCTCAAAGAAGGCTGGGCCAAAGCCTATTTGAACACGCCGCATGGACAGCCTGTGCATTTGTCCGCCGCGCAGTGAGTCACGTTTCGACGTCGTCGACATCCAGCTGACCCGACAGCATCCTGCGGACAATTGACCAACCGAGGCCAATGCCCAGCACGATAGACAGCGACAGGATCGCCAGCCAAGTGTTGACGGCGGAGTTGTCCAAGCTGAGCATTTTCCAGTCGTACAAAACCCAAGCCACCGCGGCGCAAACGGCAAGCACCAGAAACATGCCAAAGCCGCCGATAGACCGCAGGGTGGCGCGCAGATAAATGATGTAGCCAATCGTCAGCAGAAGACCAAACAGCACCGTGAGCGGGAGCTCTTCTACGTAATTGTCCGCACTCCAATGCACATAATTGTATTCGGTGGGGTTAAATGTCGCCGCCAAAAGCACGAAGGCAAACACCCATCGCAACAACAGCCCCATGACAATCCCCTCGAAAAGTAGCTTTTTTTCTATTCCTTGCGCAAAATCATGCGTTCTGTCCAGTGTAAGGCGCAGTTTGCGGTTTCGTGTGGTGCACAACATGGCTAAAAGGGCGCGGGTTTGAACTCTCTGCAAAGGACCAGATATGGCCAACGTCGTAGTTGTAGGCGCTCAATGGGGCGATGAAGGAAAAGGCAAGATCGTTGACTGGCTCAGCGAACGTGCTGATGTCATCGCACGTTTCCAAGGCGGGCATAACGCTGGCCACACGCTGGTCATTGACGGGAAAGTGTACAAGCTGCACGCGCTGCCATCTGGTGTTGTGCGTGGCGGTAAGTTGTCGGTGATCGGCAATGGCGTGGTGCTGGACCCTTGGCACTTGGTCAACGAGATTGCGACCGTGCGTGCACAGGGTGTTGAGATTTCCCCAGAGACGCTGATGATTGCGGAAAACACTCCGCTGATCCTGCCGATTCACGGTGAATTGGATCGGGCGCGTGAAGAAGCCGCCTCCAAAGGCACCAAGATTGGCACCACCGGGCGCGGTATTGGTCCGGCGTATGAAGACAAGGTTGGCCGTCGTTCTGTGCGCGTGGCTGATCTGGCGGATGAGGCAACCTTGATTGCCCGTGTCGATCGTGCGTTGCAACACCATGACCCACTGCGTAAGGGTCTTGGCATTGAAGCGATTGACCGCGACCAGCTGATCGCACAACTGAAAGAGATTGCACAAGACATCTTGCCGTATGCGGCGCCAGTTTGGAAAGTGCTGAACGAAAAGCGCAAAGCGGGCAAACGTATTCTGTTTGAAGGTGCGCAAGGTGCGCTTTTGGACATCGATTTTGGCACCTATCCCTTTGTAACGAGCTCAAACGTGATTGCCGGTCAGGCATCCACAGGTGTTGGTATCGGTCCGGGCTCGATTGATTACGTGCTGGGCATTGTGAAGGCATACACCACCCGTGTGGGGGAGGGACCGTTCCCAACCGAGCTGCTGAATGCCGACGGGACACCTGATGCAGATGGCGCGCGTTTGGGCGAGCGGGGCCATGAGTTTGGCACCACCACCGGCCGTCAGCGCCGCTGTGGCTGGTTTGATGCCGCGTTGGTGCGCCAGACCTGTGCGACCTCAGGTATCAAAGGCATTTGCCTGACCAAGCTGGATGTGCTGGACGGGTTTGAAACACTCAAAATCTGTGTGGGCTATGATCTGGACGGGGCGCGTTTGGACTACCTGCCGACCGCAGCGGATCAGCAGGCGCGTTGCAAGCCAATCTACGAGGAAATTGCAGGTTGGAGCGAGAGCACCGAAGGCGCGCGCAGCTGGAACGATCTGCCGGCCAATGCGATCAAATATGTGAAGCGGGTTGAAGAGCTGATTGAATGCCCTGTGGCACTGTTGTCGACAAGCCCAGAGCGTGAAGACACAATCCTGGTAACCGATCCATTTGCGGATTGATCACGTAGTGATCTGAAAGGAGAGGTCGACATGGCATTGAGTTACAAAGCCCGCCGTCGCGTGGCGTTACTGGTTCTGGTGGTCGGGCTGCCGATCTATATTGTTGTGGCTTCCGTTTTGGCCACTGCGATAGCGCCCGACTCTGTATTGGTGACTTTGGCGCTTTATGTCGGTTTGGGGATTGTTTGGGTTTTGCCGTTTAAGTCGGTGTTCAAAGGCATTGGTCAGGCTGATCCAGATGCGCCAGCTCCTCGGTTTGAAGACGATCCGTAAACGTTTATAAAATATATGAAACTTTAACGGTGGCGTGCAGATTTGCGCGCCGCCGTTTTGCGTTTCAGCGCATTGCCAATTGGGCAGTTTTCTGCTGCACTGCTGACAATTCCTCTGCATGGCAAGAGATTGACATCTTATGGCGCTACTTCCTGACCGACGCCCCTATTCTTACCGAGACGACGCAGCACTTGCGGCATTTGACGACGGGGGCCCGATCACAGTGATGGATGGGGACTGTGCATTGTGTGGCTTTGGTGCGCGCATGATTGCGCGCTTTGACCACAAGGATGTGTTTCGAATTTGTCCGGCACAAACCGATTTGGGCACGGCACTGTTGCGTCACTATGAACTGTCGCCCGATGATCCTGAAAGCTGGCTATTGATTGTGGAGGGGCGTGCTTATGCGTCGCTGGATGCCATAATCCGCGTGGGAGCATTGATGGGAGGGGTGGGGCATGTTTTGTGGCCCTTGAAGCTCATGCCGAGGAGCGTGCAGGATTGGATTTACCGTCGCATCGCGCGCAATCGTTATCAGATGTTTGGCCGTGGCGATATGTGCAGCCTGCCGGACCCGCGACTTAAGGCGAGGTTGTTGCTCAAGTGAAGGTTGCTGTTCTGGGCGGTTATGGCGTTTTTGGTGGGCGTCTGGCGGACTTGCTGGTGCGTGATGGCCATCAGGTTGTTGTGGTGGGCCGCAGCCTTGCAAAAGCTGAGGCACTGGCTGGACAATTGGGATGTGCCGCTTTGGAGTGGGACATACACAGTGATCCGGCGCCGTTGGTGGCCCTGTCGCCTGATGTGGTGATCGACGCTGTGGGGCCATTTCAGACCTATGTGGAAGATCCATATCGCATGGCCCGCCTGTCACTTAAGATGGGAGCCGACTATCTCGATCTGTCTGGCAGCGCGGCGTTTACATCTGGTATTTCCATCTTGGACGCGGAGGCAAAGAGAGTGGGGCGGCGGGTGCTGTCTGGCGTGTCCAGCGTGCCCGGGCTCTCCAGTGCGGTGGTGGCGGATCTGGTGCTGGGACTGGACGACGTTCTCCTGATTGAGAGCGCGATTTTGCCGGGCAACCGTGCGCCGCGAGGGGCGTCTGTCATGGCAAGCATCATGGGGCAGCTGGGGCGCGAAGCCCAGGTTTGGCGTGGGGGCAAATGGCGGGCGTTGCGCGGTTGGCGTGCGGCGCGTCGTGTGACGTTGGCACCGGGGCTTGAGCGGGTTGGTCGCTTTGTTGAAGTGCCAGATATCCGTTTGTTTCCAGAGGCATTTGAGGCCCGATCTGTGATGTTTCGTGCGGGTATGGAGCTTGGTTTTCTCAACTTTGGAATGCGGATGGTGGCGGCTGTGCGGCAGGTGGTTCCTTTTGAAATCACGCCACGCCGGGTTGCCGTCTTTCGCTGGCTGGCGCAATTGACAGAGCGGTTTGGCACAGATCGCGGTGGAATGCATGTGGAGGTCATTGGGCGACAAGGTGAACAGATGCGACGGCACAGTTGGACATTGGTTGCTGAGGCTGGGGAGGGCCCCTACATACCCGCCGTTGCAGCACGGGTGCTGATGCGTCACTTTGAGGAGGTGCCACCCGGCGCACGGCCCTGTGTGAGAGATGTTTCATTGGATCAAATGCAGGCGGGTTGGGCCGATCTTGAGGTGACAACACAGCGCCAAGATGGTTTCTGGCAGCCGCAGTTTGAAATTGCATTTGGCGAAAAATGGAATGACTTACCAAATAAAATCAAAGAACTACACTGCGTTGCTGATTTAGAGGTATTCACCGGAGAAGCGCGTGTGACGCGAGACGGTGGCCTGTTGGCGCAATGGGTTGCGCGTCTCTTTGGATTTCCCAAAGCGACAGAATGCTGTGCGGTGCGGGTGACCAAAACACGCACTGACAAAGATGAAATTTGGGAGCGGGATTTTGCTGGGCAGCGGTTTTTGTCACGCTGTCGTTTGGCCCCTGAGGCGGGGCGATTCCGTGAACGATTTGGCCCATTTCAGTTTGAAATGGATTTGACTGTGATGGATGGGGTGGTTGGCATGCCTGTGCGCAAGGGCTGGTTTCTGGGCCTGCGCATGCCGCGATGGCTTTTGCCGATCAGCGAGACACGTGAGTTTGTCGCGGATGGATGCTTTCACTTTGATGTGTCGCTGGCTGCACCATTGGGAGTGGGCGCGATTGTGCGCTATCAGGGCTGGTTAGAGCCGGAGCAATAAAATCGGGGACCAAAAATGAGGAAAGCCCGATCCAAAGATCGGGCTTTTTCGATTTGAAACGAGCGGTGTTACCCGGCTTCGCGATCGCGTGGCTTGTAGTTGATCGTGGCATTGGCGGCAAAGCGCCCCCCCGCCCGTTTTTCGATCTTCTTGTCACGCAAGAGTTGACCAAAGCTGCGCAATCCTTCTTCGCGGGTGAACTGAGGAATGTTCACTTCGCGGGACATCCGCATCAGCATGGGGCGGGAGAACCGCTCCAACCCTTGTACAAAGGTTAGGTAAGCGGCGGCCGCTTCGATGCTTTCTGGCAACTGGTTTGCACCAACGCTGTTGGCATACTCAATAAATCCGCTCAGCGTTGAGTTCTTTGAAGAGACCGGGGCAGCGGCCCGCGCGGCTTGATCGCGGTCCAAACGGTCTGAAGACACACGGCGCGGACGAACAGGGACGCGGCGTGGTGCCTTTTGTGCTTCTTCACTCGAAGGCTGAGCGGATTTCTCGGTGGTGGCAGCGGGCGTCGTATCGACACGCTGCGCGGCAACCAGTTTCAAAGGTGTGGCGACGCTTTTTGTGGAGGCTTCGGTTGAATCCTCGCCTTTGCCACCAGGAACCGTGCGCACAACACTTGCCAGATCATCGCGATAAGCGATGGTGTCATCTTCGCCTTTGCCACTTTTTCCGGCGTGTTTTTCAGCGCGGGTTGCGGCAACAGCGGCACGGAGGTGAGCGATGGCACTGCGGCGGCCTTTGCCAGCAGGTTCTTCCATCTCGCTGTCCGCTTTGGCCATCAGACGGGTCAAATCCGGCTCAGATGTCTGCGTCGCTTTGCGTGTGTCTTTGATGGTGTCTTCCACGATGCTGGCAACGTCCAGCTCAGGTTCCGCCTCAAGGTCGGAACTCTGCACCGACGCGTCATCCGCAAACATGTTTTCAATTGCGTCTTCAGCTTCATTGTCTGCGTCTGATGTCTGCAATTCTGCTTCGACCTGAGCCAGCTCCGCCAAAAGGTCAGCTTCGTCCTCAGGAGTTAGGCTTGTGGGCTCCGCTGAGGCGTCGTCTGACATCTCCTCCTCAGAGTTTGCTTCCAACGTGCCCGCTGCAACAGCCTCCTCGAAGTCCGCCTTTTTCATACGCACAATGCGAGCACGCAGTGGGCGCACCGTTGGTTTGACCACGGCTGTTTCTTCGGGCGCCTCTGCTTCGGCATCTTCTTCTGCCTCGCTGGCCATCTCTTCTGCGAGGTCGTTTGACAGAGAGAGCGCGTCGTGAGGCATGTCACTTGAAGACAACTCTTCAGAAATCAGCGCGTCCAATTCGGGATTTTGGTGCACATCGGCGTCTTGCAGATCTGCGTCCTGACTTGCGAAGATCTGATCTGCGGCAAAGTCGGACACAAACTCTGTGGTGGTGAGTTCTGGCTGTTCGTCTTCGCTTTCGATGGTGTCTTGGGGGGCTGTTTCGACGCGCGATACCACAGCGCGGATGCGCTCCAGTTTGGCGGCGATGGAGTTTTCTTCGTAGTCTGGTGCGTCGTCCTGTTCATCCCATGACCCAACAGGCTCAGCGTCAAACTCCTCTTCGAGGTTTTCAGCGACATCGATATCTTCGGCGAAAGGATCATCGCTTTCGTCAATCACACCTTCCAACACAAGAAGGTCGCTGCTGTCAGCCACATCGGAATCTGACTTCAACTGTGCGTCAGAAAGGGCGTCCACAGCGGAAACTGCCGCAGTAATGCTGTCCAGATCGATTGAGAAGTCTTCCGTGACCTCCGCGTCTGTCTCCGGTGCAAGCTCTTCTGCTGGTGCGGCTTCGGCAATGATGTCCTCTTCAACGTCGGCGAGCACCTCTTCAGCCACATTTTCTGTGACTGCGGAGAGCACTGCGTCAGACATGCCAATTTCGTCGTCTTCCTCGAGGGCAACAGCGGTGTCTTCTGATTGCGCTTCGGTCTCTGTCTCGTCTTCAGACTCTGCGACAATGACGTCGTTTGAATTCTGGTTTTCGTCTGCGGCGACGTCTTCTACCGGGGCAGATGGGGCATCAGCTGGATCTTGAGCCTCGACAACTTCTGCAACCTCGGCAACAGAGGGGGCATCTGATGCCTGCTCCGGCTTGTCTTCGATCACTGTTGTTGGCGTGTCTAGAACCGGAGCCTCCTCGAGTGAGGTGTCTTCGGGTGTGGGCTGGTCTTGCACGGCCTCAGCTGGTGCGGCATCCACATCGGCGACGTCAGAGCTGGGCGCGGTTGCCACAGATGCTGCCACTGGCGCTGCAGGTGCTGGGGTGTCCTCCACCGCTGCGGGAGCAGGTTGCGGATCGGGGGTCGCGCTGAGAACAATGGCTCCCTGATCCATACGGGCACTTACACGGCGCGCGATCTCTTGTTCCGCAATGCGGGCAAGCATCTCTGCGTCGGGTGTCGGGGGCTCTGCACCGAAATAGCGGTCATCCGCCGCCAGATCGCGGAAATACTCTGCGATTGCCTTCATCGTATCGAACGATTCCTCAAACCCTTCCAGGGTGCATGAAAACGTCCCGTAGGAAACCGTGAGCACTTTGTTATTAGTAACCATCTTCTGCGGGTCCTTTGCACTACTCAGCAATCAAACTACCACTAAAGGAAAGTCGAAACGCGACCGATTCTGTGGAAGTGAGCGTATCATTTCTGGGCCAAAATGTGGCCAAAGGCTCTCAGAGGGGGGGAAACCGGCAAATATGAGCAGCATTGTTCACAAATTGGAACCAATTACCCTCGTCGGGGCCGGACCGTTGTCCGAATCTGATCTTATGCAATCTCTGGCCTTGGCACCCCATCTTGTTGCGGCAGATGGCGGGGCTTCTCATTGCCTGTCTTATGATCTGATCCCGGAAGCTGTCATCGGCGATATGGACTCTTTTGAGGCACTTGAAGCGCAGGGTGTGCCGGCCACGCGGCTCCACCCTGTTGCGGAACAGGACAGCACGGATTTTGACAAAGCTTTGCGACATACCGTGGCGCCGGTTGTTTTGGCGGTTGGGTTCACGGGCGGGCGGTTGGATCATGAACTGGCGTGTTTCAATGGTTTGGTGCGGCATGCCCATCAGCCCTGTATCCTGATCGGCGACGTTGATGTGATCTGTCTGGCCCCGCCACAGTTGCGACTGACTGTTGCGGCGGGCACGCGCGTGTCGTTGTTTCCGATGGCGGCGGTGACGGGGCGCTCTGAGGGATTGCAATGGCCGATAGAGGGGATTGCCTTTGCGCCAGACGGATCCATTGGCACGTCCAATGCGGCGACGGGGCCGGTGAGCATGGCGTTTGACGCGCCGGGTATGTTGCTGATCCTGCCAAAGCGGGTCTTGCCAGAGTTGCTCACTCAGCTGCAGCAGGCGCCCGCAACGTGGCCCGTTCCCTGAGCACAACGTAGACACCGGCGGCCATTGTGATGCAGATGCCAATGGAGGCCAACGTGTTGGGCCAATCGCCAAACACCAGCCAACCGACAAATGCGGCCAAAGGGATTTCCACATATTGGATGGAGGCCAGCGTGGTCGACGGCGCATAGCGTAAGGACCAAGACATCAGCAGATGCCCAACCGTTCCGACCACTCCGATAAACACGAGCAACCCCCAAGTGTCAGGGGCAGGACGGATCAGAGACAGCTCGGCGGCGCCAAAGTGGTCTCCAATCAACAGAGCGGGCAACAGGACAGCTGTGGCGATCACACCGTTGCTGGCTTGCAGGGCAATGGGGTCGATGTCTTTGGCTATTTGGCGGGTCACCAGCATAAAGAGCGCAAAGATCACCGCCACCGCCAAAGGTAGCAGGGCGGGCGCACCAACCTCGACGAAGCTGGGTTGGATCACAAGCAGCGTTCCGGTGAAACCGACCACGCAGGCGAGCAAACGGCGCAAGCCAACGTCTTCGCCCAGCACATATTTGCCCAAGAGCAACATGATAAACGGCATGACGAAGGCAATTGCGATCGCATCAGCCAGTGGCAAATAGCGGAAGGCGGTGAACATACAGCCAATCCCGGCGATGTGCAGGAACGTGCGGATCACCACAATGCGAAACACGCGTGGGCTCATGTGCCATGGTCTGCGGGTCACAAAGACAATCGGAATCAGCAGGGCGGCTTGCACAAAAAACCGGACCAATAGCAGCTGCCCAAGAGGTAGAACATCTGACAACAGCTTTGCGGTTGCATCCCCAATGGGCGCAAGCACGCAAAAGCCAAGCATCAATGTGATGCCAAGGAGGGGGCGATCTGACTGAGACATCCCCGCACGCTATGGCGGAATGAACGATTGTTCAACTCCGGAAAGCCTTAGTCCTTTTTGCAAAAATAGAGCGCGATGTAGGGGGGCATGTTGTTGTGGGCTTGGTCCCCGCCTTCTGCGGACATGAAGCTTGGGTGTTGTGTCTCCCAGCTGGGGGTGGGCAGCACCTCTGGGTCATATTCGGCTCGGAGGCCAAAGGGCTCTTTGGACCCGCCAAACCCATCGTGGACGCTGGAATCTGGCGGAGAGGATGTAACGGTGTGGTGATGTTTCGGCATTTGTCCCTGTGTCAATAACACACGCTCTTCGCCACCATGGTCGCGATATTTTCTTTGGGTGGTCTCCTGATCTGCACTGCGTGACAGGTTGGAGGGTTTGCCAAAGGACGCGCCGATGATGGTGCGACCTTGGGCTTCGACAAATTCGCTCCAGCCGTTTGGACATCGTCCGGGGCTGTCCACGGCCAGCACCGCATTGGCCGGGATCAGCGCGTCGGTGTCTATTTGGGCCACCGTGTCCAGAAGGGTTTGCATCTGGCTTTCCAACGTTTCAATGCGCGAGAGGGCAGCCCGCAAGTCACTGTCCAAGCCGCTGACACATTCAAATGCGCGGTAGGCGTCGCGTTCCTGTTCTGGGTCAAGTCCACTGCAATCAAGCAACGCCTGCGCAGAGGCTGTGGTGGTCAGGCATGCGGTAAGTAAAGCCGTCGTCAATATCGTGCGTTGCATTTCAAAATCTCCGTCATCACACCATTGGCCTGCGCGATACAGTCTTCGCGCGTTGGGGGTGGCAAAATTAGGTTGAGGATCTGCTGGGGGCCGAGATCAAAATAGATCAAGGCAGGGATGGCGACCACGATCACGGCGATGGCCATGATCCGGTAGGGCGGTTTGGGCTTTTCCGGTTCAGTTGGGGGCGCGATTGTATCTGGCAAATACCAGTGCTGGGTGTCGTCTTCTCCGTGGATGACAACGGCACCCATATCAAAGAGGATGTTACGCAGCTCATCTTCTTTGTTGTCAAACACACCTAGTGATTTTTGGATGGCGCCGAAGCTGCGCTGACGTTTGGGGTACTGGGGGTCGTCAAACAGCGCATGCACGCGGGTACACACGTTAAAGAGACGCAAATCAAATTGGTACCGCCGCCAACGATCGGATCTCGCAGTCTCTATGTTTTTGTCAATTTCAAATAGATCAATGGGCATAACACACCCGGCTTTTGTAAAACCTCTCTAGTTTGGCGGGCACCACGCCGCAGATCAACAAAAAGCTCACAACGGTCTGACAGACAAAAAAAGGGCCGACACAACGGTCGGCCCAAAAGGAAGTGACCCCGGATGCGCGCTGGCAGCCGGAATCGGGGAAACGTTTAGA